>JAWXTF010000025.1:3000-41009 GCA_044433965.1 Rikenellaceae bacterium | reverse complement strand
GCATACGATATGTGGAAACAATATCTTGCCGAAGACCATATCATCAAAGGTAACAAACATGACAACTTCTGGGAGATGGGCGAAACTGGTCCTTGTGGTCCTTGTAGCGAGCTTCACTACGACTTGCGTGATGAGGCAGATATCGCAGAAGTTCCAGGAAAAGATATGGTCAACATGGGTCACTGCCTTGTGATCGAGATTTGGAACCTTGTGTTTATGCAATTCAACCGCAAAGCAAATGGTTCGTTAGAACTTTTGCCAGCTAAGCATGTCGATACAGGTATGGGCTTCGAGCGTTTGTGTATGATCCTTCAAGGCAAAAAATCTAACTACGATACCGACGTATTCCAACCTACAATCAAGAATTTGGCTGCAATGTCGGGTAAAGTATATGGCACCGACGAGAAGTCAGATATCGCTATGCGCGTTATCGCTGACCACTTGCGTGCTATCGCTTTCTCGATTGCCGATGGTCAACTTCCTTCGAACGTTAAGGCAGGTTACGTTATTCGTCGTATCTTGCGTCGTGCCGTTCGCTATGGTTACACCTATCTATCATTCACCGAGCCATTTATCTGTCGCTTAGTAGCAGGACTTGTAGATCAAATGGGTGGTCAATTCCCCGAGCTTAAAGCTCAACAAAACTTAGTGGAGCGTGTAATCGAGGAGGAAGAGGCATCATTCCTTCGTACACTTGCAACAGGTATTACCTTATTAGATGGTGTGATCGCTGCATGCAAAGGTACAATCTCTGGTAAAGATGCATTTGTATTGTATGATACCTATGGATTCCCAATCGACCTTACGGAGCTTATTGCTAAGGAGCAAGGAGTTGAGGTTGACCTCGAAGCATTCGAAAAAGAGTTGGCTGCACAAAAAGAGCGTTCTCGTAATGCTGCTGCTGTTGATGCAGACGATTGGCAAGAGCTTATTCCAATCAAACAAAGTGAGTTTGTTGGTTACGACGCTCTACGTAGTGAGGTTAAAATCGCTCGTTACCGTCGTGTAACAACCAAAAATAAAACTGTATACCAACTTGTGTTCGATTGCACACCATTCTACGGTAACTCAGGTGGTCAAATTGGTGACACTGGATATGTCGAAAATGCTTCGGAGAAGATCGAGGTAGTAGCTACAGAAAAGGAGAATGGTCAAACGATCCATATCGTAGCGAAGTTACCTGAGAGCTTGGAGTCAACTTTCGTTGCTCAAGTGTGTGAGTCGAAGCGCCAAAGTGCAGCTAATAACCACACTGCAACCCACCTCTTGCACCACGCTTTGCGTGAGGTATTGGGAACTCACGTCGAGCAAAAGGGATCACTTGTGACACCCGAGACTCTTCGTTTCGACTTCTCACACTTCCAAAAGGTTACTGCCGAAGAGTTGCGTGCTGTCGAGATCAAAGTTAATGAGGCAATTCGTGCAAACTCACCTCTCGACGAGAATCGTGAGGCAACCCAAGAGGAAGCTGCCGCAACTGGTGCAATGATGCTCTTTGGTGAGAAGTATGGTGACAAAGTTCGTGTGATCCGTTTTGGTGAGTCAGTAGAGCTTTGTGGAGGTACTCACACTTCGGCTACAGGTAACATTGGACTCTTTAAGATCATCTCGGAGGGTGCTATCTCGGCAGGTGTTCGTCGTATTGAGGCTACAAGTGGCGCTAATGCAATGAAGATGGTCTATATGGCAGAAGATATGGTCAAAGATATCTCGGCTCACCTCAATAACAACCAGGTGTTGCAAGCTGTCAAGAAACTTGTCGATAGCAACGATTCACTCTCAAAAGAGGTTGAGGTAATGCGCAAGGAGCAAACTTCGGAGTGGGCTTCTAAGTTGCTTGCAAACACTCCAGAGACAGACGGCGTAATTCTAATCAGCGGTGTTGCCTCTCGTACTGGTGAGTTCCAAAAAGATGTGGCTTACAATTTGCGTTCACAAGCTAAGAATGTGATATATGTTGCAGGCTCTGACGCTACCGAGAAACCGATGCTTACTATTATGCTTGGTGACGATATTGTAGCAAAAGGCGTTAATGCGGGTAAAATAATCCGTGAAGCAGCCAAAGAGATGCAAGGTGGTGGCGGTGGTCAACCATTCTTTGCTACAGCAGGTGGCAAAAACATGGATGGTCTGCGTGTAGCAGTTGACAAGGCGGTAGAGCTAATCAAAGAGCAGTTATAATTTTTTAAAAAAATATACATTAATACAATGGAAAATAAGAAAGTATTGCTAATGATCCTCGATGGTTGGGGAAAAGGCAAGGGAGACAAAGCGGATGTAATCTTTAATGCACACCCAAAATACATCGAATCGATGACTGCTGCATATCCAAATGCAGAGCTTCGCACAGATGGTGAGAATGTAGGTTTGCCAGAGGGTCAAATGGGTAACTCGGAGGTAGGTCACCTTAATATTGGTGCTGGTCGTGTAGTCTATCAAGACCTTGTTAAGATTAATCGTGCTTGTGCCGATAACTCAATCATGCAGAATATAGAGATTGTTAAGGCATTTGAGTATGCTAAAAGTAATGGCAAGAGCGTTCACTTTATGGGTCTTGTATCGAATGGAGGTGTTCACTCATCACTCGATCACCTCTTTAAGATGTGTGACATCTCGGCTCACTATGGCATTGACAATACATTTATCCACTGTTTTATGGATGGTCGTGATACTGACCCACGTAGCGGCAAGGGCTTTATCGAGGCTTTGGAGGTTCATACAGCTTCATCTGCTGGTGTTGTTGCATCAATCATTGGTCGCTACTACGCTATGGATCGTGACAAGCGTTGGGATCGTGTGAAGATGGCTTATGACCTTTTGGTTAGTGGGGTAGGTGAAGCATCTACAGACATGGTAGCTTCTATGCAGGCGTCATACGATGCTGATGTTACCGACGAGTTTATCAAGCCTTGTTTCCGCGCAGATGAGAGTGGTGCTGCTGTAGGTCGTATCGCAGAGGGTGATGTAGTTATCTTCTTCAACTACCGTAACGACCGTGCTAAGGAGCTTACCACAGTCCTTACACAAACCAATATGGAGGCTGAAGGAATGAAGACTATGCCATTGTACTTCTGTACTATGACTCCTTACGATGCTAAATTTGAGGGGCTTCACATCTTGTTCGACAAAGACAATGTAGCAAACACCTTGGGCGAGTATGTTGCCTCAAAGGGACTTTCACAATTGCGTATCGCAGAGACTGAGAAATATGCACACGTTACCTTCTTCCTTAACGGTGGTCGTGAATCAGAATTTGAGGGTGAGGAGCGTATCTTGGTTGCATCTCCAAAGGTTGCTACCTATGACCTGCAACCAGAGATGAGCGCTTATGAAGTGAAAGATAAATTGGTTGCAGCTCTTGGAACTCAGAAGTTTGATTTTATCTGCCTAAACTTTGCTAATGGTGATATGATTGGTCACACAGGTGTCTACTCGGCAATCGAGCGTGCTATTGCAGCTGTTGATGAGTGCGTTGAGGCTGTTGTTGAGACCGCTAAAGCAAATGGCTACGAGGTTGTTATGATCGCTGACCATGGTAACGCCGACAACGCCGTTAATGCTGATGGATCTGTAAACACAGCTCACTCACTCAACCCAGTGCCTATTGTAGTTGTTTCTGACCGCGTTAAAGCTGTTCGCAACGGTATCTTGGCTGACGTTGCTCCAACCCTACTTACACTTATGGGATTGGAACAGCCAGCAGATATGACGGGAGAGTCTCTTGTTGAGATGTAGTAACGATAACTATCCTATTTAGTATAGGGCGCACGTACTAAAAAATTCTCTCTTACAGCCTCCAGAGGCTGTAAGAGAGAATTTTTTCATGCGTATGAGTCCCCACTCAGAATCTGTTTAAGTTTTTCTCGCTAAAATTGTTAAGAGAGATGTTGCTTTAATTTTCTCTTCTTTGTGCGAGGCGCATAGCAATAGCTATGTAACGAGTAGAAAAAGAGAAAAGTGAAGTAACAGATCCTTAACAAATTAGATGAGAGAAATTTAAACAGATTCTCAATAAATACGCATAATATAACCTCCAAAAGATTATTCGATAGTACCGTTATAATCAACATCAAAGTTCATGCACACAAAACTCATAGTTAGAGACTTAGTGTCAAACTCGCCAGAGACATCACTTATAGCATAATCCTCCATCTCGATGCCGCCAACTGTAGGGATAACTGAATCTATAGCAAAAGATCCATCGGAAGTTGGAACATCGCTAATTTTGATATCCAATGTAACAGGCATAGACTCCATAAATTTAACTTGATCCATCATGATCGATACAACATCGCCATCCTTCTCCAATATAAATTGGATATCTTCAGCTGTATACATTGAGACACCCATAGCTGAGACATCGATTGTACCTGTGTACTCCATCTCGGTATTATCAGCAACGATATCCGAAATGATCTCTTCGGCTTTATCACATGATGTTGCAAATGTTGCAGTCGCTACAAATAGTAGCATTGTAATTAATTTTCTCATTCTTTTTTTATTTATAAATTAATAGTTAATGTTGCACCAATAGTTCGTGGACGAGCACATTGAACAAACTCTCGCTCCATCGACATAAAATAGAAGGTATAATACTCTTTGTCGAGTATATTTTTTGCCCAAAGTGATATTGCACATCGCTCCATCTCAAAACGAATAGAGGATCCCAATAGAGCATAAAATGGTTGAGCAAATTCATTATCTTCTGACCAATAAATCTTACCTACGCCAGAGGTGTTGAGATCAAAACCAATACTACGAAGCCAACCCGAGGCAATAGGTTGAGTATAACTCATCTCAGCAAAAAGGGTATGCTGAGGGGCATAAGGGACATAATTACCAGCATAGTTACTTTCGCCACTAACATACTCCATAAATTTTGCATTGGTGTAGCCATACGAACTATTAAATCTAATCCTATCCCAAATTTGTGCAGTAAATGCAACCTCTGCCCCAAAACTTCTTGAACGTCCAGCGTTTGTCATCATTCGCCCCGTGGTTTGACCCTCGGGAAAAACTG
Source organism: Rikenellaceae bacterium (assembly GCA_044433965.1). Classification (GTDB taxonomy): domain Bacteria; phylum Bacteroidota; class Bacteroidia; order Bacteroidales; family Rikenellaceae; genus Alistipes. The sequence continues at coordinate 35,989 of JAWXTF010000025.1, read as the reverse complement.
TTAATTGTTGATCCCTACAGTCGATATAGAAGAGCGCTAAATCGGCAGTTAGCGTGCGTTGAAGATTCTCCAGGTGACCCCCAACCTCATAATTCCAACTATGCTCGGGTTTATAGCTTATGATCTCATCAGTATCATAGGTCTCGCCCAAGCTTACACCAAACTCTTTCATTACTCGCTGTTGAAGAATATCTGAAAACATCTGTGTGTTAAACCCGCCTGCCTTATAACCCTTTGCTATTGAGGCGTATAGTGAGTTTTGATTGAATCTGCCAAGTCGATATATTGCATTAAATTTAGGTAATACCTCCAAAAAATCAATTGTGGTAGCATCACTTTGGTCGATCTTTATTGGTTTTGTCGAATAGAATTGCCCATTGCCATCAAGGACTGTACAACTTGCATCAGCAAAATTTCGATAATCAAGCGAGGCACGCTCATAATCCAATCTCAAACCAGCCGAAATTGCCCATCTCTCACTCTCATAAGTCGACTCGTGATATATGGCTCCCCCCAATGTTTGATTTGAAAAGAGGCTTCCCAACACAAATTGTGGCTCATCCCAAACAAATGAATATTGTCCGAAGTATTCATTGGCATTTTCTAAAATTAAAGTATCAATTCCATACTCCTTAAATGTTACTGGGGCATTCATCCTTTGATGTTTAAAAAAACCAAATGCACCTATTAAAAAATTATATTGAGAGTCGTGTTCCGAACGATAGACAATATCTTCTGTCACCGAATGCTCCTTGATTGCTTGACGTAGGGTAAAATAATCAAGAGGTGTGAAATCATTATCGAAAAACATATCATCATCAATATATTGATAGCTTGTAATTGATGCCAAAGAGTAGTTGTCGCCATGGTATTTTAGGGTTGTACCATTACTCAATGTAATGCGATCATAGCTTGCAGTATCATTATAATTTATCTCACCTGTCGAGAGCTGCATATAGGGGTAGCCACCTTGATTAATCAAAGCTAACGACGCTGTATTTTCTAAACGAAACCTATCAGACGCCCTATATCCAATTTTAAATCTCGCCCCTGCGCTCCTCTCCCAATCGCAAAGTTTACCGTCATACTGATTTTCAAACAATCCATCACTCGAGGTGTAATATGCTGATAGAGCTGTTGCTAAATGTTCAGAATGCTTAGAATAGAGCGAAGCTCGCAACTTATAACTATTGCCACTACTATACTCTGCCCCCGCTCTAATGCCCTGATAATTAAACGGTGAGAGCGTGTATATATTCATCACACCACCCATAGTATTGCGCCCGTAAAGAGTCGATTGTGGACCTCGTAAGACCTCCACTCGCTCAATCTCCATAACCTCAGTATCAAAAGCATTTTTGTTAAGGTATGGCACATTATCTATGTTGAGACCCATCACAGGCTGATCAATTCTTGCACCCAAACCACGAATGTAGATTGAAGAAGTGGTTCGCGAACCATAGTCGGGGATGTGCAGATTGGGGACTATTTGGCTTACATCTTTTATCTCTGTTACTCCTTGACGTTCAATATCAGCAGCAGTTATAATTGTCGACGCTATAGGCTGACGATATAGGTTTAGCCCCTGTTTAATAGTACTAATACTAACCTGATCGACAACAACCAAGGTGTCGATCTGAGGCTCATTATTAGCCGCATATGACAAACTTAACGAGAGAGTAAATATTACAACAAGTAGAGCTATTTTTTTCATTGATGCAAAGATAGGTATTTATTATCTGCTCTGCAATCCTTATTTATTAGGATAAGATAAGACCTATAATAGTCAACAATGCAAGTGTTAAACTTGCTATGCCATTAAGGGTTCCAAATGCGATGCCGATATTACGCTGTCGCTTGGGGGTAACCAAAAAGTGTTCGGCAATAAGTATCACAATAAAAAGTGTTACACCCGAAGTAATCCAGATAGAGCAGGGTAAGAGTGAGGCAAAAAAGAGCAGAGCCACAGCAGAGAAGAGATGCAACACCGCACTAATTGTTAAAGCTCCAGTTGCTGAGAATCTCGCTGGTATTGAGTGGAGCCCCTCCTCTCGATCGAACTCAGCATCTTGCAGAGCATAAATTATATCAAACCCCGAGCACCAGGTTAAAACCACGGCAGACAATAGACAGGGCGCAAGTGCAAATTGACCAGCCACCGCAATATATGCCCCCACTGGAGCAATAGAGAGACCTAACCCCAACACCAGATGAGCCGCAGATGTAAATCGCTTGCAATAACTGTAGATCATCACAATAAAGAGTGCAACTGGTGATAACCAGGCTGTTAACGCATTTATTGTGCATGATGTTGCAACAAACAATATAGCATTAACCGCCACAAATATTAGTGCCGAACGGGGCGAAATTCTATTTGCCGGGATGTCGCGGTTAGCGGTGCGCTCATTTCTTGCGTCAATATCTCGGTCAGCCCAACGATTGAACCCCATTGCACTGTTGCGAGCGAAGATCATACATAGGACAACTTGCAGAAGCAACAGCCAGCTAAAGGTTGCATCTGTAGTCGTAATTGCATAAGTAAACCCTATCAAAGCAAAGGGCATAGCGAAGATGGTGTGCGAAAACATCACCAAACTTGAAAATTTTTTTATCATCTTTCAACTGTTAAAATCCAAGAATTTCATTGTGTCGACACCATCCGCATAGTCAAAAAGTGTAGGATGTTGTGTCTCTCCAAAACCTACTCGCCGAGGGTGTTCAACAACACAACTCACAATACACTGCAAGAGATGATCGTTATTATCGATCCACTCTCGCACCTGCTCAAGAGAGTCATATTCCCAGATAGTAATGGTACTCAGGGTATTTGGTAGCTCACGCGTGCGACGTATCACAGATGAACCATTATCCTCAAAACATAGCCCTTGCAACGACAACATCGCTTTTGTCTGAATATAATTGTTGCGATACTTTGAATGTGTTTCACGCGCAGTAATAAGGATGTCGACTCCACGAGGAGCAAATATTGTAGCCACATTGCGGCACCCCAAAGCTGAGTAGCTATAAATATCATTGCTTAACTTCCTCATCTCTTCAGAGCTTGTCTCCTCTGTAATAACCGCAATTGAACGCCGCGACGAGCGACACAATCGCTTACATGAGCCGAAACGTGCCTCGAAGTAACGGTTAGCCTCATTGCCTCCTGTTGCAATAACAGCGTCGTAGGTTAAATCATCATCGTATATATAAATAGGTATATCGGGTTCAATGCTTAGTAGCTCTCCCACAATATATTCCATCAATGCTCTATCCTTGCTTGAGGGTTTAATCCAAGACTGATGTCCGGCAGCAAGAGAGCACAACAGATCAAAAAAACCAACTAAAGGAATATTTCCCGCCATAATAATTGCAATGCGCCTGGGTGTTTGCTCGCAAAGGGTTGGATATGCCTCAATCCAGTTTTTAAGTTTAACAGGGTCGAGCATCTGAGTACGTATAGCATTAATTGCCATAAGTATATCAGACTCACAAAACCAACTATTGGCAGTCAACGCTCTCTCTACAACAGCCTGAGACTGCTCTGTTTGACCAAACAGAGAGAGTCTTTCGGAGAGCGATACCGCTATTTCTACTATATTTTTCACACCGCAAAGTTAATAAAAAGCAGCTAAAAAGCACTATTTAAATGTTAAAACAAATTATTTTATCTACTTATTTGTGTAATGATAATATTTTTCGTACCTTTGCGAGCCCGCGAAGTGCGGGAGTTGGATTACAAGTATTAACAAAAACGTAAACAAAGTGGATTCATTAAGCTACAAAACTATCTCGGCTTCTGAGGCGACAGTAACCAAAGAATGGGTTATTATCGACGCTACAGACGAGGTATTGGGACGTCTTTCATCGCAAGTCGCAAAGATCTTGCGCGGAAAGCACAAGCCAAGCTACACTCCACACGTTGACTGTGGTGACTATGTCATCATTATCAATGCTGAGAAAGTGAAGCTTACAGGCAAAAAAATGACCGACAAGGTCTATGTTCGTCACACTGGATATCCAGGTGGACAGCGTTTCGCTACACCTGCTGATTTCTTAGCACGCAAGCCTACATTCGTTATTGAGAAGGCTATCAAGGGCATGTTGCCCAAAACACGTCTTGGCTCTGCCATGATGAGAAACTTAAGAGTTTATGCTGGCAGTGAGCACCCTCACGCTGGTCAAAGCCCTAAGGAAATTAAGTTAAACGAGATTAAGTAAAAATTTATGGAAGTTGTAAACACCGTAGGTCGTCGTAAGGCTGCTGTGGCTCGCGTATTCGTGAAGCCAGGTTCTGGAAAGATTACAATCAACCACAAAGAGCTCGAAGTTTATTTCCCTTTGGAGATCCTTCGCTATCAAGTTAAGCAACCTTTTATGGTGACAGGCACCGAGGGTAGCTACGATGTAATGATCAATCTTGATGGAGGTGGTATCAAAGGTCAAGCTGAAGCAGCTCGTTTGGGTATCTCTCGCGCATTGTGCGAGATCGACGCAGAATTCCGTCCTGCTCTAAAGAAGAACGGATTCCTAACTCGTGACCCACGTGAAGTTGAGCGTAAGAAGCCAGGCCAACCTGGAGCACGTGCGAAGTTCCAGTTCAGTAAGCGTTAATCCCCTTACAGACCGAATTTTTGGCAAGCACAATTTGGGTTTAAAACTTTTCAGACTGCTCTCTTGTGGAGTATTACTGGAGGTTGCCCCGATTGCGGAAAATCCTTGGGATTGACAAGGTCACTACCCTAAAGGATTGAAGAAAAGAGAATTAAAATTAATAAGAATTAAAAACAATGTCACGTACAGATTTTAATACATTATTGGAGGCTGGTGCACATTTTGGTCACTTGAAGCGTAAATGGAACCCTAAGATGGCTCCTTACATCTTCATGGAGAAAAATGGCATCCACATCATTGATCTTCACAAAACAGTTTTGAAGATTGATGAGGCAGCTGCGGCAATCAAAAATATCGCTAAGAGCGGTCGCCGTGTGTTGTTCGTAGCAACCAAAAAACAAGCAAAAGAGGTAGTTGCCGAAAAGGTTTCAGCAGTCGCTATGCCATACGTTACTGAGCGTTGGGCTGGTGGTATGTTGACTAACTTCCCCACAATACGTAAGGCCGTTAAGAAGATGTCTACTATCGACAAGATGGAGGCTGACGGAACTTACTCAAATTTATCAAAACGTGAGAGATTGCAAATCTCACGTCAGCGTGCTAAGCTCGAAAAGAACCTCGGTTCTATCGCAGATCTTACTCGTCTTCCTGCTGCTCTATTCGTAATAGATGTACAGAAAGAGTCTAACGCTGTTAAAGAGGCAAAACGATTGAATATCCCAGTCTTTGCAATGGTAGATACTTGTTGTGATCCAACTAACATCGATTACGTTATCCCTGCAAATGACGACGCGGCAAAATCAATCGGAGTTGTCCTTGACGTTATGTGTGCTGCTATCGCAGAAGGTGTTGAAGAGCGCAAACTCGAAAAAGAGAAAGAGGCTCAACTAAACCCAGAGTCTGACGAGGCTCCACGCAAAGAGGCTAAACCACGTATCAAAAAGGTAGCTAAAAACGACGAAGAGGCTGTAGCCGAGGTTGTTGCAGCTACTGAGGCTCCAGCAGCTGAGGCAGCTGAGGAGACTAAAGCTGAGTAATTTAAACTAATAATATCAATTGATACTATGGAAATCAAAGCAGCAGAAGTAATGAAACTTCGCAAGATGACTGGTGCTGGTATGATGGATTGCAAGAAGGCTCTTCAAGAGGCTGAAGGTGATTTCGCTCGTGCACAAGACATCATCCGTGAGAAAGGTAAACTCGTAGTTGCTAAACGTGCTGACCGCTCAGCTTCTGAGGGTGTTGTTGTAACAAAGATCGTTGGCACTAAGGCTTATATGGTTTGTCTTGCTTGTGAGACAGACTTCGTAGCACAAAACAGCGAGTATTCAGCATCAGCTAATGCAATTCTTGACCTTGCAGTTGAGAGCGATGCAGCTGATCTTGAGGCATTCTTGGCATACAAAAATGCTGAGGGTCGTACAATCGAAGATATGGTAACTGAGAAGTCAGGTCAAACTGGCGAGAAGATTGAGTTGAACTATACTCGTATCGAGGCTCCATATTGTGCAGCTTACGTTCACTTCAACAAAAAATTGGGTACTCTTCTTGGCTTCAACGAGCCAGTAGCTGATGAGGTAGCTCACGCTGTAGCTATGCAGGCAACTGCAATGGCTCCTATCGCTATCAGCGAGGCAGATTGTGACCCAGCTGTAGTTGCTCATGAGCGTCAAATCGCTCTTGATATGATGAAGCAAGATCCTAAGAATGCGAACAAGCCAGAGAATATTCTTGCTCAAATTGCTGAGGGTAAGATGCGTAAGTTCTTCGAGGAGAACACACTTCTTGCACAAGCTGTAGTTGGTGAGAAGCGCTCTATCGCTGACCTTATCAAAGAGTCTAACCCAGCTGCGACAGTTGTTGCTTACAAGCGTTTCGCTTTGGAGGCATAATTAGTAGCTAAAAATAAGACTTTATAAAAAAGTAGGAAAAGATGATAATCTTTTCCTACTTTTTTTGGTTCGCCCACCATGTGTACAATCTAAAGAGTGCAAGCACCGAGTGACGTAACCATCTCCGCAATCACCTCTTGATCCATTTTTGATCTTGCTCTACCTTTGCACCAAAAAGATTGTGGCGATGTTTTTGTTTTTATTGGGTCGAATAGCAAGTCGATAAAGGTTTTGCAGTTGCATCGCAATGGTTTTTTGCTGACCCAGTTCGGCGGCGTGGGCAAGGGTGCCGAGCCTCTATCGCTGATCTACTCTCTTGCAATCTCCTGCCCGACAGATGGGTGCCTCAAGAGCAATAATTCGTAATCATCAAGACGTGATTGCGGAGATGGTTACGGAAGCGCATAGCCAATAGCAAGGGTGTTCATCGTGAGGTGGAATATAAAACAGGTGGAATTTGAGGCTCAGTTTGAGATTGAGAACCGCAAACGAGATTTTGAGGCACAGTACAATCATCATCTTGATGAGTTCAATTGCAAGAAGAAGCAGTTTAAAAAAAGAGAGAAATCTCACCTCTATGACACGATAAGCAGTTTTTTTCGTGCGTTTGCCCTGATAAATTTCTCAGGGCAAACGCACGAAAAATATTATTTCTTATGCCTCCGGCGGGCGGGGATAGCACCCCCGCGGGTGCATATCATTGCGATTTGGGCTTAGAGATTACATCTCAACCCAAATCGAGGTTCACCTCGCTTAGGTGGTGGTGGCAACCATAGGTTGACACAGAGACATCAGTGCAATACAAAAGTCAAAAACGACAGTTTTTGGATCCAAACTTAAGCTTGGTGCCCGCGCGGCATGAGCGCGATAAGCAGTTTTTTTATGCGTTTATCCTGATAAATTTCTCTCGACATTTGGTCATTCGGCAGATTATCACTAAGTTTATGGTTGATTGTTAGGGAGAAAACTATCAATCGCATATATATTATAGCGTTTGCTATTGTTGTGGAGGTACAGAAAACGACTAATTTTTAACAATCCCCCTTGCAATAAGTCAGATGCTTACGCTTGGCGTAGGCATATCTTATTCGGGGTTGTGGGTGCTTGGTCGTACCTCTGTACTGAGGATGATTGCCTGCGCCTTTTCGTACAATTTAAGCCGATCAGAACAATGAGCATATAAGAGTTCGCCGATGCTATGAAACGAATATTATCTATTATTGTTGCGTTAATTGTATCATTTGGCGCAGTGGCTCAAAATCCTGTTGGAGTATGGGAGGGTAAGTTAAGTGTTGATCCAAATATGTCGATGCGCTTAGTTATTGAAATCACACAAGATGGCGAGGATTACAACTCGAAACTAATATCCGTAGATCAAGGTAATGCAGAGATACAGGGCACAAACACAACCTTTGACAATGGCAGCCTAACAGCAACTTTTTCGATGATTGGCGCAAAATATACAGCATCTGTTAGCTCTGCGGAGCTTAATGGTACTTTCTCACAATCGGGTCAGCAATTCCCTCTTGTTATGACAAAATCCACGAGTGGCGAGGCTACAAAGATAGATAGACCTCAAACCCCAAAAGCTCCATATTCATACAATATTGAGGACGTTACATTCACAAATAGGATAGAGGGTAATGCGCTATCTGGGACACTCACAAAACCCAAAGACAATGGACGAATTCCAGCCGTAGTGTTAGTGAGTGGCTCAGGCGCACAGAATAGAGACTCTGAACTATTTAATCATAAACCATTTTGGGTAATAGCAGACTACTTATCTCGCAATGGAGTTGCAGTACTGCGCTTTGACGACAGGGGTGTTGGCAAGAGTAGCAAAGGAGAAGTTGGTGCAACAACCGACGATTTAGCCCATGACGCAGAGGCAGGTGTTGAATATCTTCGCTCGCGAGGTGAGTTTAGCAGTGTCGGTGTAATAGGTCATAGCGAGGGTGGACTTATAGCATTTTTACTTGCAGGAGATAGTCGCTACATAACGCCCGATTTTATTATCTCAATGGCAGGATGTGGCATTGTGGGTGCCGATGTGTTGGCTTATCAGACCAACTATGCACTAAGTCAAATAGATATACCCCAATCCGAGAGAGAAAATGCAGCAAATACAAATCGAGCAATCTATGATGCTATCCTAAATTCAGAGGAGTTAAATGCTGAGGTTGTGGCGAAAGTGCGAAAGATTGCAGAGAGTTCAATGCCTACTACTATTGATCCACAAACAGCCGAGAAAGAGATAGCTCGTGTTGTTCAAACGGCAACAGCACCGTGGATGTACAACTTTATAAAGTTTAACCCTGCACCAATCATTGAAAAAATCAAATGTCCTGTGTTGGCTTTAAATGGCTCTCTTGACCGACAAGTAGAAGCATCATCGAACCTTTTGGCAATCGAAACAGCCCTAAAGAGAGCAGGTAACAAGCAATATAAAATCGCAGAACTCAAAGGGTTGAATCACCTATTCCAAAAGGCTGAAAGTGGTGATGTTGCAGAATATGGCGAAATAGAAGAAACCGTTAATGTTACAGCATTGGAGATGCTATCAGAATGGATTAACAAATATTGCTGTCTGGTAAATCAAAAATAGAGATAAATAATTAGGGCCAATTCCGTAGTGTGAGAAGTCGAAAATGAAAGAAGTCGAAAACTACTTACTTTCGTTTCCTCTTACTCGTTTATTCCCTCCGAAGGTTTGGCGGTCGAGAATGAGTGATTCAAGGAGTCTACAGAATGCTGCGAATATGCTACTGTGACGTTGTTCGCTAAAAATATTTAGTATTTCTGTCGGAATAGTTGTACTTTTGTTCATGATTTTGAGACTGGTTTATTTGTTGTTTAGGTGCTATCAATATGCTGAGTTTCTGAGATATGCAGAACTGTTTCAGGTCTTTTTCTTGATAATTTCATTGGGGAATGTAACTTCTGAAACTTGAGTTGGTAATTGTTATTTTGAAGCAATTTTTTGGAGCTTAGCACCGGTACAACATCTGTTTTGTAGCATGATAGGTCTCCATGCACTCTATAATAATGGGTGATTATGCGATGTGCGTGGGGTGTTTGATCTTTTGTCGGGTAGTTAGAGGTTTGCGTTAATACAGCATTCTCGTGAGATAAGACAGTACTATTGTCCTCTTTTTACAGGTAAAAAAAGGACAAATAAACAGAAATCAGTGTGTTTTGTGAAAAAAAATCAGTGAAAATAACTACGTAAATTCTCAATTTCACTTGAAAATTATTATATTTGCAGAAAATATTCAGTTATGATTGAAATATTAAACTCCATACGAAAGTATAATTACTGGAACGACAACAGTGTTGAGTCTGGTTTTGAGCGCACGGGGCTATCATATTAAGGCTGAGTAGTTTTAAAGCTAATGACCAACATTCCGTTTGAGTGTTGGTCATTTAAATTTACTACCGAGAGAAACCTGCTGCTGCCTCCATCATTTCTGGGTTAAGTTCCTTGACGAGATCGGAGAGTTCAGGTGAGATTTCACTGTAAATTGTAAAGACTGCCACCTCTGTTGAGCCGAAGAAGAGCTTGCCGAACTCAGCTGAGTTTTTCATATGCACGATCGCAGCATCGTTGTCGATGTAGCGTTCCAATACGAAGAAGTAATCCTCCTCATCTACGCACCATAAATATAGGATAGAGCCATCTTCAGAATGAGTTATTGGAGTAAGTTTATCGCACGCCTCACGGAACATAGCCTTATCAGTTATTCGCCCCTCGAAACTCCAAATTACCTCGCTGAGTTGGTCTGCTCCCGATGGTTTATCCTTTGCAAAACCACCAAAATAACCCATATAGTGAGGGTTCATCGCCGATAGAGCATCTTTGATAGAGTGTGGTACATCGCCCAAAATTAGCAGTCGTTCATTGAGTGCATACTTAGAAAATTCATCGCTGTGAGGTGCCCAGTGTCCGATATGCTCTAATGCTGCCTGCTCAGAGTCATAGATGTCGAGGTCGCAAAATTTTGTCCTATCCTTAGAGACTGACCACCAATATGTCTTTGTGGCGTGTTCGCTGCGAGCCATCTCCACCACATCGGTAACGACACCATTGAAACCATCAAAATCTTTTATTTTGCCATTTATGAGCCAGAGGATTTTATTGATATTTTTCATGTTTTTTGAGTTTAAAATAAAATGGAGCCACACGATATGCAGCTCCACTATGTTGGTTTTAGTTAATCTCCTGAATATCCAATAATTTAGCTTCGAATTGTCGTTGATTATCCAAATCGTATTGGAATTTCGACTCATAAGCCGCCTTGAATCGTTTGACTCCCGGTGTCTTGCTGGTCGCTTGGTAGAGTTGGTATGCCTCCTCCAAAAGTGATTCGTGGATCGTCTTATCTATTGAGGCATAGACTGTTCGCTTGCAAGCTGTGATTGAGTCGGCAGGGAATTTAGAGATTCTCTCAGCCAATTTATCTACAAACTCCCCGATCTTGTCAGCGTCGATTGCACGGTTTACAGTTCCGATTCTCGCTGCCTCGTCAGCATCGAAATCTCGTGCACTAAGAATCACCTCCAACGCACGACCCAAACCACATTGGCGAGCCATACGAGAGGCACCGCCACCGCAAGGGAGGATACCCATTCCGACCTCCATCTGCATAAAGATAGCCTTGTCACGAGCCGCAAAACGCATATCGCACGCCAACGCAAATTCGTGACCACCACCACGAGCAAAGCCCTCAATTTTGGCGATAGTAGCTTGTGGCAGTTCGCTGATTCGCTCACAAACTTTTTGCAAGTAGAGTAGCTCAACCTTATCACGTGGCACCGCCTCGGTTGAGAAATCCTTCAAGACCTCAATGTCGAAGTGAGCGATAAAGAACTCAGGTACATTGGACTGAAAAACAACAACCTTAATAGTGCGATCACCCTCCAACTTCTCGGCAAGTTTATCAAGCTCATCGAGCTGTTTGTTGCTCTGGATATTGATTGGAGGCTGGTTGAAAGTAACTGTTAGAACCCCCTCCTTAGCCTCGGTAAGGAATGTTGTAGAATTTAAATAAGACATAGTTTTAAAATATTAATTTCGCCCCTTATGGAACTTGCCCTCTTCTACTCTAAAACTGTGCCAAGCGCATTGTAAAACTGGCAGTTGGGTAATAACCGACTAACCCTTACAACTTACACCCCCTTAGCATAGCAGAGGTGCGGATCGGCTTTGAACTCCTTGATTGTCACACCATAGTGGCGTTTGAAACACTTCGAGAGATGGGAGCTATCGGCAAAGTTTAGTCGGTAGGCAATCTCTTTGAGTGAGAGGTTTGAGTGCAGCAGGTAGGTCTCCGATAGGCGGATCTTTACCTTGTTGATATATTCCGATAGGGTAGTGCCACTGTGTCGTTTGAAGTAGTCGGACATATATCGCTCCGAGATTCCGAATTTCTCAGCTATCACCCCCGATTTCAAGAGTGCATTATCGCCAATATTATCATTGATGTAGCGCATAATATCGCACATCTTACCCCCTTTGCACTCCGCTACGAGTGGAAATCTCGCCTCGATATTGCGTGCTAAGATATTGAGTATAGAGATGATAGAACCCATCTGTATCGAGGTAGAGTATTTATCTCGCTTCATATTTTCAGAGTGAATAGACTCGATTGCGTTAATCAACATCTTGCGCTCCGCCTCTGAGGAGATTATATCCCCAGGCACACGATTATAGGAGGCGAGGATGCAGGCGATTTTCGAGAACCAATCATCATTGTCGGTGAGTTTGTGACTTTTGAAATAGCTGTCGGTGAACTTTATGAAGTAGAATTTCGTCCGCTTTGCAATCTCGAATGAGTGGCAGTTGAGAGGTGGCAGCAAGAAGATATTTCCTGCACCATACTCAGCCTCGTGGTAGTTTATGCACTGCACACCCTCGCCACTCTCGATATAGACAATCTCGAAAAAATTGTTCATATGCGGTCTGCCGCTCCACGACTCCAAGTCTTGAATCTCCACCTCGATAAGGTTATCTATTGTTCTTGTCTCCATTGTCTAATTATCATAATTTGTGATGCAAATATAGAGTATTTATTGTTATTATGGACTGATTGCGGTATATTTATTGATGTTTTCTGATAATTGTACTGAAATTTACGAAAATAGTACAATTTTACATCTATGATTTTGCACTATCTTTGCACCAAAGAAAACAGTATAAATTAAAAACATCAAAAACAATGAATGCAATCGAGATGATTAAAGGACGCCGTAGCGTTCGCCAGTACAAGAATGAGAAGGTTAGTCGTGAGCTAATGGGCGAGATAGTAGAGCTTAGTCGCTGGGCACCATCGTGGGCAAATTTTCAGGTGGCTCGCTACACCATTGTCGACAATGACGATATGATTAAGGCGATATACGAGCGAGGTGTAAATGGCTTTGCATACAATATGAACACTCTCAAAAATGCACAGGGTGTGATGGTTTTAAGCTACGTCAAGGGCAAGAGCGGCACACTTGGCGACAACAAACCAGCATCAAGCAAAGCTGGCACACAGTGGGAGATGTTCGACGCAGGCATCGCTTGCCAAACATTCTGCTTGGCGGCACACGCTAAAGGGGTCGGCACCTGCATCTTTGGAATTATTGACGATGCTGCAATCTCTGAGATCGTTGGACTTCCAGCGGGTGAGACCGTAGCGAGTATCATAACATACGGCTTTGAGGAGGGCAACCACGCACAACCAACAGCACGCCACGAAGTTAAGGATATAATGAGAATTGCAGGAGAGTAACAAAAGGTAAAACGCTATGAAATTCACAGGGATAACATATCGCCCACCAGTCGAGGCGATGATGGGCACGGAGCTGCTGCAAGTGACCGAAGGGTGCGCGCACAATGCCTGCACATTCTGCACGATGTATGCCGATAAATTTAAGGTCGAGCACCTTTCTGGGGTAGAGCAAGATATTCGAGAACTTAGGATGTTGAATCCCCATATCGAGCGTATTTTCTTGGTCAATGGCGATGCCTTTGTATTGAGCGCTAATAAGCTACAAGCAATTAGCGATCTCATAATAAAATATATCCCCGAAGTGGAGGTGATAACGATGTATGCCTCCATCTCGAACGTCAAAGCAAAGAACGACGAAGATCTGCAACGCATCAAAGATATGCGAATCAACGACCTCTGGATGGGTCTCGAAACAGGTCGTGAGGAGTCGATAAAGTATATCAACAAAGGACACACCTTAGCCGATGCCTACGAGCAACTCGAACGCCTAAACAGAGCAGGTATTCGCCACTGCGACGCCTTTATGTTGGGCGTTGCGGGATCGGGTAAGGGTATCGAGAATGCCGAAGATACAGCTCGCTTAATCAATGCTTCGGGAGGGGCACTAATCTGGTTTGGCACACTCGGACTTTTCGAAGGTAGCGAGATGAGCAAGGCAGCCGAAAGAGGTGAATTTATCCCAGCCACCGAGCGAGAGATCATCGAGGAGGAGATCAGAGTATTGGAGCTCCTTGAGGTCGATAATGTTCCATTCTACGGAATCCACCCAACCAACACAAGCTCCATTCAAGGTATGATCCCACGAGATCGAGAGACAATGATAGGGCATTTGAAGCACTATCTAAATACAGAGAACGCAGAGTTCTTAGACTCGGCAATGAGACGTGACACACTTTAAAACAGCACATAATGAATATAGCAAAACAGATAGACCATATAAATATGGTGGTGCCAAACCTCGAAGGCGCCTTGGCGTGGTACACACAGAATTTAGGATTCAAAGTAACAGGAAGATTCTCGCAGGGCGGTTTCGAGATTCTCTACCTCAGCAATGGTAGCATTAGCTATGAGATGTTTGAAAACCCATCGCTAAAGGCTCCCATTGCCGATCATATAGCATACTGCTCCGATGATATAGAGGCAGACCATGCCTACTATGTAGCACAAGGCTTGCAGGTGAGTTAAAATATTATTTCTTTTCAGCTTGGTTCTTTTTGCGGTTTGCACCACGTTGTGCCATTTTTTCTTGAGTCGCTTTATATCTTTCTGCCTGTTCTGGATTTAGGGCTTTTAACACCTTTGTACTCATCGTCTGTCTCGCTTTAACGATCTTTTCTTGACCTGCTTGATCTTTTGAAACTTTTGCAGCATCTTTATAATAATTCTCAAACGCTTTTAGAATCTTTTTCTCTTGCTTATCGGTGAGCGTATAATCCTCTTTCATAGTCTCCAAGCGTGTTACAGCCTGTTGTTCAGGAGTTTGATTCTCAGGCGTAGAACTGTGACGATTTTGCGCAACAGCGCTAACTGAAAGCATCAACAGTGCCATTAGGCTTAAAATAATTTTTCTCATGGTATAAAATGTTTAAAATATTAAAATTCTGGATTCTGATAAACTCTAACATAGTCTATCGCATAATCTGCTGGGAAGATGTTGACATCTACACCCATTTTGCCACCCCAATCACCGCCAACAGCTAAATTAAGCAAGATAAAATGAGGTTTGCTATGAGGCCATGTATTGCTATCATAAACATCAGGCTGGTATGTATATATTACATTCTCTACATCGTCGATATAGAATTTAATGCAATACTTATCCCAAACTATACCATAAATATGATACTCGGTCTCCATTCCTTCTAATGTAACTTTGGCCTTGTTTCGAGTTCTTCCCGAGCTTGAGCCATTGTGCATTGCAACATTCTGAACATCTTTATCATATCCAACATACTCCATGATGTCAATTTCGCCACAGTATGGCCATGTTGTATCGGGGAAGTTTGCTCCCAACATCCAAAATGCAGCCCATAGTCCAACTCCAGATGGCATTTTTGCTCGCATCTCAACTCGGCCATATAGAAACTCTTGCTTATCTTTGGTAACCATTCGGGTCGAGGTTACTCCACCACGCTTCACCTTATTACCCTCAGCTACACGACGTGCAGTGATAATTAACTCTCCATCTTTGATCGCTGCATTCTCTCCATCAGTGTAGTTTTGCAGCTCATTGTTGCCCCAACCTGTTGCACCTGTTTCAAATGTCCAATTATCCATATTCACTGAATCGCCATCAAACTCATCACTCCAAACAAGTTTGAAGTTTTGCTCATAATTAGGGTCATCTTGTGCAATTGTCACACTGCGAGTTCTTTTGCAGAGCAAACCATCTGCTTCACCTATTAATGAGACCTCATACTCTCCTTTAAAGGGGAAGTAAAATTCGCTTTGATTCTCTTCAAGATTCTTTACTCGACCATCATTGAGATCCCAAGTTAGGGTGTCGTAGGATGTGTGACTTATGTTTGTAAGTATCACATAGTTGTTGCTTTTACCTTGTGATACATTGAAGTCAATACATGCTTCACTGCTTTGAGCCCATAGAGCAGTGGTCGATAGAACCACTGAGGCTAAGATTAAAATTACTTTTCTCATTATATTTATTTAAAAAATTACACACTACTACCAGCCTTCGTTTTGACCTAAGTTTGCATTTAGACCAAGCTCATAAGTTGGAATTGGGAATAGATAATTCTTGGGGTCGACAAAGTAACGACCACTTTCTGATTGAACAACAATGTAGTTCTCATCGTTGAGACTCTCTCCCGAGAGATAATCTTCACCCGTCTCCTCGCTAACGTAATATTCAGCATAGTATTGAGAACCTAAAACTGGTAGGATCAATTCATCTTCGGCTGTTTTCCAGCGGATAATATCATCATATCGGAATCCTTCTGATGCCAACTCAATGCGACGCTCTCGTCGAATCTCCTCTTGCATATTCAATGAATTGGTTGCAACAAAGCTATTTGTTAGTGATGGCATTCCAACTCTATCACGAAGGATATTAATGGATGCATCAAGTTCAGTATCAGATATGGCATCATTTAACTCGTATGAAGCTTCGGCGTAGATCAGATAAGCCTCTGTTAATCTAAACAGGATCTCATCGGTGTATGAGCTACCGCCCGAAGATATTAGACTATCATCCATCCCCTTGTAAAATAGGTAACCCACATAGCTTGTACTTAGATTTGGCACATATGGCTCCGTAAGATTTGGATGTTCCGTAAGTGGTGTCCAGATTGTGTTCGCCATACGAGGATCACGATTCTCGAACTCCGAGGTGATTGTCTCACGACCCATGAATAGAGGAGATGTCTCAATTGGCAATCCATCTGTACAGAGGAATGCATCGACCAAATATTTTGTTGGCATAAATCCATTACCATTGGCTATTGTCGAGTGTCGAGAGTTTGCCGAACCTTGGCTCTCATCGTAGCGGTAGGCCAAAATAACCTCACTACTTCCCTCACCCTTTGGACCAAATAGATCTTTTAGATTGTCGACCTCTAAGCTATACTCACCTGAGTTAATAAGTGCCAATGCATTATTGCGTGCAGTAGTTAAATAACCCTCAACCTTATCGCTGTCATGACCATGGAATTTGCAGTGGGTTCCCTCATAAAGAGCTATGCGAGCACTAAGAGCTAATGCAGCACCTTGCGAAATGCGACCATCCTCATCATCATTATTACTGATAATCCAACTCTGTGTAGGTAGAAGTTCGATAGCCTCTTCGAGATCCTCTAATATAAAGTCTATAACCTCTGTTCTATCGTCACGAGTGCCATATAGCTCTGGGCTGCTCAATCCGAGCTTGCTCGTTACAATTACTGTATCACCAAAACGTTTCACCAAATTGAAGTGCAAAAGAGCTCTAAAATAGAGTGCTTCACCACGATATCTCGCTTTGACTTCATCCGAAGCTAATGACGCAGACTTGTAGTTGTCTAAAAATTCATGCACATAATAAATTCCCTCATAGGAGCTACTCCATACTGCATCGGTCTCAGGAGTTGTATATGTTCCACTACTTATATTATTAAGTGAGCCTGAGTAGACATCAATTGATTGCACATCCTCATTCCATGTATGATTCATGAAGTTGTATAGATTGTTGATACCTCCTTTGAGGTCAGCTTCATCGTTCCAATAACTACCCGAAGAGATCGCATCCATTGGTGGACGATACAAAAAATCTTCGCATGATGTTGAGACTAAAGCTATAATAGCCAAATAAATATATTTTTTCATATTGCTAACTCTTAATTATTAAAACTCAATATTTACACCTACTGAAAATGATTTTGCGATAGGATAGTTCTTTCCTGGACTCTCAGGATCATATATATCCATCATTGGTGATGACGAGGTCAACACACCTAAATTTTGACCATTTGCGTAGATTCTAAATTTACTCAAACCAATTTTAGATATAAGTTCACGAGGTAGTGTGTAACCAACAGATAGGTTTCTAAGTCGGATAAACGAAGTGTCAACCATCCAGAAGTCAGAATATGTGTAGTTCCATGTTGCTTTGTAGTATGGTCGTGGGAATGTGGCATTAGGATTATTCTCTGTCCAGTAATCATTATGTGCCTCATAAGACCATGTAAGGCTATTGTAGTGTAGACCTGTTGTTGCTCCTGTCAAATATGCCTTTGCACCAAGCTCTCCCGAGAGAGTCATTCCAAAATCCCACCCTTTGTATGCTGCGTCTAATTGAATACCAAAAGTATATTCTGGAGTTAGTACCGAACCCAACTCTATAAGATCCTCTGTATTAAGCACGCCATCACCATTTTGATCAACATATTTGATATCTCCAGGTCCTGTTGCTGCATTGATCACTGCACCATTAGCTGCATCGACTTCTGCCTGGTTTTGATAAAATCCATCTGTCTCATAACCATAATATGTACGATATGGAGATCCTTCGAGGTATAAGTTTTGTCCCAGCGACGGTGTTTGAGTAGCAGAAGATCCATAGTTAAGGATCATATTCTGATCTTGGCTAATAGATAGGTTAACACCATATTGGAATCCACCCTTAGTGCGATCTTTCCAACCTCCACTAACTTCCCATCCTTTGGTCTCCATTGAGCCGTAATTTGCCTCAGCAAGTGTTCCTCCAATCATGTCAGAGGCCTCGATTCCTACGATCATATCATCGTTTGTTTTGATAAAACGTTCGGCGATAAAATATAGGCGATTGTCAAGGAATGCTATATCGAGAGCTATATTCTTAGTTGTCACAGTCTCCCAAGTTGTATCTAATGCTGGAATATTACTTGGATCAATCCAACTACCATTCTCGCCAGCAAAAGGATAATAATCACTTGAGTATGTATAACTTGTAATATGCTCTGTACGACCAATACCAGATTTATTACCAACCTGACCCCAAGAAGCGCGTATCTTCAAATCTGAAACAACATTCTGATTTTTCATAAATTCCTCGTTAATTGCGCGCCAACCTGCCGACACTCCAGGGAAGTAACCCCAAGCATTTTCGTAGGCGAAACGAGATGATGCATCTGCACGAAGAACTGCCTCAAGAAGATAACGATCATCATAATTGTATGATATTTGCGAGAAGAATGCTGCCACCGACTCGTCGTACATTGCTCCCGAAGTGGTTTGACCATCGGTAGAGCCCAGCAAAAATGAATCGAGTGTATTTCCAACTATATTCATTCTTTTTACTCTCACCTGCTTGCGGTCTGTATATTCCCCCTCGTTTCCAAATAGAGCATTAAGTTTATGTTTGCCAAAGTCACGATTGTATGTCGCCATAAATCGCCACGCTTGGGTACCTTGGTAGTTAAGGTAATCATCTATCGAGTTTGCTTTGTTACCATAGGCAGCTGTGCTAATCACACCATCGGGACCATAATAATCAAACTCACGAGCAAATCCAGTATATGATGAGTTATTAAGTGCATAGGAACCTGTTCCATACAATTTAAAATACTCATTTATATTGTAGGTCAAACCCAAAGCCATCGTTACACGGTTATTGATAGTTGTGCAACTTCCCGACTCCGCCATTAGTTGAATAGGGTTATATGAGTTATATGCAGCACGTGCATAGTTGCCATTTGGATCATATACAGGTACTGTTCCCATAGTATATACAATGCTTGAAGGATAGGTTCCTGGACGGGCTGTTGTGGAGCGGCTATAGTCTCCCTTCACATCTAAGATAAGTTTGTCGAGTGACTTGCCGTTTCGATCCTTTAATAGTTTAGCCTGCATAGTCGCTGTTAGATTGTAGCGATCATAAGAGTCAGGACCATAATCATTGAAAAATCCCTCTTGCTTAGTGTAACCGCCGGTCACATTGTAGTTTATCGTTTCACTACCACCATTAATAGTCACAGCATGTAACTGATTGACGGAGGTGTTATACATTAGCCCAACCCAATCCTCATCGGCATAAAATTTCCACTCTGTACCATTGGCAACAGCAATAATATTAGGGTCCGCAAGGTATCCTAACTCCTCGTCAGAGTAGTATGGCGTAGTGTAGCCAGCATTGAGATAGGAGAGGTTTGCCAAAATAGCATTGTCGTAAGTGCTTGTGTAGTCTACAGTTTTTGTAGGAGAGTTAAAACTATAGCTTCCCGAGTAAGAGATCTTCATTGGTTGATTATAACTTCCCGATTTAGTTGTGATGACAACTACTCCCGATGCAGCATTAGCACCATAGATAGCTGCACCCGCAGCATCTTTGATAATCGAGATCGACTCAATATTATTAGGATCGAGTGACCAAGGATCACCACCTGGGATATTATCGATAACGTAATATGGACCACCTGAGTTTACCGATGACATACCACGAATTGAGAGAGCAGCACTTTGTCCTGGCTGAGCAGTTGCAGTAGTTACCTGTGCTCCAGGAGTTAATCCCTGCAACATAGAGATTGCGTCACGTGTTGGTTGACTTGCCATCTCCGAGAAGTTAACTTGCGTGATTGAACTGGTTACATTCGCTTTGATCTTTGTTTGATAACCGATCACTACAGCTTCATCCATCTTTACTGCATCGTCATACATAACAATACTTGATAGATCTGCCGAAGCTGCAATTTCGATATTCTTCATACCAATATACTCGATTAGAATTTTTGCATCAGCATTAACACGAGGAAATGAAAATTCTCCATCGTGGTTGGTTATTGTGTAAGTTTGTGTACCAGCAACTTGAAGTGTAGCACCTACAACAGGCTGGTCGGCAACATCAACGATTTTACCCGATACGTTGCGCAAGAGCGATGCGTTGGCTCCTTTAGCTACCTGCTTCTCACCTTCTTGTGCATAAATTGGTTGAGAAATCGAAGAGAACAGTAATACTCCGCATAGTGTAAAGAGTGCAAATCGCAACTTCCTTGTTATGCTTTTGTTTGTAGAGTTTGTTTTCATCTCTAAAGTTTTAAATTGGTTTATTTTAGTCTATTTTATTTAAAGGGGCTATGGTGTTAAGTGGTGATAAGCACCATAGCCCTATTGATCTGTTATTTCACAGTGAATGGTATAGCTTTGCCGCTTTGGCTATCTGGAGCAACCCACAGTTCAAAATCTCCAGGTTCTACTACTCGCTCCATATCGATATTGTAGAATGCCAACTCCTCGACGGGTAGTTTAAACTCTACTGTTTTACGCTCTCCAGCTTTGAGCTCTACTCGTTGAAATCCTTTGAGCTCTTTTACGGGGCGAGTTACAGAGCCAACCTTATCTCGGATATACAGTTGTGCTACTTCGGCAGCATCATACGATCCACTATTGATCAAGTCGAATGTCACAACAATATCTTCGTCAGAGGAGAATTGACTCTTGTTGATAGCAATATTTTCGAAATCAAAAGTCGAATAAGAGAGTCCATAACCAAATGGGAATAGAGGGGTGAAGCCAGCATCAAGATAGAAAGATGTGCAACCAAGTGATGTTTGACCAGCCTCTAATGGGATCTCATCGATGAGCGTCTCACGACCTTTTGAAGGGCGACCAGTATTGTTGTGTGCATAATAGATTGGAACTTGACCAACCATGCGAGGGAAAGTTACAGGAGTTTTTCCGCTTGGGGAAGCCTTGCCAAACAGCAGGTCGGCAATTGCTGGACCACCCATCGTTCCAGGGTGGAACATATAAATTACAGCATCTGAGGCATCAACCTCTTGGGCAATAGTAAGTGGGCGACCTGCCATAAATACCGTGATGAGTGGAGTTCCGCACTCACCAAGGGCTGCGACAAGTTCACTTTGCGCACCTTTCAATCCAATATCAGCGAGCGAGTGTGCCTCACCCGAGAGGATAGACTCCTCGCCAACGAATGCAATGACGACATCAGCACTCTTGGCTGCCTCTACCGCCTTTGAGATATTTGCACTATTATAGTCACGGCTATAGGCTAATCCAGCCTGATAGATTACCTCAACATCATCGCCATAGATCTCTTTAATTGCATTGAGAGGTGTTTGAGTGTGCTCTTTTTCGCCATCAAAAACCCACGTTCCCATCTGGTCGTGTGGAGCATCAGCCATTGGTCCAACTATAGCAACTCTCTTAACACCTTTAAGAGGCAAAGTTGAATTATCATTCTTTAATAGTATCGCTGATTGCACAGCTGCCTCTTTAGCTGCAGCAAGATGAGACTCTGCATATAAGGTTTTATCCTTTGCATCTAAATCAACATATGGGTTTTCGAATAGGCCCAACTTAAATTTAATTCGCAAAATATTACGTACCGCCTCGTCGATAGCCTCTTCACTTACAACTCCAGAGGCAATAAGTGATTTGAGGTGACGCATATATGTGCCGCCAACCATCTCCATATCAACACCTGCATTGAGTGTTTTAATTGCTACATCCTCTGTAGATGATGCAAATCCATGAGCAATCATCTCGGTCGATGAGCCCCAATCTGTAACTACAAAACCTTTAAATCCCCACTCATCACGCAAAACATCTTTTAACAAAAATTTATTTGCTGTTGCTGGAATACCATCATTGTCGTTAAATGAAGTCATAAACGTTGCAGCACCAGCCTCTACAGCAGCCTCAAATGGAGGAAGATAGACATTGCGAAGTTGACGCTCAGGAATATTTGTTGAGTTATAATCAACGCCACCCTCAGCAGCACCGTAACCTACAAAGTGTTTTGCGCAAGCTGCAATCGACGATGGATCTGAGAGGTCATCACCTTGAAAACCTTTAATCATCGCAGCACCCATAATAGAACTTAGGTATGGATCCTCACCACAACTCTCAGCGATACGTCCCCAGCGAGGATCACGTGACACGTCGATCATTGGTGCAAATGTCCATCGAATACCAACTGATGATGTTTCACGAGCTGCTACACGTGCCCCCTGCTCGACAATCGAAGGATTAAATGTTGCTGCTTGACCAAGTGGAATAGGGAATATTGTCTTGAAGCCATGAATCACATCACGAGCTACGATAAGTGGTATTCCAAACTCAGACTCCTCAATCGCAATTCGCTGAACTTCGTTTATTACTGCTGGATCAATTTCGTTAAGCACAGAGCCAATAGAGCCTTCAGCTGCTAACTTGCCTAATCGTTCAACTCCACCACGAGTGTTGATCTGGTGCATCTGTCCGATCTTCGCCTCAAGAGTCATCTTCGAGAGTAGCGATTCAACACGCTCCTCTATTGGGTCGACCTGAGCTAATGCAAGGAGTGGCGTAAGTAGAGACAATGCCGCCAGTGTTAAAGTAAATTTTCTTTTCATTTTTTTGTTTTTTTGGTTGATCTCTTTTGTTCAGTAAAAGGGTAATATTAGCTCTATAACTAATCGCTAAGATACCGTTTTTTGCTATAACAAAGTTATATGAGATTATTTTTAGGTTAAAAATTTATTCGTAAACGACATTTTTTTAGTGGCAAACTACTCAGTTAATAAAAAATAGGAGTATATTTGTATGAAATTTATAGTTATTAGTCATGTTAAATAAAAGCTATTCTAAATATATTGATCTTATATTTGCGCTTGGTCTAATGCCACTTCTTCTGCTTCTCGTGCCTCTTGACAGGTGGATAGACAGCAGACCTCTTTTTGTTGTGGTACTAATCATATGGCTATATGCTCTCTACTTTGTCAATCGATATATAACACTTCCCTTTTTATTTAGAGGTGGTCGATACCTCTACACCTCTATTGCGATCTTTTTACTCTCACTTATTGTTAACTCTTTAGTTACGCAGTTTGATTATATGGTTACCATTGTTGATGATTCACTGCAGATAGTTGCGCCAACAAGAGCTTCGGTTTCAGCTATTCGGATTCAATCAGTTTGGTTTTTATATCTAATCGTAACAACTTTCAGCTTCACTGTTGGACTTTTGTCGGAGGTATATCGACAATATGAGGCACGTCAAGCATTTGAATTTGAGAAACGTCGAGCAGAGTTAGCACTTTACAAAGCGCAAATTAACCCCCATTTTTTGTTCAATACCCTCAACACCCTCTATGGGCTTATCGTCACCTCATCGGAGCGTGCCGACGCTGCATTTTCGCAATTTTCCTATATGATGGAGTATATGTACACCGATGGAGTCAAAGACGAAGTGTTAATAATATCGGAGGTTGAGTATATTAAGCAATATATCGAATTGCAGAGGTATAGGCTCAATGATACTACTCAGATTCACTTTGAGTATGAGAATGATATTTCACGACCAAATGCTAAAATTGCACCGCTACTATTAATCACTTTCGTGGAGAATGCTATCAAATATGGCGTAGCTGCACATCTTCAAAGTGATATATATGTCAAAGTGCAGTTTAAGAGAGGTAAGCTCTACTTTATGGCTCGCAACAAAATTTTCAAGAAGCAAACCGATCAAGAGAATAAAATTGGTATAGGTATTAATAACTGTATAAATCGCTTAGAACTGCTTTACCCTGGTCAATACACCCTACAAATAGATGATAGTAACGATATATATAATGTTGAACTTAATCTGGAATGTAGTGATGTATCATAAAAAATGGTGCAAGTAACCACACTCGCACCACCAACCTAACTTATTAACCTAATACAATATACTTTACTTGTTTGACAAAAATATATGTTATTGTGATTTGCAATTCGTTTTTTTAATAAACGACATATAAGAGATGGTCAACGACATGTAAGTAGTATAAAACACCGCCACAATGAAATGTATAGCCATAGATGATGAGCCTCTTGCGCTCAAGATAATATCTGAATTTTGCCAAAGAGTTGGAGATCTCACAGTGGAGACCTTTACCGACCCTATTGTTGGAATGGAGTGTGTTCGCACATCTCAACCAGATCTCCTCTTTTTGGATATAAAAATGGGTGAGATCTCGGGGGTTGACCTGGCAAAAGAGCTTCCTAAAGGCATTATTCTTATCTTTACTACAGCGTATGCACAATTTGCCATTGATGGCTTTGAGGTCAATGCCGTAGACTTTCTTCATAAGCCCTTCTCTTTTGTGCGTTTCGAGAGAGCCATTAATAAGGTGCGTGAGATAAGAGCACTACAGGGGTTGATAAAGGCAGAGAGTGATGATGCATATATAACAGTTAAGATTGAGTATAAAAGTACAAATATTAGACTCTCGGAGATTCAATATATCGAATCAATGGATAACTATATTAAGATTCATACACTCGACGGCAAACCTCTACTGCCGCAGATGAACCTCAAAAAGATAGAGTCGATGTTACCTAATGATAAATTTGTAAGAATACATAAATCATATATTGTACCACTCAATAAAATTGCGTCATTCAATAACCGATGTATTACACTGCATCTCAAATCTATTGAGCTACCCGTTGGGCGAGTCTTTGCCGAGCGACTCAAAGAGATGATAAATAATAAGAGATAGTCATGAAGATCACAAAACACCTGCCCTTCTATATAGATACAATATTTTATGTAGTTATGCTACCATTAATTGTGTTGTTAGTGCCTACACAAAGATGGTATCAAAGCAGCCCCCTCTTTGTCTTATTGTTAATCTTATACCTATATGGTGTCTACTTCCTCAATAAGAAGTGGTGCATCCCAGCGTTTGTTGATAAACGTAATCGTCGCAAAACAATGTTGCTTATTGGCGTAATGATTCTCACCACATATCTCATCACTCAAATTCTTCCATATCTATTTATTGACAGTGATGAGGTGGCGGAAAATATTCGTGTTAGTAAACGCTTCGAGGTACGAACACGATATATCTGGTTGATATTCTTTATTGTTATGGGGTTTGCCTATACCGTCGGATTGTTAACCGAGCTATTTAATCAAATTGTAATTGGTCGAGAGTTGGAGGCTGAAAAAGACAAAGCTGAACTGACGCTATGTAAGTCACAGGTTAACCCCCAATTCTTATTTAATACATCCAAAGTAATTCAATCGCTGTTATCGCAAAAATCAACCGATGTCGAGGAGGTTTTTGTGAAGTTCTCCGACGTGCTAAAATATATGTACTCTAAAGCTGGACATGATTTAGTTGATATTGGTGGTGAGATCGCATGTATCGAGGATTATCTTGACCTGCAGAGGCTACAAGTTGGAGGTAATATCGAGATCGATTTTGCTGCAAATATAAGATCTACGCAGGCGCAAATACCTCCTTTTGCACTATATACTTTCGTTGAGAATACTATTAAATATGGCATCTCAGAGTGTGAGGAGAGTAAAATTACAGTCTCAATCACGGAGCAAGAGGGTATCATTACTCTGCAAACCGAGAATAAAATATTTAAGCGAGAGAGAAGCCTTACAAGAGGAAATAGTATAGCAAATATTCGAAAGCGATTAAACTTCCACTATCCTCAAGCTCACTCACTGCTTATCGAAGATGATGGCAAACATCACAAAGTGACCCTTTCGCTGAATGTATAACACTCTTTTGTTAGTTCACCACTAAATTTTTGCCGTTCACAGCTATTCTCTATTCATCAATAGTGAAGATTGTATCTTTGTGTTTATAGAATTTTAAACATAAAACCAATCGAAACACATCTAACAATGAAGAGAGTATTTTTAGCGATAGTAGGATTGCTGACGACAACATCGGTGTTAGCTCAGCAAAGCGCAGTAAAAGGGAGTCTAAAAGATAGCTACACCGCAGAGGGTGTGATAGGTGCTATTGTTGAGTTAGAGCCACTTGGATCAAGCAAAGCGCCTACGCTAACAACATCGGGCTACGATGGTGTATTTACATTTAACTCAATCTCATATGGAGAGTATATAATCAAAGCTGAATATATGGGATATGAGAATTTTGCAGATACTATAAAGATTGAATCTCCAAGAGTTATACTTGGCAATCTAAAGATCAAAGAGTCATCAACTCAAATAGATGCTGTTGTTAAGGAGGTGCAAGCACTAAGAACATCACAGCGAGGTGATACGCTTTCATATAGTGCTGCAGCATTTAAAGTTGCACTCGATGCCGATGTTGAAGGGCTTCTTAAGAAGATGCCTGGAATTACCGTAGATAGTGGCGAGGTCACAGCTCAAGGCGAGACTATTAAGAAAATATATGTGGATGGTAGAGAATTTTTTGGTAACGATGTAGCGACAGCTATCAGCACTCTGCCAGCAGAGATAGTTGACAATATTGAGGTTTTTGATAAACTTAGCGACAATGCCGAACTATCAGGAATGGATGATGGTGATGGTTTTAAATCAATTAATATTGTGACGAAAGCTCACATGAGAGAGGGTTTCTTTGGTGAGCTATATGCTGGATATGGCTATCAGCCTGAAGTCGAAGGAGAAACCGATCACAACAAATATCTTTTGGGTGGTAACGTTAACTATTTTAAAGATAAACATCGCTTCACGGTACTTGGAATGTTTAACAACCTGAATCAGCAAGACTTTTCGTTCAACGATATTTTAGGTGTGTCAGACGAAAGTAGCAGTAGTGGCAAAGGTCGCAAATCAAGCAGTAGCTCCTCTTCAAGTTCCATGACACGCTCGCAATCAGGAGTGGCAACAGTACAGGCTTTTGGTTTGAATTACTCAGGAACATTTGGAGCAAACGACAAAGTAGCAGCCGAAGCAAGCTACTTCTACAACGGGACTCAGACCGACAATTTATCAACTACTGAACGTTGGTATGAGGATCCATTAGCTATCGACACCTTGATGCAGGCGAAAGATTCATATACCCCCAATCTAAATCATCGCTTTACGGGTCGTCTCGATTGGAAAATCTCGCCCACCCAACAACTAACACTTCGCCAAAGTGCAAGTTACCAAAGCAATGAGGCTACGTCGAACACACTTGGCGCAATGTATGGTGAATCTGGTTATAATATTATTGACACATATAGCTTGGCAGACAAAGCAGGATACAACTCTTCGACAAGTCTCTCGTATATCACTCGCCTATGGAAAGTTGGTAGAACGATAGCTGTAAATGGTAGTGTTACGATAAAGGATCAAGACAATGCATCTTATGGTTATTCAAATGGAGCAGCAGGTTATTCCGATTCAATTATTGCAGCTGACACAGTGGGCATGGTTGGATTATATGGTGAGACTCTATATGACCTTAACCATACGGCTGTACTTAGTCCAACTTCGTCGCTTAACCTCTCTGCCGATGTCTCTTATGCTGAACCTCTAAGTAGTAAATTGCGCCTAACGTTAGGCTATAGTGTATCGAGCGATGTGCAGGAGACAAAAAAGAGCACGTACAATACAGATGCCGAGTATAACTACAACGATGCCGATATTAATCTGTCATCATCTAACGCTTATGAGTCAAGCTATCTCACTCATAAAGTAGGTCCAGGTCTCTTCTATTCGGATGGAAAAAATAAATTTTCGGCTAATGCCTATTACCAATATGCTGAACTTTCGGGTAATGCAAAGATTAATGGTAGTGAGACAAGTGAACCTATCGAAAACTCTTTTACGAACTTTACATATTCGGCAATGGCTCAAATATTTATCAACCAGCAAAATACATTTAGAATGTACCTTAGCACGAGGACAAGTAATCCAAATGTAAACTATTTAGTTGATGCATATGACCTAACAAATACCAAGTACATTTCGAAAGGCAATCCAGATCTTATACCATCTTATACCACCAATATGCGTATTCACTATATACGTTCAAATGTTGAGAAGGGAACAACATTTATGTTATCGGGTAGTGTTTCGGGTGCTCAAGATTACATCGGGGATCATCTTGTATATTATCCTGACAATGTGGAGATTGATGGCGAAAGCTACAGTCCTATTGAGTACTCGACAAGCGTAAATCTTGATGAATATTGGAAGTATAGCTCTACGATAGAGTATGGTTTTCCTATCTCGTTTATTAAGAGTAACTTCAATGTTAGAGGAGGAGTAAGTTACGCCCTAACCCCAAGTATGATTGGCGGAACAATACTCACCGACGGAACTATTGATGGTGGTGAACTTAATCATAACAAGAGTCTTACCTATAGCCTAACAACGGTGTTGGGTAGTAACATCTCTGAGAATGTGGACTTTACCCTCTCTTGGAATGGAGCTTATAGTGAAGCCATCAACACAGCATCACTTAGTGAAGAGATAAACGAATATTTTAGCCAAAAAGCATCACTCTCCTCAAAGTTTGTCTTTGGACCAGGACTAACTTTGTCTTTGGGTGCAACCTATAATCAGTATAGAGGTATTACCAATGATTATAATGAATCATTCGTGCTATGCAATGCGTTTATAGGAAAGAAAATTTTCAAGAATAAAAGGGGGGAACTAAATGTCGGAGTAAATGATCTATTTGATCAGAACACCTCATTTACTCGTTCAGTTGGTACAGGTTATACCCAAAATACATATAACAGTGTCATAGGTAGATATTTCTCTATACAGCTTGTCTATAACCTTCGCTCATTTGGTGGACAACAAGGCGGAGGTCAAGGAGGTCGTCGTGGTGGTGGCGGTGGAACTGGTGGCGGTGGCGGCCGTCGTGGCGGATTTTAATCTGTAACCTCTGAAAATAAGTAGTAAATTACTCAGTTGGAAAACCCAGTGCAATTGACCCACCTAAAACGGTTGATGTTGACCCACCCTGTTTGAGCCGAATAATCTGCTGTAAGTTTGCGGTAGTTTGGCTCAACGAAAGTTGAAATGTGATTGATTAGAGCTCTGAAGTGAGCGATTTTGGACGATAAAAATGTTATATTTGATGTTATAGAACAGATTTTAAACATCAAATAAGTTAAAAAATTTATGTCTCCAAAATTTATTATTATGATTGCATTACGCACCATTATTCGCCTCTATCACAGTGGCGTTGGACTTCGCTCCATTTCACTTATGTCGCACACTTCGCGCAACACCGTCAAGAAATATATCAGCATCTATAACAAGCTCGATATTGACTATCAAACCTTTGAGACTAAGAGTGATGCCGACCTCTACGCTCTCTTCTGCGTAAGCGAAAAGGCCGCTGAAATCTCTGAGCGACAAGCCGAGTTAGAGGCACTTCTACCAGCTATCGTTAAACGCCTAAAGAAAGTTGGTGCCACCTCGCAGGAGGAGTGGAAAAACTATATCACCGACCACCCCGAGGGCTATGGTCTCACACAATTTAGGTATGCCATTAAGCGCTACCGCACCATTCAGAATCCATCTATGATGATGGAGCATAAGGCTGGTGATAAGCTCTTTATCGACTACACTGGCGATAAGCTACATATCTATCCTCACAATCAGGAGCCACAGCCTGTCGAGGTCTTTGTCGCAATCTTAGGCTGTAGCCAACTCACATACGTCGAGGCATCAGCGAGCCAGAAGATAGCCGACTTTATCACCGCCTGCGAAAATGCACTCTACTACTACGGTGGAGTGCCACGCATCATTGTTCCCGACAATCTAAAATCAGCCGTTATTAAATCGTCGCGCTACGAGCCAAAGGTAAACGAAGAGTTAACTTCACTTCGTTCGTTTTCCTCCTCGTGGCTCGGTATAGTGAGCAAGCGCACTATACTCTCGCTCCACAGCGTCGGTTTGCATGCTTCGCCGAGCACTACAACATCTCAATTCTCCCTGCACGTCCTGGTCCAAAGATAAGAGCCACGTCGAGAATGCCGTGAAACTTGTATATAGAGCTATCTTCGCCCAAGTAGAGTCGCTGCACTGCCCCGACCTGCGCTCACTTAATGCCGCTATACGTTCTGCCTTGGAGGGTTATAATAATAAATTCTTCTCACGTCGTCAGTGTTTTGATGAGATAGAGCGCGATGAATTAGGAGAGCTAAATCATATGCGATATTCAGTTAAGAAGAGCGTTATGGTGAAGGTCGATAAGTATGGTCACGTGCTCCTTGGAGAGGATAAACATATCTATAGTGTACCTCATACACTTATCGGTCGTAAGGTACGCTTGGCATATAGCGCTACCGATGTCGAGGTATGGGATAATCTGAAGATGGTTGCTCATCACTCTCGCGAGAGAATGGAGTATGGGCGCACGCACGATGCCTTTAAAATCTCGTTGGAGAGCACCATAAAGGAGCAGATGACACAAGATCAATTTCTCTTTCACTTGGTTAATTGCGAGTGGGATAATCGAAATGGGCGCGCTGTGCAGAGGGCTATAAAGTATGCAAATTTCAGGTATCGTGCCTGCTTAGAGGAGGTAGATTACACCTTAGAGCGAGGCATAGATAAGAATCAAGTAGAGCGATTAGCCTCAATGGAGTTTATTCGCTCGCACCGCGATCTCTTTATTACAGGACCAACAGTAACTGGTAAGAGCTACCTTGCTACAGCTCTCGGATATAGAGCTTGTAGCGAAGGATTCAAGGTGTTATATGCCTCTACGGCACGACTTATTAGCTCACTTAAAATTGCTAAGGCTAAGGGATTAATCCTTGGTGAGCTAAAACGCATCGAGAGGTGCGACCTATTGATTTTAGATGACTTCGCAATGCAAGGCTTTGATGCACAAGGGCGCAGCATACTGATGGATATATCGAGGATAGACACTCGCGACGCTCCACGCTACTCACCTCACAGCTGCCAGTAGCTCAGTGGCACGCGGCAATAGGCGAGAAGACTGTGGCGGATGCCGTGCTCGACAGGTTGGCGCACAATGCTCTGCGAGTGGAGCTGTATGGTGAATCCGTAAGAAAGCGCAAGAAACTCTCGACAGAGTATTGATTTGTGTAATCTTTAGCTATCTTTGCATTAGAATTGAGAGTTGTCGCGACAGTTTTTTGCTGTAGTAACCGCATAAACCAACGCGCAAAATTCAATTATTTAATACTAAAAACAGATACAATAAGAGAGAAAATGAACTTTATGCTCCCGCGCCAAAATCAGAACATTGGGTCGCGAGCATAAAAACAAAAAAGTTAAACCCAGGCATAAATCCAAAGCAAAAATTGACCCCAAAATGCCTGCTCCAGAAACCAACTTTTTTTCACATTTCCGCTCAACCAAACAGGTGGGTCAACAAAAACCGTTTTTAGTGGGTCAATGACTCCGTTTTTTTCAGCCAGATGAACACCAAGAACTACGAGCTTTTGCATTTCCTATTGAGTTAGATAGCAGAATGCTGCGAATATGGTACTGTGACGGTGTTAGCTAAAAATATTTAGTATTTCTGACGGAATAGTTGTACTTTTGTTCATGGTTTTGAGGCTGATTCATTTGTTGTTTAGGTGCTATCAATATGCTGTATTTCTGAGGTATACAAAACTGCTTCAAGTCTTTTTCTTGATAATTTCATTAGGCAATGTAACTTCTGAAACTTGAGTAGATAATTGTTATTTTGAAGCAATTTTTTGGAACTCAGCACCTGTACAACATCTGTTTTGTAGCATGATAGGTCTTCATGCACTCTATAATAATGGATGATTATGCGATGGGCGTGGGGTGTTTGATCTTTTGTCGGTTAGTTGGGGCTTTAGGTATCTTCTTATGGGTGCATGAGTAATTTCAATAGCTTTGCTGGATATTAATAGTTGCAAATTTCGTCTTGTTAAAAACTCCTGAAAATGAAATATCTCTAAAATCCGTAAAATTGCGATAAATCATAAGAAAAATTACAAAAAAAATACAAATCTGTAATTAACTGATAATATGATTATTAGCATGTGTATATCAAAATAAAAGAAAAATAATTGAAAAAAAAACACAAAAAGTTTTGGTAGAATAGATTTTTGTTGTACTTTTGTGCCTGGAGAGATGGCAGAGTGGTCGAATGCGGCGGTCTTGAAAACCGTTGATCTTCACGGGTCCGGGGGTTCGAATCCCTCTCTCTCCGCCAAGCGTAGCGGTAAAACAACGCAAAGCACTGTAAATGACACATTTACGGTGCTTTTTTTATATCCTTATATCTTCCAAATCGGCAGAATACAGCATCTAAAACGGTCTAAATCGCTACCACTTTTTTTGGTAGCTTTTTGGTAGCGATTTAGAATCTAACTATTTAATCTACAAAATCTTACTACTCATAATAATGGGGCAAAATGGGGCATTTATAACCATAAATCGCTACCATTATTGTTACACCCCTAATTTGGTAGCAGTTTCGGTAGCGATTACCACCTTAAAAGACTTCATTACAGCCTTTTGCGCCATTCTGCGCTGAACTGTATAATTCATTATCCACTCCCTCTTAGTAACTTTGC
>JAWXTF010000025.1:0-2900 GCA_044433965.1 Rikenellaceae bacterium | reverse complement strand
TTGCACCGTCAAAAACAAGAAATAAAAATATGGCAAGAACAACATTTAACACAGCATTCTACATTAGAAGAAACAGATTATCTAAGAGTGGTGATACACCAATCTTACTTCGTGTAACAGTAAATGGCACACGATCGGTCTTTACGACCCCACTTAAAGTTAAACCAGATCAGTGGAGCAGCACACTCGGCATCTCCACTGGTAAAGATAGAGCTTCAAAAGAAGTCAATCAGCACCTCGATATAATCAAGGTAAAGATTATGCAGCTATATAAAGATATGGAATTGGCTAGCGAACCATTCTGCGCTGATGATGTAATTGCTCGCTACACTGGTAAAGATATAAAGCCAAAGATTATGCTTATTGAGGTATTTCAGGAGCATAATGACAAATGCGAAAAATTAGAAGGAAAGGATTTTGCTCCTGGTACGGTTGAGAGATATAGAACTTCACTAAAACACACAGTCGAGTTTATGGAGCACACCTATGGTAAAAGCGACATTCCTATTGAGGAGGTAAACCACAAGTTTGTTACAGACTACGAGGACTATCTGAAAATTGTTCGTAATTGCGCTCACAACACAACGACTAAGTACCTCAAGAACTTCAAAAAGATTATTCGTATAGCACTTGCAAACGACTACATCCAAAAAGATCCATTTGCTAATATTAAGTTCTCTCTTAACAAAGTGGAAAAAGAGTTCCTTACGGAGAATGAGCTGAAGGTTATCATCCAAAAGGAATTTAAGATTGAGAGGCTTGCTCAGATTCGGGACTTCTTTATCTTCTCTTGCTTTACAGGTCTTGCATTCTCGGATTTGCAGGGATTACGCAAAGAACATATTGTTATAGACAACGATGGAAGACCTTGGATTCGCAAGCAGAGGCAAAAAACTAAAGTAATGTGTAACATTCCACTCTTAAAAGCCTCCGTTGACCTTATTGAACGCTACAAAAACCACCCTGTATGCTATAATTCTGACAGAGTAATGCCAATTATCAGTAACACCAAAATGAACGCTTATTTGAAGGAAATTATGGATGTATGCGGTATCGACAAGGTAGTAAGTACCCACACGGCCCGACACTCATTCGCAACAATGATGCTTTCAAAAGGTGTGTCAATCGAGAATGTAGCAAAGATGCTCGGACATACTGATACAAAAATGACTCGTCACTATGCGAGAATCCTTGACAAGGATATTATGAGCGATATGCTGAACGTTGAAGCTAAGTTCGATTTCTAAATCGTTAAACTATAAAAATTGGGGAGAAAAGTTTGGTTTTGATACCGTGAGCTTTTCTCCCCTCTTTTTTTACTCTGACTCTACTGCAAAAGCTTTCATATAGAAACTATCCAATAGCTTCTGCACATCAGATTCTTTATACAGTACTTTTCCACCTAAATGGTAGTACGATATTACTCCATCGCTACGCCACTGTTGAAGTGTGCGACGACTCACTTTGAGTATTGTTGATAACTCCATATCAGAGAAAAAACGCTCATCCGCCAAACTTGGGCGAGATGCTTGCGCTATCTCTAAAATCAATTTACTAATCTGGTCAACCTCAGCTGACAATTCAATTAAATCCACTGTATTACTTTGCTGATCCGTCATAGTAGTGCCTCCTATTTAAAATTTAATACTAAGCAACAACTTTTCGACATCCTCAGGCTTGTAAAAGAACTTTTGCCCCACCTGCGTGTATGGCAACATTCCTTTGTCACGATACGTCTGCAAAGTACGATTTGTGACCTTAAGAGTGAATAGCACATCTTGTGAATCCATCCAAGGTTTAAGTGCTTTGTCTTCGTTCACGTTTTTAAGCGCTTTAACCTGTTTTTTTAGTGCCTCGATTTTCGAGACCAGCCCAGATACTGCTTTGGGCGTAGCATTGATAATCTCCATAGATTCTTTATTTTTGTTAATACTTCAATAAAGAGTAGGAGTTGTTTTCTCAAAAGGTTTATTCGGTTGCTATATTTTTCGTGATTTTTTTATCGGCTTAATAATACTGCTAAAATAGACAGTAAAATGACCAACATTCTTATTTCGGAATATTGGTCATATATATCTATAAAATTAGGAATACAACAAAGGTTAATGCTCCAGCAACAAAAGGTAAAATAACTAAGCAACCCATACCTCCGCCACTTTGATTGGGCTGGCGATGTTGCTGCTCATAATCATCATCTGGATCGTCTCTATCGCCCATATAGAAATCATCTTCTTCGTTCATCAATCTGAACATTTCCTCATCTTCATCCATAATAAGTCAATTTTAAAGTTATCCGAACAAGAACCTCCAGCCACAATATATCATAAGGATAACACACATCACCAACACGCTCTGTCCTGGATTGAGTGTTGCAAACCATATTACGGCTGCAATGAATAAAATCACCACTATCACTGTAAGCACAATTACAGTGGTTGATCTAGGTTGTTTGTTGTTCTCGTCCATAATCTTAGTTGGTTAACGTCTTAGAGATGAGAGAAACACCTCTAAGAGACATAGTAAAAACATCATAGTTGTAAGATTTAAGTTGATAAATATTAGATCTAATCTTCTTGCTCTTGTCGCTCTCGCTCCTTGATCTCATCAGTATCATCCATAATGAGATAGTCAAATTCAAAATCGTAGTCCATAGCGATTAGTTATTAATAATTGAAGCATCGGCATATACCACATAAGCATCCTCTATACCACACATTACAATCATCGAGGCATCATTCATCTCAAATGCGTTACCATAGTAAGCCACACTATTACTGATACCATAGGTTGCGTAGCGTTGCTGTAAGTGTTTAATCACATAGGTCATTTGGTATAGTGTAAAATACGATGCACAGGCAATTACCTTGTCAGAATCATCATAAGTGAAGGCTACCTTACTC
>JAWXTF010000024.1:0-42392 GCA_044433965.1 Rikenellaceae bacterium | reverse complement strand
GCGCGCTTCCGATCACCATGGTAGTTGATATTAACCACTCGATAGTTGCTAAATGAGTTTAGATCATCGAGCGCAATATCGTATGTCGTCACATCCTTAGGTCCTAACTTTAGATCGGTCACCTTTATGTTATTGAGATCTGTTGACTCTGAGACATAAGCTGTGGCACTCCTCGTAGAGTAGTCGATTGTCTCGGCTCCAATTTGGTTCTCTACCTTGAAATATCTCTCAACATTTTGATTGGCAGATATAGTCCAGGTATAATCCTGATAGAGCGATAGTGTGACTGTAAGGTTACGACGAAGATCAAAAGTGTTATTTAGATCCACTGAGGTTGTAATGTCCCTATCTGGAAAGTAGCTTACCTTGGAAAATTCCACCTGATTGATTGGAGTGCTCTCGTCGAGTTCGAGCACAATTGTTCTTTCGAGATTGTTGGGTTCATTCATTGTGAATCCTTCGCCTTCGATATTGGTGATGTAGAGCTCAACGACCGGATATGGGATATTATTTTCGATACACGACTCAGAGAGTAACAGCAGCAGTGTGTAATATATATATTTTCTCATATATTTTTGTGTAATTACTTATTCCAAAAGTGAAATGTCAAACCAAAATTGATTGCAAATAGATCAAGATTGAGGTTAAATTGTGAGGCACGCCTCATTCCGATATACTCACCTTCGGCATTATACTGTTCAACCTTGCTAAATGATAAACCACCCAAGCCAAACGATACAAATGTTGCAACATTTGGTGTTATGTTTACTGCTATACCGGGGTTAAATTCAATGCTAAATTTAGAGGTGTTACTTCTTAGAAAATCATCCTCTCCGGTAATATCCTGAGCAATCTCGTAGCTACCATAACCACAAAGAGCCTCAATCTCGGAGAATAACTCAAATTGCCCCTTCTTGTCTATTTTGGTGTAGCTACGGTGGTACACTCCATAGGCATAACTCTTGCTGGATATAGCAACTTGAGGGATATCTAATATTAAATCATTCACACTTCCCATATCGAGCGATGCTGACGCGATCTCTCCTCGTGCGCTTGTGTAGTTGAATCGAGCTCCTACCATTGATCTATCACTGTAGAAGTAACCAACGGATGGTTTTACTGATGATATAGAACCATTAACATCTAAATTATCGAGCAGCAACATAAAGCTACTATTGGTACTGTTGAAATCTCCAAACGATGCAGTGAGACTCGCCACATACTCGCCCTTGTGTAGTGGCGTAAGTTGACTAACTCTATCGAGTTCTCGGCTATGGGTGATGTGACTGCTAAGCAAGAGTATTGTAATTAGCGCTATTTGTAGTATCTTTTGTTTCATAATATTATAGGTAGTATGTAACACCGAAGCCTAATGATAGGATGTTGATCTTGAAGTTAAACATATTGGTTATAGACTCTCCAGACTCTACTTGGTTGTGTAACTGTGTAGTTTTGGAATATGAGAGTCCCATAGCCCCGACATTGATCTCAAGGGCGATCTTATTATTGATAAATGTGGTTACACCTGGTGCAAAGTTAAGTGCAAAATCTCTCGATGTAGAGTAGGTTCCTTGCACTGGTGAGTCATAGGAGTATTTAGACTGAGAACCACCGCCCAATAGCTGCACCTCATTGAAGAGTGCAAATCGTTTGTTGTTACCCAACGGGATATATTGTCGTAGGATCGCCATTGCAGAGAAACTATGCGATAGCAGGTAGCAGTTATCCATAGCAAGGTTAACTCCACCCGACGCCTCCTCTCCAAATGCGACGTTTGAGCTATCTACTTTTAGCAGATTGCGACTGTATGCTATGCGTGCACCAACAGAGTTGTTGTTGGCAAACGCATAGGAGAACATTGTGCTGGCATCGACGCTATATCCAATAGAGCTGATATCATCGACGATTACCAAACTGTAGTCTTCGTTGGTGTGTGTTGAGTACGAGGCTGAGCCACCAATAGCCCATTGCCCTTTGGGTATAAAGATATTGTCGAGACTTGTTAATCCTCTGTTGGCTCTCTCCGCCTCACGCTCAACATCTGTTTGAGCATAAAGAGAGAATACCGAGAAAAGAGTCGATAAAATTAATACTAATATGCGTTTTGTCATAATCATATTTTAAAGGGAGTGTTAATTTAGTAGACAAATCCAAAGTCATCTACCCACAATCTACTTGATGTTGAGCCTGTCATATAGTCTCCATATGCACTTGCTGCACAAGATAGAACCATTGTTATTGGTTCACTTGGCTTGGTCGACGTATCGTAGTAGAAGATCGGCACCTCAATATCTTCTAAACCGTCACTATCTCCACCGTTGATAGTCTCTGTGATATAGAACGATGCATAACCGATGATATTGCCCTCAGTTGTGCTATCTTGGGTGGCTGGATCCCAAGTGTTTGAAGGGTTGCCTGATGTGCTGGCAGTAACCTTACGTCGACTCTCCCAGTCAACAATAGCAAAGTATACACGAGCCTTGTCGTAGCCATCAAGTAGATTTTTTTTGTCATGCGTTTCGGCTCCAATAATTGCAGCATATCTAAATCTAAGTGCACGAGGGCGTGCCTCCCAACTAAATGGTTGACCAAAGCTCATCACTCCACTAAATCCACTCATTGCAAATTGACCAAAGTTGAGGTTTCCAGCAGCAAAGACTCCGACTGCTGTTCTCGACATAAGGTAAGCACATTGACTACCACCCTTGGTCGTTTGCGTACAAAGGTTACTGGAGAAAGAGTTGTTGCCACTTGCCCAATCAGTACTGCTTGATGAACTTGTGCTAAAAGCCTTAATACTACTACTCTGCATATCCCCATTGGGAATCGTCTGTCCATCCTCAGCCTCAATGCTACATATTGCATACTCCACACCATCAATAATAACTCTGTACTGATATGTTGTACCTGCCCATACTCCACCTATTGCAGTGTAAATATCGAGCGAGTCGCTATTGGTACTCTTACTCCAAGTAGGAACGATTGTAGCTGCATAGCTTCCGTCAGCACCTTTGGTTGATTTAATCTCTTGCCACTCTTTATCATCCTTTGCTTTAAATGCAAATTTAACTTCACTTACATCCTCAAGAACTACTTGTGCCGAGAGCTCAGCGGTGTTGCTCCACAGGTCTAATACCGGTGGTTTAGCCCCACTAACTGTGATATTTAAGGTCTCGCGTGCGGTGCTATTTGCTGCGTCAACTACTGCAATAATAATACTTGTAGCACCATATTCACCAAACAGAGCGAAAAACTCTTTGCGAAGAGTTAACAGACCGCTTTTAGAATCTGTGGCAATGTAATCAACTCCTGGAATTGTGTTTGTTGCGCCACTCTCCATTATGGTCAGTTCTCCACCTACAAGTTGGGGCGAGACAAGATTGATATTGTTTAGATCACAACCAGATTTAATTGAGAATTGCAACTCTTCTCCGTCAAAGATCAAGCCCTCCTGCGAGATGTCGAAGCCTTGACCCTGGATTGTCGGTTGTGGCGAGAAGCTAAAATCATCATTAAACTCATCTACACTTTGATCGACGATGACGTTTAGCCCCAAATAACCACCTTGAGAGGGAGAGTATACAAAATTGAGTCTATATCGACTCGCAGCAGCTGGACTCTCAATCAAGCCACTAAGTTCAATCGTTCGGGATGGTGTCGCGGAGGATGAGTCTACTGTACTGCTCTCAGCGTAGAAGCCCCATGCAATATTGTTGGCATTGTCGGGCAAGACAAAATAGCCCTCACCACTCTCTCCAAAGTGAAGTGTTGGTACTAACCCACTTGTTGCTTCGCTAAACGAAAATGAGTCGGCTATCGACAAGTAACAACTTGTCTCAACATCGAATCGCTCCAATACAGTTGGATCAAAATTTACCGTCACAATTGTATTTTGTATTGTACA
Organism: Rikenellaceae bacterium; assembly: GCA_044433965.1. Classification (GTDB taxonomy): domain Bacteria; phylum Bacteroidota; class Bacteroidia; order Bacteroidales; family Rikenellaceae; genus Alistipes. Next base: position 38,488 of record JAWXTF010000024.1, on the reverse strand, counting down.
ATCTATATCCAGATCATTAACCTCTCCACCTACAATTGAAAACTCCTCCTCGCCGTAGTAGCTTATATCTTCATACTGGCTACTCAGCTCAACTTGATTGCCTATCTGAACGGTCGCTTTGTAGTTGCCTGCTGCCAAATAGAGTGTTTGTGGAATCTGGTCGCCCGTGTAACGAGCCACAAGTCTGTCGTTATCGTTGTAGACTCTAAGAGTTACATCGGTGTAATCTACCTCTTGATTAGCACGTGTCACGCAGAGTGACAATACTCCCTCTTCCCCCTCTTGGCTGGATTGCGTCATTGATTCTTGTTGACACCCGCCCAATATAGGAATCATTAGCAGTGCTAATATATATGTTGATATTCTATTATTCATCTCTTTAATATCTGGTGAAATTAACTCCCCTTATCATTACTCAACACATATGTGCAGTGTCTTGCTTGTGGTGCCTCCAGCATCTGTGACGTTGAGCACAAAGTCTGAATCTCCACTACCAATACCTGCCAACATAGGCATAAAACTACTGATATCAAAGACCATAGAGGTCTGGTTCCTAACTTGATCTCCTGTTGGGAAGTTGAGGAATGTTAAACCATCTTCACATGAGCCTGGATTTATTAAATCCATCTCTTGTGCCAAATTGATGCCATTTAATTCGTCTGGCGTGAGAGTGTCGCTATTAATTTCTAAGGTAAAGCCCGTAATGCCAGTTACAGAGACTATATCTATTATTACCTCCAAACCATTTATAGGATCAACTACATGACTCTCGTCAAAGCTATTCTCATCGCCTCCTCGCCAACTAATCGTGGGTGGTGTGAGAGTTGGCTCTTCGCCATTATCGTTACTCGCAATTATCGTTAGCGAATTATATGATTTACGACCCTTTGAATCTTTTGCCATCACAACCGCTGTATGTGTGCCACTATAGAGATATAATTGGTACATTTTGTTATATGTAGCCTCAAAACTATTGTTTGAAGTTGAAGTAAAGTTATCCGAAATCTCATTGGCGAGTAAGATATGCTCGCGACGCTTCTCTCCTAAGCTACTCTCCAATATCGTGTTAAGAGTGGCATTGCTCGATGTAAATTCAATCCACACCTCGCTGAGCGTTGAATCATTAGTTGGCTCAGCATTGATTACAAGAGGTTTTATACAGGTTGATTGCTCCGAGAAGCTATTTTGATCTATATAGAATAGTTGATCTGTGTCCAATTTGTCGCTGCCTTGGGTTACTTCGGGTGCGTAATCGTCAGAGATGTAGTTCTCTGGATCATCTAATTCGGACTCGGTAAAGTTAAGTTGATATGATGAATCTGTTACATCCACATCTAACTCTTCGTCGTGGGTTAATGTCTCAATAGAGACAATGAAATTTGCACTACCTTCGCTGGCAGAATCTATATTGATTGATATGTTGCGCCACTGTCCTGCCTTTACTCCAGAGATGCTCTGCTTCCACCCCTCGATCATTGTATAGTTTGGCTCAGCACCCTGAGCAGCACTGTTATACATGCCGGTAAGTTCCAATTCAATAGTATTAGAGACTTCAATAGCTTTGAAGTAGTAGGTCGTACCACTCTCTTCACGCGAGTAGTTTACCGCGCTATCACCTAAGGTCACCTTAACATTGAAATTCTCCTCTATATTCTCACTATCCTCCTTGAAGAGATCAAGCAACTCCTCTGAGTATTTAACAGAGACCTTTATATTGCTCATCGTGCAGATCAGATTGTCGAGTGTCGTGGTCATTTTCGATACAATTGTAAAACTATCACTTCCCGCGTAATGCGCTTGCGTATCAACTGTGGGGACAGATAGTGTAGAGTTGACTGTGATATTGTACGAAGCGGGGAGCAGTGCTAATTCGCCAATGGATTTAAACTCTCCATAGGTGTCATTATACACAACTGTGTTATCATCCCTCTTCGTTATAGTTATCAGATAGTTGTCCGACGCCTCTTCCGTAGTTACCTCTCCGGCTCGGCTACTTGACGACTCGTTGAAATTCTCACTACTGATATCAACAGAAACTACTCCGGGTAGTAGCAGATAACCACACTCAAGGTTGCTGTCATCGGAGGTGGAGTTATCGTAGTTGATTTTATCTTTACCGCAACCTATCATAATCAATAGACAGGCAATCATACTCAGAATCGAATATCTTCTCATAAAAATTTATTTTATATTATGGAGAGATCCTCAGAACTCTCCTTAGGTTAGTTACTGGTTTAATTCAACTGTAATTGACTTCATCTCGGTGATGGTGTCGTTGAGTGTGATATTGATACTCTCGCCACCTATGTTGCCACCTGTGATGCTGATGCGACTTATTGTTTGTGCTTTAGTGACACCTATTATATTTTCATTGAATGTTACAATCTCGCCACTCATTTTTTGCGCCGTGCCGCTTAGTGTTAAAGTCGTATTGGGCTCTACAAATATAACATTTTGGCTCGGTACAACAAACTCGAAGCTATTGCCTGCCGACGTCTTTATGGTGAATGATGCGCTGCTGTAGTAGGAGGTGAAGAAGCTATCAACCTCCAAAGTGATAATTGAATTTTGAAGCGACACAACAACCTCCTTGCTTGTCTCTTGCTCTGCAACTATCTCGAAGTCAACAATACCGCTAAAGTATGCAGCACCCTCACCTTCAACCAAGACATCGCCGCTAAATATATGCGCTGTGTAGTTGCCCCCTGCAACCATCTCGGGTTGTAGGGCGTTGTAGTCGTTAAGGATCATAGGACCGTAAGAGTAGTCGCACTCTTCTTTAGTCTCAGCATCAATATAACTACCTGATATAGCAATCGTTAAATCATCTTCAAGGGGGACAAATTCATTTGGAATGGTATAGCTACCACTCGAAGAGCGTGTTATCTCATCTACCTCATTGTGTGTTGTGCAATTAAAAGAGACCATACCGCTGCCACGATTAATAGCAGTCGAGATATCACTCCGCTGACTACATGAACTAAGTAGCAGAGCTGCACTCAAAAAAGTTAGTAATGTTTTAAATCTCATCATTGTAAATCTTCATTTCATGTTGTTATCTTAAGTATAAATCGTAGCTAAAACACCTCCGTCGCATCAACAACAACGAAAGTTACAAAGGCATAAAGATAACATAATTTTCTCGATTTATAAAACATTTAGACATAAAACCCAAATCTTGATTATTTTTATTCTGCTTTTTTGAATATTTATCTTATTTTGTTACCTTTGCTTGCAAATATTAACATATTGAGATAATGATAAAAGGGGCTACTATAATAATGATGTTTTATCTTTTTGGTGCAACTTTAAGCTACTTAATTGGAGGAGTCATACCTGGAAGTGTATGTGGAATGTTACTGCTTTTCGTGGCGCTTCTGCTTAATTTGGTTAAGGGTGATGATGTGAAAGATATTGTTCAGATGCTTACTGGCAATATGTCGCTTTTCTTTATTCCAGTGAGCGTTGGGATTGTCGCGGCATTTGATTTGGTGAGTGCTAATTGGTTGGTTTTTCTTATAGTGCCGGTAGCTACTACAGTTCTGGTTATTGTTGTGGTGGGACTGTTACAACAATATCTTGAAAGGTTAGGCAAAAAAAAATTATAATCGTAGCTTTATGGATCAAATTATAAACTCCCCTATATTTATTATTTCTCTTGTCTTAGCGAGTTATCTTGCTGGCTGCTATGTTGTTGCAAGGTGGAGAGTGTCGATACTCAACCCAATATTGATCGCTATTATTATAGTTATTGCCGTTATTAAATCTCTGGGTATTGAATATGAGTCGTTCGAAAAGGGTAGCGAGCTTATTGACTTTATGTTGGGCCCTTCGGTTGTCGCTATTGGTTATGTCCTTTATGATCAGCGTAGAATACTGAAAGAGAGGCTTGTATCGCTTCTTGCTTCTGTAGTAACGGGCTCCATTGTGGGGGTTGTTGGTGTAATATTATTGTGTCGGCTCTTAGGGTGTGATGATATAATTACCCTTTCACTTCAGCCCAAATCGGTCACTGCACCAATCGCTTTAGCTATTTCGGAGCGCTCGGGAGGCATCGGCTCTTTAACTGCTGTGTCGGTTGTGATAAGTGGAATAATAGGCTCAATTATTGGTCCTTCGCTGCTCAATATTGTTGGCGTTAAGAGTAAATCCGCTAAAGGTCTCGCGCTTGGCGCGGCAGCACATGGGATTGGAACAGCAAAAGCATTCGAGATCGGAGCTACGGAGGGTGCAGTGAGCGGGCTTGCAATCGGTCTAATGGGGGTTGCTACATCGTTATTAACACCTCTTTTCGAGTTCTTATTCTATTAGCTAAAATTATATAGTCATCTAAGTTAGACCTGTTTTTCATGCGTTTAGCTAATTATCCCTAACATTATTTCAATATATTGATTGTTTTTTGTATCTTTGTGCCATTATGGAAGATATACAACAAGATACACTACAGGAGGATCTGTTAGAGAATAGATACGATGTTATCGTTATTGGGGCTGGTGCAGCTGGAATGATGGCAGCTGGCACTGCTGCAAAGAGAGGGAAGCGCGTTTTGCTGATGGAGAAGATGGAAAAATCTGGACGAAAGGTCAGAATCTCGGGCAAGGGTCGCTGCAACGTAACCAATGCTCGCCCCGCAGAAGAGTTTGCCGAACACATCAGAGCAAATGCAGAGTTCTTTGCCCCTGCATTTACTGAATTTACCAATCGCTCCACTATACGTTTCTTCGACAAATTAGGATGTAAGTTGGAGGCAGAACGTGGCGATAGAGTATTCCCCAAAAGCGGTAAAGCATGGGATGTAGCCACAGCACTACTTGACTATTGCGTCGACAACCACGTTAAGATTGTTTATAATATCAACGTCACATCAATAATTGCTGTTGCAAACAAAGTCTACGGTGTAACCTACATCAACAAAAGAGGTTTTGAGCGCAAAGAGGAGTGTTCAGAGGTGATATTAGCTACAGGTGGTGTTTCATACCCTGCTACTGGTTCCACCGGTGATGGTTATGGTTTTGCTGCCGATTTGGGGCATACCATTGAACCATTGCGTCCGTCACTCACCCCTCTCATCTCGGATCACCCCCAAATGTCGCGCCTCGCAGGAATCCTTCTACGCAATACAAACGCACAACTTTGGGTTGATTGCCAGATGGTACGCGAAGAGTTTGGCGAGATCAGCTTCTCTGATAGAGGTATAGAGGGTGCTATAGCACTTCGTTTGAGCCGCACAGCTGTCGATGCAATCATAGATGGCAAAGATGTGAAGTTGGTTCTGGATCTCAAAACAGCTCTTACCCCAGAGATGTTAAAAGATAGAATAGAGCGTGAAATGGCAGAATTGGAACCTACAGAACAGTTCTCGGAGTTACTGTGGAAGTTAGTGCCTAAACCGCTGATAATCCCACTATGTGAGGAGATAGGCATTCACTCAAGGATATATGTAAGCAAAATTACCGAACAAAATATCAATGATTTGATACAAGTCCTTAAGAACTACACCTTCCAGATTACCGACTATGCGCCATTCACTCAAGCCATCGTTACTGCCGGAGGTGTCAACTGCGCTGAAGTAAACCCCGAGACAATGGAGTCAAAGATTATCGAAAACCTCTATTTTGCTGGCGAGATTCTTGATCTGGATGCAGATACAGGTGGCTACAACCTCCAGATTGCATTCTCTACGGGTAAATTAGCTGGAATGTTAAAGAAGTAGTAAGTATGGCACATATGCCAAATAAATATAGATTATGGAGAGGTGGTAGATTAACTAACCACCTTTCTCGTCTTCATCACTTCCGCGGACACGGAGTGCACTCCCCGTTTATCTACTCTATTGTTCGCAACGTATTTATGTCAAGCAGGTTAAAAAGCGAAGGCAATATGCTTCTTGAGAAGCTTCATCTTCTTAAAATCAACAACCATACCGCTATGGAGATTGTGAACCTTGCACAACACTGCCATTACAATCGCATCACAATCGATAGTGCCGAAAACAGCGATATGATTATATGCTCTACAAATTGTAGCGAAGATAAAATTAGAGAACTTGTTGCAATAGCTTCCAATAGAGGCATAGCAATTGTTATCTTATCACCATATAAGCAACAACGACTCTGTGACGGGCTCTTATCACAACATAAATGCACATCAATTGATAGGCTAAATTACATTATTTTTCTAAACAATCACCTCCCTAAACAACACTTCAAACTATGAAAGTATACACCAAATCTGGCGATAAAGGCACCACCTCACTCATTGGAGGTAGTAGAGTAGCTAAAGATGATATTCGAGTAGAGGCATATGGTACCGTCGATGAATTATCTGCATTTATTGGACTACTTAGCGATAAGCTAAAGGCAAATGAGGCGACACAACAATATACAGCGGAATTATATTCGATCAACTCAATATTGATGAATCTTGAGGCACACTTGGCGGCAGGCGAGAACCTCAACTTCGAACTACCAAAAGTTGAAGAGAGCCAAATATTACAATTAGAGAGTTGTATCGACACAATGCAAGCACAGGTTAGCGACATTGCCAAATTCACAATCCCTGGAGGCAACGAAGTTGTATCGCTTTGCCACGTATGCCGTACAATTTGCCGTAGAGCCGAGCGTAGATGTATTACAGCATCGCAACACTTCGACATCAATGAGTTAGTTATAAAATACCTAAACCGACTCTCCGATTATCTCTATCTATTAGGTAGAGTAACAACCACTCTTCTCAATGCAGAAGAGATTCTGTGGAGAGCCTAAAAAACGAGTACAGTTAGTGAGATAATATTTTTCATGCCTCCGGCGGGCGGGGATAGCACCCCCGCGGGTGCGTACCATTGCGCTTTATAATTTTTAAATGCCTATGGCATTTAAACCCAAATCGAGGTTCACCTCGCTGAGGTGGTGGTGGCAACCGTAGGTTGACACAGAGATATCTACTATGATGAGAGTTGAAAATTCATTTTCATAAGCTCATCATAGTAGATATCTCGCTGAGGTGCAAAGCCCCCACCACATCAGTGCAACACAAAAAAGTCAAAAACGAAGTTTTTGGATCCAAGCTTAGCTTGGTGCCGCACGGCATGAGCGCGATAAGCAGCTTTTTTTGTGCGTTTGCCCTGCCCTACTCCTGCTACTTAGTATTATTCTCATTTGAACACCCTTCAAGATGTTTGCATCCCTTACAAGAGGTACACCCCCCCTTCTCTTGCCCCCGCATAATACGCCAGAGCCAACGACCAATAATGATGATCGCAAAAAGTCCAATGAGGTATGTAATAATCTCTTGCATTAAATAATTAACTCTCCAATAGTTTTTATTAACCACGCAACAATCCACGCCAATGAACTGTTATATAACACCATAAAGGCTGCCCATCTCCAGCTACCACTCTCCGAGGCAACTGCTACAAGCGTAGCTATACAAGGGAAGCAGAGCAAAACAAATGCCATAAAGGCGAGAGCTGTTATCGGAGTAAAGTTTGGATTCCCAGTTGTAGTATTAGTTGCCTTGAGCTGCTGCTGTAGTTGAGTATCGCCCTCTGTGGCGTCACTATTGCCAGCATACAATACCCCCAATGTACTTACCACAATCTCCTTTGCAGCCATCCCCGAAAGTATCGCAACATTTGATTGCCATGTAAAACCCAGCGGATTCATCAGGGGCTCCACTGCTCTACCAAGTTGACCCAAATATGAACACTCCTGTTGAGCCTCTTTCGTTGGCATATTTTCGTGAGGACGTGGATAGTAACTCAAAAACCAAATTGCAATTGATGCCACAAGGATCACTCCTCCCATCTTTCGTAGGTATTGCCAACTTTTATCCCACATATGTGTCAAAATCGAGCGCAGCGTAGGTATTCTATATGGAGGAAGCTCCATCACAAAGGGGGTGTCATCGCGTTTAAATAGGGTTTTACGCATCAATATAGATGTTAATACTGCTACTAAAATTCCCAACAAGTAGATTATAAATAGTATTGTCCCTGCATTGGAGGGAAAAAACGCACCTATCAAAAGTAGATACACGGGCAATCGTGCACTGCACGACATAAAAGGATTTATCAAAATAGTAATCAACCTACTACTGTGACTCTCAATGGTACGCGAAGCAATAATTGCAGGGACATTACACCCAAAACCCATAACAAGAGGTATAAATGACTTTCCGTGAAGCCCCATTCCATGCATCGCCTTATCCATAATAAATGCGGCACGAGCCATATAGCCCGAATCCTCCATAAATGAGATAAAGAGATACAGAATAACAATATTGGGTAGAAACACCACTACCCCACCGACTCCGCCTATAATACCATCAATCATCAGATCTTTGAGCACACCATCGCTTATTACCCCCTGCATAAACTCAGCAACGAGGTTAACCCCTGCTTCGATCCACGCCATTGGATATGCACCCAGAACAAATGTTGAGGTGAACATTGCCCACATGATAAAGAGAAAGATTGGGAAACCCCACAACTTATGTGTAACAATAGTATCAATTATGCGTGATGACTCTATCTTCTCCTTTGCTTTGGCTTTATAGCTCTCCTTGAGAGCGCCCGAGATAAAACCATAATTATATGATGTTATTGCACTCTCTATATCTTCATCGAGAATAGTCTCAATACGTACAACCTCGTTGTCTCGAAGCTGCAAGAGTTTAAGATAATTCTCACTCTCAGAAAGTAGCAACTCTACCTCTTTATCTCTCTCCAAAAGCTTAATGGAAAGATACCTCGAAGAGAACTGAGGATTAAGAACCTCCACCTGACTAATCTCCTTGTGTAATTTAGAAATACTGCTCTCAATCTCTCTACCATGATTGATATGTATATGACGCACCGATTTATTACGACGCTCAAAGACCTCAACCAGAGTGTCATATAATGTTTCATAGCCATAGCCATTGCGAGAGTTTGTAGGGACAATTGGAACCCCTAACATACGACCTAAGCCATCGTAATCCAACTCGGAGCCTTGGGCTATTAGTTCATCATACATATTGAGCGCCAACACCATACTACAATCCATGTTGATTAACTCGGTGGTGAGATAGAGATTCCGCTCAATGTTTGATGCTGCCACAACATTGAGAATAATATCAGGGTTGTTCTCTACGATATGTTTACGCACATAGACCTCTTCGGGAGAGTAAGCCGATAGGGCATAAGTTCCAGGGAGATCATATATTATAAATTCGTAGCCTCCATGCTTAAAGGAACCACGCTTGGCATCGACCGTGACGCCGCTATAGTTACCAACATGCTCCCTGCTTCCCGAAGCTCGGTTGAAGAGTGTAGTCTTACCACAATTTGGATTTCCGACCAGAGCAACCGTAATCTGTTTGGCAGTGCGTTCAATCTCTTTCGCTACCAACTCTTCGTCGAGCTTAGGTGCATCTATCGAGCCTCCAGAATCGAGGCTTTCAAGAACTTCATCCTTGGTAATAACCTCAATTAGTGACGCTTCGCTACGGCGCAACGACACTTCGTAACCCATAATTTTATATACAATTGGATCTTTAAGAGGTGCATTTAAAATAACAGATACCTCTTCGCCTCGAATAAACCCCATCTCCAAGATGCGACGACGAAAAGCCCCATAACCGCGCACTTTTACTATTGTCGCGCTCTCACCACTCTTTAAATCTGTTAATCTCATGCTCTTTTTTATTATTCCAAAAATGTTTTCGGAATGCAAATTTATAAAACATTTGCTAAAGATTTATATAAACATGCAAAAATAGCAATAAATAGGTATCTAAAACTACTCCATCTCTCCAATCAACCCTCGAATAACGACTGAAGCGCACCCTATACCAAAAAGGGCTGGCACATACGAAATTGTGCCTACATTGGACTTTTTGTTTCGCTCCTCACAAAGAATCATCGCCCCTTCACGCACTGGCTCGGGTGAGAACACAGCCTTAAAACCCTTACGAATACCCACCTTATGCAAACGCTTACGAAGCATATGTGCCAAGGGGCAATGGTGGCTCTTCGATATATCTTTGATCTCCATAAGCGTTGGGTCTGTTTTGGCTCCCGCCCCCATCGAACTAACAAGAGGAATTGATCGTTGGAGAGCACCTTGAATAAGAGCAACTTTAGGTGAGAGCGTATCAATTGCATCGACTATATAGTCAAATTTGTCGCTGTCGAGAAGTGTATCGGTGAGCTCATCTTTGATATACTCTGCCACCACCCTTAGTTCTAACTGAGGGTTTATATCTTTTAATCTTTTTGATAAAACTTCTGTTTTATACTCTCCAATTGTGGAGTGCAAAGCAACCAATTGGCGATTGATGTTCGACTCTCCAACAGTGTCAGCATCGGCAATTGTCATCCGTCCTACGCCTGCTCTGGCGATCATCTCGGCAGCGTAGGCACCTACTCCACCAACACCTACGACCAAAACATTTGAATTCTTGAGGATATCTAATTTTTCGCTACCAAGTAGCAATTCGGTACGTTCTAACCAACTCATTTTCTTTTGAATATATTTATATAGTTTATGTATAATTGCTCTTTAATCGCGGAGAGTGACTCACCTCGGTAGGCAGCCGCTCGACTATATATCTCTTCGATTGATATATCGCACTCGTCTGTTTCAAAAAACAGCCTCTCAAGTGGCACCATTCGCAAAGCTGATAGTGTTTTTGGGGAAGCAAAACAGCGATGACCAAATGATAAGTAATAACCTCTCTTGATTGCCATATTTGCTTGTTGCTCCGAGCCTATAAAACCGTGAAAGATAACCGCATTCAATCTAAATTGAGACAAAATATCAATGGTTCTATCGACTGCTCTAACCGAGTGAATAACCACAGGTAAATTAAGCTGCTCACTAAGTGACAATTGTTCTTTGAAAACTCTCTCTTGCTCTGTTCGATCCACTGCTTTGGCAAAATCAAGCCCTATTTCACCTATCGCCTCAATACTTTCATCGATATCCTTTGCAGTGAGTTTCACACCACTTTCGGCATCGAAAGGATGGATGCCGATTATCTCTATCGAAATCTCATTTCCACCCATTTTGTGGGTGTGAATATTGATATATGGTACGTTATCTTTCATCTTATGCGACAAAATTAATATTTTTTAATTACAAACTTCCTTTTCTGCGAAAAAATGACTATCTTCGCACGCTGTTTGGTTTTTCTGTTATTTGTTTAACAAAGGGATCAACTCCAAAAAATAGGATAAATTACACTTTAATAAATAAACAATTATTCTAAATTAACTATGTCGAAAAACATTCCATTACGTAAGGGTCTCGACATCAATCTTCAGGGTGCGGCTGAGGCTAAGTTAGAGAAACTATCTCTTGCTAAGCAGTATGCCCTTTCGCCTCTCGATTTCGAGGGCGTTACTCCAAAGTTGTTGGTTAAGGTAGGAGAGACTGTTGAAGCAGGTACGCCGTTGTTCTACAACAAAGCAGACGAGAGAATTATCTTCACCTCGCCTGTTAGCGGAACTGTTTCAGCGATCAATCGTGGAGAGAAACGCAAGATTCTCTCTGTGGTTATCGATGCTGACTCTAACCAAACTTACAAGGAGTTCCCAGTGCTTAACACTAAGAGTGCTAAGCGTGAGGAGATTGTTGAGACGTTGCTCAACTCGGGCTTGTGGTCGATGCTTATTGCTCGTCCATATGGTATTATTGCAGATCCAAATCAAATGCCAAAGGCGATCTTTGTCTCGACATTCGATTCGGCACCTCTTGCTCCAGACTACAACTTTGTACTCGCAGCCGAGCAAGCTAACATCCAAAAAGGTGTTGAGGTTCTTGGTCGATTGACCGAAGGTAAAGTTCACTTCGGTGTTCGTCAAGGCGCTGAAGGTAGCCTAAGCAAGAGCACTGGAGTAGAGATCAACTCTTTCTCGGGTAAACACCCTGTAGGTAACGTCGGAATCCAAATCCACCACATTGATCCAATCAACAAAGGTGAGGTTGTGTGGACCGTAAACATTCAAGATCTTGCGATTATCGGTCGTCTTTTCTCGACTGGTAAAGTCGATATGACCAAAATCGTGGCTGTAACAGGTAGCGAGGTTGTTGCTCCAAAGTACTACCAAATAATCTCTGGTGCACCTATCGCATCTCTTATTGGCGGTGGCATCAAACCTCAAGCCGAAGATGAGAAGGTTCGTGTTATCTCAGGTAATGTTTTGACTGGTACTAAGGTCGCTGAAGAGGGCTACATCACTTTCTATGCTAATCAACTTACAGTTATCCCTGAGGGTGACACCTACGAGTTGCTTGGTTGGATTATGCCACGTTTCAGCAAATTCTCTGTTTCTCGTTCTTACTTCTCTTGGTTGTGTCCTAAGAAGCAATATCGTTTGGATGCTAACCTCAACGGTGGTGTTCGTCCATTTATCATGAGCGATATCTACGAGAAATACTTACCAATGGATATTCTTCCAGTTTACCTAATCAAGGCAATCTTGGCAGGAGACATCGACAAGATGGAGAACTTGGGTATCTACGAGGTAGTAGAGGAAGATCTTGCACTTTGTGAGTTTGTTGATCCATCGAAGATCGACATGCAGCAAATTTTGCGTGATGGTATTAACTTAATGATTAAGGAGGCATAAACAGATGAAAGCACTACGTAAATTTGTAGATCAGGTTAAACCAACCTTCTCGAAGGGTGGAAAACTTTCGTGGCTCGAATCAACATTCGAAGGTTTCGAAACTTTCCTTTTTGTCCCTAATACAACTACCCAAAAGGGTGCTCACATTCGTGACTGTAACGACTCGAAGCGCACCATGATTATGGTAGTTATCGCTCTTATCCCAGCACTTTTGTTTGGTCTTTACAACACAGGTCTCCAACACTTCAATATGTTGGGTGAGGCTTCGACCATCATGCAGTGTTTCTGGTATGGACTCATCCGTATGCTTCCTATGATAATCGTATCATACGTTGTAGGTCTTGGTATCGAGTTCTATTTTGCTCAAATCCGTGGTCACGAGATCAATGAAGGTTTCTTGGTGTCGGGTCTTTTGATCCCTATGATTATGCCTGTTGACATTCCGTTGTGGATGGTTGCCGTATCGACTGCTTTTGCAGTAGTTATTGGTAAGGAGGTTTTTGGTGGTACTGGTATGAATGTTTGGAACCCAGCTCTTTTGGCTCGTGCCTTTGCATTCTTTGCATACACCCCTCAAATGTCGGGTCAAACAGTATGGTTTGCCGAGGCAGTTGATGGATTCTCAGGAGCTACCGCTTTGGAGCAACTCACAACAGGTTCAATGCAGTTCTCTGCAATGGACGCTTTCCTTGGATTTATCCCTGGTTGTGTTGGTGAGACATCTACTTTGGCTATCCTTTTGGGTGCTGCTGTATTGCTCTTCACTGGTACTGCTTCGTGGAAGACTATGCTTAGCGTATTTGTCGGAGGTTATGTAATGGGTCTTATCTTCAACCTAACTGGTGTTGAGGGTTATATGTCAGTTCCTGCTCACTATCACCTCATCGTTGGTGGTTTTGCATTTGGTGCTGTATTTATGGCTACAGATCCTGTTACTTCTGCACAAACAAGCACAGGTAAGTACATCGTAGGATTTATGACTGGTCTTATTGCTGTTTTGATTCGTGTAATCAACCCAGCTTATCCAGAGGGAATGATGCTTTCTATCTTGTTTATGAATGCTCTTGCTCCACTTGTAGACTACTACGTGGTTGAAGCAAATATTGCTCGCAGAAACAAACGTGTTAAATTAGCTAAATAAGGAGAGAGATGAATAAGAATAGTAACGTATATATTATTATCTACTCAACCGTAATGGTTGTAGTAGTGGCATTCTTGTTGGCCTTTACAGCGTTGAGTCTCAAGCCTCTTCAAGACAAGAACATTCTTGCTGAAAAACAACAAGCAATCTTGGCATCTTTGGGTGCTGCCGATGAGAACTACGACGAATTTATCACTGCTTTTGCAGTAGATGCTTCGGGTGCAGTTGTTGAGGGTACTCAAGGTGAGGCAGTTCTCGACATGTTGGCAGATCTTAAGTCAACTTTTGCTGGTGACTCTTTCCCTATCTTCAAAGCTAAGGATGGTCGTATCGTTGTTCCTATCTTTGGTTCTGGTCTATGGAACTCTATCTGGGGTTACGTAGCATTGGAGGCTGACCTTAACACTGTTTCAGGTGTTGTTCTCGACCACGCTGGTGAGACTCCAGGTCTTGGTGCTGAGATCGCAACAGCTAAACACCAAGCTCAATATAAAGGTAAGTCTATCTTCGAGGGTGACGACTTCGTATCAATCGCTCTTGTAAAGGGTGGTGCTACTGAGGCTAACGCAGCTCACGAGGTTGATGGTATCTCTGGTGGTACTAAAACAGGAGATGGTGTTACCGCTATGTTCAATGATAGTTTGGAGAAGTATGTTGCATACTTCAAGAAGCAATCGAGTGTTAACAATGTAAATCCGCAAGACAATGAGTAATAATAATTTAAAAACTCTTACCGCTCCTTTGAGTGGTAACAATCCTGTGATCGTTCAGATCTTGGGTATCTGTTCTGCATTGGCGGTGACCGTACAACTCAAACCAGCAATCGTAATGTCTATTTCGGTAATCGTCGTTACGGCGTTTGCCAACCTTGTGATGTCACTTTTGCGTAAAGGTTTGCCTTCACGTATCCGTATCATCGTGCAACTTGTAGTTATTGCAGCTCTTGTAATCATGGTAGACCAAGTGCTTAAAGCATTTGTTTATGACGTTTCGAAACAACTTTCGGTTTACGTTGGTCTTATCATCACCAACTGTATCATCATGGGTCGTGTAGAGGCTTATGCTCTTGGTAACAAACCTTGGGACGCTTTCCTCGATGGTATCGGTAATGGTATTGGTTATGGAGCTATCTTGGTAGCTATCGCATTCTTCCGTGAGTTGTTTGGATCTGGCTCACTGTTGGGCTACAGAATCATTCCTGAGAGTTGGTATATCGCCGAGGGTGGTTTCTACTCAAACAATGGTATGATGCTTTTCCCACCTATGGCGCTAATTATCGTAGGTTGCATTATCTGGGCTCACCGTTCGTTCAATAAAGATTTACAAGAAAAATAGGAGGCAAGAGTATGGAAACATTAAATCTATTAATTAAGTCGATCTTTATCGACAATATGGTCTTTGCTTTCTTCTTCGGTATGTGTTCATACATCGCCGTGTCGAAGAGTGTTAAGACAGCAATGGGATTGGGTGCTGCGGTTATCTTCGTAATGTTGATGACTGTACCTCTCAACTACTTGCTAAACGAGTATGTACTTGCACCTAATGCACTTAAAGAGGGTGTTGACCTTAGCTTCTTGAGCTTTATCGTTTTTATCGCCGTAATTGCATCGTTTGTGCAGTTGGTAGAGATGGTTGTCGAGAAGTTCTCACCAACACTTTATAGTCAACTTGGTATCTTCTTGCCACTTATCGCCGTTAACTGTGCTATCATGGGAGGTTCACTCTTTATGCAACAAAAGGTTGGCGCTGGTGAGATCACTTCTACTTTGGACTCTATCGTTTACGGTTTGGGTTCTGGTATTGGTTGGGCACTTGCTATCGTGATGATGGCTGCTATCCGCGAAAAGACCGAGTACTCACACATCCCTGCTGCCCTTAAGGGACCTGGTATTGCATTTATCATTACAGGTCTTATGGGTATTGCATTTATGATGTTCTCAGGAATTAAACTTTAACCTTTAAATAAGAGAATCAGATGTTTACAACAACAATTATTACTGCAATAGTTGCCTTTCTGGTCGTAACCCTCGTTTTGGTAGGATTACTTCTCTTTGCAAAGGCAAAGCTAACCTCATCGGGCGAGGTTACAATCGACATCAATGGTGGCGAGAAGATCATTACCGCAGAGAGCGGATCTACTCTTCTTAGCACACTTTCGGACAACCAAATCTTCTTGCCTTCGGCTTGTGGTGGTGGTGGTTCGTGCGGTATGTGTAAGTGCCAAGTTATGGAAGGTGGCGGAGAGATCCTACCTACAGAGACTGGTTTTATCACTCGCAAGATGCAAAAAGATCACTGGAGACTTGGTTGCCAAGTTAAGGTAAAAGAGGATATGAAGATCCAAGTATCTGAAGAGGTTTTGGGTGTTAAGAAGTGGGAGTGCGAGGTTATCTCAAACCGTAGTATCTCTACATTCCTTAAGGAGTTTGTCGTAAAACTTCCAGAGGGAGAGACCCTAAACTTTAAGAGTGGTGGATATATCCAAATCGACGTACCTAAGTACGATGCTATTAAGTTCTCTGATATGGATGTTGAACCTCAATTCCGTGACGACTGGACTCAACTCGATATGTGGAAGTTGGAGACAGTTAACCCAGAGCCTACTTACCGTGCTTACTCTATGGCGAACCACCCTGCTGAGGGTAATATCATCATGCTTAATATTCGTATCGCAACACCTCCATTCGACCGTGCTGCTGGCGACTACGTTAAGGTGAATCCAGGTATCTGTTCGTCATACGTATACTCTCGTAAGGCTGGCGACAAGATCACTATTTCGGGTCCTTATGGAGAGTTCTTTATTCCTAAAGATTCTCCAGAGGATCAAGAGTTGATCTTCGTTGGTGGTGGTGCTGGTATGGCTCCAATGCGTAGCCACATTATGCACCTGTTCAAAACTGTTAAGACAGGTCGTAAGGTATCATTCTACTATGGCGCACGCGCACTCAAAGAGGTTCCTTATCTCGATGAGTTCCGTCAAATCGAGCGTGACTTCCCTAACTTCTCATTCAACTTGGGTCTTGACCGTCCAGATCCAGAGGCAGATAAGGTCGGAGAGAAGTACACTGCTGGATTTATCCACAACGTACTATATGAGACATACCTCCGTGACCACGAGGATCCAGAGGGAGCTCTATACCTAATGTGTGGACCTCCAATGATGATCTCTTCTGTAGAGAATATGCTCGATAGCTTAGGCGTTCCAGCAGAAAACATTCTATACGATAACTTCGGTAGCTAAAACCAAAGGATACTTAAAACAACAAAAGGCTCTCATTTTGAGGGTCTTTTGTTGTTTTATAAGATAGGGGTGGGGTGGGGAAGGGTGGGGAAGGGATTCTCTCTCTCACTTCGTTAATAGTGAATAAACAGTAATAATCTCCATGCTCCCACCTTGACTCGCATTTGACATTGCTCTATCCTTGCATCAAAAAGATTATGGCGATTGATTATATTTGATGCAGGGCAAACGCACGATAAAACTGCTTATCGCGCGCGGGCACAAGCTTAAGCTTGGATCCAAAAACTTCGTCTTTGACTCTTGTTTTGCTCTGATGTGGTGGGGGCTTTGCCCCCACCAAGGTGAACCTCGATTTGGGTTTAAATGCCGTAGGCATTTAAAAATTATAAAGATCAAGAAGTTGTGCAAATTTATTTGCGACAACTCCTTGATCTTTATAATTTTAGAGATGTAATCTCTAAGCCCAAAAGCGCAATGATAAGCACCCGCGGGGGTGCTATCCCCGCCCGCTGGAGGCATAAGAAATAATATTTTTCGTGCATTTGCCCTGATATTTGATGCTCGACAGGATGCTCTATTCTATTTTTTTTGTAACTTTGTACAACCACTTTATTTTTAACTAAAACAAAATTAAGAATTATGAAGAGTATTTGGAAATCGCTATCGCTTTTGACTGCTATTTTGACTGTTGCAGCATCCCTACAGAGTTGCTGTTCATCTTCGCAAATGAATAGTGAAGAGGCTGTACTGGAGACAATTATGACACGTAGTAGTGTCCGTTCATACACCTCGCAAGCTGTCGAGGAAGAGAAAATAGAAACAATGTTGCGAGCAGCAATGGCAGCTCCAACGGCTGGAAATAAGCAGCCTTGGGAGTTTGTTGTTATCACCGATCGTGAAATCTTAGATGCACTTCCCAATGTTGCCGGAGGTATGAGGATGGCACCACAGGCACCATTAGCAATTGCAGTCTGCGGTGTTACCGCACTGACTTTCCCTAACATCCCAGATTACTGGGTGCAAGATTGTTCTGCCGCAACTCAGAATCTTTTGTTGGCAGCTCACGCTATGGGTCTGGGTGCCGTTTGGTGCGGAGCGTATCCCGATGGTGGCACCGGTCGTGAAGCTCGTATGTCAGAATTGTTGAACCTGCCGGAGGGAGTCTATGCACTTAATGTCATTATTATTGGTTATCCCGATTCAGAGCCGAACCCAAAAGATAAGTGGAAGCCTGAGCGCGTACACTACAACCAATATTAAATCCCTGTTTGTAAGACCATTGCATGACGGTGAAATATAGAGAGCATTGTAAAACCCATGTTTTATAATGCTCTTATTTCATGTTCTTGGAGAGAGCAATAGAAACTCATAAAGTTAAATCCCAACTCGCAGGGCTACATACTTTTTTTACGCATCATAAAATTAGTTCAACAGAGTAAACTCACGAAAAAAAACTGCTTATCGCGCTCGTGCCGCGCGGGCACCAAGCTTAGCTTGGATCCAAAAACTGTCGTTTTTGACTTTTGTATTGCACTGATGTGGTGGGGCTTTGCCCCCGGCGAGATATCTATTATGATGAGCTTTTGAAAATGAATTTTCAACGCTCCTCATAATAGATATCTCGCGTGTCAACCTTTGGTTGCCACCACCACATCAGCGAGGTGAACCTCGATTTGGGTTTAAATGCCAAAGGCATTTAAAAATTATAAAGACCAAGGAGTTGTGCAAATTTATTTGCGGCAACTCTTTGGTCTTTATAATCTTAGAGATGTAATCTCTAAGCTCAAAGCGCAATTATATGCACTCGCGGGGGTGCTATCCCCGCCCGCCGGAGGCATAAGAAATAATACTTTTCATGCGTTTGCCCTAATTAGTTTAACTTTTAATTTGCAAAATGATAGTTCAATAACTATCTTTGCAGGATCAATTATTTAACCAGTGCTGTAAATCTAATGCATTGGTTAATCTTATAATCCTGAAATATAATTAAATAAAAGTTAAAATTATGATAAAAGAACGGAATGTGGTTAGTGGTATTACAGCTACTTTCCTCAGCGGATTTTATGAATTTATGGAGCCCTTGCGCCTCCTTTTCTTATTGGGGGCAGTCCTTATAGTGGTTGATCTGCGGTTTGGCATCAGAGCCTCGCGAGTTCGCGGTGAGAATATTCGTGTATCGAGAGCTATTAGGAGAACTATCAACAAAGCTGTAGATTACATATGTTGGGTACTTCTTGCAGGCAGCCTTGGAGTCACCTTTGGAGACTCTGTTGGTGTAAATATATTGCCGATATTAGTGATGCTTGTGATCTATGGGGTCGAGATAAACTCTTGTTTTTCTAACTATTTTGAGAGTAAACGATCCCGACTGAGGGTGGATATATTCAAATGGTTTGCCCGCAAAACAGATATTATTGAGGTTGAAGAGTGTGAAAAAAGATAGCGGAGTTATGTGTATAAATGCGATACTAATCTTATTTATCTCTATCTTATGCTCTGGATGTGGTAGTTTGTGTAACCATCGAGCTGTGTTGAGCGATAGTGTAAGGGTTGAAATTGTTGAGAGACGGGTTTTGATATCTGATACTGTGCGCGTTGAGATTCCTTTAATCGAGGAGAGAGTAACGGTGATGCAGGATTCGAGTCTCCTTGAAAATAGATATGCCGTAAGCGAAGCGATAATCTGTTCCGATGGAACTCTTTTCCACTCGCTTGAGACTATAGCTCAGGATATTTATACGCCAATCAAGCATGAAGTAGAAGTGAGGGATAGTATTGTATTTAGGGAGCGGGTTGTAACCAAACTTGTAGAGCGAGAGTTGACATCTTGGCAAAAGTTTCAGATCTCGGGATTTTATCTACTATTTGTATTACTTGTGATATTAATGCTAATAAAGGTCAGTATATAAGTAGTGCCAACAGGGCAAATGTATGAAAAATATTATCTATTATGCCTCCGCGGGCGGGAACAAGTACCCCTGCGAGTGCGTATTTGAAAACTATAAAGATCAAGGAGTTGCCGCAAATAAATTTGTGCAACTCCTTGATCTTTATAACTTTAGGGAAACCTTTGACACGTAAACCCAAATCAAGATTCATCTCACTAAGGTGGTGGTGACAACCGTAGGTTGACACAGAGATATCAATTCTGAATAGTATTGAAAGTAAACTTTCAACAGGTTGCTCAAAATTGGCTACTGAGTTTTATGGAGCGTTAACAATTTATAGCTCCAGCCCTTCATTGGTTCGTCAACAAAACGTGGCAAGGTATACTCTCCACCATTTATTGCATCGATATAATCACCTGCATAGATTCCAGTATCGTAATTACACTCTATATCGTATGGTGAAAGGTTGAGTATAGCAACTACCCTATCGTTGGTGTTTTCGCGCACCAAGACGAGTAGACAATCTTTAGCATTATTGCTTATCGTTGTCCACATTCCACCACGCTCACCAGCAGCAAGAGAGTCACAACTATGCTTTATATCGATTAACTTGCGGTAAAAAGCCGTGGTCTCATTTGCTCGGTAGTACTGGTCAGGAATAGGATCACGGTCAAAAAATTCAAATGAGTGGTCATAACCAACCTCTTGACCAGTGTAAAGGAGTGGCATTCCATATGGTGCGACAAATGACAAGAGCCTCATTATCTCAAGCGAATCTCCAAACACCTCAGACTCACGACCTTGCCATGAGTTTTCATCGTGATTAGAGGTAAAAGTCATTCTCATAGCCCATGCGGGGTACTCGGCAGCATTGCGATACAAGAAATCACGAATAGCATCTGCGCGTCGCTTCCCCGATGCAACATCCACCATTAGGTGGTGAAAATCCCAACCATAACAGCAATCAAAAGCTCGATCAAAAAGATTATGCTCCTCAGCCTCTGCCAACAAGAAAATATCATTTTTTGTTTTGTGAAGTTCAGCGGCTACTCTTTGCCAAAACTCAATTGGCACAAGCATCGCCATATCGCAACGAAAACCATCTACCCCTCTCTCAACCCAGAACTTCATTGCCTCAATTTGGCCCTGCCATACATCTTGATTTGAGTAGTTGAGTTTTGCTGTATCGCTCCAATCCCAAGGAACTAAAGGTGCTCCATTTTGATCTCTCACATACCAGTTGGAAGGTTTCTCACCTACCCAACGAGCATCACGAGCGGTGTGGTTAGCAACCCAATCAAGAATAACGCGTAGACCTAAACGATGAGCCTCAGCGATAAAGTTATCAAAATCATCAAGTGTTCCCATTTCAGGATTGATGTCGCAATAATCTCGAATTGAGTAATAAGAGCCTAAGTTCCCTTTGCGATCCTCCTCGCCAATTGGATAAACTGGCATCAACCAGATTACATCTATTGCTAAACTGCGCAAAAAACTTAATCGCTCTTGTGCCGCCTTTATCGTACCTTCTGAGGTCAATTGACGTATGTTCATCTCATAAAGCACAGCTCCATAACTCCATCTGGGGTGTATCATATCTAATGTTGTATAATTCTTAAATTTAAATTTGGGCTACAAATATAGTGCTTTTTTTGTTCAACTGCAATCCTTATTCAATGAAAATCACCTAAATAGAAATAATAGTTTGAAGAAATTATTTGTAGGTCATGCAAAAGCGAATAGGGTTAATATAATATTTTCATATTTTTTTTATGCTTATACTACTATTTATTTGCCAATAGTGCATAATTATCAAGTCAAATGGTTATATTTGCACTTTGTGAGTAATTTTAATTATTGATAATGAATTTTTTTAAAGACATATCTCTTTGGTGGCGCCTATCAAATCGTCGACGTCGCATTAGCATATATAACCCAATTAATGGTAAAGAGTGGTATACACACATATCGCCCGTTCGCGGAGTAATGGTTCTTATCGCCTTTATATGCTCTCTATTTATATCAATCATTTTGCTGGTTGGATACACCCCAATTCTTGAGATACTACCTGCATATCGCACTGCCGCCGAACGTTCTCGCGACAGGCTGATTGAGAATATCGTCAAAATAGATTCAATGGAGAGAGTGATGAATGATATGATTATATACAACGAAAATGTTGGATTGATAATGGAGGGTAAAACTCCCGTTGCTCGAACTACTCTCAGCAACGACAGCATCAAGTATAATCGCACATTCACCCCCACTAATGCAGCAGACTCTGCCCTTCGAGCTCAAATGGAAGGCGATGGCGCTTATAGCCTAAGTGCAGCTCAAACCGAAGCAAAGAGCAGCAGCAACACTATTACATTTAGCTCTCCAATAGAGGGAATTATAACAGAACAATTTGACCTTAAAGAGGGTCGCTTTGGAGTGCGTATTGCTGCCACCTCTGAGGCTCGTATAGTAGCGGTAAACGACGGCATAGTGGTACTCACTCTTTGGAGTCCCGAGAGTGGAAATATTGTCGAGATTCTACATCCCGACAACACAATATCGATATACAAAAATATGTCTCAGGCTCTCGTCGAGAAGGGGGATGGAGTTCAACGTGGCGAAATCATTGGCTACAATAGCAAATCCTCGGACAACCCCGAAAAGCAACTATTTGAGTTTGAGATGTGGAGCAATGGCAAACCTACTAACCCTGAGCGCTATATTATTTTTTAGGCGTAACCGAACAAGACAGATATGAAACAAAAAATCGCAATACTTGGGTCAACAGGCTCAATTGGAGTACAGACTCTCGATATAGTTCGTGAAAACCCAGACCTATTTGAGGTTACTATACTCACAGCCTACCACTCTTGGGAAAAACTTGCCAAACAAGCTATCGAATTTGATGTCGATACAGTTGTAATAGGTAGTGAGGTCTACTATACCATGCTTCAAGATGCCCTTAGCGCCTACCCTATCAAGGTCTACACGGGCGAAGAGGCTCTCTCGCAAGTTGTTAAAAACAGCAATGCTGATGTAGTGGTCAACGCATTGGTGGGCTACGCGGGTCTACTCCCTACTGTTGCGGCTATTGAAGGAGGCAAGAAGGTAGCTCTGGCAAACAAAGAGTCACTTGTAGTGGGTGGAGAGTATGTGATGAAACTTGCCAAAGAGAGAAACGTTCCTATCCTGCCAATCGACTCCGAGCACTCTGCAATATTTCAGTGTTTGATGGGAGAACGCTCTCCCATACGTCGCATGATACTTACATGTAGTGGTGGTTCGTTCCGCGACCTTAAGCGTGAAGAGTTGGCTCATGTTACAGTTGAACAAGCTCTCAAGCACCCTCAGTGGAACATGGGTTCCAAAATCACTATAGACTCTTCGACCCTTGTAAACAAAGGATTCGAGGTGATAGAAGCACACTGGTTATTTGGGACTGACCCCTCAAGGATCGATGTTATCCAACATCCACAATCTATCATTCACTCGATGGTTGAGTTTGAGGATGGAGCCATAAAAGCACAATTAGGAACTCCAGACATGCGTATACCTATAAGTTTAGCTCTTATGTTTCCTCAGCGCGCAGCGCGCCCATCTGAACGTTTTAGCTTCTTAGACAATCCCACGCTCACATTTGAGGCTGTAGACAGGGTAAAATACCCAGCTCTCGACATCGCCTACGATGCTCTGCGTCGCAAAGGAACGGCAGCATGCACGATGAATGGAGCTAACGAAGTTGCCGTTGCAGCATTCCTGCGAAATATGTGTAGCTACCTCGATATAGTGCACACGATAGAGTACACTATGAGTAGAGCCGACTTCTCGCTAACACCCTCACTTGAGACTTATGCGGCAGCAAATAGAGAAGCATGTCAATTAGCAGTACAATTTTTAAAGATAAATAACAAAACAGAATGGATATTTTAATCAAAGCAATTCAATTCTTCCTTTGCTTCACTATTTTGGTGGGCATTCACGAGTTCGGTCACTTTATCGCAGCTCGCATTTTCAAAATTAGAGTCGAAAAATTCTACATCTTTTTTGACCCTTGGTTTTCACTATTCAAGTGGAAGAGAGGCAATACCGAGTATGGACTCGGATGGTTGCCACTTGGCGGATATGTCAAAATTGCGGGAATGATCGACGAAAGCATGGACAAAGAGCAGATGGCTCAACCTATGCAGGAGGATGAATTTCGCGCAAAACCAGCTTGGCAACGCCTAATTGTTATGGTTGCAGGTGTAACGATGAATGTTATATTAGCTATCTGTATCTATATTGGTATTAGCTACACCTGGGGAGATAGCTATCTCTCAAATAGCGAGGTTAAGTGGGGTTACAACTTCAATGAATCAGCAGAGGCTTTGGGTCTACAAGATGGTGATAAACTTATCTCAATCGATGGTGAGTTGATCGACAATACCAATGAAATAATCCCTGCACTATTAATCACTGACAAAGATCGCACCCTAAAGGTTGAACGCAGTGGCAAAGAGATGGAAATTGTATTGAAATTATCAGACCTTGTTGATATGCGTCAAGCAGGTGGACACGTTGGTTTTTTTGAGCCTATCGTTCCTTTTATAATAGATAGCACCTATAGTCAGTCTGCTACCGAACTCCTCCTAAAAGGAGACCAAATGATAGGTTTAGAGGAGCAATCTGTAATTGATTATAACAAATATAGCAGTTATTTTGCTGAGCACAAAGGCGACAGCGTATCACTAACTATCCTTCGCGCTGGTGCTCCACTCAACATCAAAATGCCAATAAACGACGAGGGCATGATTGGGGTTGCAACAGCAATGCCTTTTGCACTTAGCACAAAGGAGTATACCTTCATAGAGGCTATTCCTGCTGGTTTTACCAAGACTGCCAATATGATCTCCTCTTATTGGAATCAAATAAAGATGATGGCAAACCCCGAAACAAAACTCTACAAAGAGATGGGCGGATTTATTGCAATAGGCAACATCTTTACCACAAGTTGGAACTGGTTGGATTTCTGGATGAAAACAGCTCTTCTTTCGATTATGCTGGCTGTAATGAATATACTACCTATACCTGGGCTCGATGGTGGTCACACATTATTTACTCTTTGGGAGATTGTAACTGGCAGAAAACCAGGTGACAAATTTATGGAGTACGCACAAACCGTTGGTATGATTCTCCTCTTGGCTCTATTAATTTATGCAAATGGTAGCGATATCGTTCGCCTGTTTAAGTAGCAGATGGCAAAGGTAAAAAAGGCTTATTTCTGCCGCAACTGCGGCAACGAGGCACCCAAGTGGTTAGGGCGCTGCCCTGCATGCGGAGAGTGGAATACTTTCACAGAAGAGATTATCGCCAAAGAGTCGAGCTCAATTGCTGCAAAGGTGGCTGGTATCCCGACCTCAAAACCGTTAAGAGTGAGCGAGATTTCGGAATCTAATCACACTCGCATTGACATTGGCAATAGTGAGATCAATAGAGTGTTAGGTGGTGGCTTAGTCCCTGGGTCACTTATTTTACTTGGAGGTGAACCCGGAATAGGCAAATCTACACTATCACTTCAACTTGCACTCAGCAACAATGGTCTCAGAACTCTATATGTTTCGGGCGAAGAGTCGGCAGAACAGATCAAGATGAGAGCCAATAGAGTTGGTGTAGGCAATGATGAATGTTTGATTTACACCGAGACTCTACTCGAAAATATTGTATCACAGATCGATGAAATAGCACCAGACTTAGTTATAATTGACTCTATACAAACAATATACACCAACCTTATAGAGTCATCGGCAGGTAGCGTGTCTCAAATCCGAGAGTGCGCTGCCACCCTACTCAAATATGCTAAGGGACGCGAAACCTCGATTGTAATTATTGGTCACATAACAAAGGATGGTACTATTGCTGGGCCCAAGATTTTGGAACATATTGTCGATGTCGTTCTCCAATTCGAAGGCGATGGTAATAACATATATAGAATCCTTAGGGGAATAAAAAATCGCTTTGGTGCTACATTCGAAATTGGAGTATTCGAAATGGTTGATTCTGGACTTCGTGAGGTAGATAACCCCTCGGAGATACTGCTCTCTCACTATGACACACCTCTAAGTGGCATAGCAGTAGGCGCGGCAGTAGATGGCATTCGCCCCTACTTGATTGAAGTGCAGGCTCTTGTGACAGGATCTGCTTATGGAACACCTCAGCGTAACACCACCGGATTTGATGCCAAGCGGATGAATATGCTCCTTGCTATAATTGAAAAACGAGTAGGTCTCAAGATGTTCCAAAAGGATCTCTTCCTCAACTTCGCTGGAGGATTTAAAGTCTCGGATACAGGTCTCGATTTAGCTATCATAGCGTCAGTCATCTCCTCCTACTACGACCTCCCTATTATTGAAGGTGTATGCTGCGCTGGTGAAGTTGGTCTATCGGGCGAAGTTAGACCTGCTCCTCGCACAGAGCAACGCATCAGTGAAGCCGCCAGGTTAGGCTTTAAACGCATAATAGTCTCAGGTTACACTGCTAAAAGTGCAAAACGCGCAAAAGGAATTGAGGTGATTGAAATACAAAGTATTGAAGAGTTACCACGTTTTATTATTGGTGTCAGATAGGTGGCAACCGTAGGTTGACACGCAAGAAATCTATTATTATGGGCTTTTGAAAGTGAACTTTCAAAAGCCCATAATAATAGATCTTTTGTTGAGGGGCAAAGCCCCACCACATCAGTGCAATACAAAAGTCAAAAACGACAGTTTTTGGATCCAAGCTTAAGCTTGGTGCCCGCGCGGCATAAGCGCGATAAGCAGTTCTTTTTCGTGCGTTTGCCCGGGCACAACTCCTTGATCTTTCTAATTTTTAAATGCCTACGGCACTTAAACTCAAATCGAGGTTCACCTCGCTGATGTTGGTGGTAACCGTAGCTTGACGCAGAAATAACTATTTCTCAATATTGGCTTTCTCCAAGTTATAACCATGTTTCTTATCTGCAATCTTGAGAGCTATTGCAACAACAAGTGAGATAACAGCAATACCAGAGAAGATAATCATAGGTAAAGTATAATCATAGACATTACCATCCGCTGAGGTTCCTACAATACAATATTTCTCCAAAACAGTACCTATAAGCGTTGGGATGCCCCAAAGACCGATATTTTGAATAAAGAATATTAGAGCATAAGCAGTACCCAATTGATGAGCTGGGAAGATCTTAGCTACAGAAGGCCACATCGCCGAAGGCACAAGAGAGAATGCAACACCCAAGATAAGCATCAAGCCAACAGCGACCCAAGCAGAGTGGATCGAGGGGATAGCATAAACGCAGTGAACAAATATGAGCATTGCCGCACCAAGAGCCATAATGCTTGCAGCCTTACCGCGTTTATCAATATAGCTACCAAAGATAGGAGTTAAAACCAAAGCTCCCAATGCTGGAGAGCCCGCAATAAAACCTGCCCAATCAGCATCCACCCCATATTTCAAGATCATAAGTTCGGTTGCAAACTTTTGGAATGGAAAGACACAAGAGTAGAACAATACGCATAGGATAGCTATAAGCCAGAAGCCTTGGTTCTTTACTACGCTAACAACATCTTTGAAAGAGAATTTCTCTTCATCATCATTAGTTGAAGGCTCGTCGGCAATCTGCTTGTCGAGTTTCTTATCCCACATTGAGAATACAAAAAATGCCAATGTTCCACCTAAAAGTAGAATTATACCTATTAGTATAGGAGTGGTGATACCCAAACGCGTTGCAATTGGGAGTGCCAATGCATAAGCTGCTTGCGAACCGATACGTGCAAGTGCCACCTGAACGCCCATTGCTGTAGCCATCTCTTTGCCTTTAAACCACTTAGCAATCACCTTAGTTACGGTGATACCTGCAACCTCGGCGCCGACACCAAAAATTGCATAACCAATAAACGCAACATTTACACTAAGGCTGTAGCCAAAAATCATTGTTGGGTTACCCACTAAAGCTGTAAGACCATAATATTGAAGAGCTGTACCGGCAACCATAAGAATTGTCGCCAACTTACCGGTGAAACGCACACCAAATTTATCAAGAATAAATCCACCCCAGATAAGCATCAAAAGGAATACATTGAGGAAGCTGTAGCCACCAGTGTAGTAACCATAGTCGCTACTACTCCACCCCATACCACTCTCTAAGAGTCCTTTCATAGGAGCCATCACGTCGTTAACGAAGTATGCTGCCATCATTGTGAAGGCAACTACTCCCAAGGCTCCCCAACGCATTGTTGCAGAGTCATTCAATCTTTGTGTAGTTTGTTTCGTCATAATATTTTTCTAATATGTTAGTTATTGCTAAATGTATACTCCTTTAACACATCATAGGCTTTAGTGATGCCGAGCTCTCCAGATTTTGAGATGTCGATACATCCTTTGCGAGTATCTTTCATAAAAATCTGCACCACGCCACGATTGTAGTATGCCTCACCAAACGAGGGATACAACTCTATTGCTTTGGTATAGTCGTCATATGCCTCAGGCAGTTTTCCCGAAAGAGCCAATAGATTTGCTCTATTGTAGTAGGTATATGCAAATTCGGGGTAGAGCTTAATTGCCTTGTTGAGATCGGCAAGAGCGACATCATAGTTGTAGCTTCGGGTTTGATTACTCTTAAGTCTATTGGCTGGGTCAGAGTCGATAGATATTCGTTGATATGAATTATCGATTGAGGAGATAAAATCAATCATCTCAGCCTCGGTTGTTGCGCGATTGAGGTATAGGAATGGATTGGTAGGATTGAGCTCAATGGCTGCCGAATAGGTATTTACCGAGTTGGTATATTGCTTGATAAGACCTTGCGAGATTGCACTCTCGAAGAGTCGCTGCCAATCATCTGGCTGCTCTCTAAGTTTTGCACTATACTCTTTATTGAGCGATATAAGAACCTGTGGCTCAACACTAACCGAACCATCATTAATTGCCAATTGTTGATTATCGAACGACGAGATAAACTCCGCCATACGCTCCGTGGCGTAGCTTTTAACCTTGGGCATAGCCAAAGAGTCGTATTTAGAAAGAGTGAAGCGAAATAGAGGGATAAGCACCAAAGAGTTGCTTTTGCCGCCTTGTGCCGCAAGATTCTCGAATTTACTACCTGAGAAGTTACTATCGAACGATAACAATTTATCAAATCGGTATGTGGTATCGGAGTAGATCGAATATGTGCTATCCTTAAGTTTTGATTTGTGCTCTGCAATTTTACGCTCTGCAATATTTCTATCTCTCTTTGCCGACGAGGGTTTGTTGAGCATAAAGCGGATATTGCTTCGGTACATATATGCATTCGCAAAATCGGGATATAGCTCAATTGCACGTGTGTAATCCTGTTCAGCCAACTCTATATCACCCAACTCAGTCAATAGATTTGCACGGTAGAAGTATGCCAAGACATTGTTGGGAGAGTAGTCGACCACCTTGTTATAATCCTCCAACGCTTGGTTGTAGGCTCCAACTTGGGTGCGCACAATAGCGCGATTGAAGAAACAGAGCGAATTTGTTGAGTCGAGCTCGATCACTCGATCCAAGTCGCTAAGTGCCAACATAGGACGCTTAGTGTCGTTGTAAATCAATGAACGGTTGAAGAAGCTAAGCAGGTAGGTAGAGTCATTGATGATAGCATGGTCAAAGTCTGATTCTGCCTCACTTAGTTTACCTTGCTGCAAATATAGCGAACCGCGACGGTTATATGCCGAAGGATTTTCTCTATTTGTTCTTACTCCTAAGTTAAAGTTCTCCATCGCTTTAACTGTATCATTGAGTTGTAGATAGCAGATGCCTCGATTTACGTAAGCCTCAGCAAATCGTTTTTCATACTTTATAAACTCATCAAAATCTTTGATAGCCTCTTGGGCTTGTTGATTGAGCAGACGAGTCACACCACGGCTGTAGTATGGGTTTGGCATATCGGGACGAAGCTCAATTGCCTCTTCAAAGTCACGCAAGGCATCATCGTAGTTACCAAGTCGAGAGCGGGTTATGGCTCGATTGACATAGGCATTTGTATAGACCGGATTCTTCTCGATCGCAACTGAGAAATCTGCATCGGCACCAATCAAATCGTCAAGATTATACTTAGCAATGCCACGCAAGAAATATGCTTCATAGGCATTTTCATCAAAATCAAGCAGTGTATTGAGTACGCTAATTGCCTCCTGATAATTATTGTTAATCATACTGTTACGTCCTACCCAATAGAAATAATCTTTATTGTATTGTGCTCGAATAGTGACTACTCCAATGATAAGGATCAGTAGTGTTAAAGCTGTGACGGTGCGTTTTTTTAACATAATTTACTCTCTTTTTTGCATATTTGTTGCGAGATAAACGTTTAAGAATAGTAAAATATTACTCTTCGTAACCAAATCTTCTAAGTTGACGGTCACTATTGCGCCAGTCGTCCATCACCTTAACATGGAGTTGAAGAAATACCTTCTTGTCGAGGAATGTCTCCATATCCAATCGTGCTTGTGTCCCCACTCGTTTGAGTTTCTCGCCTTTGTGACCAATGATAATACCCTTCTGAGAGTCACGCGCCACATAGATCGTCGCCGAAATTCTATCGATATTTGGCTCCTCTTTGTACTCCTCGATTGCTACCTCGCAGCAATATGGAATCTCTTTATCGTAGTTAGTTAGTATCTTCTCTCTGATAATTTCAGTTGCAAAGAATCTTAAGGTTTTATCAGTTAAGGTATCTTTGGGATAGTAAGCCTCTCCTTCGGGTAGACGTTCGAGGATCTTATCGAATAAGCCTCCAATATTGAAACTCTCCTTAGCAGATGCTGGAACTATAAAAGCTTCGGGAAGTCGCTCGCGCCATTGCGCCACTAAAATCTCAAGAGCCTCAGGTGTAGTAAGATCAATCTTATTGATAACCAGAATTGTTGGCGTTGAACTCTTGGCGATTCTTTCGATTATCTCTTGCGAACGATCGCTCTTTTCGACAGTATCTGTAACATAAATCAAGATGTCGGCATCTGAAACAGCGCCTGTCACAAAACGCATCATCGACTCTTGCAGCTTATAGTTTGGCTTTAAGATTCCTGGAGTATCTGAATAGATGATTTGGAAATCATCACCATTGACGATTCCCATGATTCTGTGTCGTGTTGTTTGTGCTTTAGAGGTAATGATCGAAAGTCGCTCACCAACCAAAGCATTCATTAGAGTTGATTTACCCACATTGGGGTTGCCGATAATATTTACAAATCCTGATTTGTGTATGTTCATTATTTAAATTTAATATGTTTTTATTCAAGAACCTATTTCATAACAGATTCCAAAAGTTGGGTGGCGCCCCTTACCTATAAGGTTGTGCGCCACCTAAAATTCACGCTCTTATCTACGACGTTTATTTGGCATCTTCATGTTGCCACCTGCTACCATCTTCATCATCTTGCGAGTATCTTCAAATTGTTTGATTAGTCTGTTGACATCTGCCAAAGTCGTACCACTACCTTTTGCAATTCTCTCGCGACGTTTAACATTGATTATCTCGGGCTTCTCGCGCTCTTCGGGTGTCATCGAGTAGATGATGGCTTCGGTCTGTTTGAAAGCATCATCGGGGATATCTACATCTTTTATCGCCTTCCCTACTCCTGGAATCATCGCTGCCAAATCCTTGAGATTACCCATTTTTTTGATCTGTGCAATTTGAGCCAAGAAGTCGTTGAAATCAAATTGATTTTTAACTATCTTCTTTTTGAGTCTGCGAGCCTCCTCTTCGTCGTAGTGCTCTTGAGCACGCTCCACAAGTGAAATAACATCACCCATACCCAAAATTCGGTCTGCCATACGTTCGGGGTGGAATGGTTGGATTGCATCCATCTTCTCACCACTCGAAATAAACTTAAGTGGCTTATTAACCACCGAGCGAATAGAGATTGCAGCACCACCACGGGTGTCACCATCAAGTTTGGTGAGCACTACCCCATCGAAGTCGAGACGGTCGTTGAACTCCTTAGCTGTATTTACCGCATCTTGACCCGTCATTGAGTCGACAACGAAAAGTGTCTCAGAAGGATTTACTGCCGCCTTGATAGCGGTGATCTCTTGCATCATCGTTTCGTCAACAGCCAAACGTCCGGCGGTATCGACAATCACTGTATTGTAGCCCTTCTCGCGAGCATATTTAATTGCATTTTGAGCAATCTCTACTGGGTTAGTATTACCCTCTTCTGTGTACACCTCTACACCTATCTGCTCACCAAGAACCTTAAGTTGGTCGATAGCAGCAGGGCGGTAGACGTCGCCAGCAACAACCATAACCTTACGATTGCGCTTTGTTTTGAGCAACAACGAGAGTTTACCTGTAAAAGTAGTCTTACCCGAACCTTGAAGTCCAGCAATCAAAACTACAGCTGGTGTTCCTTCGAGCGAGATATCGACTGTGGTACCACCCATCAGCAATGCCAATTCGTCACGCATAATCTTGGTCATCATCTGACCAGGCTTCACTGCTGTGAGCACATCGGAGCCAAGTGCTTTTTGTTTCACATCATCCGTAAAACTCTTGGCAACCTTGTAGTTAACATCGGCATCAATAAGTGCTCGACGAATCTCTTTGAGAGTCTCAGCAACATTAATCTCGCTGATTTTACCCTCACCCTTGAGGATTTTAAACGAGCGTTCTAATTTATCTGTTAAGTTTTCAAACATAGTCTATCTATTCATTTAAGAAGCAAATGTAGCAAAAATTCAATAAAATATCTAATTTCAGAGCTACAAACTCTTCACTTTCTGCATAAATTTCATTTTATCAACCACAAATCGAGTATGCTCACCATCGCCGATAACTCCCTCGGCGTCGCGTGCGTCGACCTTAAAAGTAATTTTTCGACCCTCAAAAGCGACGACTGTTGCTGTTGCAATTATCTGTGCACCAACGCCAGAGGCTTTAATATGTGACGCACTCATTGCTGTGCCAACTGTGGTTGACCCCTCCTCCAATTGGGCTGCTACAGCAGTCATGGCAGCATTTTCCATAAGGGCAATCATTGCCGGAGTGGCAAAAACCGCTAAATCACCAGAGCCCAGAGCAATAGCGGTATTATTCTTGTTTACTTCGGTTTTACTTTGTGCAGTTAATCCAATTTCTAACATGGTTTAGATACTCTTTTATATTTTATTTTGTATATTTGCACAAAGGTAATAAAATTTAATTAAATAATGAAAAAGTTTATTCTTCTTACCATATTGACAACTCTGCTCTTTTCTGCGGCGTCAGCGCAAGAGCAGCTACCCAAAGGGCACTGGCACCAGGAGTGGACAGTGGTCGATGGCGAGAGGATTCCTCACATCCATATACTCCCTGTTTATGTCTTTTCAAGAGGTATCGACAAGCGCAAATATTGGCTTTTGGTCAACTCAGTCAAAAAAGTATACCCTTTGGCTCAAACTGCAAAAAAAATGATGGCAAATATGGAGGAGGAGTTAGCTGCACTACCAACAGAGAAGGCGCAAAAGGAGTATGTCAAAAGTGTCTACAAAGCGATTATCGACGAATACACACCCGTACTCAAAAAAATGACTCGCACACAGGGTAGAGTCTTGCTTCGGCTAATTGATCGTGAGACTGAGTATACAGCCTACAATATTGTTCATGAATTTAGAGGCAAGTTTTTAGCAGGTTTCTGGCAAGGTGTCTCCAAGATATTCGGACAAGATCTCAAGGCTGAGTATGGCGAAAACGAAGAAGATGCCATTATCGAACAGATTGTTATCTACTACGAAGCCGGATTGTTGTAGAGATATTAAGAATCTGTTTAAATTTCTCTCATCTATATCTACTACGAAAAAATGAGAAACAGGCTACACGCCATGATAATATTATCTCTCACTGCTTACAGCGGGCGGGGATAATACCCCCGCGAGTGCGTTTACCCTAACATTATGTATTTTACGATATAAAGCATATATCTCTATATGTAGGCACATATTTTACACATGCAGATACTGCTTTTATACTTAATACTATTTACTTTGCACAAAACAATCTTGGTTCTACTGGGTTTTGTGTGGAAACAAACTCTGAGATTCAAATTTGCAATAGAAAGTAAAATTTGATATTTTAGAGATGAAGTTGCATACAATACCCCCAAGCGCAGATAACACATTGATACATAACTACTTTTGTGTTTAGGGTGCAAAATTGTATGGAAAACACACATAGCAAGTATAAATAGTGCCTAAATTTCACACAAAGGTTCTTCCACACAAAACCCAGTAGAACCACAATCTTTAACTAACTAATTTATGAATAGAATGACGAAAACTTTACCTTCTCTATTGTTGGTACTCTTGCTTTCGAATTTGCAGATTGCAAAGTGTGCCAATAGAGTAAACGTCAATCACAATTGGCGCTTTATGCTCTCAGCGGAGGATTCTGCAAATGAGAATTTTGAGAGCAATAATTTTTATGACTCGACTTGGGAACAAGTTGCTCTACCACACAATGCCCACAACGACCAGTGGCAAGACGTATGCTGGCATCGTAAAACTTTTGATGTTGCATAACTCAAAAGATAAAAGTATATAATCGAGTTTGCGGCTGCAATCAAATAACCCTACGAAATGGCTCAGTAGTGAAAGTCAATCAAGGTGGCTACTTGCCTATTTGATCGTCTTTGATGCGACTCCATATCTTATATGGAGGAGGCTTTGTCGAGCAGCTTGGCAGAGGTGTCAGCCAAATCAAACAAACTTACAGGAGATATAAAATTTACAATAGAATAGTTTAGCTTTTAAGCTGATTAGAAAAAAAACAATAATACAAAATGAGAATAAGAGGTATAGCAATTATTGCAACAGCAATATTTTTAGGTGCAACATCAATATATGCTGCATCACCAAGCAAAGAGGCAAAGAGCAAAATAAAAGAGCTAAAGGAACTTGTAAAGCTCGCAGACTCAAAAGAAATAGATACTCAGCGCGAAAAGTGTGCACTATGGATGGCTGACGAGTTTTTGATGTATGCAGCTTGGGACGAGAAAAACGTAGACCAAAATGAGTATCAATACACCACATGGGAGCCATACAAAGCAGATGCTAAGCGTTTAGCAAAAGAGCTTCCAAACTTTGAGCGTGAGGAGGTTATCAAGATGCTCGACACTGCAATTGAAGAACTTGAAGGTGTAATTGAAGGCAAATACTCTCGTCGCAATATACCTGTAATTGATTGGAGCGACATTAAACCACAAGGCAACCAATTTTATAGCAACAACAACCCTACTTTCTTTAACTCATACTTCACTATCCCAGAGCACCAATGCAACGAGTATGTTGGTATTCCACGTGGCGCATCACTCTCTCTGAATGCAATCATAGATGAGAATTGCGAGGTATCGTGGAACGGAAAGCAGAATATCACAGAGGTCGATAGTAGATATTCAGGATATGTATTGCTGTGGCACGGTGCAGCTCCAAAATGGATACAATCAAAAGATCCAAACGTAGGAGTTGGTAAGCGACTATTTACTCAATACGACATCGACAACCCTGAAATTCGCAAAGCGTGGGAGCTAACATTTAAAACAATGGTACCACGAATCAAAGAGACACGCTTAGCAGATATGGGATATGTACTTGCAGATGAACCTCACTGGCACTCAATTGAAAAGACATGGGCTACGGGTAGTGTTTCTGAGTATACAATGACAAAATTTAGAGTGTGGCTCGCCGCGCAACACAAAGATATTACTGAGCTAAACAAGTTATGGGGGAGTAATTTTGTGTCGTTCGACGATATTAAAATAAATGTACCAATTTCTAAAGACGTGGTATTAACACCAAAGGGTTACGATTGGCAGAAGTTCAATCAAGATCGTGTCACTGAGTGGTTTACGTTTCTTGATAGTTCAGTCAAAAAATATGACACCGATGCAAAGACTCATATAAAGTTAATTCCAAGACTCTTTACACACGAGTATCACGATCACGGTTTGGATATGGAGGCTCTTTTTTCACTAACTGACATCGTTGGCAATGACGCAAAACTTGTAAAAAAATCATACTTCAAAAAGTATCCTGAGTATTGGGAATCTCGTTATGCTTTCGACTGGAAGGATATGGCTATGAGTTATGACTTTTTCCACTCGGTGAACCCAGATGGCGCAAATGTAAACTCAGAGAGTCATTTCCTATCATCGACAGCCTATCGTGACATCTATATGACCAAAGAGTTTACTCGCACTACATATTGGATTGCGACAATGCATGGGATGAATGCAAGTTTCTCTTGGTTCTGGGCACGAGAGGCTGATGGCGAGATACGCAAAGATCTACAACAGCGCAAAGATCAAGTAGACAATGCAATGAACAATGCGTATGTTGCATCGGTAGTACAACAGCCACGAGTAGCAAACGAAGTGACGAAAACATATATGGAGTTAAACGCCTTTGGATCAGAGATTGCGCAGATGCAGTCGTTGCGTCGTCCAATTAGAATATTCTACTCTGAGACATCGGCTCTTTGCAAAAAGGCGCAGTTAGATAATATCTACAAGCTCTATGAGGCACTCTACTTTGAGGGAACACCCCTTGGCTTTGTCACTGAGAATATTATCAAAAAACAGGACAATAGCAAGTGGGATATAGTACTCATAAAAGATACGGAATATGTAACAGATGCAGAGTTCGAGGCACTTCAATCATGCCTTGATAGAGGTGGTAAAGTTGTGATGGATGATATAAGCTTGAAGTTTGATGAGTATAAACGACCTCGCACAAAATCATTGCAACAGTCCAATGGTAAGATTGTGATGGTCAAGACCCCTCAGGGTTACTTCGACAACGCCTTTGGGCGCGTAAAGACAGAGTCTCTGCCTGAAATTAAAGTTGAAGAGACAAATGAAATTGGCAAAGATGGTTGCCTATGGCGCGCAATTAAGCTCGAAGATGGAAGCTATATGCTCTCTATTTCAAATATCGGTAAAAGCGATGCTACAATCAATATATCACTCAACAACGGAGAGATAAAATCAATGACCGACCAGTTCTTGGGTAAAAGCATCAAAAATGGTTTTACTCTGCCAAGCGAGGTGACAATGTTAATAAAAATTAAATAATCGGAGAAATTCGAACACCCCAGGACAAACGCATAAGAAATATTATCTCTTACCGCCTCCGCGAGCGGGAACAAACACCCCCGCGGAGGCGTACTTTTGCGATTTGGGATTAGAGACACAACCTCAAAATTATAAAGATCAAGGAGTAGCTGCCCTGTTATTCACCCTTTACCCTTTTTCCATATTGACTTGGAGAAACGCCATATTTTTCTTTAAAAAGGCGGCTAAAGTGAGTGCGACTTTTGAAACCCGTCAGATCACATACCTCACTAACGTTTTTATCGCCATCTTGCAAAAACTCGGCAGCGCGTTTTATTCGATACGTTTGCAGAAGCTCACGTGGTGTGGAGTTAGTAATAGCCTTAACTTTCTGATATAACAGATTGCGATTTATGCCAAATGATTGCACGACCTTGTCTATATCAAGCTCATCATTATCTAAATTATTAGAGAAAATTTGATATAGTTTATCTAAGAAATCGTTATCCTTAGCACGCACATTTGAGCTCTCACCATATACTATTGGAATATTGATTTGGAATCGCTCTCGCAAAAGCTTGCGACCCTTAAGCAGGGTCTCTATACGGGTTATAATATGGTTTGGGTAGAATGGCTTAGGGATGTAGGCATCGGCACCATACTTCAAACCCTTAATCTTATCATCTACCGTCGAACAAGCTGTTAAGAGTATGATTGGGATATGGCTGGTCTTGATATCTGATTTCAGTGTCTCGCACAACTCATAACCGTCCATTATGGGCATCATTACATCGCTAACTACTATATCTGGCCATTGCGTGGTCATCGCCTCATAGCACTCTGCACCATTGGAGAATGTTTTTACGCAAAAAAACTTAGAGATTATAGAACTAATGAACTGTCGCATTTCGGAATTATCCTCAACAATATAGACTAAAGAGTCCTTGAACTCCGACTCCGATGAGATCTTCTCAATGGTAAGTTCTCCAAGAATATGCTCCTTGTAGTTCTCTTCGATGTTGTCCGTAGCGGCAGCTTTCTCTTTAACCTCTTTTACGATTGGCAGCTCGACAGTGAATTTTGTTCCCACACCCAACTCACTCTCTACTGTGATTACACCACTGTGTAGCTCAACAAGAGTCTTTGTGAAGTAGAGACCAATTCCCGTTCCACCCACGTTGGCACTTCCTCGTTGGCGAGCTCTAAAGAATCGTTCAAAAACGTGGTCTAAATCAGCTGCACTAATGCCATATCCGCTATCTTCTACTGTAATCAACAGGTTATTATCTCCTCCAACATCGTAGCTTAGATTTACTTGCTCCCCGGTGCGAGTATATTTAAAGGCATAGGTATAGGCGTTTAGACCACCCAACAAAATAATAATACCTACCTTTGCGAAATGGGTAGAGAAAATAAATTTATAGGCGTGAACTCGATCAAATTCAATCGCTATTTTCAGAGCGACGATGATTGTTATAAGTACTTGGCAGATGTCAAGTGGGCGGATGGTTATGTCTGTCGCAAATGTGGTCACACGAAATATTA
>JAWXTF010000023.1:0-43770 GCA_044433965.1 Rikenellaceae bacterium | reverse complement strand
GTATGCCGAGCAGTAGCGACCATACTCGTTGAGCAGTTTGCCTTCGGGAAGCTGCTCACCAGGCATAATTCCGTGGTATTGGAAACCATAACTTGCCAAGCCAATACAGATCTTCTTTGGCGAAAAAACCTCCCAATCCCGAAGTGTGTTGCGCATAGTGGTAAGCGGCGTGTTGTGTGTTGCCACTTCGCCCCAGTTGCCACCGCCAATGTCGTAGGTCATAAGGTTGATCCAATCGACCTGCGCCGAAAGTGCATCAGCCTGCTCTTGGGTATAGATGTGTGTAGTGTGCAAGGCTGTAGTAAGGTAGAGCGGTTTATCGAGCCCAAGCGCATTGAGTGCTGCACGAATATCCGTCATAAATAGGATGTGCTCATCGAGGGTGATAGTGTGCTCCCAGTCGAGTTCTATTCCGTCGTAGTTGTGTTTTACGACAAACTGCGCCATCATATTTGCAAACTTTTGGCGACGAGCCTGATCGAGTGCAATCTGCGAGAACTCTCGCCCTTGGAACGAGCAGAGGATCTTAGCATCGGGAATAGTGTGGATATTTGTGATAAGTTCGTTGACATAGCTGCAACCTTGTTGCATCGAGTAGTCCCAGTTGTCGACATACTTAGCGTTGATCTGCTCTTGTGTCATGTCGAAGTCAGCAACCTCCCAACGAGGTTGAGCAAAGAAGTAGACAAATTGGAACTCCTCGTAGTTGGCTGCATTAGCATAGTTGTGCCCCTTCATACGATTGGCGACTGTGTAGGTTCCATGGATAAATTCATTTGGATCTGAATAATTCTTTTGCGGCTCTGCACAACCTATCGCCAATACGGCAGTTGCTGCAAAAAACATTTTTCTTAGATTCTCCTTCATCGTTTATGTTAATTTTTAGAGTGGTTATTACTTAGTGCAAATTTACCTATTATAAACAAAGGAGCATTGGTGCTTTATCTAATTAACTTTGACAAATGTATATTTTTCAACAATACAACCTAATATTCAACATCTAAGAAGATTAGACGCAAAGATGTATTTTTGAGCAAAAAAGGTATAAACGTCTAAAATAGTTGTTATATTATCTATTCGAGTAGTTATTTTGTCTAATAAACGATTGTCTTTCAATAAAAAAATAATACCTTAGCACTAAAATATTTTTTAGGACCAAACTATACCTTGACAATGCAGATATTCCACAAAATTAGAACTGAGTTACATCTCAAACTGCTGCTGCTACTCTTGATCTTCTCGACTAATTTTAGCCACGGTGCAGAGAGCCACTTTACCATTAACAAGATAGATCAATTTGCGGGGCTCTCCAACAACAAAGTGACTGCGATAGCTAAAGACAAATTTGGATTCTACTGGATTGGAACACGCCGAGGACTCAACTATGTTGTAAATGGCAGAGTAGAACAACTCAGCGATGACCCCAACTTTAGAAATAGAGAGATTAAATTTATCTATACCGATTCACAGGCGCAGTTGTGGGTCGCAACCGAGATAAACCTTTTTCTCTACAACTACCAAACGCATGAGTTTGAGAGGGTCGAGAGTCACACAAACTTCTCCTCAGCAAATGCAATCTGCTCAACCTCCAAAGGAGTACTAATTTGTCGTCGAGACGCACTGGAACTATACGACCACGCGACAAAAAACATCAAAAAACTTGAGGTGAAAGGGGGCGAAAACTTAGAGTATAACTCTTTAGAGCTCCTCGACGATGAGAATATATTGCTGATCTGCTCCCAAGGACGCGACATCTACCGACTCAACCTCACATCGTTGGAGTTAGATCCATACGAAAATATAAAACTTCCAACCCGCACCACAAGCTACCGAGATCGAATCTTTGTCGACTCCAAGGGTAGATTGTGGATCTCCATATACAACCACTCTCTTCTTCGCTACTCTCTTGAGGGTGAGGGGGTAATGGAGGCTGAGTTTTCCACATCAAAGTCCAACTTGACTCATGATCTGATTCTCGATATCACAGAGTACAATGGCGAGATATTGGTGGCAACAGATGGTGGTGGACTCAACTCAATAGATATTGACACCGACCAGACGAAAACCTCAACGAAAATGTTTGGCTACAGTGAACTTCCGTTCTCCAAATCTGTATACTCGCTCTATGTGGATGTTGAAGATGGATTGTTTATGGGCACAATACGCGATGGAATGGTAGGGGTACAACGTGCCTACATCCAAGCCTTTAGCTCTCAGGTGCCCAATACCATACTACACAGCTACAACACAAGCAACACTGCCACAATGGCTTTTTGCGAAGATGCCAACAGCATCTGGATTGCCACAGATGGCAATGGCGTTTGGAGCTACGGACCAAATTCAAATAGTTTTGAACAGATAGCAACAACAAAGGGGCTAAAGGTAACAGATATATGCAATATCGACAACGAGAACCTATTGGTTGCAATATATAGCAAAGGAGTTTACACGCTCTCGAAAAGAGATGGTAAACTCAACAAGATCACTCTTGTTAGCCCCGAGAATGACAAAGCTATTGCCGACCGCGACTTTGTGGTAAGTTTTACCAAGCCCTACAACTCCACCGTAATGATTGCTGCCGACAAAGTATATAGCTATCACATAGGCAAGAGCATAGCTACAGAGAATCCACACAAGACAGCATTTGCCACAGGAAACCTATTTGCAGCGGATGAAGATTCACTCAACTATTATATACATAACCAATACTCAATCTACAGTATCAACAAAGAGAGCAGTAAGATAAACTCACTCTACAGCAGTGCAGACGGTGGAATAATTGCAGTTCGCAAAAGTGGGGATCAACTATGGATTATTCGCAACTATTCGCTATACTGCTACAACCTCGAAAAACAAGAGGAGAGGTTGATGCTCTCCGAGGTTAGCGGTCAAACGCTTAGCCTCGAAGCAGATACGCGCGGCAACCTTTGGATCACTACATTTGACCATATTATATCGCTCAATGTAGAGCAACCAAACGAACAGATCTACTTCGATAGCTCCATGGGCTTTGTATGTAACGAATACCTACCGCGCTCAGCTCTTCTCTCACAGCATGGCGACATCTATTTTGGAGGCAACAATGGATTTATCATTATCAATCGCAATATCCCTCTTGTAGCCGAGGGGTCAACACCGATTGAGCTACTCTCGGTGAGAGTTGACAACAAAGTAGTGCACCCAAAGATGCAAGGAGAGAATAGGGTTATCACAATACCTTGGAACTACAACTCAATAGAGATTGAAACCTATGCACAAAACCGTAATATACATCACACAAATAGGTTTCAGTATCAGATAAATAGTGATAATAAGTTCTCAACGATCAACTCAGACAATAGACTATCGCTACAGGTTCCACTCCAAGGAGACCATATAATTACCGCCTCCTACCTCAACAACGATGGGCACTGGTGCTCCCCAACCGAGATCCTCACAATTGTCATTACACCACCATGGTGGAATAGTACACTCTTTAGAATAACACTACTTATTATAGTGTTGATCTCAACAACAGCGATAATAATGCTCTACAATCACTCCCGAGAGCGTAAGCTAATGCAATTGCATTTAGAGAGTGAGCAAGAGCTGTCGAACAACAAGATACAGTTTTTGATAAATATCTCACACGAGCTACGCACACCCCTAACTCTGATCTATGCACCCCTCAAGCGTCTATTGGAGAACACTCAGCTTGAGGGCAACACCAAGCGCACATTAGTCAAAATCTTTGGGCAATCGCGCTACATGTCGGAGCTAATCAACATGGTGCTTGATGCACGCCGAATGGAGGCTGGACATGGCGAAATTGAGATTACAGAGAATAATTTTAACGAGTGGGTCAGCTCAATTGTCGAGGAGTTCCGCGACGAGAGCATTGACCATAAGGTTGAATTAAAAACAAAATTTGATCCGGCAATAAAGAGCCTTAACTTCGACGCACCAAAGTGTCGAATAGTTCTTTCAAACCTGCTAATGAATGCTTTGCGCTACTCCAAGCACGACGGCAGTGGGGAGATTATGGTCATTAGCGAATTGACCTCCAACAAAGTACGCCTCTCGATAGTTGACAATGGAGTGGGGCTTGCTGGGGTCGATATCAACTCCCTGTTCAACCGTTTTATCAGAGTCAATAACCAAACCACCGGTTCGGGAATAGGTCTCTCCTACTCCAAAGCAATAATCGAACAACATCGCGGAGGTGTTATTGGAGCCTACTCCAACAATCTACAAGGGGCAACATTCTTCTTCGAAATACCACAAGGATTAGAGTGCAAAGTCGAAAAGTTCGAGGCAAGACCATACTTATCGAATATGTTGGATCTCGACGAAAATGAGAATGAGATGACCAACTCCGACTATCCATTATCGCAACACACAATACTTATTGTCGACGACCAAGAGGAGTTAGTAGAGTTTCTTGCAGATGCCATAAAACCAATATTTAAAAGAGTCTACACAGCATCCAACGGAGCCGAAGCGTTCAAATCACTTAAACGCAACTTCCCAAGTATCGTCGTGAGCGATGTGATGATGCCCATAATGGATGGGTATGAGCTATGCTCCAAGATAAAAAATGATATAGAAGTGAGTCACACACCAATTGTGTTGCTCACCGCAAAAGCTGATGCCGACAGCAAAATGTTAGGCTACAAATCGGGAGCAGATGCCTACATCTCGAAACCATTCGATGTGCAACATCTACTCTCGTTGATTGGTAGCCAGCTTAGAAGTCGTGATATCTCGCGTCGCTACTACAGCAAACTCACCTCGACGATAAAGGTAGAAGAGCTTACATACAGCAATGCCGATGAGCAATTTATGATAAAGCTAAATAGCTTTATCACCGAGAATATAGCCAATAGCATCGACGTCGAGATGATTGCTAAACATATGTGTATGAGTCGCGCAGCGCTCTACAAGAAGCTCAAAACAATTCTCGACATTGGGGCAATGGAGTATGTCACCAAGCTACGTATGACAGCTGCCGCAGAACGACTCAGCACAACCTCGGCTCCAATAACCGAGATCGCTATCGAGTGCGGATACAACGACAATCAATACTTTAGTAAAGCCTTCAAACAGTTCCATGGCGTCTCCCCAAGCCAATTTCGCAAGTTGGGAGTTAAGAGTTAGGAGTTAGGAGTTATTACTATCTTATTTCTCAAACAGCTCCCAACTCCTAAATTTTTCTATGAGAAATCAGCAACAGATATTGCAGTTGTAATTTCACCCGAGAGTTTGCGTCCAAATTGGTTAATGAATACAAATGAGATATCGTATTGACCATCATCACGCTTTTCGATGTCGTAGGAACCTGATACTATATCACAAAGCGAGAGATTTCCCAAATATGAGATAGAGTAGAATGACATTGAATTTGCGGTTGTGATACCTACCTTGCTCTCCCCTGCAACAAATTCGAAGTGACCTGTGGGGACTCCCGCAGCATAGTCATATGAGTTGTCAACAAAGAGATCTAAAGCAAGCTTACAGTTGGTTACATTATCACTCACAGCACCTGCATCGCGAAGGTAGAAGAACCAGTTGTTTAATTCGGCTGTAGCAGCTCCATAATACTCAGCAGCTACATCACAACCCTCCTCAACAAATAGATAATCATCAGGTACACTTGTACTACCTTCGGCATAGTTTATATACTCCCAATTGTATGTTGAACCATCCGTGCAGACCATATCACTAAGTGTAATAGTGTATTTGGAATTTTCACTCAATAGGATATTTACATCTCCATCTATAATTGGGTACTCCGTCACCTCTCCATCTTTGTAGTAGACCATTTTTGCCGTTGGGATAGATTGAG
Organism: Rikenellaceae bacterium; assembly: GCA_044433965.1. Taxonomy (GTDB): domain Bacteria; phylum Bacteroidota; class Bacteroidia; order Bacteroidales; family Rikenellaceae; genus Alistipes. The sequence continues at coordinate 37,946 of JAWXTF010000023.1, read as the reverse complement.
GTGTAGAGCTATCGCTCACCACAGAGTAATCTCCCTCGATATCCCAGATGTAGTATGAATTATTGTTGTCTGTTAAGATATCAAACACTATTTTGTAACCATCTTCAAAGTTAGTCTCAAAGAGCTCAGCCGAGAAGAGCTCAATCTGCCATGTAGCATATTGATCTGAGTATCTGCTACCTGCATAGAATAGGGCACCTCTCTCGAAATCACCGTTATCGTTTGCATCGATCAAATCCACCTCTCCAGTGTATGTCGTTTTCACCGTGTGACTTTGAGTTGGATTATCATCAGCAAAGTCGACTGTAACCGTGTAGGTTCCATCGCTATTTTGAGTAATTGTCATCTCTCCATCAACCATTGGGGCAAATGTTACTTGTGCACCATTCTCAAAACCAGCGTACCAGCTTCCTTCAACTGTATTATCTATCACTTGACCCATATAGACAGTCATTGCCTCCTTGGTATTCGATACTTTGTAGGTACCCACAGGGCTCGAAGAGCCATCATTGAAGAATACTCCAGAGATTGACGAGCCATTGGAGTCACTCGCCAAGCCACCACCTTCGGTCACCTGGATACCATCGCAGCCCATGTAAAATGTCCAATCACCAATACCATCACTTTCGATATCACCGAAAGTCGATATTCTCATATTGTCAACAATTGGTGTAACATTACTCTCCATATCACTTATGTAGGTACCATCGCCCACAACGATATCGCTAATATCGAGCGTATGTTTGAAATATATTACATTAGTTCCATCGCTTCCCACCAACTCAAATGTATACTCTCCATTAGTATCCTTCGAGATATTGATTGTTGCCTCGGTGTAGTAGTAACCATACTCTGGATCTGAGACCTCGTAGAAACCAGAGTCTACAATCATACCAGGAGCATACAACAAAGGATCAACCACATCGTAGTCGAGTGTAAACTCACCCGTAGGGATTCCATCGTCGAATGTTGCGTCAGCCTCAGTCAAGATATTTACAACATGCACATTACCCATTGTTCCATATGATTCGTTGACAGCAGCCTCAATAAAGTAGAATTGCCAAGCAGCAGCAGATTGAGTGTAGTAGGAGCCATAGTAGTCAGCTTGAACCGAGCCTATTGCCACTCCATTATACTCGCCACCACCCTCTTGATCGTTATTCTCGTCCCACGCACCAACAACTCCTGCAAATGAGACTACTTGATCGTATGAGACTTGAATATTACAAGTATACTTTTGACCTGCCTCCAACACCACATCTGCGGCGGGCTGAGGAGCAAACTTATTACCTCGTATCGAGATTATAAGAAATTGAGAGTCTGAGCCAAATGTTTGTGGCGCAACAATCACCTCAAAACTTGTTGTGCCATCAAAATTAGAGGTTAGCTCCTGCACACTTCCCACACTCTCTACTGTAGCATCACTAATGGAATAGCTTAGGTCTGTGAGTGCAGAGACCGAAACTGCAATATCCTCCAACTCTACCCCACTTGCCTGAACATTAACTCTAATCTTTGACATCTGGTGCTCGAAATTGAGAGGTACCACAGCATCTTTGGTATTGGATGTTGTGGCAATCATCAAATCTGAAGCGGCAAAATTATCATCCGAAGATTGATCCGTAGCAGCACTAAAGAAGAACTCGTCAGCATAATCACTCGAATATGGTGAAAGCGCAACAAAACTCAATTGTTGGTCGTCTGATGCATATACGATAGGGGTGCTGCTACTAAACTCCTCTCCTAAGTAGTTATACTCGACATTATTATTACACCACTTGGTACCATCATTGGCAAAAACACCAATCTTCGCACCATCAATAAACTCTTCATTAAGAGTACTAAAACGAACCTCTGCACCAGCGTCCGGAAGTTTATCAACATCACCACTTTCCTTACACGAAGTAAAAAGCAGCGTGGATAAAGCCATAAATAATAGAGATCTTTTCATAAATTTGATTTTAATGTAAAAATTAAGCGACCAAGATACAATATTTCTCCTAAACATGTGCATTTAATACGTTTTTTTTTGTAACTTGCAATTTATACAAAAAAACTTTTGACCATGAAAAAATACTTTTTACTGATCCTTGCCTCATCTCTTCTATTAGTTTTCTGTTCACCTGCGACCTCTGCTACTGAATCTATAGACCCCGAAGAACAAGAGGAGAATCAAGAACCAAACGAACCAGAGACACCTGAGGAACCAGAGGAGCCCGAGACAAAGAGCATATACCTCGAAGCGGATGGAACAACGGAGACATACTCCCTACTCAACAGTAATGGTTTCTATCACGAAGTACCTGATCTTGGTGTAAATCCAGAGATTCCGACATGTGGTCACGACTTTAAACATATCGAACAGGTGTGGGACGAGTCACTCAAAAAGTATGTATTTGCCCTCATGCTCCATGTAGAAAATGGTATAGTCGATACAGACCGCTGCAAAGAGGGTATGGAGGATCGCCAACGCAACGAGATCAAAACCTATAGTGAATCTCCTGCAACAATGTATGGAACCCATGGTGAAAGTCACACCTACAGCTGGAAGTTTATGTTGAGCAAAGAGCACAACCCCTCGACTGAATTTACTCATATTCACCAAATTAAAGCCGCAGGAGGTAGTGACGACTCACAGCCACTCATCACCTTCACTACGCGCGCCTCATCTACCGATCAACTCCAAATAGTCTATATGACACCCATAGATTGGGATAAAACATACATAGCGAAGATAGATCTTGACGAGATCCGTGGAGAGTGGATTCAGGTGGAAGAGTCACTAACCTATGCACAAGGAGGCGCCTACAGCCTAAAGTTAGTACGCATTAGCGACAATAAGAGCCTACTCGACTACACCAATAATTTTGACCTTTGGCGCGAGGATGCAGATCTAATCCGTCCCAAGTGGGGCATGTATCGTAAGATATATACCGACAAGAGCTCATTCATTCCAGTTGAAGGTTTAACCGACGAGACTATCTATTTTGCTGATTTTGGCATTGTTGAGGAGGATTAAGAGGTGTAAAACAATTCTTGCCATATTTTTAGATGGGGTGATTACCATGGCTCAATTATTGCCGCTGTGGTGGCATGGAAAAATTCAAACCTCATTTGGCACTATTGCTCTGCAATTCGATCTGGGCTATTAACTACCCATTTTACCATATAGTAATGTCGAAAGGTGTTACAGCTGCGACAATGCTCGAATTGTCGCTAATTGTTGCAGCAATACTCTCCTTTGTGCCTCTACTTTGGTCAAAAACCGAGAGGGTGGATAGGCGCGACATTAAATATTTGGTTGCAGCAGCAGTGCTCTCAGGATTACTCCGCAAAGGTCTCGTTATCTACGGCTTGTCTCTTACCACACCCATTGACGCCTCGATTATCGCCTCGCTCCTGCCTGTCATGGCGCTCGTCATATCTGTTTTAATGGGTATCGACCGCTTTACCTTTAAACGTATTGTGGGCATAATATTGGGAATGGGAGGCGCCTTAGCTGTAATCATTAGCGGGGGTGATGGATCTAAAGTGAGTTCTGCGCTTGGGGGCAACACATTGATGTTTCTCTACACTATCGCCGCAGGATTTTATATGGTATGGTTACAACCAATATTCAAAAAATATAAATCTATAACTCTTATGAGGTGGATCTACTCCATCTCAGCGCTTATGTTTCTTCCTTTTGGACTTCCGCCAACTCTTGCAAATCCATTCTCAACGCTCTCACCACATATCTTGGCATTAGCCACATTCGTTATCGTCGTACCCACGTTCTTGCCTAATCTACTGCTCAACTACGCATTAGGACGCGTGACACCAACAGTGTCGAGCATCTACAGTTACCTGCAACCAATTTTAGCAATTGGAGTCTCGGTCTGGTTAGGTCTGGGGAAATTGCATTGGAGCACTCTTATATTCGGTGCTGTGATAATCACTGGCGTCACACTGGTAATTAGATCCTATGGCAGAGGTTTAAGCGACACCAAATAAAATTATGCTACCACGGCTGCGTATTTTCATGCGTTTACCCTGGCTTAATATCAGGGCAAACGCACGAGATATATTATTTCTTACTGCCTCCGGCGGGCGGGGATAGCACCCCCGCGGGTGCGTATTATTGCGCTTTGGGCTTAAATACCTTTGGCATTTAAACCCAAAGCGAGGTTGACCTCGCTGATATCTCGCTTGGGGCAAAGCCCCCACCACATCAGTGCAATACAAAAGTCAAAAACGACAGTTTTTGGATCCAAGCTTAGCTTGGTGCCCGCGCGGCACGAGCGCGATAAGCAATTTTTTTTTCGTGCTTTTACCCTGTTCGTAGTTATCTAAAAAATAATTTGTATCTTTGTGGCGCAGGTTCGCTCTATCGCTGCCACCGCAAGGTGGGGGAGGAAAGTCCGAGCAACGCAGAGTGCTGTGCAAGTTAACGGCTTGATGTTCGAGAGGGTGTAGTAGCGTAACAGAAAATAACCGCCATTGTCGCAAGACAGAGGTAAGGGTGAAAAGGCGGGGTAAGAGCCCACCGCAGCGGTAGCAATATTCGCTGGTCCGTACGCCTCACAGGTTGCAAGACCATGTATACCGACATTTAAGGGTTACTCGCCCGTTGTCGGGGGGTAGGTTGCTGGAGGCGGCAGGTGACTGCCGTCGTAGATAAATGATAGAGACTCAGCCCATTAGGGTTGGGTACAGAACTCGGCTTATAGAATCTGCAAAACACAAAAGCAGCTAACATTTTTTTGATTGTTAGCTGCTTTTTTTTCAATCTATTATTCTTTGTGGAATAATAATTTTCATCTTTCTTTTGGCTCTTCGAGCCAACGCCCTCGGAGTGATTTTATACTAAAATCACTTTTTGTGAGGGAGGGCGTAATCTATAGGACTGCCTCTGGCAGGCGGGGTGCTCCCCGCTGAGCTTTAGAAACTTCGTTTCTTTTATTAATCTTCTTCAGTGAGCCTCAAGAGTCTTGCTTATCACAAATAGGCACGAGTAAGATCCTCTTTTTTTGGCTCTTCGAGCCAACGCCCTCGGAGTGATTTTATACTAAAATCACTTTTTGTGAGGGAGGGCGTAATCTATAGGACTGCCTCTGGCAGGCGGGGTGCTCCCCGCTGAGCTTTAGAAACTTCGTTTCTTTTTAATCTTCTTCTCTTCCTGGGTAGGACTCAAGAGCCTTGCTTAACACAAAAAGAGCGCGAGTAAGATCATCTTTGTTGAGCACATATGCTATACGCACTTCATTTTTACCAGTCCCTGGTGTGGTGTAGAATCCCGAAGCAGGTGCCATCATCACAGTCTCACCCTCGTAGTCGAACTCCGAGAGGCACCAAGCGCAGAACTTATCGCTATCGTCCACAGGGAGCTTAGCTACAGTATAGAACGCACCCATTGGAATAGGCGAATAGACACCCCTGATTCGATTTAGACCATCAATCAGACACTTACGGCGCTCAACATACTCGTCGTAGGTATCGCGCAGATACTCCTCGGGGGCTTCGAGCGATGCTTCGGCAGCAATCTGACCTATCAGCGGAGGGCTGAGTCGAGCTTGACAGAATTTCATAACCGCTTCACGCACCTCTTTGTTCTTGGTTATCAGCGCACCGACACGTATTCCACACTCCGAATAGCGTTTCGACACGGAGTCGATAAGCACCACATTTTGCTCTATCCCTTCGAGATGACACGCCGATATATATGGAGAACCAGTGTAGATAAACTCACGATATACCTCATCCGAAAAGAGGTAGAGGTCGTATTGCTTCACCAAGTCACGTATCTGGTTCATCTCACGACGAGAGTAGAGATATCCTGTTGGGTTATTGGGGTTACAGATAAGTATCGCCTTTGTACGTTCGTTGATAAGCTCCTCGAAGCGCTCCACCTTGGGGAGCGAGAAACCCTCCTCGATGGTTGTTGTAACGGTGCGGATCACAGCGCCTGCCGAGATTGCAAATGCCATATAGTTGGCATAAGCAGGTTCGGGCACAATAATCTCGTCACCCGGATTGAGGCAACTCATAAATGCGAAGAGCACCGCCTCCGAACCTCCAGTAGTGATAATTATATCGTCGGGAGTGAGGTTGATGTCGAACTTATTGTAGTAACCTACCAACTTTTCACGGTAGGAGCTGTTTCCTTGGCTGGGGCTATACTCCAACACCGAGCGGTCGATGCTTTTGATGGCATCGAGCGCTGCTTGTGGTGTTGGCAAGTCTGGCTGACCAATATTGAGGTGGTAGACGTGTGTGCCTCTTCGTTTAGCAGCTTCGGCAAGCGGAGCCAATTTGCGAATTGGTGAGGCTGGCATCTCGACACCTCGGACTGATATTTTTGGCATTTTGTTGATATTTAGGATTATACCCTTACAACATCCAAGATTCGTCGGAAGGGTTATTGCGGAATGTTATCAAGCGCTCTTTGTCGTCAGCCTTGATATATCCCTCTTCTACTGCAACCTCAGCAAGTGAGTCGAGGTTCGAAAGAGAGTAGTTGGTAACAGATGCTGCCGCCATGCGGTCAATACCCTTTTGCATGCCGTAGGTAAATATGCTTGCTACACCCAACACATCGGCACCAGCTGCACGAAGAGCCTCAACAACCTCGATACATGAGCCACCTGTCGAGATCAAATCCTCGATCACAACGACCTTTTGACCAGCCTCCAACTTACCTTCGATTTGGTTGCCTCGTCCGTGATCTTTCGAGCCACTACGCACATAACCCATTGGCATATTGAGAATTGTAGCTGTGATTGCTGCGTGAGCGATACCTGCTGTCGAAGTACCCATCAACACCTCTGCCTCAGGGAACTTCTCACGAACGATTTGAGCCAAACCATCCTCCACATGTGTGCGCACCTCGGGAGCTGAGAGTGTTAGGCGGTTGTCGCAATAAATTGGGCTTTTGATTCCACTTGCCCAAGTGAAAGGATTTTCGGGGCGCAAGAATACTGCACCAATCGAGAGAAGATCTTTTGCTATCTTTTTTTCCATCTGATTTTCTAAAATATTATTGTGTTAATTATTGTACAAACTCCGCTACGCAACGACGATATGCCGCTACAGGATCTTCAGCAGCTGTAATTGGACGACCTACAACAATGTAGTCTGAGCCAATCTCACGAGCACGAGCAGGAGTTGTAACACGCACTTGGTCTGCGAGTTCACCATCGGCAAAACGCACACCAGGAGTGACAGTCATAAACGCCTCTCCGCAAGCCTCATGCACCATGCCAGCCTCAAGAGGCGAGCAAACTACACCATCGAGACCAGCCTCCTTAGCGTTGCGAGCATAGTGGAGGATAGTGTCGTTCATTGGGGTTTCGATCAACAAATCTTTGCGTAGGCGCTCCTCGCTTGTCGAGGTGAGCTGAGTCACCGCAATAAGAAGTGGACGGCTACCATCTGGACGTGTTAGACCTTCGAGTGCCGCCTTCATCATCTCGATGGTACCAGCAGCGTGGAGGTTACACATATCGACATCGAGACGCGAAAGCACACTCATTGCCTTTTTGACTGTGTTTGGAATATCGTGAAGTTTGAGGTCGAGGAAGATCTGGTGACCACGAGCCTTGATCTGACGAACGATCTCGGGACCTTCGGCATAGAAGAGCTCCATTCCGATCTTTACAAAAGGTTTCTCCTCACTAAACTTATCGAGAAATGCGAAAGTTTGCTCAGCACTTGCGAAGTCGCAAGCTATAATTACGTCTCTTTTCATTTATTGTCTATCTTTTTTTGTTTCTTACTGCCCTTGCTACCGGGCGGGCACCAAGTTTCTCTTGAATCTACTTACTCGATGTTGCGAACCTTCTTCTCCCAAGCCCAAGCCGAAGCCAAAGTCTCGTCGAGAGTACGTGTAGCGCTCCAACCCAACTCGTTGTTTGCCAACGCTGGATCAGCCCAAATTGCGGTGATGTCACCTGCACGACGTGGAGCGATCTTATAGTTAAGTTTCAAATCATTAACTGCTTCGAAACGACCAATAAGTTGCAGCACAGAAACACCGTTACCAGTACCAATGTTAAACACCTCGTAATCAGCTTTGTTCTTCTGCTCGATTAGGCGAGTTACAGCTACCACGTGAGCCTTAGCCAAATCTACTACATCGATGTAGTCACGGATACAAGAGCCATCAGGCGTTGGGTAGTCGTCACCAAATACTGAAAGTTGTTCACGGAGACCAGCAGCAGTTTGAGTGATGTAAGGAACCAAGTTTTGAGGTACTCCCAATGGAAGCTCGCCAATTTGAGCTGATGGGTGTGCTCCAATTGGGTTGAAGTAACGAAGTGCTATACCACGCAAGTTCTCGTAAGTAGAAGTTGAGTCACGAAGGATATCCTCGCTCATAGTCTTGGTGTTGCCATAAGGCGAAGTTGCAGGTTTGCGAGGTGTAGCCTCGGTAACTGGTTGAGCATCTGGTTCGCCATACACAGTACACGAAGAAGAGAAGATGATATTCTCACGACCAAAGCGACGCATAAGCTCGATAAGGTTCATAAGCGAAGTAAGGTTGTTTTGGTAGTACTCAAGTGGTTTGTGAACCGACTCACCTACAGCCTTAGATGCAGCGAAGTGGATGGCAGAGTTGAACTCATATTGCTCGAAAAGGCGAGCAAACGCCTCCTTATCACAGCAGTCAAGCTCCACAAATGGAACATCAACACCTGTAATACTACGAACGCCCTCAACGGCAGCGATATTAGAATTTGATAGATTATCAACGATAACTACGTTGAAACCAGCCTCAATAAGCTCTACTGCGGTGTGCGAACCAATGTAGCCAGCACCACCTGCAACCAAAACAGTCTCTTTTTTCATGATGATATTATATAGGTTTAGATATTTTTAATGTACAAATTTATAAAAAAAAACTCGGGGGACAAACTATATAGGTTTTTTTAAATAAAATTTATATCTTTGTAGCTGATAATTTTAGTCTCGCAAAACTTATCAAGTATCAAACACAAAGTTTTGCGACCAGAATATTCACCTTAAATGATGCAAATTTTAGAATACTAAACAAAATACTAAAAATTATGTTCGCAATTGATTCTTACGACTTTAGTGGCAAACGTGCCATTATTCGTGTTGACTTTAATGTACCATTAGACGCAGAGGGTAATGTAACAGACGATACTCGCATCCGTGCAGCAATCCCAACAATCAAAAAAGTATTGGCAGGTGGTGGCTCAGCTATCCTTATGTCGCACCTTGGTCGTCCAAAGAAGAATGAGGATATGAAATTCTCTCTTTCTCAAATCGTTGGCGCTATCGAGGCTCGTTTGGGTACTACAGTGAAGTTTGCAGGTGACTGCATCGGTGAGGCTGCTGCAACAATGGCTGCTGAACTTAAAGCAGGTGAGGTTATGCTTCTCGAAAACCTTCGTTTCTACGCTGAGGAAGAGGGTAAAGCTCGTGGCTTGGCTGCTGAGGCTACAGACGAGGAGAAGGCTGAGGCTAAGAAAGCTGTTAAAGCTTCCCAAAAAGAGTTCGTTAAGCGTTTGGCTTCTTACGCTGACCTCTATATCAACGACGCATTTGGTACTGCTCACCGTGCACATGCTTCTACTGCTCTTATCGCTGAGTACTTCCCTAATGACAAGATGTTTGGTTACGTGATGGAGAATGAACTTAAGGCTATCACTTCGATGATGGAGGAGCCACAACGTCCATTCTGTGCTATCGTAGGTGGTTCTAAGGTATCTTCTAAGATCACTATCATCGAGAAACTTATGGAGAAAGTTGACTCAATCGTTATCGGTGGTGGTATGACTTATACATTCTCTGCTGCTCAAGGTGGCAAGGTAGGTGACTCAATCTGTGAGCCTGATATGTTCCCAATAGCTCTTGAGATCATCGAGAAGGCTAAGAAAATGGGCGTTGAGCTCGTAATGTCTCCAGATGCTCTTATCGCTGACGCATTCTCAGCTGACGCAAACACAGGTGTTGCTCCAGCAGACAACATTCCAGACGCATGGGAAGGTGTCGACATCGCTGAGGCTGGTAAAGAGGCTTTCCGCAAACACATCCTTGGTTGCAAGACTATCCTTTGGAACGGCCCAGTAGGTGTATTCGAGATCGAAAAGTTCGCTACAGGTTCTCGTGCTGTTGCTGACGCTATCGCTGAGGCTACTGCTGCTGGTGCTTACTCACTAATTGGTGGTGGTGACTCAGTTGCTTGCATCAATAAGTTTGGCTTGGCTGACCAAGTATCTTACGTCTCTACAGGTGGTGGTGCACTACTTGAGTATATGGAGGGTAAGGAGTTGCCAGGAGTTGCTGCTATTCGCAAATAAGAGAGCGGGTAAACGCACGAAAAATATTATCTCTTACTGCCTCCAGCGGGCGGGAACAAGCACCTCCGCGGGTGCATACCATTGCGTTTTGCGCTTAGAGATTACATCTCTAAAATTATAAAGATCAAAGAGTTGTGCAAATTTATTTGCGGCAACTCTTTGATCTTTATAATTTTTAATCGAGGTTCACCTCGCTGATGTGGTGGTGGCAACCATAGGTTGACACAGAGATATCTATTTTGAGGGGCGTTGAAAATTCATTTTCAAAAGCTCATCATAATAGATATCTCGCCGGGGGGCAAAGCCCCACCACATCAGTGCAATACAAAAGTCAAAAACGGCAGTTTTTGGATCCAAGCTTAGCTTGGTGCCCGCGCGGCATGAGCGCGATAAGCAGTTTTATTTCGCGCGTTTACCCGCTCTCTTTCACAATAGATACATTAGGCGTATGCTCTAAGTTTAACATCGGCGAGCGATTTGGCTTTTTCCACCACTATTGTATTACCATGGCTTAGCTCGCCATCGATAATTAATTGTGAAAGAGGCACCTCGATCTTATCGTTGAGAGTTCTTTTGAGAGCGCGTGCCCCATAGTTCGCACTATAACCTATCTGGGCAAGAGTCTGCTTTGCACTCTCGGTAATCCTTAGAGTATAGCCCAATCTTTGGAGTCTCGTCTTTAAATCATTTAGCTCAAGTGCAATTATCTCTTTCACATCATCGAGCGTGAGAGAACGAAACAACACGATATCATCAATACGATTTAAAAACTCCGGCGCAAATGTACGTTCGAGTGCTGAGCGATACTCAACCTTTGGTGCTTGTTGAGCTATATGCTCCTTTACTTGAGTAGAGTATCCGACCAACTTACGACGCTTTGCCACAACTCTCGAACCTACATTCGAGGTCATTATAATTATAGTATTGCTAAAATCGACTTTGCGCCCTGCACCATCGGTGAGATGACCCTCATCGAATATCTGCAACATGGAGTTAAACACCTCGGGGTGAGCCTTCTCAATCTCATCTAATAGCACCACTGAGTAGGGCTGACGGCGTACCGCCTCACTAAGATGCCCCCCCTCATCATAACCGACATAACCAGGAGGAGAGCCTATTAATCGAGATACATTATGCTTCTCGGCATACTCACTCATATCTATCCTAATTAATCCTCTACGATCGTCAAACATCCACCTTGAGAGCTCCTTGGCAAGCAGAGTCTTTCCAACTCCTGTAGGTCCCACAAAGAGAAAAACCCCAATCGGTCGTCTCGACTCTTTGAGCCCAGCGCGCGAGCGATAAATGGAGCGAGAGAGCTTTTCAACCGCCTCTCTTTGCCCTATTACGCGCGATGAGAGATGCTCCTCAACACCTCGCAGCCGCTCCAACTCTCCTGCTGAAACTCTCTCGGCAGGTACTCCGGTGATCGATGTTATCACTGCCTCCACATGCTCCACACCAACTAATATCGGGCTCTGTTGCACTCTCTGTCTCCACTCTCGCTCTCGCTCATTGAGTTTAGCGTGCAACGAGACTTCTAAAAGACGAGCATCGGCAGCACGTTCGTATGCTAATGCCTCAAGAGAGCTATTCCGCTCTTGTTTGACTGCAACAAGTGACTCCTCCAACTCCCTGATATCATCGGGTTGTACCGCAGCTGAAAGATGCGCGCGTGCTCCAACCTCATCGAGAATATCAATAGCTTTGTCGGGAAAGTGGCGGTCGGTGATATATCGCGCACTAAGCGTGACGGCTGCTTGCAGGGCCTCTTCACTATATTTTACGTTGTGGTGCTGCTCATAACTTGGAGCGATATTACGAAGTATCTCAAGGGTTTGTGACTCGGTTGTGGGCTCAACCAACACTCTCTGAAAACGCCTTTCGAGTGCAGCATCACTCTCAATATCATTGCGATACTCATCGAGAGTGGTTGCACCAATAACCTGTAATTCGCCGCGAGCCAAAGCTGGTTTAAGAATATTGGCTGTATCGAGACTCCCTTGAGTCGCTCCTGCTCCAACTATTGTGTGTATCTCATCAATAAATATTATGGTATCCTTCGCAGCTGATAGTGCGCTGATTAGTTGCTGTAGACGCTCCTCGAACTCGCCTCGAAACTTGGTACCTGCAACAAGGGAGGATATATCGAGCGAGAAAAGCACCTTATTGGCAATGGTGTAGGGCACATCACCACTTACTATTCTTAGCGCCAAACCCTCAACTACTGCACTCTTACCTACTCCCGCCTCACCAATCAAAATTGGATTATTCTTTTTACGTCGCGAAAGAATCTCAATAACTCGATCAATCTCCTTTGAGCGACCAATAACAGGATCTATCTCTCCGTTGGTAGCAGCCTCGGTTAGGTTGCGACCAAACTTTGCAAGAGGGTGTTTGGGAGAGAGGCGTTGAGCCAACTTTGATTGTCGCTGAGGCATCAACCCCTTGATCTGCTCATTCTGTAGATCTGATTGAGCCAAAGCATCGGGTTGCCCCAATAGAACATGACGAAGTAGCTCACCACGTAGATCTGCAATCGAAACATCGAACAGAGCCATCACCTTCGAAAGTGCAGTTGCACTATCTTCCGCTATATCGAGTGTCGCGTGCAGCGTCGTGATCTGCTCGGGAGCGTGCTTCTGCGAAAGCTCAGCAAGATATTGACGGTAGAACTCCTCGGGAGATAGAGTCTCAATGGCGGAAGACGAACCTATAAGTTGCTGAACTCTAAGCCTAAGCTGGAAGAGCTGCCAATCTTGGAGTCGAGAACCAAAGAGTTTGCGAACAATGGATCCATCAGATTCCAGTATCTCAAGAAATAGATAATCCTTATAAGATTTGCGTTCTCCAGCCTTAAGTCTACCAAATGCTGTGCGGACAACTATCGAGTCCAATATTTTTGAAATTTTACCTTTTTGCATAACTATCAATATAAATTATTCTGATAGAATAACGCAAAAGGATTTGAATTTATTATAATAAGATGAATTTAGAAGCAGAGAAAAGAGTAGGATCTCAACTCTTTTACCAATTCACAGACTCATACATACTCTCACTCTTATCATATTTGATATCGGCAAGTGACGCTGCCTTCACACCAATGTTGAATGTCCACTGCTTATAGTTACCAAAAGGAACCCACGTAAACGACATCTGCCAACAGTGGAGGTCGCGCGTCATTGCGATTTGGGTTGTAGAGAACTTTCGATTAGCAATATCATAACCACTGGTAAAGGTCATACCCATCTTCTCGGTGAGGGTAGCTGAACCGTTGAAGCCCAGCGTCTGCGTTATATTTGGTTCATAACCAGTTGTACCATTATTGACGTAGCGAATACCATAGTTTATACTATAGTTAAATCCGACGTTCCACGGCAGCGAGAAATCGTAGTATGTATCAGCCATATATTGCCGTCGCAGGAGTGGATCCATCGTACCATAGGGGTCGTAGAAGGGGTTGATATACTCGTTTGGCACCTGACCAATATCGTTCATTGCCCTTCCCGAGCTGCTACTTTGAGCCGACTTAAATGAGTAACTAAACGACCAACTTGTCGACGTTAATCGACCAGGGAAGAAGAGTTCATCGTAGCGAATACCCTCTGGTGAGACCTTGTATGGGTCGATGCCCAAGTTTAGATTGAGTGTAAATTTCTCTGAGATCTTAGCATTGATTGCCACCGTGCTGAGAGTAAACTTCATCGAGTCAGCCAAGAAATTGTATGAACCACTTAGATTGAAACGATCTATAAGCTTCACCTTTTTTACGCCAGAGGTATCTCGCTTCGAGAGGACCTTCATCTCCAAACTTTGGTTCAAGCCAAAGGTCATAGCAAATGTCTCGCCCGAACTTGGCACACCATAAGAGTTGTTGGAGTAGGGAGAGTAGACGGTATATTTACCCAATGAGTCGCTCTGCACCACCTTGTAGTAACCATATTTCTGGTCGCTAAAATCGGGAGCATAGGAGAATCCAAATGAGGGTGTCACAGTGTGGCGCACCGCCTGCAACTTACTTGTACTCTTCTTACTTTGGTAAGTTCCATACACGGTTGTTGAGGCTGTTGCCGAGGCGCTATAGTTGTAGAGTCGGAAGAAACCATAATTTGGGTCGAGGTAATCAACCTCATTTGTTTCGGGGTTCCACTCGCGATTCTCCTCTTTGAAGTACCAACGCTCAGTGTAGTTGAGCGAGGGTGAAAGGTCGATATAGTCGAATAGTTTGAATGATGCCGAGACTGGAATGGTGTGTTGTATACCATTTTTCATATCCTTAAGTGTCTGGCTTGTAAAGAACTCCTCTTCGGTTGTAGTCACTGTATTTGTCATCTTTCCCGAGTAGTTCATCGATATCTTCTCGTACCATTTGGGTGTACCAAGTGACTCACCCCACTTAAAGGGATAGAATTTTGAAACACTCAACACAACAGTTGGAAGAGTAGCAGAGATAGCCTGCGTCTTAGAGTTCTGCGAAGTTGACATGCTTGTCGAGAGCGACACCCCGCTCCAACTCTTTGAGTAAGAAATCGAAGAGTTGGTCTGGGTCTCCAGCATATCGTTTAGCGATGTTGCAGAGTATTTGGAGTAGCCACTCGTTGAGAAGTTTACCGAAGCCGAAAATGTTGAACCTGGATTGGCTTTAGGGTCTTGGGAGTGTGTCCATGTCACCTTCACTGCATTGGACTTTGTATAGTCGGGGTCACCCTTTTCGTTGAGCACAACACTTGAATATTTTACTGAGGCACTACCCGAATATTTGTATCGCTTAACATAGCGAGAAGAGCCCGAAAGATCCCACGAGCCCTTCGAGTAGATACCTCCCAACAGCGTCAAATCAACATGTTCACCAAAGGTGAAGTAGTAACCCATATCCCGCAGAAAGAAACCCTGCTTAGCATCTTCACCATAGGTCGGCATCAAGATACCTGATTGAGCACCAGAGGTGATCGGAAAGAATGCTTCGGGAATAACAAGCGGAAAGAGAGGTACATCTTCGAGCACCATATACGAAGGACCAACGATAACTTTCTTACCGGGAATCATCTTAGCACGCGTCATTGCCAAGTAGAAGTGAGGGTGGTCAGTATTGTCACAAGTGGTATATTTACCACCCAAGATATTGATTGCATTGTCGGGCATCTTCTTCACTTGGCTACCTATCAACCATCCGTCACCTTCTTGAGTAGCAACACCTTGGATGCGTGCCTTCGACGATTTGAGGTTGTAGGTAATGGTATCCATCGTAAACGATGAGCCATTGTCGGTAAATACTGGTTTTACGACTGTGGCTTCTCCATCTACGGTATCGGCCTTGCCATATGCAAAAACCTCACGTGTCTGCATGTCGATGCGCATAAAGTCGGCAACCAAGTTTTTGTTTTGATAGGTTATATCTCCTTGGTCGTAGATATATACCTTTTTTTCGCGCACATCGTAGTAGAGAGAATCGGTGTTCTTACCAGTCATCACATCGTCCAAAAATGCGTTACGACCTGCTTTGCGGGGTTGCGTAGAGTTTGCTTGACGAGCAGTCGTAGTATCGACAATCGAGCCAAATGGAGCCTTTATAGAGTCTGTCAAAGGGCTTTGAGAGATTGTATCACTCGTGGTGCTCATAACATCGAAAGGAGAATCTACCGAGACAGTTTCGGGTGCCTGTTCGACAAGGGTTTGGTGACCTCCACCAAAAACCAACTGCATCGAAAGAGCTACGAGCAGCATTGAGATTAAATATTTTACCTTCTTTGTTCCCAAAATATCAAAAAAAAATTATACCTTTGCCGACGAGTCGGCAAAACAACAAGGGGCACATGCGTTACGACAAGCAACACACAAAGCGCAAAACCTTGTTAGGGTTTTAACATCCGACAAATATAGATAAAAAAAAGCATAAACACCTGTTTATTTAGTGAAATACAATAAAATTTTCTGCATCAGCATAACCCTTCTGGCGGTTATTATCCTTAACGGAGCTTCCTCTGTGCTTATTGCGCAGGGGGTCAAAGTTATTGTTGTGGATGCAGGGCATGGAGGATCCATCTCGCCAGGCGCAACTTACCACGGTGTTAAGGAGAAAGATATTGTGCTACCAATTGCGCTCAGAGTTGGCGAATTGATCGAAGATAACCTCAAGGGAATCACGGTTGTATACACCCGCAAGAGCGACAAAGCATTAGGGACAACTATCACCGAAGATCTACGCCGCCGCACAGCTCTTGCCAACGAGGCAAAGGGAGATCTTTTTGTCTCTATTCACGCTAACGCCGCCGCAAGTTCCTCGGCAAAGGGAGTCGAGACCATTACAATGGGTGAAAGCTCGGTCGAGCAGCAGCGCAATGATGCTGTAATATACGCTAACAACCGCGAAGATTTGATCGACATGTCGGATCAAAAAACAGCAGCAATTGTGCGTGCCTACATCCAAAATTTACAATTCACATATGGAGAATATAGTGTGGCTCTTGCTCGTTCAATTCAAAATAACTATGGTAAATACGACCGCTCTTTGCGTCGCGAACGTCAACAACTACTGATGGTGCTCTATGGTGTCGATATGCCTTCGGTACTCACCGAGATCGGCTTTATGACTAATGCTACAGAGTTCGCCTACATGACCTCGAAGAGAGGTCAAGAGGAGATTGCTCAATCAATATATGGTGGAATACGCGACTATGTTGAGATGATTAACGGCACACTGGCTGCAAACAATATCGCGACTAACTCCAACAACACACCCCAAAAAGAACCAAAGGCAACTTCATCAACAGCACAAGGTGGCGGAGACTATACGATACAGATACTGTCGTCACGTAAGGAGATAAAGGAGAGCGACTCACAGTTTAAGATCTATCGCAACAACGTCTGGTGTTTTAAGGGTTCGGGGCGCTACAAATATAAATATTGCACAGGTCACTATGCAACTTCTGCTGAGGCAGCAGAGCAGCTCAAAGAGGTAAGAAAATACTTTTCTGACGCATTTGTCGTTAAGTATGCAAAATAAGAATATAAAGAAACAGACTTAAATCTAATGAAAAGAGAGGTAAAAATTGGAATTTTTGCAGTAGTAATCATCTGCTGCTCATGGGCAGGCATCCGCTTTTTGAGTGGTATCGACATCTTTGGTCGCAATATGGTCTACTATGCAAGCTACGACAAAATCAATGGTATCAACACAGCAAGCCCAATATTGGTGCAAGGTGTTAAGGTTGGTAAGGTAAGCGAGATTATACTCGACCCACTTAAGAGTGATAAGGTGACGCTGAGGTTCTCTATCGACCGCAAATACAAACTGCCAACAACAACTGTTGCGTCAATCTACAGCCCGGGGATAATGTCGTCGATGGCAATCGGTCTCGATATGGGCGACGGTAGAGAGTTCCTCAAGAGTGGCGATTACATCAACACCAACGAGGAGACAAATTTAATGGATGTAGCATCTGAGAAATTGATGTCGATTTCAGAGCAGATTGAGGTTGTAGGCAAAGAGTTGACCCAAACTCTAAAATCAGTAAATTCAATTTTGGATTGTAGTGGCGAAGATATCAACTCAACGCTTGACAATCTAAACAAACTTTCGGGAGAGCTTTCGGGAGTTATGAAGAGCCAAAGCAAGAATTTGGAGAGCGCTGTTGCTGGACTCTCAACATTCTCGTCAACTCTTGGCGACAATGCCGACAAAGTTGAGAGCATCATCGCAAACCTCAACACACTTTCGTCGCAGTTTAGCGAAGCAGATTTGGCAAGCAACCTCACAACAACTATTGATGAGCTCAACGCAGCACTCTCTAAGCTCAATTCAGCAGAGGGTTCGGCAGGTAAATTGCTTAGTGATGAAGAGCTTTACGAAAATCTTACCGCTGTTAGCGGTAGCCTCAACGAGCTTTTGATCGATATGCAAGAAAACCCCAAACGCTACGTTCACTTCTCGCTATTTGGCGCTAAAGACAAAAAGAGCCAAGAGTAATAATCTGTTTAAGTTTGCATCAATAAAACACAACTTTAGTTAAACAATGATATACCCCCCCAACTTTGAGTCAAAAATAGGTTTCGATAGAGTGCGTGAGCAAATTATCGCTCTATGCACCATGCCTTCGGCAAGCCTAAAACTCGCAGCGCAGGGCTTTTTAACATCTCGAAAGAGTATCGTAAGACGCCTTACGCTCGCCTCCGAGATGCGTTCAATGCTCCTTATGGAGCAGGGATTCCCCGTTGGTGACTATGCAGACCTCACCCCTATTGTCGCTAAAATATCGATTGAGGGCACCTTTCTCGACACCGAGGAGGTGGCACTGCTTCGTCGCTCGCTCTCGACAGCTGGCGAGGTCGTGAACTTTATTCGTTCCAAAGCCTCTTTGGGAGAATACGCTGCACTGATTCAACGCACTTCGGGCGTGAGTGCACTGCCCGAGGTGGTGCGACTTATAGATTCTATTCTCGACAAATTCAATAAGATAAAGGATAACGCTTCGCCAGAACTTCAGACCATCCGCCGCCAAATCAGAGAGCGAGAAGGGCAAGTTTCGAAGCGCCTACAGAGGATATTGTCGGAGGCCAAAAGCAGCGGAATTGTAGATCCAGATGCACTAATTTCAATTCGTGAGGGTCGTGCTGTGATCCCAGTTGTGGCGGGTAACAAACGTAAGCTCCAAGGTTTTATCCACGATGAGTCGGCAACAGGAAAGACTGTCTACATTGAACCCGTAGAGATCGTAGAGATCAATAACGAACTTAAGGAGTTGGAGTACTCCGAGCGTCGTGAGATTGTTCGTATCCTCACCTCATTCACCGAGACTATTCGACCTCAAAAAACCGAGATTGCCGAGGCTGGCGAATATTTGAGCGACATCGACCTTGTGCGTGCTAAGGCTCGTTGGGCTATTAGCAACGAGGCGGTAATGCCTATCCTTTCGGAGGATGATCGTTTGGTGTTGCGCACTGCACGCCATCCGCTGTTGGCGCAAAGCCTTAAGGCTCAAAACAAAGCTATTGTCCCGCTAAACTTGGAACTCGACCGCACCAAACATATTTTGGTAATATCGGGACCTAATGCTGGCGGTAAATCGGTCTGCCTAAAGACCACTGGAATAATTCAATATATGTTTCAGTGTGGTTTCTTGGTGCCTGTTGCCGAGAACTCAGAGCTACCAATTTTCAACTCAATCTCGATTGATATTGGCGACGAGCAGTCGATTGACAACGACCTTTCGACCTATTCGTCACACCTGCTCAATATGCGCAATATGCTTTCGAGTGCCTCAAAGCAGTCACTTGTACTTATTGATGAGTTTGGTTCGGGAACCGAACCTGTGATTGGTGGAGCTATTGCCGAGGCGATACTCGACAGGCTGCTTTCGAAGGGGTGTTACGGAGTGATTACTACCCACTACTCCAATATCAAATACTACGCTGCACAGACCGAGGGGATAGCCAACGGAGCTATGACATTCGATGTGCAGAATATCCGACCACTCTTCTCGCTCGAAATGGGCAAACCAGGCAGTTCGTTTGCCGTAGAGATAGCCCGCAAGATTGGTCTACCCGAAGATATAATACGTGCTGCAAGCGACAAGGTGGGCAGCGACCACATAAACATCGAAAAGCAGCTACGTGAGATAGCACGTGACAAACGCTACTGGGAACAGAAGCGTGACCGCATACGCCACACCGACCGCAAGGTCGAGGAGTTGGAGTCGACTTATTCCAAACAACTTGCCAAGATCCGAGCCGAGCGTAACGAAATTATCCGCAAAGCTAAGATAGAGGCGCAAGCACTTGTAGCCGAAGCAAATAAGCAGATCGAAAATACAATCAAAACAATCCGTGAGGCTCAAGCCGAAAAGGAGATAACACGTCTTGTGCGTAGAGACCTCGAAGAGTTTAAGGAGAGAGTCGATGAGGCAGACAACAACGACAAGAGCGACGAGATAGCACGTGAGATGGAGCGATTGCGCCGTCGTCGTGAACGTCGAGAGGAGCGCAAAGGCAAACAAGAGGCTGAGGCTGTAAAAGAGGCCGTCGAGATCAAAGCCAAACCTGCTGAACCAACTGTTGGCGCTAAGGTGAAGATCAAGGGTCAAGATATGTTAGGCGAGGTCAAAAGCATTAAGGGACGTAAGGCTCAAGTTGCTTTTGGTCACATACTCACCACGGTCGATGTCGACAAGTTGGACGTGGTATCGAACAGCGAATACAAAAAAGCGACTCGACTCACTGTACCTCGTTCGATTGTTTCGGTAGATGTTTCGAGTCGCAAGCTCAACTTCAAAGATAATATTGATGTACGTGGAGAGCGTGCAGCAGACGCATTGGAGAGTGTACAAAACTTTATCGACGATGCACTAATGGTGGGAGTCGGTACAGTTACCATACTCCACGGTAAGGGTACTGGCGCACTCAAAGAGGAGATACGTCGCTACCTACGTACAGTTCCAGATGTAGCTCGTGCCACCGATGCCCATGCAGACCGTGGCGGTGCTGGAATAACTATAGTGGAGTTTAGACAAGAATAACAACAATGAGATATTTACTTTCGGAAATAGCCAAGGTGTGTGGTGGCAAGCTCGTAGGAGGCGACTTAGCCGTAGAGAACATACTTACAGATTCTCGCCGCTCAGGAGGCGACGAGGCGACACTATTTGTGGCTATGCGAGGGGTAAACCACGACTCTCACGCCTTTGTGGGCGAGATGTTGCGTCGTGGCGTAAATTCATTTATGGTGGAGACAGCTGAAGCTGCAACAGGTACTGGAAGCTATATAGTAGTCGAGAATAGCCTCGCAGCACTCCAAAAATTAGCCACCTTTCACCGCCAAAAACTTAGCGCAAAGGTTGTAGCAATAGTAGGCTCCAACGGCAAAACGGTGGTCAAGGAGTGGGCAGCACAGAGCTACGTAGGTTCTGCCAAGCTCTTCCGCTCGCCACGTAGCTACAATTCGCAGTTGGGTGTAGCTCTATCGCTACTTATGGCACAAAGCGACGACGATATTGTGGTGATCGAGGCTGGCATATCTCGCACCAGTGAGATGGAGCAGTTGGAACAGATGATACGTCCCGAAGTGGTTGTGGTAACCTCAATTGGTGATGCTCACCAAGCAGGATTCAGCTCTACGGAGGAGAAGGTGAGCGAAAAGCTACAAATAGCCAAGAGAGCGAAATGCGTGATTTATCACAGCGATTACACCCCTTTGCAAAACTATTTTGAGAGTCATACCTATAATTATAGATTGATAGATGCCGCACAACAGCGTGGTGGAGAATTTAGCGATGTCACCTCGAAGCGCAATTCACAGATAGTAGAGGCATTACTCGAAGAGTGTGAGAGCGAGAAGGGCTACAACCTCAATAATTTTTCGCCTGTTGCTATGCGCCTCGAAGTGAAGGAGGGTCTCAACGACTCTGTGGTGGTCAATGATAGCTACAATTCGTGTGTAAATTCACTTTCGATAGCTCTCGACACCCTCAATTCGGTAGCAGCAGGACGAGCAACGACGCTTATACTTTCACCAATCCTACAGAGCGGAGCGGAACCACAAGAGCTCTATGCGCAGGTAGAAAAGGTAATTAAGGCAGCTGGAGTAGAGCGAGTGATAGGAGTTGGTGGTCAGATAGATAGGTGGCTAAAATGCAGCTATTTCAACTCCACCGAAGAGCTACTATCGAAGCTCAAACGAGAGGATTTCGCATCGAGAGCAATACTACTCAAAGGCAATCGTAGCAGTCGCTTCGAACGCCTTGCTCATGCTCTGGAACGCCGAAGCCACACCACACGCCTTGAGGTTAATCTCGATGCTATGGTCTCTAACCTCAACTACTTCCGCCAAAAGATAGATGCGCAAACCAAGTTAGTAGCTATGGTAAAGGCAAGTAGCTATGGGGCAGGAGACTACGAAGTTGCACAGGCTCTGGCAAACGAGGGTGTCGACTACCTTGCGGTAGCCTTTGTGGATGAAGGAGTTGCGCTACGTGAGCGAGGTATAACAATGCCAATTATAGTGCTCAATGCCGATGATGATAGCTTCGAGCCTATGATCCAGATGCGACTCGAACCAGAGATCTATTCGCTTCGCTCGCTTCGCCAATTTATCGAAGCTGTGAAGCGTCACGGAGAGGTCAACTACCCTATTCACATAAAGTTAGACACTGGCATGCATCGCTTAGGTTTCGAGCGTGAGCAGATCGAGGAGCTATGCACAAAGCTCAAAGAGGAGGGCAAGCGAGTGAGAGTAGCTTCAATATTCTCGCACCTCAGTTGTGCCGACGAGAGCTTTAGAGTAGAATTTACTCGCTCTCAAATCGGGCTCTTCGAGGAGTTGAGCAACATTATAATAGAAAAAATAGGCTACAAACCTATGCGCCATATTGCCGCCAGTGCAGCAATCGAGCTCTACCCCGAAGCGCAATTCGATGCTGTACGACTTGGAATTGGGCTCTACGGTTTTGGGGTGAGCGAGGAGAATTTAACCCCTATCGCAACACTCAAAAGCCGCATAGTGCAGATCAAAAAGCGGTCCGCAGGTAGCCAAATTGGCTATGGAGGAGCAGGTAAAGTGGAGCGAGAGAGCTTGGTGGCAACCATCCCAATAGGCTATGCTGACGGACTCAATAGAGCGTTGGGTTGTGGCAAGTGGTCGATGTTGATTGGCGGTGTCGAGGCACCTATCATCAGCAGAGTCTGTATGGATAGCGTAATGATTGATGTAAGCAACTGCGCGGGAGTCGAGGAGGGTGACGATGTAGTGATCTTCTCGGAGCGCAAGGGCAACAGAGCTGTAGATATGGCAAAGATATTGGGGACGATACCCTACGAAGTCCTAACCTCGGTGTCACGAAGAGTGAAACGAGTATACTTTAAAGAGTAAAAAAATGAGTGGAATATTATACTTAATACCTTGTCCTATAGCAGATGAGGGCAATGTGTGGGATGTGCTCCCAGCAGCAAACAAAACAGTGATCGACTCGCTCGACTACTTTATTGTCGAGAATACACGCTCGGCACGTCGCTTCTTGTCGAAGAGCAAGATTGCCAACCCTATCGACTCGCTCGAATTTGTGGAGCTTAACGAACATTCGCACTCAGGACTCGAAATCGAAAAGATGGTAGATCCAATCTCTCAGGGTCGTTCGGCTGGAGTGATATCGGAAGCGGGTGTTCCTGGTGTAGCTGATCCAGGTGCATTGGTGGTGGAGGCGTGCCACAGGCGTGGTATTAAGGTGGTGCCACTTGTGGGTCCTTCGTCGATAATTATGGCGATGATGGCTTCTGGGCTCAATGGTCAATCGTTCGCTTTTAATGGCTACCTACCAATCAAACCTGCTGAGCGAGGTAAGGCTATCCGCAACTTCGAACGTCGTGCACAAAATGAGGGACAGTCACAGCTATTTATCGAGGCTCCCTACCGCAATGTGAAGTTGGTAGAGCAGTTGTTTCAGACCCTCGCACCTAAGACTCGACTAACCATAGCGATGGATATTACAGCTCCACAGGAGTATATAGTAACGCAAGAGGTCGAGAAGTGGCGCAAAACAAAGCTTCCAGAGTTGAACAAGAGACCAGCGATATTTATTATAGGGTAACATTTTTGGTCTATAATTTGCGCTACATTAAGTACAAAGAGAATAAAACAATTTATATATGACAGAGGAAAAAGTTTATAATCAAGAGATTAACGGCGACGAAGGTTTTATCGCAGGCGAAGGATATCCATCATGCAACGGTACTCCATGTGCCAATATGGCAGAAGAAGATGATATGGAGCAGACAGAAACTGACACAGTGTCAGACGAAAAGTCAGAAACTGAGGAGGTTCCACAAGCTGAAACAGCAGCAAAAGAGGAGGAGTCAAACGATTGGAGAGACAAATATTTGCGCCTCCAAGCAGAATTTGATAACTACCGCAAACGCACACTTCGCGAGAAGATGGATTTGGTACAGAGTGGCGGTGCAGATACTATCAAAGCATTCTTGCCAGTTGTCGACGACATCGACCGTGCTGTGGCTGCAATGGCTAAGAGCGAGGATGTAGTGGCACTTCGCCAAGGTGTGGACCTTATCGCTGCTAAATTTAACGAGATCCTCAAACAACGTGGCGTTGTTGAGATCGAGGCATTAGGTTTGGAACTCGACACAGATCACCACGAGGCAATCGCACGATTTGCAGCCGAAGAGGATAAAAAGGATCGTATCATTGATGTTGTTCAAAAGGGTTATATGTTGGGCGACAAGGTGTTAAGATTCTCAAAAGTTGTTATAGGAGAGTAAGACAATGGCAGAAAAAAGAGACTACTACGAGGTATTGGGCGTTAGCAAAAGCGCAAATGCCGACGAGATAAAGAAGGCTTACCGCAAAGCGGCAATCAAATTTCACCCCGACAAAAATCCTGATGACAAAGGTGCTGAAGAGAAATTTAAAGAGGCTGCCGAGGCATACGACGTACTGTCGGATGAGCAGAAACGCGCTCGATACGACCAATTTGGGCACGCAGGAATGGGTGGCGCAGCTGGTGGTGGCGCTGGTGGCTACGGCGGCTTTGGTGGTGGAGGCTTCTCGATGGACGATATCTTCTCTCAATTTGGCGATATCTTCGGAGGTCACTTCGGAGGTGGTGGCTCAGCTCGTTCACAACAACGTGCTAACCGTGGTAGCGACATCAGGGTGAGAGTAAAATTGACACTCGAAGAGATTGCCGAGGGCGTAACAAAGAAGCTAAAGATCAGCAAGATGGTTGGTTGCGACCGATGTAATGGTACGGGAGCTAAGAACGGTTCGGCATTTACTATGTGTCACACCTGTCACGGTTCGGGTGTTGTGACGAGGATCGAAAATTCTTTCTTTGGACGTATTCAAACTCAAGGCGTCTGCCCTACTTGTAACGGAACAGGCAAAGAGATCACCGAGAAGTGCGAGAAGTGCGGTGGCGAGGGTGCTATCCGTGGCGAGGAGGTGATCGAGGTACGTATCCCAGCAGGTGTTGCCGAGGGTATGGTACTCAATGTTTCGGGCAAAGGTAATGCTGCACGTCAAGGTGGTCAAAATGGTGATCTACACGTGGTTATTGTCGAGGAAGATCATCCAGAACTTTTGCGTGATGGCAACGATTTGATCCACAACCTCAACATCACAGTCACCACAGCGCTGCTTGGTGGTACAGTGGAGGTTCCAACAATTGACGGACGTGCCAAGATTAAGATCGCACCAGGTACTCACGCTGGCAAGGTATTGCGCCTTGGAGGCAAGGGTATTCCAGATGTTAATGGTCGTGGTCGTGGCGACATTTTGGTTGTTGTCGACATTACTATTCCTGACTCGTTGAGCAAGGAGGAGCGTCGCACAGTCGAAAAACTTGCTGAGATGCCATCATTTAAGAAGGCAGCAGGTACAGATACTCAAAATATATTTGAGCGAATGAAAAATTTCTTTAGATAGAAGATAAAAAGATGAAAGGTTTCGGTCCATATAAACGCAGAGCAAACGAGTTTAAATACAATCCTCGTTTCTATGACCCCAAAAAAGAGGAACTCGACAGACGTCGAGCTGAGCTACGTGGTTCTCGCCCTGCTGGGGCAGACCCAAATGAAGAGTATGTTGCTGGCGAGTACCTACGTCGTCAGCGTGAAGCACGTACTCTTCGTCGTTCAAGCAAGGGCGGTGGTAAGAAGTCAATGTGGTTTATGGTGATGGGGGTAGCGCTAATATTTTTATTAGCATATATCCTTGTTCCTCGACTCGTTGGAGCGTTTATGTTGGGCGGCACAGAGACCGAGAAGGTGAAACCTGCCGACGAATATGAGGAGTTTGACCCCTATGCACCAATCAGAATTGTGCCAAACGACTACGAAGGCGAATAGATAATAACCATGTCAGACAGAATTAAACTACTACCCGAAATTGTTGCCAACCAGATTGCCGCAGGCGAGGTTGTCAACAGACCCTCATCTGTGGTAAAAGAGATGATGGAGAACTCGATCGATGCTGGTGCGAGCTGTATCATTGTGAACTTCCGTGAGGGTGGTGGCGACTTAATTCAGATTGTTGATGATGGGTGCGGGATGTCGCCCAACGATGCTCGAATGGCGTTTGATCGACATGCAACCAGCAAAATATCGGCAGCAGACGATCTCTATTCGCTTCGCACATTTGGTTTTAGAGGCGAGGCACTTGCCTCGATTGCGGCAGTGTCACAAATTGAACTTCGCACTCGTCAAGAGGGCGACCAAGTTGGGACATCGACCACAGTGAGTGGCGGAGAGTATGGTGGTCAAGAGCCCATAATGTGTGAAACGGGCTCTCAGTTTTTTGTGCGCAATCTATTCTACAATGTTCCTGCTCGCCGCAGGTTTATGGATCGTGTGACCACCTCTGCAAATCAGATTAAAGCTGATTTTAAGCGCATTGCGCTCTGCAATCCAAATATTCATTTTGAGCTATATTCGAACGATTCACCACTCTACAACCTGCCAAGAGCCTCACTCGCCAGCCGAATTGTCGATGTGGTTGGACGCTCCATTAAACACAACTTATTGGAGATAGGTGCAGACACCTCTATTGCCAAGATTAAAGGTTATATAGGTAGACCCGCGGCGGCAAAAAAGACCAACAACGACCAATATTTGTTTGTTAATGGTCGTTACTTCCGCTCGCCCTACTTCACTAAAGCGATATTGAAGGGTTACGATAAGTTGATCCCTGCTACCTCCACACCCTCATATTTCCTCTACATTGAGGTTGATCCCGAAAGGATTGATGTCAATGTTCACCCTCAGAAGATTGAGGTTAAATTTGCAGATAACGATGCGATATGGCAGATTATAGCTGCTGCCGTGCGTGCTACACTTGCCAAAACAGGAGCAGTTCCAATGATGGATTTCGACGACGATTCACCAATAGAGATTCCGTTGGTGCAGGAGCAGGAGCGCAAGATTGTCACGGCACCTGCTGCATTTTCGTCGGGTGGGTACAACCCCTTTGAGGAGGGATATATCGACCCTAAGGCACCCGATCCCAATGTTGACTTCACGGGCTTCGATGTCCCATATGGCAGAGGTGGCGAGAGCCCTCAACCTCAAAGAAGTAGTCGGAGTGAACTTAAGGATGGAGCCTATGCCTCAATGATTGGCAGCTTCAACCCCGAGGTTTCGGCACCAGTAACACAATTTAGCGATAGTGATTTTGAATCATTTGAATCGAGTACCAACGTCGAGGTAGAGACAACTTTCGACAGCTCATCATTTGAGTTTGTGGAGTCAGCAATTGAGCCTACGCAGATCAAGATCGAACCCCCAACCAAAAAGGTAGAAGTACACTCGGTAACACCTCTTGGTGGAGGTTATGCATTTATGGTGGCAGATGGCGAAGCGGTAATTTTGGATGTAGCAAGAGCCAAAGAGAGGGTTCTTTATGATCGCTACTTAGCAACTGCTGTTGGCTCGCCCTCTGTGAGCCAACAACTACTCTTCCCCGAACGCTTGGTGCTTTCGTTGGAGGAGTACGCCATAATCGAGGAGCGGATAATGGATTTTGTAGTGGTTGGTTTCGACATTGATTTTATGGGTAATAGCGAGATAGAGGTTAAGGGTATACCACCCGAGATCAAACGCGACGAGATCGACACACTGATCTACGAGTTGATTGGAGCCGCTGCAACGCCAGAAGAGTTCTTGGATCTTAGACGCGAGAAGATTGCTCGAATCATGGCACGAAGTGGGGCTGCTGTAGCTCATCAAGGACTTACTGTTGAGCAAGTTGAACAGTTGGGAGTGCAACTATTCGAGGGCGGCAACACAGCACTTTCGCCTAATGGAAAACCTCTTGTTTGGAGAATAACACAAACGGAAATAATGGATAAATTAAGATAAAAATAACTTAAACATAACAGATATAATGAGATCGCTTCGTTCGTTTGCACCTCCTGTGGTGCTCAATCTAATAATTGTCAATTGCCTTGTATTGATGGCAACTCGACTCTTCAACTATGATTTTATGTATCGCTACTTTGCTCTTTGGGGTGTTGAGTCGCCACTCTTCAACCTATATCAAGTAGTGACATATATGTTTATGCATGCCGACATCAATCACCTATTTTTCAATATGTTCTCGCTTTGGATGTTTGGTCGCACGCTCGAACAGGTGATGGGGCAAAAGAAATTCCTCACATACTACATGGTTTGCGGAATTGGTGCAGGTCTGATCCAATTGGCAGTTAGCGGTGCTTCGGGGGCATTTACCCCCACTGTTGGTGCTTCGGGTTCGGTCTTTGGTCTACTCCTTGCCTTTGGAGTGCTGTTTCCAAACCAAGTTATTATGCTTTTGATTCCACCTATACCAATCAAAGCGAAGTGGTTTGTAATGATCTATGGAGTTATCGAACTCTTCTTGGGTGTTAGTGGACGCCAAGTAGGTGTTGCTCACTTTGCTCACCTTGGAGGTATGATCTGGGGCTATATGCTCCTTATGTATTGGAAAAAAATTGGTAATTCAAGACGATAATGACCGACTACTACTATAGCGATGGGGCTGGCGCGAAGCGTAAAAAAGAGGGTTCTTTTGTACTTCGCATAGTTGATTTTGTGATGTTGCTACTCTCGGTAGCGGCACTCGGCTTGCTTCTTCTCACTCTTATCACATCGCATGTAGCACCCTCAGTGAGTTGGATCTTTGCTATAGTAGGACTGATTACACCAGCGATCTATCTGTTGGCTATCATTATGGCTCTATACTGGATTATTCGTTGGCGATGGATCTACGCCTCGCTGTTCCTTGTGCCGCTTGCAATAGGAGCGCCTGCGGTTTCGCGCTACTACAAAATTGAGACGTCAAAGAAATATGGAGAGCTACCTCGCCGCGGGGTGATGCGACTAATGAGCTACAATGTCAAATATTTGATAGACCAAGAGGGTCAATACTCAACCCCGGCGATGAATATTTTTATCGATCAGGTTAAACCCGATGTAGTATGCTTCCAAGAGTTTACCCCTCGACACATGTCACAAAGCGAAGAACCAGAGACTTTTAGCAACTACAGTTCTGCTAAGATTACCGGCATGGCGATATATTCGCGTTACAAGATTCTTGAATCGAGCGAAAATCTAATTAGCGAAGATTTCGATAGTGGACGTGCATTTTGGGCTGATCTGCTTGTGGGACGTGACACAATACGTCTCTACAATCTTCATCTACACTCAACCGCAATTACACTTAACGATGACCAATATCTTAGCAAGATGGAGTTTTTGGGTGATAGCCTAAGCGACGATAAGCTGAAAGGTATAATTTCGAGATTCAAAGCAACCTCCATTGGCAGAGCAGCTCAAGCTGATAGCTTGGCTGCCAATATTGCTAAATCACCCCATAGGGTGATTGTATGTGGAGATTTCAACGACACACCCAACTCATATGCATATCGGCGCATCTCGAATGGTCTCCAAGATGCATTTCAAGAGTCCGGTTTAGGATACTCTCACACCTTCTGCGGATTTCTAAACCTACTTCGCATAGACTATGTTTTGGTTGAGAAGCCTCTCGAAGTACTCTCATATGAGGTAGTCGACTCCGTGAAACTCTCCGACCACCTACCCGTTGTCACAACACTTAAATTATAAATAATATGATCTTAGATTCACTTAAAAACGCAGAGCGATACTACTCGCTACTACCTCGATTAGAGAAGGCATTCGACTACATCCGCACAACAGACCTCAATTCACTTGAGCCAGGACGCCACGAAATTGACGGCAAAGAGCTATTTGTCAATATTTCGGAGTGCGACCTCAAAAAGCCTGAAGATGCTAAGTTGGAGGTACACAACGCCTATGTCGACATCCAAGTGCTTGTTGCGGGTGAGCAAGAGGGCTTCGGCTACATGGATCGCAATGATCTCGAAGAGCCAAAGACAGAGTTCGACACCACTAAAGATGTACAGTTCTTCAATGACCTCCCTCAAACAATCTATGTGATGTGGCCAGGTCAATTCTCAATCCTATTTCCTGAGGATGCTCACGCACCACAAATTGGTTCGGGACGAATTAAGAAAGCTATATTTAAAGTTCTCATCTAAAACTTTATACCCAATAGGGTAAGCACATAAAAAATATTATTTCTTATTGCCTCCGGCGGGCGGGGATAGCACCCCCGCGGGTGCGTACCTTGCTTGCTTTCTGTGCGCTTCTTACTGCCCCCGCGGGTGCGTACCTTTGCGCTTTGGGCTTAGAGATTACATCTCTAAGATTATAAAGATCAAAGAGTTGTCGCAAATAAATTTGCACAACTCCTTGATCTTTATAATTTATAAATGCCAAAGGCATTTAAACCCAAATCGAGGTTCATCTCACTGATGTGGTGAGGCAAAGCCCCACCACATCAGTGCAATACAAAAGTCACAAACGACAGTTTTTGGATCCAAACTATAGCTTGGTGCCCGCGCGGCTCGAGCGCGATGATCAATTATTTTTCGTGCGTTTACCCTGTGGTCAAGGGTACGCACCCGATAGAGGCAGTAAGAGATAATATTTACCTAAGCCTCGACAATGTGTTTACACTCTATAATCTCACCACCTATGCGTATCGCCTCTTCGTTTTGAGGGAGTGTTTTCCATGCTCGCTCGGGCAAAGATTTTTTGAGTCCTGTCATTACATTCTCCATCTCGACTACTGGGCGGAGCTTGAGATATCCACCAAGGATCATAGTATTGAATAGACGAGCGTTACCCATCTTAGCGCACTGCGATGTAGCATCTATCGAGTAGATGTTGATGTCGGTGCGAGTTGGGTGGTTCGTGATTCCATTGACGTCGTAGATAAGTGTTCCACCTGGTTTAACCTTTGCTTCGAACTTCTCCATTGATTGTTGGTTAAGGATAATAGCACAATCAAACTCGTGAGCAATAGGCGAAGAGATGCTTCTATCGGAGATAATTACCGTAACATTGGCAGTACCTCCTCGCATCTCAGGACCGTATGAGGGCATCCAAGTTACCTCGAAATCCTGCATCACACCTGAGTATGCCAAAATTTTACCCATCGAAAGAACACCTTGTCCTCCGAATCCAGCTATAATAAGGGTCTCTTTCATCTTACTCTAATTTTGTATCTTTAATATCTCCAAGTTTATAGAATGGCAACATGTTCTCGGTGAGCCATGTGTTGGCTGCTGTTGGAGTCATCTTCCAACCACTGCTACATGTCGCTACGATCTCTACGAGCGAGAAGCCATTTCCTGACATCGAGTTCTCGAATGCTTTGCGGATAGCCTTCTTACACTTGCGGACTGCTGCTGCTGTGTGTACACTCTGACGAGTTATGTATGAAGTACCGTCAAGTAGAGCCATCATCTCGGCAATCTTGTAGGGGTAACCATTAAGCTTCTTGTCGCGACCATTTGGCGTTGTTGCGGTCTTCATTCCAAGGAGTGTTGTGGGTGCCATCTGACCACCTGTCATTCCATAGATTGCGTTGTTAACATATATCGCAACGATATTCTCGCCACGTGCCGCAGCGTGAATAGACTCAGCAGTTCCGATTGCCGAAAGGTCACCATCACCTTGGTAGGTGAATACCAGCTGTTCGGGGTGAACACGTTTAACACCTGTTGCCACTGCGCAAGCACGTCCGTGAGCTGCCTCCATCCAATCTACTGCGATGTAGTTGTAAGCAAACACAGCACAACCGACTGGTGAGATTCCGATAGTTTTACCCTCAAATCCCATCTCCTCGATCACTTGAGCGATAAGGTTGTGTATTGTACCATGGCTGCAACCAGGACAATAGTGCATTACATTGTCTGTTATGAGCTTTGATTTCTTGAAAACCAAATTCTCCTCTTTTATCTCAACTACTGCCATAACTTACTCTTTATTGATAATTTTTGACTTCAAGGCCTCCAACACCTCGTCGGGGCTAAACATCATACCGCCTTGGCGACCATAGTGCTCCACTGGAGCCACACCATTAACAGCCAAACGAACATCTTCGACCATCTGACCAGCATTGAGCTCAGCCGAAAGGAAGCCTTTAACTCCACGTGCTGCCAAATCCTTAATCACCTGGTGTGGGTAAGGGTAAAGCGTGATTGGACGAACAAGACCCACTTTGAGACCCTCAGCACGAGCCATCTCGACTGTAGCCGAACAGATACGAGCCGATGAACCAAACGCTACGATAACATACTCAGCATCTTCGCACTCGATCATCTCAGCACGAGCTTCGCTTTGCAATGCTGCATATTTGGCTTGTAGACGAAGATTGATCTTCTCCATATCTACTTGGTCGAGTTCGAGAGAGGTTACTACGTTGTAGTTCTCTCTGTCGCCTCTACCGTATGAAGCCCACTCACGGCACTCCTCTGCTATCTCTTCGTTTGTGCGACGAGGGCGTTGTGGCGCGAGAGTTACCTTCTCCATCATCTGACCAATGGCACCATCGGCCAAGATCATCGCTGGATTGCGGTACTTAAATGCTAAATCTAATGCCTCACCTACGTGGTCGTGCATCTCCTGAACCGAAGCTGGAGCCAACACAATCATGTGGAAGTCACCATGTCCACCACCTTTACAAGCCTGAAAGTAGTCGCCTTGCGAAGGTTGGATAGTTCCCAAACCTGGACCTCCACGCTGACAGTTTACGATCAAACATGGAAGCTCGGCGCCAGCTAAGTAGCTAAGACCCTCACTCATAAGACTAATACCAGGACTCGATGATGAAGTCATGACACGTTTACCAGTGCCAGCAGCACCATACAACATATTAACTGACGAAATCTCGGACTCTGCTTGGAGCACAACCATACCTGTACTCTCCCAAGGACGAAGCTCCATTAGGGTCTCCATAACCTCGGATTGTGGTGTGATTGGGTAGCCAAAATAGGCGTCGCAACCGTAGCGAATTGCTGCGTGAGCAATCACCTCGTTGCCTTTCATTAACTTTACCTCTTTTTCAGCCATACTATTCAATTTTTTGACGATAAACGGTGATACAACTATCTGGGCAGATTATGCCACATGATGCGCAACCAGTACATTCGTCTGGTTTTGCCATCATAGCAAAGGTGTAACCCTTGCTATTGACCTCTGTCGACATTGCAAGAACAGCAAGTGGGCATGCTGTAGTACATACGCCACAACCTTTACATCTTTCGGTGTCGACTATTATTGTTCCTTTAATTTTAGCCATATTCTATGTAAATATATTTTGTACAAAAATAACAAAAATAATTGGATGGTAAGCTATAATATACTTTTAATTTGTAACTAAATCACACAATTATACTTATAAATGTATAGCTGAACCCGTAGCAGCCTCGGCAGCCTCCATCAACGCTTCGTTGAGCGAGGGGTGTGCATGCACCGTAGAAGCTATCTCTTGCGCACTCACACCTAATCTTTTAGCAAGCGTAGGTTCTGCTATCAGCTCCGTTACATTACCTCCAATTAGGTGAGCACCTATCAGTTTTTGGTCTACTCCAAATAACAACTTCACAAAACCCTCACTCTCGCCAGCTGCTGTAGCTTTGCCCGAAGCGGTGAAGGGGAATCTACCAACTGTATACTCTATACCCTTAGACGTAGCCTCAGCCTCGGTAAGACCTACAGAAGATACTTCGGGAGAGGTAAAGACACACGATGGAATTGTAGAGTAGTCAATTGCCTTGGGTGATTTACCACAGATATGTTCCACACAGTGGATAGCCTCAGCCGAGGCGACATGTGCCAATGCAGGTGTCGCGATAATGTCGCCAATAGCATAGATGCCAGCAACCGATGTTTGGTAGTTCTCGTCGACCACTATTTTATCTCGCTCCACCTCGATTCCAAGCTCTTCGATACCAATATTTTCGATATTAGATTTTATACCTACAGCTGACAGAACGACCTCAGCCGAAAGAACTTCAACCCCCTTTTTGCCCTCGACCTCCACTTTGCAGAGTCCATCCTCGCCAATGGTTACGCCATTGACCTTAGTCGAGGTCATAACCTGTGCGCGAAGCTTACGGAATGAGCGCTCCATGGTCTTCGACACCTCCTCATCTTCGAGAGGCATAAGGTGCGGAAGATACTCAATAATTGTAACCTTTGAGCCCAATGCAGCGTAGAGATATGCAAACTCCGAACCAATTGCGCCAGAGCCAATTACTACAATCGACTCAGGTAGCTTATCGAGCACGAGAGCCTGCTTCGAGCTAATAACTTTGACTCCATCTACAGGAATCGAAGGCAACTCACGAGGACGTGCTCCAGTTGCCAAGATTATGCTCTCAGCGCTATACTCAACACCATCAACATCGACCTTGCCACACCCTTTGAGTGTGCCATAGCCTTTTAATATTTCGACTCTGTTTTTGGTAAGCAGAAAGTTTACACCCTTACTCATGCTCTCGGCAACAGCTCTCGAACGAGCAACTATCTTTGGCATATTGGGTGCAATGTCGCCATTGAGATCCACTCCATATGTTGCGGATTTTTTGCAATAGGTGTATACTTGAGCACTTTTGAGCATCGCCTTGGTTGGTATGCAGCCCCAATTAAGGCACACTCCACCCAACTCGGCACGCTCCACAAGAGCAACCTTTTTACCCTCTTGTGCAGCCTTGATTGCTGCCACATAACCGCCAGGGCCAGCGCCAATTACTATTATGTCGTATTGCATATATTACTCTATTACTTTGAGTGTTTCGCCATTATCTTTGACTACTGCACGTTGCCATTTCTCGTTATAACCTGGGGTCTCGATCTTGTCGGGAACCTCAGAGTCATATCCATTATTAACGAAGTGAGCTGAGTTCATATTGCCATCGAGGTAGTCGAGAACCGATCCCTTTTCGCTTTTACGATTGCCATCGACATGTTTTGTCATAAGGTAACCAAAGAGGTTACCCCAACGCGCAAAAAGCGCTTGCGCTGTCTCAACACTATAGCTTGTCAATTTTGCTCTCTTAGCATCACCCTTGAGCGAAGCTACCTCAGCGTCGATCTTCTCGACCTCCGCCAACTTTTGGTTCTCCCAAGCGTCAGTTACTATATTTATATCTGGAGCGATTGCACTATAGTTCATATATGCAAAGTTGGTAGTTTGGTTAAAGATCCAGAATGCTGATTGGGGGGTGTAGTGAAGCATTGAACCACTCTCCTCGCTCCAAGCTGCTGGGACCTCGGTTGAAGCTGTGTAGATTGGTGTAAGACAAGATGTCGCTGTGTCGTCGACACCAAACCAGATGATACCCATATCTGAGCCCTTTGAGCCACGTGCTTGTGCTGTGAACCAGAATCCAGTCTGTTGTGTTGCAGTAGCTCGTTCGTTGCAATACTCTACGCCATCGACCTCAAACGACATTGGACGCCAACGGTAAGGCAAAGCATTGCCACCTGCTCCTATATCTGTAGTCATATCTATTGGTGTACCCTCGTAGTGGTCACGCATAGCGTCGAAGAGAGTCTTTGGTGAAACCTTCTCGCTTGGTTTTACCCACAGAGGCATACGGTTTTCGAGATTGTGCCCCATAGCGTAGTCGGTATATTGATCCATATCATCCGCCACAGTGCGGAAGAAAGACCACACGCGAGCCTCGCATGCGCGAGCACCCCAAAAGTCGATTGGTGCATATGCATCACAGAAGCTGAAATCCTCATCCTCACCCTCGAAGTAACCCATCTGGCGAGCAAACGAGATTACATCTTTAGAGTAGAGACAATTCTCAGGATCATTGAGCGGAAAAGTTGAGATGCGTGCTTGGTTGGCGTGTCCCGAAACGTAACCATCAGGAATACGACGAGCAACCCAAACGATACCTTTGCGAGTATTCTCGCCTTTGTCATTGAGTTCCATACCCTTACCAATAAGTTCCATGATCCAAGCCTCCTCGGTGTCGGCAATCGAGAATGATTCTCCACTCGACATATAGCCGTGTTCGTCTGCCAACTCAGCAATTACTTCGATAGCTTCACGAGCTGTCTTGGCACGTTGAAGAGTGATGTAGATTAGTGATCCATAGTCAATTCTACCTGTAGTGTCGCAGAGTTCGCTCCTTCCTCCATAGGTTGTTTCACCAATTATTAGGGAGTGCTCATTCATATTTCCCATTGTCGAATAGGTCTCTCTAACTTGCGGGATATCACCCAAATAACGTTGTGTATCCCACTCATATACTGGCAACATTGCACCACGCTTGAATCTACCTGCTGGAGTGTGGTAGAGTGCACCATAGAGTGAATGTGAATCGGCAGCATAGGTTACCATTATAGAGCCATCGGTCGAGGCTCCTTTTGTTACAATAAAGTTGGTACAAGCCTCCACTGCACTATAGCTACAGAGGGTTGCAATCGCTACAGCGAACGCTTTTTGGAGTAGTTTCATCTATCTTATTATTTTAAATTTGTTCTTTTTTTTCTTTCCTCTTGCCCTTATGCTGGGCAAGCACCAAGCTTTTCTTGAGTTCAAAAACTCTGTTTTTGTTTCTCCTACTTGCAAAAATAGGAATTTTTTATGTAAGTTTGCACTTATTAAGTATAGGAATATGTCGATAAGTAAAAAAATAGATGAAATTAGAGGCTCCTTAGGGTCTGGAGTGCAATTAGTGGCAGTGTCGAAAACATTTCCAACGGAGGCTGTAGCCGAGGCATATGCCACCGGTCAACGCCAATTTGGTGAGAGTCGCCCCCAAGAGCTAAAGGCTAAATGGGAGGCGCTACCAAAAGATATTGAGTGGCACATGATTGGGCACCTCCAAACAAATAAGGTGCGGATGATTTTGCCTATCGTGTCGCTTATCGAGTCGCTCAACTCTCGACGATTGGCTGAAACCATAGAACGTGAAGCTGCTCGCATAGAGCGCACTGTGGATTGCCTGTTGGAGATTCAACTATCTGACGAAGAGTCGAAAACAGGTTGGGATTGGAGCGACCTCAGAGAATTTATCGAAGGTGGAGCATTTGAGTCAATGCCTCACATACGTCTGCGTGGCGTGATGGGAATTGCTACATATAGCGACTCCGAGGCTATCGTTGAGGCAGACTTTAGGCGCTTGCGCTCCTACTTCGAGGAGCTACGCAAACGCTTTGGCGGGGAGTTCGACACTGTGTCGATGGGGATGTCGAGCGATTACAAGTTAGCGATGGAGTGCGGCTCAACTTCGGTACGTGTTGGATCTTATATTTTTGGTGGACGTAGTTACGCTGCGCTGCCCAAATAGAGATCTACTCACCCCTGAGGGAAACGCGCAAAAACCTGCTTATCGCGCTCGTGCCGCGCGGGCACCAAGCTAAGCTTGGATCCAAAAACTGTCGTTTTTGACTTTTGGATTGCGCTGATGTGGTGGGGGCTTTGCCCCTTCGCAAGAGATCTATTATGAGGGACTTTTGAAAGTAAACTTTCAACGCTCCTCATAATAGATCTCTTGCGTGTCAACCTACGGTTGCCACCACCACTTCAGCGAGGTGAACCTCGATTTGGGTTTAAATGCCATAGGCATTTAAAAATTATAAAGACCAAAGAGTTGTGCAAATGAATTTACGACAACCTCAGTTGCCACCACCACATCTGCGAGGTGAACCTCGATTTGGGTTTAAATGCCATAGGCATTTAATAAATTATAAAGACCAAAGAGTTGTGCAAATATATTTGCGTCAACTCTTTGATCTTTATAATCTTAGAGATGCAAT
>JAWXTF010000022.1:0-45396 GCA_044433965.1 Rikenellaceae bacterium | reverse complement strand
CGTCAACCATATCACATTTGTTAAGGAAAACTACGATCTTAGGAACGTTTACCTGACGAGCCAAAAGAACGTGCTCGTTAGTTTGTGGCATAGGACCATCAGTAGCAGCTACAACCAAGATTGCACCGTCCATCTGAGCAGCACCAGTAACCATGTTCTTCACGTAGTCAGCGTGACCTGGACAGTCAACGTGAGCATAGTGACGAGAAGCTGTTTGGTACTCTACGTGAGCAGTGTTGATGGTGATACCACGCTCTTTTTCCTCTGGTGCGTTGTCGATAGAATCGAATGAACGAAGCTCAGAGAGACCTTTGTTCGCAAGAACAGTAGTGATAGCAGCAGTAAGAGTAGTCTTACCGTGGTCAACGTGACCGATAGTACCGACATTCACGTGCGGTTTGGAACGGTCGAATTTTTCTTTTGCCATAGCAGTTTAAATATTAATTTTTAGTAATTACGTTAAATCCTTTGTGTTTCAATGTCTATTAACGATAAACGGCGACGAATACCCACTACTCCCATTAGAGCAGCAGCCATACGCCACTTACGTTGATCTTGAGCGGAAGACGAGGCTCGAACTCGCAACCCTTAGCTTGGAAGGCTAATGCTCTACCAATTGAGCTACTTCCGCAATAGACATTCAAAGCCTACAAAATTCAAACTTGACGACCTCCGTTGAAGATCATCAAGCTCCGAAACATTGCTTTCCAAAAATGTCGGTAGTGGGGACTGATGGATTCGAACCACCGAAGACGAAGTCAGCAGATTTACAGTCTGCCCCATTTGGCCACTCTGGTAAATCCCCAAGTATGTTTTGTTTCTCGTTTCTACGAGCCGATGGAGGGATTCGAACCCCCGACCAGCTGATTACAAATCAGCTGCTCTGGCCAACTGAGCTACATCGGCGTTTACATTTAGTAACCGTTTCGGAATGCAAAGGTAGAAATAAAATTTAATATTCCAAAATTTTGGAGCATTTTTTTTATTTTTTTTTGCTTTACTCAAAGAACTTTGCTCGACCGCCACACACCACCAACCGTTAGTGAGGGAAATCGACTGCAAAGATATAACAGTTTTGCGAATTAAAAAATAGTATGACACTTTTTTTTCAAAAAAAATGATATTTTCTTATATTTTGCCACTTTTTGCCTCTATATATATAAGGTGTATACTATTCGATAATAAAAACCCTCTCTCCCGAGCGTTGCATAAAAAATGTCTCGCGGGCATATTTCTCTAACCCTTCGTCGGATTTTATCTTTTCGAGCAGCAGACTATCTCTGGTAATTGACTCCTGATAGATCTCCGTTTCTCCATTAAGTTCGCTTATCTCGCGCCAAATTTCGAACGAGTGGTATAGATTTTTGGCGATAACAATAAGAATTGGCGCCATAATCACAACTGTTATGACGATAAAAATCTGTTCTCGCACCTGTTTTTTCTTTGCCATAGCTCACATTTTATGGTATATGCATATATTTATGAGTCTGAATCGAGATATTCCAACGTGGATTTGCCTTGGCATACTCTACTAAAAGTGGAATAATCTGCTTCGAAACACTCCATTCTGGCTGTAGAAAGAGCATACACTCTTCACCTACGCGAGCAGCATTTTGCTCTGCCCACACCAGATCCTCCTCCTTTTCGATAATCACTTTGAGCTCATCGGCGCGCCAATACGCCTCGTCAAGAGGTGGCTGTTGTGGCTTGGGCGACAAACAGACCCAATCAAAGTAGCCACTAAATGGTTGAGAGCCCGAGGTTTCCAAAAATATTTTTAGCCTGCGCGCCTTCAATGCCGATGTCAATGCGTCGAGTGGGTAGAGCAAAGGCTCACCCCCGGTCACCACAATTGATTGAGCAGCACACTCCACAGCACGCTCCACGATCTGCTCGATGGGTACTGGAGGGTATAACTTCGGGTTCCATGTATTTTTGGCATCGCACCAACGACAACCCACATCACAACCGCCAAGACGTATAAAATAGGCAGGACAACCCGTGTGGTAACCCTCACCCTGGATTGTATAAAAATCCTCGACAAGAGGCAAAAGTGTGCCCCCCTTCAAAAGTTCGATATCTGTTTTACTCATTACAAACTACATATATATCTTTGAGATTACGCCCCAACTGATCGTAGTCGAGTCCATAACCTACTATAAATTCATTACCTATCTCAAGGGCAACATAGTCGATAGGAATCTGTTTCTGGTATGCATTAGGCTTAAAGAACAGCGTACATATCTTAATGCTCGCAGGGTTCAACGGTTCGAGCAAGGTGACAAGATGCTCTATGCTATTGCCCGAGTCGACGATATCCTCAACGATGACGATATGACGCCCCTCGATGGAGCCATTAAGACCTATAAGGCTCTTCACAGCACCTGTGGTCGATGTCCCCTCATAGGATGCCAACTTCACAAACGAAAGTTCACTATCGAGTTCAATCTTCTTCATCAGGTCACTCATAAACATAAACGAGCCATTGAGCACACCCAGAAAGATTGGCACCTCGCACTGCGCGTAGTCGTGATTGATCTTTGCCGCTACCACCTCGACTGCTTTGTCGATCTCAGCACCCGGAATCATCACCTCGAATGTGAGATCCTTTATTTTAATTTTATTCTCCATGATTAGCTTACTGTTGTATGTAGGATTAAAAGTTGTACAAAAATAGTAAAAAATAGTGATACTTTGCAAGTTTAAGAATCCGATTACTGAGCAAACGTATGAAAATATTGTTTCTTACTGCCTCCGCGGGTGCGTACCTTGCTGCTTTCTGTGCGTACCTTGCTGCTTTCTGTGCGCTTCTTGCTGCTTTCTGTGTGCTTCGGACTGCCTCCGGCGGGCGGGGATAGCACCCCCGCGGGTGCGTATCATTGCGCTTTGGGCTTAGAGATTGCATCTCTAAGATTATAAAGAGCAAGGAGTTGCCGCAAATAAATTTGCACAACTCCCTGCTCTTTATAATTTTTAAATGCCTACGGCATTTAAACCCAAATCGAGGTTCACCTCGCTGACGTTGAGGTAACAACCGCAGATTGTCGCAAATGAATTTGCACAACTCGTGATCTTTACAAATTTTTAAATGCCTTTGGAATTTAAGCACAAATCAAGGTGAACCTCGCTGATGTGGTAGTGGCAACCGTAGGTTGACACAGAGATATCTACTATGATGAGAGTTGAAAATTCATTTTCATAAGCTCATCATAGTAGATATCTCGCTGAGGGGCAAAGCCCCCCACCACATCAGTGCAACACAAAAGTCAAAAACGAAGTTTTTGGATCCAAGCTTAGCTTGGTGCCGCGCGGCATGAGCGCGATAAGCAAGTTTCTTCAAGCGTTCACCCTGCCCCGCGAGGGTAAGTCCTCAAGCGTTCACTACATATGTTCCAGCTACCTACTCTTCATTGGTGAAGCTAAGGTATATCTGGCGTTGGAAGTTCTCGCTTAGTGAGATAAATGTTTGCGTTTTAGCGACTCCAGGGATTGAGAGTAGATTATCGAAGAGTGTGCGCATCATATGTTCATTATCGATACAATAGATCTTAGCAAGGATGTTGTAGTCTCCTGTCACGAAGTGGCTCTCTACGATCTCGGGGATAGACATAATCTTCTCCATGGTATCCAGCAGGAACTGAGGGTCTTTGAGTGTGATGCCGATAAATGCGCATACGTCAAAGCCTAATGCCTTGGGGTTTACCAAGATACGACTTCCTTGGATCACATCTAACTCTTCAAGCTTACGTATACGTTGATGAATTGCCGCGCCAGAGATACCGCACTCACGAGCTATCTCCAAGTAGGGCATGCGTGCATTCTTGATTAGAAATTTTAAGATCTTACGATCTATGTCATTGAGTTGAGTTTTCGCCATAATACTATATTTTATATTTTGTAATCCATTATTCAATCACACCTAAGTTGCGTCCCACCTTGATAAATGCAGCCACACATGCGTCGATATCCTCCGCTGAGTGAGCTGCCGAGAGTTGAACACGTATTCGAGCCTGACCCTTGGGCACTACAGGGTAGTAGAAACCAGTAACAAAAACCCCCTCCTTTTGGAGTTCGGCAGCAAATTG
This sequence comes from Rikenellaceae bacterium, assembly GCA_044433965.1. GTDB lineage: Bacteria > Bacteroidota > Bacteroidia > Bacteroidales > Rikenellaceae > Alistipes. Next base: position 41,311 of record JAWXTF010000022.1, on the reverse strand, counting down.
CTGAGAGAGAGGAGCGTCGTAGAGCATAACGGCACAAATTGCAGATACTGTAGGTTTTATATCGAAACCTGCGGCAACCATTGCAGTGTGGAATTGCTCTACATTTTCAACCAATCTATCGTGTATAGCATCGCTCTCGCCGAGCATCTTAAAGAGCTCTATGCCAGCACCAACAACTGCCGGAGGGAGCGAGTTAGAGAAGAGGTAGGGGCGCGAGCGTTGACGCAACATATCAATAATCTCGCTTCGACCAGTGGTGAAGCCACCCACAGCACCACCAAATGCTTTGCCAAGGGTTCCCGTGATGATATCGACCTCACCACGGAGGTTGTATAGCTCGGTGATACCACGCCCCGTAGCACCTAACACGCCTGCCGAGTGGCACTCGTCGACCATCACCAAGGCGTTGTACTTGTGCGCCAAACGGCAAATCTCATCGAGAGGCGCCGCGTTGCCATCCATCGAAAATACTCCGTCGGTTGCAATAACCCTAAACCTCTGTGCTTGTGAGAGTTTCAACATATTTTCGAGCTCCTCCATATTGGCATTAGCATAGCGGTAGCGAACAGCCTTACAGAGGCGTACACCATCGATTATCGAGGCATGGTTGAGCGAATCGGAGATGATAGCATCTTCGGCACCAAAGAGTGGCTCGAAGAGTCCTCCATTGGCATCGAAGCAGGCAGCATAGAGAATAGTATCTTCGGTGCCAAAGTAGTCCGAGATGGCTGCCTCAAGCTCCTTGTGGATATCTTGGCAACCACAGATGAAACGCACTGACGAAAGCCCATACCCACGTTCATCCATCGTCTTCTTGGCTGCCTCCACAAGTCGCTCATTGTTTGAAAGACCCAGGTAGTTGTTCGCACAAAAATTTAGAACACCTCGACCTGCTACCTCAATATGAGCACTTTGCGATGACTCTATTACACGTTCACTCTTGTAGAGCCCGGCATCTTTTATATCTGCCAATTCTGACTCCAAATACTCTTTATACTTACCGTACATGATTTTCCACATTTTGTTAGATTAGCAAATATAATCATTTTTGTTACAAAAATGGCATTATTTCTATAAAAATGTTATAATTTTTATACCATCAAGCATCGAACGCCAGGTGTTGATTGGTATTCTGTGGCTATGCTCAGGACTGACGCATGAAAAATACTATTTCTTATGCCTCCGGCGGGCGGGGATAGCACCCCCGCGGGTGCATACCTTGTTGCTTTCTGTGCGCTTCTTTTTTCTTTCTGTGCGCTTCTTATGCCTCCGGCGGGCGGGAACAAGCACCCCCGCGGGTGCATACCATTGGCGCTTTGGACTTAGAGATTGCATCTCTAAGATTATAAAGAGCAATGAGTTGCCGCAAATAAATTTGCACAACTCATTGCTCTTTATAATTTTTAAATGCCTTTGGCATTTAAACCCAAATCGAGGTTCACCTCGCTGATGTGGTGGTGGCAACCGAAGGTTGACACGCAAGAGATCTACTATGAGGAGTGTTGAAAATTCATTTTCATAATCTCCTCAGAGTAGATCTCTCGCCGGGGGGCAAAGCCCCCACCACATCAGTGCAATACAAAAGTCAAAAACGACAGTTTTTGGATCCAAGTTTAGCTTGGTGCCCGCGCGGCATGAGCGCGATAAGCAATTTTTTTTCGTGCGCATGCCCAGAAAAAAAGAGTAAAAATAAGGTTATACCAAAAAAAATAGTTAATTTTGCAAAAATTATTTAGGGGAGTAAATTAATACCAAATTACATAACTAAAAAACAAAATTATGGTTTCTTACAAAGATTTAGGTCTTGTTAATAGCAAAGAGCTTTTTGCTAAGGCTATTGAGGGTGGCTACGCTATCCCAGCATTCAACTTCAACAACATGGAGCAAATGCAAGCAATTATCCAAGGATGTGTTGAGTGCAGCTCACCAGTAATCCTTCAAGTTTCTGCTGGTGCTCGTAACTACGCTAACCAAACACTTCTTCGCTACATGGCACAAGGTGCAGTTGAGTACGCTAAGGAGTTGGGTAAAAATATTCCAATCGTTCTTCACCTCGACCACGGTAACTCTTTCGAGCTTTGCAAGAGTTGTATCGACATGGGCTTTTCATCGGTTATGATCGACGGATCGCACCTTCCATACGAGGAGAACGTAGCTCTAACTAAGAAGGTTGTTGAGTACGCACACGCACACGACGTAACAGTTGAGGGTGAGCTTGGAGTATTGGCAGGTGTTGAGGATGAGGTATCTTCAGACCACCACACATACACTGAGCCAGACGAGGTTGAGGATTTCGTAAAGAAGACAGGTGTAGACTCACTTGCTATCTCAATCGGTACATCACACGGTGCTAACAAATTCACTCCAGAGCAATGCACTCGCAACGCTGAGGGTATCCTTGTTCCACCATCACTTCGTTTCGACATCCTTAAGGAGATCGAGGTTCGTATCCCAGGATTCCCAATCGTACTTCACGGATCTTCTTCAGTACCACAAGAGTACGTTAAGACTATCAACGAGAACGGTGGCGCACTTAAAGATGCAATCGGCATCCCAGAGGAGCAACTTCGTGAGGCTGCTGCAAGCGCTGTATGTAAGATCAACATCGACTCTGATGGTCGTCTTGCAATGACTGCTGCTGTACGTGAGATCTTCGTTAAGAACCCAGCTGAGTTCGACCCACGTAAGTACTTAGGTCCAGCTCGTGACGAGCTTAAGAAGCTTTACAAGCACAAATGCGAGAGCGTTTTGGGTTCTGCTAACAGAGCTTAATTCTTGCTTTAGACAATACAAAAGAGAGAGGAATCCCGTTTAAGGATTCCTCTCTCTTTTGTATTTTAAGCGGTGGTGTCAAGGTCTGACACAGGGTTGCCTCTAACAGGCGTGGTGCTCCCCGCTGATCTGAAGAAACCTCGCCTCCTTTTTCTATCCCTTAACTATTCCAATAATATCGCTAAGCTTTTCGATACCGAGGCGTTTCATCTCGGCTGGAAGTGCTTCGATTATCTCCTTGCAAGCGTAGGGGTTAACCAAGTTTTGGGCACCTACTTGCACTGCTGTAGCTCCTGCCATCATCATCTCGATAACGTCTGAGGCTGTCGAGACTCCACCACAGCCCATCACTGGGATGGAGCATGCCTGAGCCACTTGGTAGACCATGCGCACCGCTATTGGGAAGATTGCAGGACCTGAGAAGCCTCCCATAGTGTTTGCAATCACGGGACGACGACGTGCCGTGTCGATTCTCATTCCGAGCATAGTATTGATAAGGCAGATACCATCGGCACCAGCCTCTTCGCACGCTTTTGCTATCGCCACGATATCGGTTACATTGGGGCTCAGCTTGATGAAAACGGGCTTTGTGGTGACAGCCTTCACGGCACGAGTCACCTCGGCAGCAGCCTCTGGCGAGGTTCCAAAGCTCATTCCACCATGCTTCACGTTGGGGCAACTTACGTTGACCTCGATTATGCCTACTTGCTCCACCTTGTCGATCTTTGCGCAACACTCCACATATTCGTCAATCGAGAAGCCGCTGATGTTTGCTATCACTGGTTTGTGAAAGTAGGTGCTCATGCGAGGTATAAGGTCGCTGATAACTGTGTAGATACCAGGATTTTGGAGTCCCACAGCATTTATCATTCCTCTATCGCACTCAGCAATGCGAGGTGTTGGGTTTCCGAAGCGTGCATCACGTGTGGTACCCTTGAACGAGAATGAGCCAAGGATATTGATATCGTAGAAGTCGTTGAACTCCTCACCGAAACCAAATGTTCCACTTGCTGGCACCACAGGGTTGTCGAGGTGCAGCCCACAAAGCTCTACGTTAAGATCATATTTTTGCTCTACCATATTATCTCCTCTCTGGTCAACACCGGACCATCTTTACAAATTCTTTTATTTCCATACTTTGTCTTGCAGGTGCAGCCCACGCAGGCTCCAAATCCGCAACCCATGCGCTCCTCGAAGCTATACTCGCCAGGGGTACCCTCAGAAGCGTCGTAGAGAGCCCTGAGCATTGGCAGCGGACCGCAACTATATGTGTAGTCGAAGCTTAGCTCAGCGAGTGCAGTGGTTACAAAACCCTTAACACCACGAGATCCATCGACTGTAGTCACCACAACTTTAGCACCCAGTGCCTCGAACTCATCGGCAAGGAACACCTCCTCAGCGGTGTTGAATCCCAAAACTACTGTTGGCTTTTTGCCTGCTGCCAATAGTGTTTTGCAGAGGTTGTAGAGCGGAGGTACTCCAACTCCACCACCCACCAAAAGAGGTGCGTTGCACGCGGCAGCAGCGTTGAATCCGTTGCCCAGACCTGTGAGGATATCGAGGTTTTCACCTACGCTCATGCGGCTCATCTGATCTGTGCCGCCACCAACTACCTTATATATTATGGTGAATCCCATAGCATCGTAGTCCGACACCGAGATGGGACGACGTAGGTAGCGCCCCTCAAGCTCGACGTTTACGAACTGACCAGGAGCGGTGATATATTGAGTGTCACCACTTAGTCGCATGCGGTATACGCATGCGGTTAGTGGCTCGTTGCACTCGATTGTGTATATTGCTCTTTTATACATAATTAATTCTATTAAATCAAAAACAAAGTTTTTGCATCCAAGAAAAACTTGGTGCCCGCCCTGCACAAGGGCAGTAGGCAGGATGTTAGCGATATTTACAAAAAAAAGTGACTAACAAGGATGAGTTTTGGGGCTTCATGAAGTCTCTCAAACCGCAACGTACTTTGGGTACGTGAGGATTTGGGAGGCGAGGGAAGTGCCAAAAATCGCCTTGTTAGTCACTCTTTTATTTACTTAGCGTTGATTGTCGACACTCCAAAGGTTATCTCCTCCAAAACATCCAACAACACGCCAGCAGTCTCCAACGCTGTAAAGACAGTAACGTTGTTCTCGACTGCGGTGCGGCGAATGTCGTAGCCATCGAGACGGTTCTTGTGCTGATCTATAGCGATAGTGTTGATAATATAGTTTACGTGACCCTTGCGCAAAGTGTCGATGATCTCGGTGCTACCCTCGCTGAGTTTGCGACGCACGCGAGTACGGATACCATGCTCACGCAAGAACTCGCCAGTGCCGCTTGTAGCCTCGATATTGAAACCAAGGTCGTAGAAACGCTTAACCAGAGGTAGAGCCTTCTCTTTATCTTTGTCGGCAATGGTAACCAGAATCGTTCCATAGTTGTCGACGGTCATTCCTGCCGCCTGCATCGCTTTGTAGAAGGCACGTGTAAGTTTATCGTCGTAGCCAATAGCCTCACCCGTCGACTTCATCTCGGGAGAGAGGTATGACTCCATACCGCGAATCTTAGCAAACGAGAATGCTGGAGCCTTGACAAACCAGCGAGCAGCCTTCGGTCCAAGGATCTCGGTGATACCCTGCTCGCGTAGCGATGTGCCCAAGATAACCTGAGTGGCGATATCTGCCATGTGGATCTTGGTAGCCTTCGAAAGGAATGGCACGGTACGCGATGAGCGTGGGTTAACCTCGATTACGTAGACATCATCGTTCTCATCGACAATAAATTGGATGTTGTAGAGTCCAATGATACCAATACGGAGTCCCAAGCGACGAGTATAATCGACAATTTTATCCTTAACGGCCTGTGAAGCAGAGAATGTTGGATATACACTAATAGAGTCACCCGAGTGGATACCTGTGCGCTCAACGTGCTCCATGATGCCTGGGATAAATACGTCGGTTCCGTCGCAGATGGCGTCGACCTCCATCTCGCGCCCCATGATGTAGCGATCGACCAACACTGGAGAGTCCTCGTTGACCTGAACTGCCGAGACCATGTAGTGACGCAAACGCTCCTCATTGCTCACGATCTGCATGGCACGACCTCCCAACACATAACTTGGGCGCACCAACACCGGGTAACCAATGCGTGCAGCAGCCTCAACACCTGCCTCGATTGCGGTAACTGCCTCAGCCTCAGGCTGTGGTATTCCCAACTCCTTCATAATGCGCTCAAAGTAGCCACGATCCTCAGCATTACGGATAGCCTCCACGCCAGTTCCGATGATAGGCACTCCCAATGCTGCCAATGGCTCAGCAAGATTGATTGCGGTTTGACCTCCAAGACCCACGATAACACCCTTAGGTTGCTCGAAGTCGAGAATATTCATAACATCTTCGATCATAAGCGGTTCGAAGTATAGCTTGTCGCTTGTAGTGTAGTCGGTCGATACTGTCTCGGGGTTGTTGTTGATGATAATCGCCTCGTAGCCAGCTTTGCGGATAGACCAGATAGCATGTACCGTAGAGTAGTCAAACTCAACTCCTTGACCAATGCGGATTGGGCCCGAACCTAACACCACAATCTTCTCCTTATCGCTGCGGATAGATTCATTCTCACGCTCATAAGTAGAGTAGAAGTAAGGCACATATGAGCTAAACTCACTTGCGCAGGTGTCGATCATCTTGTAGACCGGATAGATACCTTCACCCTTACGCATAAGGTAGATCTCGCTCTCGCTCTTGCCCCATTGCTGACCTATGTACTTATCGCTGAAGCCCATGATCTTAGCCTCTCTGAGAGTCTCCACATCGTTGATGTTAGCCTTGAGGCACGCCTCGAACTTTATGATATTGCAGAACTTCTCCAAGAAGAACATATCGATCTTAGAGGCGTTGTAGATCATTCCAAGGTCGCATTTTTTGCGGATAAGTTGAGCCACAGCAAATAGGCGGTCGTCGGTTCCCTCCTTGATATATTCGAGCATCTCATCGATTGAAGAGTCATCGAACTTGGCGTGCCATAGGTGGTAGACACCTGTTTCGAGCGAGCGGATAGCCTTCAACAAAGACTCCTCCATAGTGCGACCTACCGACATCACCTCGCCTGTAGCCTTCATCTGAGTACCCAATTGGTTCGATACATCGGTGAATTTGTCGAAGGGGAAGCGTGCAATTTTAGTCACCACGTAGTCGAGTGTTGGCTCAAAAGCAGCGCATGTGTTAGCAATTGCGATCTCGTCGAGGTGGAGACCTACAGCGATCTTAGCACTTACACGCGCAATAGGGTAGCCCGTTGCCTTACTTGCCAGAGCCGAAGAGCGCGAAACACGTGGGTTAACCTCGATCAAAAAGTATTTAAACGAAAGTGGATCCAACGCAAATTGAACGTTACAACCACCCTCGATCTTAAGCTCACGGATGATCTTAAGCGCTGAGTCGCGCAACATTTGATACTCACGGTTGGTGAGCGTTTGGCTTGGAGCAACAACCACCGAGTCACCAGTATGAACACCCACTGGGTCGATATTCTCCATATTACAAATTGCGATAGCTGTGTCGTTAGCATCGCGCATTACCTCGTACTCGATCTCCTTGTAACCCTTGATACTCTTCTCGATAAGTACTTGATGCACAGGCGAAAGAATCAAAGCATTGCGCATCATCTCGCGAAGCTCTGCCTCGTCGTCGGCAAAACCACCACCTGTTCCGCCCAAAGTAAATGCAGGACGCAACACCACTGGATAGCCGATCTGCATAGCCGCATCGACAGCCTCCTCCACAGAGGTTGTAATAACCGACTGCAACACGGGCTCACCTAAACTCTCGCAAAGATCTTTGAAGAGTTCACGATCTTCGGCACGCTCGATACTCTCGAACGATGTACCAAGGATCTCTACTTGACACTCCTCCAAAACCCCCTTCTTGGCAAGTTGAACCGCCAAGTTAAGACCTGTTTGACCTCCCAAGCCAGGTACGATAGCGTCGGGACGCTCAAAGCGGATAATCTTCGCTACATACTCCAATGTTAGTGGCTCCATATATACCTTGTCGGCAATGTGGGTGTCGGTCATGATGGTTGCAGGGTTGGAGTTGACCAGTACCACCTCGTAGCCCTCCTCCTTGAGTGCTAAGCAGGCTTGAGTTCCGGCGTAGTCAAATTCAGCAGCTTGACCAATCACGATTGGACCCGAGCCAATCACCATTACTTTCTTGATATCTAAACGTTTAGGCATTTTTTCTCTCCTCCATTATTTTAATAAAGTTATCGAATAGGTAGGCGCTATCTTGTGGCCCTGGTGCGCTCTCAGGGTGGTATTGAACAGAGAATAACATATCCTCTTTGCACTCAACTCCCTCGGCTGTGTTGTCCAAAAGATTGATGTGAGTGAGGGTAAGTTTAGTCTCCTTGAGGCTCTCGGTGTCGACAGCATAGCTGTGATTTTGCGATGTGATCTCAATCTTACCCGACTCCAAACACTTCACCGGGTGGTTGCCACCACGGTGACCAAATTTAAGTTTGAAGGTTTTAGCACCATATGCCAAGCAGACCATTTGGTGACCCATGCAGATACCGAAGATTGGCAACTTACCACGAAGCTCCTTTACCAATTCGATTACGGGTGTCACATTTTCGGGGTCGCCAGGACCATTCGAAAGGAATATTCCGTCGGGTTTGAGCGACATAATCTCCTCGATAGGGGTATCGAAAGGTACCACTGTAACGTTGCAATCCTTCTCGTTGAACTTACGGATGATGTTATATTTGATACCGCAATCGATAGCCACCACATCATATTTGTGGTTTGCAGTACGCGAGAACCAACGCTTCTTGCAGCTCACACGCTCCACTACATCGGTGCGGATAGGCTCAGCGGCGATACGTGCCAACGCCTCGCTAAGAGGGGTCTCGGCAGAGGTTATAAGAACTCGTTGCGAGCCCTCATTGCGGATGATGCGGGTAAGCATACGTGTGTCGATTCCCTCAATCGCTGGGATGTTGTGCTCCTCGAAAACCTCGTTGAGGGTCTTGGTGTAGCGGAAGTTACTTGGTGTGTCGTTGTACTCGCGGACGATCATTCCTCCAATTGTAGGAAACTTGGTCTCGTAGTCCTCCTCAGCGGTACCATAGTTACCAATTAGAGGATAGGTCATTACGACCATCTGGTCGGTGTACGATGGATCCGAAAGGATCTCTTGGTAACCCACCATCGAGGTGTTAAATACAATCTCGTTGATTGCGTCTCGGTCAGCCCCAAAGCCATAGCCGTAGAACTCGCAGCCATTCTCAAGGACGATCTTTTTTGTGTATTCTCTCATAATCATATTTTATTTTTCTCTATCTTGCTTACAATAAACTCTATTGCCACCGAAAAGCGTTAGGATGGTCTCCCCAAATACGCTCCAACCCTCGAAAGGTGTGGCGTGACCCATCGACAAAAAGTCGGCAGGGTCGATAGTGTACTCTCGCTCCAAGTCGAAGAGCACCAAGTCGGCACTCTGACCAACCTCCACAGCTCCACTCTTAAGCCCAAAGAGGCGACGCGCATTGAGCGACATAATCTCTACCAGGCGCTCCAACGATATAACGCCTCGACGCACGAAATAAGTATACATCAGCGCAAACGAAGACTCGATTCCTACAATCCCAAAGGCACTGGCAGCCAATCCCCGCGACTTCTCCTCGGCGGTGTGTGACGCGTGATCGGTCGCTATACATTCTATTGTGCCATCCAATACTCCCTCGACGAGTGCCTCACGGTCCGAAGCGGAGCGCAACGGAGGATTCATCTTAAATCGCCCCTCCTCCTTAAGATCAGCGTCGGTGAGAAGTAGGTAGTGAGCAGCAGTCTCACCACTCACACGTAGCCCTTTGGCTTTGGCTTGGCGAAGTAGCTCTACACTCTCCTTGGTCGATATGTGACAGATGTGGTATTGGCAGCCCACCTGCTCCACAAGCTCCAAGTCGCGCTTCACTTGAGCCCACTCGCTCTTAGAACAGATACCTTTGTGGTTGTGAGCAGCGCAATATTCGCCCAAGTGGATGTATCCACCTTCGAGCAAGTCGTCGACCTCGCAGTGTGCCACAATTGGACGCCCCACGGCTTTAGCCCCCTGCATAGCCTCTCGCATTAGAGCGTCGGATTGAACTCCGCGACCATCATCCGAAAAACCGCCTACCTTAGGTGCAAGAGACTCAAAGTCGACAAGTTCACCTCTACCCTTTTGCCCCATGGTGATCGCACCATAGGGGATAACCTCTACAAGTGCATCTCGCTCTATCGCGTCGAGCTGCTCTTGAAGGTGCTCCACCGAATCGGGTGCTGGTGACAGATTGGGCATCGAGAAGACGGCAACAAAGCCGCCACGAGCAGCAGCTGCTGTGCCTGTAGCTATAGTCTCCTTGCGTGAAAAGCCTGGCTCACGAAGGTGAACATGTGGATCTACCAAGCCTGGCAACAGATGTTTGCCTGCCGCCTCCACAACTCTATCACCCTCTTGGGGTTCGATAACTGGCTCAATTGCCACAATTAGACCCTCCTCGATTGCAAGGTCGCACACTTTAAACTCTCCGCCTCTGTAGACCGAAGCTCCTTTAATTATCTCTCTCATACCTATCCAAAAAAAAGGTAGCTATCGAAATAGCTACCCTATAATAAACAATAATCCAAAAACAACGAAAAATAGTGATCCCGAAGGAGACCAAGTAGGTGTCCATTGTACCATTCCTATGTTGCTGATGAATTGCATATACCAAAATTTATTTTGGCAAAGGTAGTAATTTTTATTTAAATTGTAAGACTTTTTGATCTTTTTTCAGGGCAAAAGCACGAAAAATATTATCTCTTACAGGCAGGGACAACACCTCCGCAGGAGCACACCTCACAATTTACAATTGAGTAAGGTGAATTATTAAAAGTCCCAGAAAAGTCCCAGAAAGCCCCAGCCTCAAACTGTTTACAATCAAGAGTTTAACCAAACAACAATAAAAAACATATAGATTTTTTTATATTTTTCTCTCAAAAGCGCGTTGTAATTGCATTTTTTTTCATATCTTTGCACTCGCAATGGTTCTATTGAGCGGATGTGGTGTAATTGGTAGCCACGCTAGACTTAGGATCTAGTGCTGAGAGGCGTGGGGGTTCGAGTCCCTTCATCCGCACCAAGAGGTTGTTCGAAATCACTAAGTGATCGAGAGCAACCTCTTTTCTTTTAACCTTATCATTCACCCCTCAGAGCAAGAAGCAGGCGATAGCTGCATAGTGGCATATCATAGCGAGATTTATGAGTAGGTGCCACACGAGGTGGTGATATCGGAAACCTTTTTTCGCATAGAAGTATGCACCTACGGTGTAGAATACTCCACCGGCAGCTATCAGGGAGAGTAGTGGAGTAGATGCATTTTGGAGGAATAGGGGAGCGAAGAATACTATTGTCCAACCCATGACCAGATATATTGTAAGGCTTATTGCGGGTATTGAACGTTGGGCGAGAGATTTGTAGAATATACCAAATATGACCATTGCCCACTGTAGGATTGTTATAAACACCCCTTGCCAGCCACCAATCACGCAGAGGGCAACGGGGGTGTATGTACCTGCTATAGCCACATAAATAAATATATGATCCAATATTTGGAATATTTGTTTGTGGCGCGATCCGGGGTTCATAGAGTGGTATAGTGTTGAGCAGAGGAACATCAAGAATATTGATATTGCGAAGATGCTCACGCTCACCGCGGCAAGTGTGCCACCTTTTGTGAAAGAGTGAACCGCCACAAGAGGTATCAAGCAGAGTGTAATTAGCGACATCACTCCATGCGAGATTGAGTTTCCGACCTCCTCGCCTACTGTTGAGACATATTGTTTCATAGTACCTTTAAAATTTAGTTATAACATGCCAAAAGTAGTAAAAAAACCGTTATAATTTGGTGGAAGTACAAAAAAATTACTACCTTTGAACACTATGTTACTAAGCAGATACGAAAAATTCAGGAACCTCATAAGGTTAAATTTCTCTGCCGAGAGTCAAAGATTGCTCGACAGTGCACTATCATATGCCGCCACCCACCTTGCCTCGGAGAGTCGTTACGACGGCAGCCCAATGCTCGACCATGCTGTGGGGGTCGCTCATATCGTAGTTGAGGAGGTGGGGCTTGGGCGCAACTCCTCAATTGCGGCTGTTCTTCACGATGTTGTGCGATTGGCACACAAGAGAGATGCCGACAAGTTCGAGGAGATTCAACGATATATCCGCGAGAACTATGGCGAGGAGGCTCTGCTGATAGCTATGAGCCTTGCGAATATCTCCGACATCGAGCTTAAAGCCGATGGCGAGCAGGCGGCAAACTTCCGCGATATGATTATCTCCTACTCGTCGGATCCTCGTGTGATACTTATCAAGCTTGCCGACCGCTTGGAGGTGATGCGCAACCTTAGCATCTTCCCCGAAGAGAAGTGGCGCAAGAAGAGCTGGGAGTCGATAAACCTCTATGCTCAAATTGCCCACAAGTTGGGTCTCTACAACATCAAGTCGGAGCTCGAAGATATAGCCCTTAGCTACCTCGAAACGGAGGACTATCGCCACATAACCACCAAACTTGCCGAGAGCGAGCAGGAGCGTAAACTCTTTATCGCTGAGTTCATCAAGCCAATCACCGAGCGGATGGATAAGGCTGGCATCAAGTACCACCTTAAGAGCCGCACCAAGTCGGTATTTTCGATATGGACCAAGATGCGCAAGCAGCAGGTACCGTTCGAGGGTGTCTACGACATCTTTGCGATACGTATCATTATCGACTGCGAGGCGGAGCTCGACAAGCAGCAGTGCTGGCTTGCCTACTCCATCGTGAGTGACTGCTACACCCCCAACCCTAAGCGCATGCGTGACTGGGTGTCGATCCCCAAATCCAACGGCTATGAGTCGCTCCATGCCACAGTGTCGGCTGGGGGCAAATGGGTTGAGGTTCAGATCCGTACCGAGCGTATGGATGCAGTGGCAGAGCGCGGTATCGCAGCACATTGGCGTTACAAAGGTGTGAGTGGAGGTGCCCAAACTTCAGAGATGTGGCTTAGCCGTCTGCGTGAGTTGATGGAGGCTACTACAGAATCTATCGCCGACCGCTTCGATGCCGAGATCTCCTCGGAGGAGATATTTGTATTTACCCCCAATGGCGATATACGTAAGCTCCCCGGCAACGCTACACTCCTCGACTTTGCGTTCGACATCCACACCAATGTGGGCTCCACATGTATGGGAGGTAAGATCAACAACCGCTCAGCCTCGATACGTGAGGTGCTCAAGAATGGCGATATAGTAGAGGTATTTACCCAAAAGAACCAGACGCCCAAGGCAGATTGGCTCAATGTGGTGGTTACCTCGAAGGCACGCACCAAGATCAAGAACTTTTTGCGTGAGGAGCATGCCAAGAACGCACGTATAGGTCGCGAGGAGTTGGAACGCAAGCTCAAGAACTGGAAGCTCAACATCGCCATGGATGACGCTGTGGCATACCTCTGCAAGCACTTCAAGCAGCGCACAGGTATGGAGCTATACGAACTTATAGCGACCCAAAAGATCGACATCTCGACAATCAAGGATCTTCTCCAACGTCTAATCTCGGGTGAGGTCGACGAAGCTCGTCGCGCCGCTGCCGCAGCTCTCGAAGCAGAACGCATGCGTAAGCAGACCAGCGCTCCTAAGGTAGAGTCGAAGTCGAGCGATGCACTCATCATCGACGAGAGCATCCACAACCTCGACTACAAATTGGCAAAGTGCTGCAACCCAATCAAGGGAGACGACATATTTGGATTTGTGACAATCTCGGCAGGTATCACCATCCACCGCACAGACTGCCCCAATGCTGCTCGACTCCGTGAGAACTACCCCTACAGAGTGCTCGTTGCAACGTGGAGAGCCTCCGCCTCGGGTGCATTCCGTGTCACCATCAGCATAGTGGTCAAAGATACCCCCGGTATGGTGAATCAAATCAGCGAGGTGATAAGCAAGGAGCTCAAACTCAATATGCGCTCCATCTCGCTCTCCTCACGTGCCGATGGTAGCGCCGTGGGAACCGTGAGCGTCGAGGTGCCTGGAACAGGCGTTGTCGATACCCTGATACACTCTATCTTGCGCATCAAAGGTGTGGTGCGCGCCTATCGAGCAAACAAATAAACGATTGATTATGAGATATCTAATTCCACTACTTATGCTTACGCTACTTGGGTCAGTAGCCTCAGCACAAACGCAGTTCACACCCGACGTGCTGGGCTCAAACTACGAGAAATTCACTATTGAACTGCCCGACACCTACGATGGTGAGGTGGTGGCAACACTCGTGCGTCATAAGCCTCTCGCCGATGTGAAGCGCGCTGTACTCTATGTGCATGGCTACAACGACTACTTCTTCCAAACCGAAATGGCAGAGAAGTTTATCGAGCAAGGATGGCAGTTCTATGCCGTAGACCTCCGCCGCTATGGTCGCTCCATGCGTGAGTGGCACTCGCCATTCTATGTGCTCGATATTGCTGAGTACTTCGAGGAGATTGACGCCTCATTAGATATAATGAAGGAGGAGGGCATGGAGCAGATAGTACTTATGGGACACTCCACAGGAGGTCTCACCACATCGCTCTACTGCCACCACAACCGCAAGAACCTCAAAGTCGATGCACTGATACTCAACAGCCCCTTCTTCGATATGAACCTCGGTGGCGGCTTGGTCGAGGGCATTGGCGTGCCATTCGTCTCGACTATGGGCTCACTCTTTAAGGATTGGAGAATCCAAAAAGGTAACGACGAGCCAGGTGGATATGGTAAATCAATATCAAATAAGTATGACGGTGAGTGGGAGTTCGACACACAGTTTAAACGCATAGAGTCATTGCCAATAAATGCCGGCTGGATACGCGCAATACATCGCGCACAACGCCAACTGCAAAAGGGACTTGAGGTGCCCTGCCCAGTGCTCGTACTCTACTCCGACAAAAGCATCGAGGGCGAATATGATGCCGAAAAATATAAAAGCGGTGACTCCGTGCTGGATGTTGAGGATATAGCCGAATTTGCACCCCTCATTGGCAAAAAGGTCACAGCAGAGGAGGTCGCAGGTGGCATGCACGACATTGTGCTCTCCCCCGAGCAAGTGAGATACCCTCTCTATAACTACATCTTCGAGTGGATCAACTCTAACGTTGAGTAGAACTACGAGAAATTGTCTCTTATCTGCCTCTGACATTGCTTGCTGCTTTCTGTGCGCTTGTTTCTGTGCGCTTGTTTCTTGCTTGCTGTGCGCTTCGGACTGCCTCCGGCGGGCGGGGATAGCACCCCCGCGGGTGCGTACCTTTGCGCTTTGGGCTTAGAGATTGCATCTCTAAGATTATAAAGACCAATGAGTTGCCGCAAATAAATTTGCACAACTCATTGGTCTTTATAATTTTTTAAATGCCTTTGGCATTTAAACCCAAATCGAGGTTCACCTCGCTGATGTCGCGGTAGCTGCCGTAAATTCATTTGCACAACTTCTCGATCTTTATAATTTTTAAATGCCTTTGGCATTTAAACCCAAATCGAGGTGAACCTCACAGATGTCGCGGTAGCTGCCGTAAATTCATTTGCACAACTTCTCGATCTTTATAATTTTCTAAATGCCAGAGGCATTCAAGCCCAAATCGAGGTGAACCTCGCTGATGTGGTGGTGGCAACCGAAGGTTGACACAGAGATATCTATTATGAGGGGAGTTGAAAATTTATTTTCATAAGCCCATCATAATAGATATCTCGCCGGGGGGGCAAAGCCCCCACCACATCAGTGCAACACAAACACAAAAAAAGTCAAAAACAAAGTTTTTGGATCCAAGCTTTGCTTGGTGCCGCGCGGCATGAGCGCGATGAGCAAGCGTGAGCAAGCGCAATGAGCAGGCGTGAGCAAGCGCAATGAGCAGGCGTGAGCAAGCATAAGCAAGTGCACATAAAGCGACCCAAACCACATAGCCGACCAAAAAAAATAGCATATAATTAAAATTGATAATTGAAAACTAACTTTTTTTATGTAAATTTGTGGGATTATAATTTCTTATTAAATGCAATATTTCAATACACTTATCTCAAGTTATAGTTGGGAGGGAATTACGCTAATAGCTTTGGTGTTACTACTCTTTTCGATTCAACTATTTTACTACATATTTAGGTTTGGATGTTTGAGCAAGTACCTCAATAAAAATCGAGAGGCTCTACACCAAACGCCTCCTCCCATCTCGTTGGTTGTGCCGATGTTCTCGGAGGACTACGAATATTTGGATGAAGCGCTGCCGCTAATACTCTCGCAGGAGGCTGCCACCTTCGAGGTGGTGATAGTCTACGTGGGCTCCAACAACGATTTCTTCGACGATATGTTGCGTCTCAAGACTCTCTTCAGCAACATCGTGGTGACCAAGATAGAGCTCAACGAGCGCTTCCCAATATCGATCAAGACTGCTCTCAATGTCGGCATCAAGGCGTCACACTACGAACATATACTCTTCTCAACAACAGATGCTCGACCCTGCTCACAGATGTGGATTTCGCTTATGGCGCGCGGCTTTCAACGTGGTGATGTGGTGTTAGGCTATTGTGGTATCGAGAAGGAGCAGGGGCGCAGAGGAGACTCCTTTATTCGTCTCTCGCGCCTCACAGACTCCATGATGTGGCTCTCACGTGCGATAATGGGCAGACCATATCGTGCTATACGCTCCAACATGGGTTTTACTCGCTCGCTCTACTTTGGCTCCAAGGGCTTCAACCACCTCAATATGAATATTGGGGAGGATGATCTCTTTATGCAGAAGATAATGAAAAATGATAATACCAGTGTGATACTTTCACCGCGTGCCACACTCTTCCAAAAGAGCTGGGGCGGAGTAGCTGGCTGGGTAGATTCCCTACGCTACTACGGCAGTGCAACTCAATTCTACCCTATCTCAGCTCGCAACTATGTGGGGTGGGAGCTAATGAGCCGCGTGCTCCTCTTCCTGCTTGTGGTGGTGGGCATCCTCTTCCTACCTCTCGAAGTCAAGATACTTCTCTCGCTCCTGGTGGTGGTGCGCCTGGTGGTGGTACTTACAACAATCAACAAAGTCGCGGCACGCCTTGGTGAAGAGGGGGTGGTAGGTCGCTACATATTTTTCGATATGGTGAGCCCTCTATTTACACTCTTTATGCATATCAGGATGATGAAACGTGATAGCAGAGCATGGAGATAGAGAGATATATTATTGCCGACGATGTTACCCTTGTCGATGCTACCCTTGAGGGTGATCACTTAGCCTTCGAGGCTCTCACAATGCGCTACAGAGAGGCTATATACCGTATGATGCTGGCTCGCACGGGGAGCGCCTACGATGCTGATGACCTCATACAGGAGACGCTCATTAAGGTCTTTATAAACCTTCCCCGCTACGACAAAAGTTTCACCTTTGGGCAGTGGATATATACCATTGCTCGCAACACCCTGATTGACTCACACCGCCGCCGCCACGACGACTTCTCGCTCGACGATCGCTTCTCGGTGACCGACCTAAAGAGCCCCACGCCCGAGCAGAGTGTAATAAATAGCCAAGAGCGTAAACTTATCGATGAGGCGATAGAGCGCCTAAGCGAGACACATGCTAAACTCTTCAAGATGCGCTTCCTCGATGAATACTCCTACGAGGAGATCGCCGAGAAGCTACAGATGCCATTAGGATCAGTAAAAACTAATATACACCGTGCACGCGCAAAGATGTGTCAATACTTATTGGAAGGAGATAAGTAAATCACACTAATAATTATCTGACACTACTTATCCCCCCTTGAAATTACAAACATTATGGAACTAATAAAAAAATATTTCCCCGAACTCACACCACATCAAATAGAGCAGTTTGAAGCTCTCTACGACCTCTACAAAGAGTGGAACGCTAAGATAAATGTGATCTCACGTAAGGATTTTGACTCCCTCTACCTGCGCCACATACTACACTCGCTCGCTATAGCTAAAGTGTGTCAATTTGCGCCTAATGCTCGTATCCTCGATGTGGGCTGCGGGGGTGGGTTCCCCTCCATTCCTCTATCTATACTCTTCCCCGAAGCGCAATTCGTCGCTGCCGACTCCATAGCCAAAAAAATCACCGTGGTGAAAGGCGTGAGTGAAGCCCTGGGGCTAACAAACATCTCCCCACTCTGCGTGCGCGTTGAACAGATACCTCAACGATTTGATTATGTGGTGTCGCGTGCCGTAACCGCCATGCCTACTTTTGTAGGTTGGGTGTGGAACAAAATTGAACGCGGCAAAAAAGGATCTCTTCACAATGGTATACTATACCTCAAAGGTGGCGACTTAGCCGAGGAACTCGCCCTAACTGCTAAACGTTGGGACATATTCGAAATATCTGAACTCTTCGAGGAAGAGTTCTTCGAAACAAAAAAAGTCGTATACTCGCGTAAGTAATATTATTTTTTTGCTGCTTGCTTGCTTGCTGTGCGCTTCGGACTGCCTCCGGCGGGCGGGGATAGCACCCCCGCGGGTGCATACATTCTTGCGCTTTGGGCTTAGAGATTTTATCTCTAAGATTATAAAGATCAAAGAGTTGCCGCAAATAAATTTGCACAACTCTTTGATCTTTATAATTTTTAAATGCCTTTGGCATTTAAACCCAAATCGAGGTTCATCTCGCTAAGGGGGGAAAGCCCCACCACACCAGCGCAACACAAAAGTCAAAAAACAAAGTTTTTGGATCCAAGCTTAAGCTTGTTGCCCGCGTGAAAAGAGCGCGATAAGCAGTTTTTTTCGTGCATTTACCCTGCTATTTAGGTGTAGCCGATTGCAAAATAAATTACTTTTTTTTATCTATAGATTTCTAATTGTCGAATATTTTTGTTACTTTTGTCTCAATTGGAAATTAAGATTTTATTATAATGCCGTCATTGCGTAAAAGGGTGATCGATATTTCGAAACCCGACTGGTTAAAAATTAGGCTTCACTCTGAGCCAACCTACGCAGAGGTGGAGCGCATTGTGAGGGAGCACTCTCTGCACACCATATGTAGTAGTGGTAAGTGTCCCAACAAGGCTGAGTGTTGGAGTCGTAAGACCGCAACATTTATGTTGATGGGGGAGATATGTACCCGCAACTGCCGTTTTTGTGCTACACAGACAGGGCGACCACTGCCGTTAGACCCCGCGGAACCAGCTAAATTGGCTGAGAGCGTGGAGCTAATGGGGCTCCGACACATCGTGTTGACATCTGTCACACGTGACGACCTGCCCGACCAAGGTGCAGCTCATTGGGTCGAGGCGGTCGAGGCAATTCGTGCTAAGGGTACGGGTGCCACAATCGAATTATTAATTTCCGACATGAATGCTGACCCCGAGCTTTTGAGGGTTGTTGTGAGTAGTGGTGCCGACATCATTGGTCACAATATTGAGACGACACAGGCTCTAACCCCCCAAATACGCTCTAATGCAAGTTATGAGTGCTCTCTTAGTGCGCTTGAGCTCCTTGCCCGTGAGGGAGCTGTGACCAAAAGTGGAATCATGGTGGGGCTTGGCGAGAGCGACCAAGAGGTTGTGGAGACCTTAAGAGATCTGCGTGAGGTGGGAGTGAAGATAGTGACCTTGGGTCAATACCTTCGACCAACACTCAACCACTGCCCCGTGGAGCGTTATGTGACGCCCGAGCAGTTTGAGTGGTACAAGGTGCAAGCCTTGGAGATGGGCTTTAGCTACTGTGCAAGTGCACCTCTGGTGCGCTCCTCGTATCTGGCAGACCAAGCGCTCGAATCACTTAAGTAGAGGCGAAGGCGATGTGTTGCAAGGTGGAGTTTAGAGAGTTGGGGGTGATCTCCTATGCTGAGTGCTGGAGAGTGCAGCAGCAACTATTTGGGGAGCTTATCAGCGCTAAAGGTCAAAGGCAAGAGTGCGGGGGCTACATCTTGATGGTGGAGCATCCGGCAGTCTACACCCTCGGCAAGAGCGGCAAGAGCGGCAATATCCTCTTTAGTGAGGAGCAGCTTAGAGCGATAGGAGCTGAATATTTTCATGTCGACCGTGGTGGCGATGTAACATTCCACGGCATAGGGCAGATTGTCCTCTACCCTATTCTCGACTTAGAGAGGCTCGGCATAGGACTCAAAGAGTATATCTCGACCCTCGAAGAGGCGGTTATCGACACCGTGACACATTGGGGAATCGAGGCGGGACGCATCGAGGGAGCTGCGGGCGTCTGGATAACAAAAGAGGCTCAGCGCAACAAGATTTGCGCAATAGGAGTAAAGTCTTCACGTTATGTTACCATGCATGGGCTGGCGCTCAACGTAAAGACAGATTTGAAATATTTCAACTATATCAACCCCTGCGGATTCACAGATCGTGGTGTGACATCGATGGAGGTTGAGGCGGCTACTTCGGTCTCGATGGAGGAGGTCAAGGAGCTATTGTTGAACAACTTAATTAAGATTTTAAATGTTAAAATATATAAAAAATAAAGATTATGCCTATAGACAAAAAATGGGTAGTCAAGCCTTTGGGAGACCGAGAGCTTGTGAGCACTCTTGCCACAAAGCTTTCGATATCTCCGATATTGGCTACACTACTCGTACAGAGGGGCATAGACAGTGTAGAGAAGGCTAAAAACTTTTTTAATCCTCAACTCTCCGAGCTGCACGACCCATTCCTGATGAAGGATATGGAGAGGGCAATCGAGAGAATCGAGAACGCCGTAGCAAACCAAGAGTATATCATGGTCTACGGCGACTATGACGTTGACGGCACTACAGCCGTTGCGTTGATGTATAAGTTTTTGAAGCTGATAGGTCACCAAAACCTATTGTTCTACATTCCTGATCGTTACACCGATGGTTACGGTATTTCGATCAAGGGCATCGACTATGCGGAGCGTCGTGGCGCCTCGCTAATCATCGCCCTTGACTGTGGTATCAAAGCCATAGAGAAGGTTGTCTACGCCAAAGAGAAGGGGATCGATTTCATCATCTGCGATCATCACCTTCCAGCCGAGGAGATTCCTGCGGCAGTAGCTGTTCTGGACCCCAAAAGGGTCGACTGTACATACCCCTTCGATGAACTCTCGGGGTGTGGTGTGGGGTTCAAAGTTGCTCAAGCCTACGCTCTGAAGCACAATATCCCATTCACCAAAATCGAGCATCTGCTCGATCTACTGGCGGTGAGCATCGCCTCCGATATTGTGCCCTTAGTCGATGAAAATCGTATCTTAGCGCACTATGGACTCTTGCGCCTCAACCGCAATCCCTCCAAGGGGCTCCACTCGATTATCAAAATATGTGGATTGGAACGCAACTCGATAACAATTGATGATATCGTCTTTAAGATTGGTCCTCGTATAAATGCCGCTGGGCGCATGCGGATGGACGAAAACGACCTTAATGCCCCTCCCTCGGGTGGTTACGCCGCAGTGGAACTCCTAATAGAGGGTAATGAGTCTGCTGCCGCAAAATTTGGCAACGAGATAGATAGCTTCAACCAAGATCGCAAAAGCATCGACCGAAGTGTAACTATCGAGGCGCACAACTACATCGAGAGCAACGACAAGTATCGAAACTCAAAATGTACGGTGATCTACAACCCCGAATGGATGAAGGGTATAGTTGGAATAGTTGCCTCACGGCTTATTGAGAGCTATTACAGACCTACGGTTGTGCTGACGCGTAGCAACGATTTTGTGACCGGCTCTGCCCGCTCAATTCCTGGCTTCGACCTCTACCAGGCGATAGAGTCTTGCTCCGATATCCTCGAAAACTTTGGCGGTCATATGTATGCCGCAGGTCTAACTATGAGACCCGAAAAGGTTGAGGAGTTTACTCGCCGCTTCGATGCCTATGTGGAGGAGAATATAGATCCTGAAACCCTTGTGCCTCAGGTGGATGTCGATATGGAGATCCTATTCTCCGATATCACACCCTCATTCCGCCGCGACCTCAAACGCTTCCAGCCGTTTGGACCCGGCAACACCGCTCCCGTATTCGCAACAAAAGCTGTGAGCAACCATGGCGATGCAATGCTTGTCGGTGCCGACATGGAGCACTTGAGGATGGATCTCACTCAACGTCAGAAACCTAATACGCGAATCCAAACTATCGCTTTTGGTCAACCTACACACTTCGAGTGGATACGATGTGGGCATCCTATTGATGTTTGCTACCATGTTGTGGAGAATCACTATAGAGGCTCCGTGACGATGCAGCTTCGAATAAAAGATATTAAGAGGGTGATTAGAGTTTGATTGTGTCTCTTTTTCTGGGGGGCTTCTCTGGGGGGGCTGGGACTTTTCTGGGGGCTGGGACTCTCTGGGACTTTTCTGGGACTGAACCTCGATTTGGATTTAAATGCCATCGGGCATTTAAAAAATTATAAAGATCAAAGAGTTGTGCAAATTTATTGCGGCAACTCTTTGATCTTTATAATCTTAGAGATGTAATCTCTAAGCCCAAAGCGCAATGGTACGCACCCGCGGGGGTGCTATCCCCGCCCGCCGGAGGCAGTAAGAAATAATATTTTTCGTGCTTTTCCCAAAAAGAAGGCAATAAATTATAATTAATTATCCAAATTAATACTACCTTTGCACTGTTTTGTGCAATATAGCCTCACTCTACGAAGATTTCAACTATTTCAAGAGCGAGGAGGGTGGTGTGTTTCCACGCTCCTATGACTTTAATATTTATGTCTTTGGTCTGCATAATTTGTTTTGAAATGATTTATAGGATTAGGCGCATAGAGCGCACTGTATTTTAAGGCTTATAGCCTGATAATGTGACACATGGATATTGGCACTTATAGACAAACCGCATTAAGTCTAGTACTTTACATTGAAAATAATGGCAAAATCAAGGATAGAGGGTATTATAACGAGTGCGCTCTATACGCCTAATCCTAATGATTTATTTATTTTAAAGGATATTTTATGAAGAAAGGTTACTTTATGTGTGGTGTATTCACCACGCTAAGAGTGCTCATTACCATGTTATTGGTTCTGGGTGTCTCAGTTGTTTATGGTGTCCCGGCACGTCCAGGCGTCATCACTGTCAAGCAAGCTGATGGGTCGACCATCAACATTAAGATCTCGGGTGACGAGCATTTTAACTGGACTACAACTACAGGAGGTTATCCAATTGTTGAGAAGGATGGCTACTACTACTATGCCCAATACGATGTGAAGGGAGTAACCAACATCTCGACCCAACGTGTGAGCATCAACGGACGCGAGCTTGCGCCCTCAAGCGACATTGTTCGTCAAGACATTAGCGTTATTGCAGCTTCGCAACGCAACAACAGTCCAATGAAACAGATGCAGCATGCTCCGATGCAGCAAGCTGCCACCTTTCCCAACGAGGGAGTGGTACGCTCTGCCATCATCTTGGTAGAGTTTCAAGATGTGAAATTTACTGCTGACAATCCCCAGCAGGCATTTAACAACCAACTTAACCAAGAGGGCTACAGCGTCAATGGTGCTGTGGGTAGCGCTAAGGATTACTACGCTGCCAACTCCAAAGGTAAGTTCCAAGGTCAGTTCGATGTATATGGACCCTACCAGCTCGAACAAAAATTATCTTACTACGGTGCTCGCACCGATGTTGGAGCAGCAGACATCCGCCCACAAGATATGGTAAGTGAGGCTGTTAAGTTGGCTGATCCCGACATCGACTTCTCGCAATATGACCTCGACGATGATGGCGTAATCGACAATATCTTTATCTACTATGCCGGCTACAATGAGGCTGAGGGTGGTGGCTCCGACTGCATCTGGCCCCACAAGTGGAACGTATTTGACACTCCTGTGCACGATGGTAAGACTCTTTGGGGCTACGCCTGTACCTCGGAGTTGCGTCTAACTTCGGGAGAGGGTCAAGACCTTGCCGGAATTGGAACCTTCTGCCACGAGTTTGGTCACGTCTTTGGTCTTGCCGACCACTACGATACTGACGGCTCGACAAATGGCTATAGCTGGGGACTCCACTACTACGATATCATGACCTTGGGTTGCTACAACAACAATGGTGACACCCCTCCACTGATGAATGCTTTGGAGATGGAGATGATAGGTTGGTGCGAACCAGAGGTTATCGACAAAGCTCAATCGCTCACAATAGAGCCTATCCAGAATCATACCACATATAAGATAGAGACCGATGTCGAGGGGGAGTACTTCCTGCTCGAAAACCGTAAGATTGGCTCAACTCCCTGGGATGCCTACATCCCCGCTGATGGTCTGTTAGTAACACACGTTGACCGCTCGGCAAATTGGATGGGTGCGTGGGAGATCAATGGTCCCAACAACGATATTTCACACGAATGTTTCCACTTTGTGGTGGCTACAGATGCTGCTCTGGGCGAAGATCCCGCATCGTGGGAGGGAGTACCATTCCCCAACGGCGAGAGCAACGCGTGGAACATCTACACCAAACCTCGCGCGCAGAGCTGGAGCGGAAATCCACTCGACTATCAGCTTGAAAATATTGCACGTAGCGGCGATAATATCACCGTTGATGTGCAATCTATGCTCTACAAATCTATCGTAGCTACCGTTCGTAACACCTTTGGTACAAACACTATTGCGGGAGCCGAAGTCACAATTCGCCCCAACACTGCTCAGAGTGCAGGTCGACTTATGGCGAGCTCCAACGAGATCTACACCACCACAACTGATGAGAATGGTTACTTCGAATTTGAGGGTATCCCAAGTGGTGAATATATGCTTCAGATCACACACCCCGACTATGTTGACTTGGTGCAAACGATCACCATTGAGCCTGGTTTGATGCTTAGCCTCACGATGTTTACCGACGAGCAGGCGAAGATGGAGTCTGTTTCATATACCAATGGTGAGTATAGCGTGTCGTTGGGTGCTGCGGGTCAATTCCGCCCTTATGCCTACATGACTAAGGAGATGTTTAGAGCTCATATTGGTCGCAAGGTCAATGAGGTGCGTTTCTATGCCACTAATCCATTCGAGGGAACCCTTATCATCCAACCTGACAATGGTATTGGTTGGGGTCACGACTTCTCGGTTGGCGAGGGTGAATTAGGTTGGCGCTCGGTAGATCTCGAATCGTATGACATTATGATCGAAGAGGGCAAAGATTACGCCGTGAAGATCCAAGTTATCACCGAGGATACTTCAAGAGGTATCTTGGGAATGGACTCCGACACTTCGCTCCAATATGATGGCTACTCCAATATGATTGATGATTTCGCTGCACATCCAGGCGACACAAACTATAGCGCCTACGCATTTACTGGTGGTGTGGTCAAGGGTAACTTAATGATCGAGATGGCTCTTTCGGACCAGACCGATGCTGTTGCTCCAACTTCCATCGAGCTTCTCACAGCTTCATCGCTCTCCATCAATCGCAATATGGGAGCACAAGTAGAGTGGAGCGTACTTCCTGAGGGAGCCAACCGCCACTGCGATTGGGTCTCTTCAAATCCGTCGGTAGCTACTGTCGATGGCTTTGGTAATATCATGGCACTCAACGAGGGTAACACAACAATCTCGGCTACATCGCTTCTCAACAGCTCACTCACAATAACACTTGAGGTAACCGTATCGAGCGAGGCTGAGGCACGCGCTAAGGGTCGTCTTGTGGAGTTCTCTTCGACTCTAAATGCCGACAAAGTCGTTGTACCTAACGTGGAGGTGGAGTTCACAGCTATCCCACTCGATATGCAGAGCAGCAGCTCGGTTCCAGGCTTCCTCGATGAGGCGTGGGCAGCGGCACCTTCGCGCAATTTGGAGTATAGCAGCATCGCAACTACTCGCGCTCCTCAAGAGTATCAGAGTGTAACCTCAGATGCAGATGGTTGTTTCGAGGTGAACGATTTGATTGCAGGTCGTGCCTACACGATGAGTGTGGTACAAGATGTCCACGAAGGTAAATATCGCTCAGCAAGCCGCGTAACAGAGGTTATGCAGCCCTACACCGACGAAAATTCGATAAATATTATCGACGATATGGATCTCTTCGATAATGGAATGTACGACACAGAGCGTGTTCGTTACTCCACTACCGACATCTGCACCGCAGGTGTTGGCGAGGCAGCGCTCCAAGTATATGCAATAAAATTACCTAAAGAGAGCTTGGTCGACAAGATCGGCTACGAGATTGTCTACACCGATGCTCACATCTATGAGCTCTACTGTTCGGGAGTATGGATGCGTGTGGCGAAGGTGGGCCGCAATGGTCAATTGGTGATTGTTCACGACTCAATCAACGACGATGTTAGCACACCTGGCTACTACACATTTGAACATGTAACACCAGCTATCATCGAACCAGAGTGCGACTACTACATCTGTGTTAAGATGATCGGTAAGTTGGGTATCGACACCAGCTCGACGGCAAACGATGGCGAGGCGAATTTGATCTACGATGGAGTTAGATTTAGCACAATCAGCGATTTTGGCTACACTGGCACCGATGGTGCGTGGATGATCTCAGCATTCTTCAAGGAGCGCGCAGTGGATCCTCTACAATCTATTGAAATTGCACCTTCAACCGAAGAGTTTGTTCCATATGTAGGTCTTTCATATCAACTTGAGGCTATCTACAACCCAACAACAGCGGTCTACAAAGATATCATTTGGAGCAGCTCCAACCCTGAATCAGTCTCAATAACCGAAGATGGTGTGATAGAGATATTAGATACACAGAAAGTTACTATCACCGCTCAAAGTGTCACTTACCCCGACATCAAGGGTGAGTACTCATTCACTCCTATGCTCTACCAAGCGTTGGGTGGCTACACTCTCGATAGCGATGGTAACCGCCTCACACAACTTGACTTGGACTTCTATCCTGCTCAACGTGTGGTATCGACTCGTGGTGGTATATCGGTCGAGCAGACTACTCGCGCCGACGGGGTGAAGCCAATCTCGACACGCTCCAACTCCAATGGAGAGTTCACCATCGAACTACCCGAAGGAACCTACGACATCGAGGCTAAGAAGGATGGTTACGTTGACTACTACGGCACAGTGGATATCGTTCGCGGTTGGAACTCAATGTCGGTGATCGTCTACAACTATATCGAGTATACCTCAGACCTCAAATCGTGGGCGCGTCCAATTCCAGACTACAATGTGGGTATGAGTGGCTCATCGTTTGCTGCACTTCAACGCTGGAACAGCGAGGATTTGGTCGATAACGTAGGCGATAAGATTACACGTATCAAGGCATTGATAATGGGACCTACATACCTCAAGTTCAATGTATTCCACCCCGACACTCAGACATTCCTCTACGAGTCACAGACAATCATTATCGAGGACTCATATGTACAGATGGTCTCAATCGACATTCCAAAGGATGAGGCTGTGACAATCGAGGAGGGTAAAGATTACTTTATTGGCTACCAGGTATTTGCCTACGACGAGGAGTCTCTTCCAGCCTTCGTATCGACAGCCGACGAGACCCAACCAGGCAAGGGCGATGTGGTATTTATCGACAATGAGGAGAGCTCACTCACCGAGGAGTGGGGCGAGGAGTCCGGTAACTGGATTATCGCCTTCTACCTCCAAGACGACAACGAGTTGAAGGGTGTCAACGTAGATGCATTCCAAACCGATGCTCACATCAGCTGGAATCCAAATATCTACACTTCATTTAAGTTGAGCTACGGCAAGAAAGATAGTTCGGGCAATGTGGCAAATTACACCGAGGTGGAGCTTAGCGATTGTCAATTCCAACTCGATAATCTGGAGGCTGGTGCTTCGTACCACGTCAAGGTTAGCGGTTCGGAGAATGATGCTAAGTATGAGGAGATCTTTGACGAGAGCTTCACTACGGTTGCACGCCGCACCACTATGCCGCTTATCTACCTACCAGAGTATGAGTATGAGGAGGGTAACAACCTAACACTCCGCGCGATCAACCTTGAGGAGGGTGATATTATTAGATGGTATGTCAACGACACTGAGATGTTGCGCGACCAGATTATGCTCACCAAGGGATACTTCGAGATCCGTTGCGAGGTGATGCGCGATAGTCGAGTCTACCGCATGAATCGTTCAATTGAAGTTAAATAGTTAAAAAACAGAGAATAAGCTATGAATAAGATTAATATTTCGAGAGTTGCATTTGCAGCGCTGCTTCTACTCTCACTCACCTTAGGTGGATGTAAAAAAGATAATGACGATATGAACAAGCAGAGCTCCGCAGAGCTTGAGAGCTTTATGGCAACAGAGGAGCTTGGAGCAATCGTAGAGGGCGAGAGCTACGCAATTGACCCCACTACAGATCAGATCGTATCGACGTTTGAGAGAGATCTCTACTCGGTCTCCAACTGTGACTACACCAAATTCTATACGCTTACAATCGAGGGCGATATAGCCTACAAAAATAAGCTTACGGTTGAGTGCGCAGTCGAAAACTATGTTGGAGTGAAACCTGGCACCTTCGCAATGGAGGTGGTAAAAGTAGACAACGATACAGACACCTTCTGGCTTTGGAGCCAAGAGGATGAGGTGGGATTTGTTCTTAAATTCTATTAATATACTTTAGTCGAGGGGGGCGGGGAGAGGCTCTCCTGCCCCCTCGACTACCCTATTACCAGAGAATAAAACAGTTAAAACAGAAAACCATGAAAAGATATTTATATGCTCTACTATTCGCCACTTCACTTGTAGTGACAGCGTGCGAGAAGGATAAAAATGATGTCGACACCGATATCACCGACGAGGTTATCGACTTCACCAAACTAAGTCACTATGGTAGTGACTCCTACCCCGAGAGTGACAAATGGTCTATTGTCGACCAAGTTGCCACTACCGCCGACTTTGCAACGCTTCGCGCAGCGCTCACTTCGGTAGCCTCTCAGGGTCGTTCAATCGAGCTTAAGTTCACCAAGCTTGAAGAGGTGCCTGCCGAGGCTCTTTGCGATGCCGACCTTGCGGCACTCACCTCGTTGGAGTGTTCAGCAGCTACTATGGTGGGTTCCAACGCATTCCAGGGAGCTTCGAAGTTGTCCAGTTTGGAGCTACCCAAAGCTGTTACAATCGAGGATGGTGCCTTTGAGGATGCTACCTCACTTAGCTCATTGACGCTCTACAGCGCTGAGTCACTCGATGGCTTTGCGGGATGTACCGCCTTGGCACGCGTGGTTGCACCTAAGGTTACCACAGTTGGCGAGGAGGCATTCCGCGGCAATGTGATGCTCACCTCAATCACCCTTGAGAGCGCCCAAACAATTGGAGCTTCTGCCTTTGCCGACTGTATCAACCTATCTGTTGTAGAGTTGGAGTCAGCTACCGCAATCGATGCTAAGGCATTTGCAGCATGTGGCAATATCGAAGAGCTTACAATTGCTCAAAACAGCAAACTCACTCAATTTGGAGATGAGAGTGGCGATATGTTTGAGGGAGTAAGCGAGCTCTTGAAGGTTGCCCTCACCACCGGTAGCGCCAATGAGTCAATGCTCGATGCCGAGAGCGGAACATTCGACGCAACATCGATTGGAGGAGCTCTCTATGGTCCATTTAAGTCGATCAATAGCGTAACCCCCACAACATCGAATGTGACTCTTGCTGAGCTCAGCGCCGAGTCATTCCCGCTCGATGCCAATATCTGGAATATCACCGATAGCGTTGCCACCTCGGATGACTTCGATGGTCTTTGCGACGCAATCGAGGAGGTCTCAGATATGGGAGGACGCCTTATCACACTACGCTTCCCCAACCTTGAGAGTCTTCCCGATAACGCTTTGGAGTGCTACAAGGATTACGCCGTGCGCGACTTTAGCGCACTCTACAGAATTGAGCTCGAAGTGGCTACCTCTCTTGGAGAGTCCTCTTTGATGCATTGCGAGTGGCTTGTTGAGGTGGATATGCCAAAGGTCGAAGTTGTTGGACGTAGAGCATTTGCGCAGTGTTATCTTATGGAGAGTGTGACTACTCCCGAGGTGACTGAGCTCGAATCATACGCCTTTGTTGACTGTATCTCACTTGTCGAGCTCTCGTTCCCCAAAGTGACATCGATTGGCGACTCTGTTCTAAGCACCTGTCGTGCACTTAAGAGTGTCTCTTTCCCTCTTATTACTTCAACTTCATATAAAATGTTTAGCGCTTGTTCGGCTCTAAGCAGTGTCGATATGCCACTTCTTACCACCATCAATAGCCAATCATTTGACACTTGTTCTTCGCTCCAGGAGGTATCATTCCCCGAAGTTACAACACTTAGCAGCTACGCTTTTGCCAACTGCTCAGCTTTGGTGAGCGTCGACCTACCCAAGGCGAAGGCAATTGGTAGCATGTCGTTCCAATTCTGTAACGCTCTTCAAGAGATCTCGCTTCCTGCCGCTAAGGCTTTGGATGGAGCGGTATTTAAGAGTTGCACTATGCTCACCACCGTTTCACTTCCCGAGGTGACCGAAATTGGTGACTCATCGCCCTCAGCCGTAGTATTTGGAGACTTCGAGGGGTGTAGCTCACTCGAAGAGATCACCCTTCCAAAGGTTGTAGATGTGGGAACAAGCTCGTTCAAAGGTTGTAGCTCACTTCAACGCGTCTCACTTCCTGCGGCAGTTCGTTTTGGTAGTAGTCTCTTTGCAAGTTGCACCGATCTAACATCGATCAATATTGCCGAGGAGGCTGTCATCGAGCGCTTCGGTGATGGTAATGCTAATATGTTTACCTTGGGAGCTAAGCTTGAAGATGTGACCCTTACTGTGGGTTATGTCAATAGCAGCATGGTCAACAAGGGTACACGCCTCTTCGAAGCTCCAATTGGCACTTCGGTTCCCGTGACCTATGGACCATTCAAATCTATCGAGTTTACCAACGAGGTTGTAATGGAGTATAATAGTTTGGCTGATTATGGTGTTAACAACTACCCCGACTCTAATGTTTGGGATATCAACGACATCGATGCCACCTTCGAAGATTTTGCTGGTTTGCGTGCAGCACTTGGCTCACTCGACCCAACAGAGAACCACATCACCATCAACTTCGAGAATCTTAGCGCCGTGCCTGCCGAGACCTTCAAGGGACTTACCGCACTTAGCTCAGTCTCTCTTTCGGCAGCCACCTCAATTGGTGACAGCGCCTTTGAGTCACTTATCTACCTCACCTCAATCACAGCACCATTGGTTCAAACTCTTGGCGATAATGCCTTAGCTGGATGCTCCATGTTGATGAATATCTCTCTCGCCGAGTGTACTACTCTTGGCGAGGGTGCGCTCAGCAACTGTAGCTCTCTCTTTACGATTGCTCTACCCAAAGCCGAAAGCCTTGGCGCTCGCGTTTTCGAGGGTATTGCAGGTAGCAAAGCGCTGATGATGACTCTCGCTACGGAGTCTACACTTACGCAGCTTGGCACGAGCGAGGCGAACCTCTTTACGCCTGACAACACACAGAGAATATCACTTATAATTGGTTCGTACAATAGCGCACTCTACAACACAGAGAGCTTGATGGTCGACGCCTCATCGTTGGGTGGTGCCACATATGGTCCATTTATGGCAATTAATGAGGTGACTCAAGTTGTTGACTTCACCAAGTTGAAACACTTCAGTGCAGAGTCATATCCCACCGCTACAACTTGGGTTATCGACGATGCAACGGCAACCTACGAAGATTTCGCAGGCTTGCGTGATGCCCTCACCACTATCTCGGCAACATTTGTGAGCCCTGGGCAGCCAGGAACTATCATCATTGAGTTTACAAACCTTGAGGCACTACCAGCCTCGGCACTCTTCGAAGCTGACAAGTCGGCAGGTGCCCTCCACACAATCATCCTCGACAAGGCAACCAGTGTGGGCGAAGGCGCTCTCCGTAACTGTACGCGTCTCGATACAGCCACTCTACCTATGGTCGAGACTTTGGAGCCCAATGCATTTAGTGACTGCTCGAAGCTATACTCAATTGAAGCACCTATGTTGAGCACAATCAAGGAGAGTGCACTCTCGGGCTGCTCAAACATTATGAGTCTAATACTTCCCAATGTGACTTGGGTTGGCAACAGAGCCTTCGACGGTTTGTCGTTCCTTATGACACTCGAAATTGGCGTCAACGCCCCAATCACACACTTTGGTGATGTCGACGGCTACGTATTTGGTAACTCTCCAAGCCTCTCTTGGGCTAAAGCAACCTTGGGTGCGGTCAACTCAGCACTTATCAACACCACTGACAAAACTCTCGACGCATCATCAATCGGGGGTGGCGTCTATGGTCCGTTTAGCTCTATAACGACAAAATAATATTCACCTATTAATCTCTCTTTTGGTCAATATTGAACCAAAAGAGAGGTTAATATTTAATTCAAACAAGTAACATATGAACAAGAAATCAATTTCACTACTCTTCTCGCTTCTACTTCTGGTAGGCTCATTAGTCTCATGCCAAAAAAGCGACACAGACGATCAAGGTGGCACGACGACTCTCACAAGTCCCCTCTCGTTGACCCTTGCCGACAATGCTGCAAGCAGCTTCGCGGTAGATGTAACAATTGCTGCCGACCAAGAGTGTGGCAACTATGTGGTGGGAGTAGTCCCCCAAAGCATCGCCAATGAGGAGTTTAATGGCGATGGCGATATGGTCGCCTACATCAAAGAGAAGATCGAGGCTGCTGGCGCCTCTTACGCCACGGTAGATAACAAATATATCTTCAATGGCGAGTCTACAGCACACCTTAGCGAGGCGTGGGAAATTGATTATCTCACCACATATATCATCGTGGCATTTGGTGTCTCGGAGAGCGGAGAGCGAACTACAAACATCTCTCGTTGCACAGCTACTTCTGCCGAGCAACCTCTCGACGAGTTGCCAATGCTTGCAATCACTGTCGATGAGACTACAGCAACCAATATCAAGGTGAGTGTAGAGCTCAACCAGGTGGCACCATTTACCAACTACTTTGTAGCTCCAATCTCGAAATATGACTATCAAGAGGATTATAGCAGCAACAAAGTGAAGGTGGTAACGGCTCTACTCCAATTTATAACCAATAGCGGCGGTAGCGTCACTGAGCCAAATGGAAGCACCATATTCAATAAGTCGACAACCGTTAGTCTAAACAACATCTGGGATTTGGAGTCTGATTGCGACTACCTAATCTTTGCCTTTGGTCTCGATGCGTATGGTTCACTAAGTGGTGATATCTTCACCGAGGAGGTTCGCACCGAGGCGTTTGGTGAGGGCTTCAATATCGCCTTTAGCGATGTTTCGCCCCAAGCATACGACATCACCCTCCACACAACTCCCGAGGAGAATGTTGGTAACTACTGCGTATTCCCAATCAGTCAGGCAGATATCGACGCAGGTTTTGGCTCAAGCTCAGATTTCGAGTTGGCTACCTATGCTCGCAACTACCTCCAATACTTCGGCTACAACTTCTCTAAAGCCGATGACGTATGTATATTTAGTGGCGAAGGAGACTTTAAGATCTCCAGTATCGTGCGTGTCACCAGCTCTACCCAATACTCTATTCTTGCCTTTGGAATCTCGGCAAATGGAACAATCCTAACCCCTGTGGCGCGTATCGACACCGCTACAACTGCTGCACCAACGCTCTCGGGTTCACTTGCCTCGATCACAATTGATGGTTGCGACTCACGCAGCTTCGACGTTACAATCGACAAGGGAGACTTCAACGGCAACTACTATGTGGGTGTCTACATGAAGAAATACTTCGATAGCTACTGCAATAGCAACGCCTACACCCTCGCTTCGATGTTTATGGAGGATGAGATCAGCATCAATACCGACTTCACGATTGCCGACAACACCTGGATATTCGATTCGAGCATAACCTACAACACCTACTACTCATGGACATGCCGCCCCGATACGGAGTATGTGATTGTTGCATTTGGAGTCAATCCAGATGGTGCTATTGCGAGCAACATCCTTAGCGTATATGGCAAGACAGATCCTGTAGTGATGTCCGAGAATGAGATCTCACTCTCGGTGCATGGTGTCACCTCAAACAGCGCGACACTCAAAGCGACAACTTCCAACGATGATATCTACTATATGAGCTACATCAAGAAGTCTACTGCCGACAAGATGACAGATCAAGAGATAGCCGACTATATGGAGACAAGCGCAGGTCAATTCTTCACCTACCTACTCTCGAAGGGAGACGATATAATCCCAACGGGTGCAACTCTTAACCCCTCTACCGAATACTACGCTATAGCCTATGGTTGGGATTGGGCTGTGAGCACAGAGATCCACAAGGTCCCATTCACAACCCTTGCTAATGTCGATGCTCCCGATGTGCCTGAGACAATTATTGTCCCAGATGTGGAGTTTGGAGTGCTCACAATCGACGAGGTGACCTACGAATCTTACCACATTGTGGCAACACCAGCTCTTGAGGGCAGCGAGTATGTTCTTATGGTGCTCTCGCAATCTCAAATCGCTTCGTGCAACACCGACGAGGAGATCATCAAGTATGTGCTCAACGCAATTGATGCTCTTGGTGTCGACTACGAGACTAATGGTGACATCTATGATGCTTGGGGTACTTATGTGAAGCCTCTACCGACAGACCTCACGCAGCGTGCTGGCGTCTCTTCGTCGTATAGCTACGCCGCAGTGGCATTTGGAATCGATAGAGAGTCACTTCAACCAACCACCAAGTGTGTTGTAAATAAGTTCTCAACGCCCGCTGGAGCGCCTGCTGCTGCTCCCGCTGCGCCAGAATTACCTTACCACTCAACACTTCTCAACCGTATTAGATAGTTGATACATCTAATTTTTATCGCTGTGCAGGGCTCAGAGTCATTTCGCTCTGAGCCCTGCACAGCAATAAAATCACATCATGATTCTCAACACCAAACATATTATGTCAACACCAATAACCCTGTCTCAACTCCAATTTTCAATCAAACAGGCACTCAGCGAGAAGTTTCCACTTTCGGTGTGGGTCAGTGCCGAGATATCGGAGCTTAAGGTCAACTACTCGGGGCACTGTTACCTCGAACTTGTAGAGAAGGGTGAGGGCGGTGCGATGACCAAGGCGCAGTCGAGAGCTGTCATCTGGCGTAGCACCTATGCCACACTCTCGTCATACTTCCGCTCCCAGACTGGAGGTGAGCTCTGCTCAGGACTCAAAGTCTTGGTCAGGGTGCAGGTGAACTTCCACGAGATCTACGGACTTTCGCTCCAGATAACCGATATCGATCCCTCATACACCTTGGGCGATGTGGAGCGAGAGCGACAACTCACCATCGCACAACTCCAAAAAGAGGGGGTGTGGGATATGAACAGAGAACAACCTCTACCCCGCCTTCTGCAACGCATAGCGATCATCTCAAGCGCCAATGCTGCCGGCTACCAAGATTTTTGTGAGGAGCTATCGCGCAGTGGCTACCACTTCGAGCTCACACTCTTCGAGTCGGTAATGCAGGGTGCTGCTGCACAGGAGTCAGTAGTGAGAGCCCTGGAGGGTGTAGCAGAGTCGGCTGAGGAGTTCGATGTGGTAGTTATAATTCGTGGTGGTGGCTCGGTGGCAGATCTTCGTTGCTTCGACAACTACCGCATGGCATCACATGTGGCACAATTTCCGCTACCCATAATAGCAGGTATAGGACACGACAAAGATATTAGTGTTGTAGACATGGTTGCCGCACTAACCCTAAAGACCCCTACGGCTGTAGCTACCTTCCTCAGCGAGAGGATGGCTCGCGAAGAGAGTTGGCTCGAAAGTGCCGCCCTTATGCTTCACGATGCCGCGACAGCAATCACACGCAAGGATCATCTCCACTTGGAGAGTCTCTCCACCGAGCTCAAAGGGCGTGGCGAGCAGCTACTCTCAACGCAGCATACTCTTTTGGAGCGATATGCCACGACGCTCCCCGAGAGAGTGGAGTATCTGCTCAAACTTCAAACCTCGAAGCTTGATGGCTTGGCAGAGGCGGTAGCACTACACTCCCCCAAGAACCTTATGCGTCTGGGGTTTGCTGTGGCTCGCCTCGATGGTGTTGCCCTCCGCTCGGTGGAGCAGGTCGCACCAGGCAGCGATATCATACTCGAACTCTTTGATGGAGAGCTAAGAGTGAGAAGCTAATTTAATATTAAAAAAAAACACATACAATATGTCCACCAAAGAACTAAGTTACAACGAAGCAATAGCTCAAATAGAGTCAATAATGGCAAAATTCCGTACTGGCGAGATGTCAGTAGATATGTTGGCTACCGAGGTCGAGAGAGCAACAAAATTGATAAAATATTGCAAGGAACGCCTCCACAAAGCTGAGGAGGATCTCAAAAAGGTGATGGAATGAAAAGGTTAATAAAGTTTATCCTCAACACCCTGCCCCGCCCGCTGATGCAACGCATGGCAGGTTGGGCAGTGCCTGTTATGGGGCTCTTCTACTTGGGACAGGGCAAACGTTGCCCAATTTGTGGTTGCGAGCGTCGTAAGTTTTTGCCCTATGGCTATGTTGTGCAACGCGAAAATGCATTGTGTCCCTCGTGCCTCTCGTTGGAGCGTCACAGGCTGCTGTGGCTCTACTTGGAGCGCGAGACATCGCTTGCAAAGCTTCGCCCCACGCTGCTCCACATTGCTCCCGAGGTCTCTCTGATGAATAAATTTCATAAGATCTATAGGGGCTTCCCCAAACGATATATCACCGCCGATCTCGAAAGCCCCCTGGCACATCTTCACTTCGACGTGCAGCAGATACCCCTCGACGACAACTATGCCGATGTGCTTATCTGCAACCACCTGCTCGAACATGTGGCAGACGATAGAAGGGCTATGAGTGAGTTCTACCGCATACTCAAGCCCAATGGATGGGGCGTTCTGCTATCACCTGTGGAGTACGACCGCCAAGAGACATTCGAGGACGATTCCATCACCGACCCAGCAGAGAGGACACGCATATTTGGTCAATATGACCACCGCCGAATATATGGGGTAGACTACGCCGAACGCCTCCGCCAAGCCAACTTCGAGGTGGAGGAGATACGCTACTACAGCCACCTCAGCGCAGAGGAGCAAGAGAGATATGCGTTGATGGATGAGACCATCTACTTGGTCAGAAGCACAAAGGTATGCACCCGCGGGGGTGCTATCCCCGCCCGCCGGAGGCAGTAAGAAATAATATTTTTCGTGCGTCTGCCCTGCACGAAGATATATTTTATTTGTTCGAATAGCAAATAATTTTTACCTTTGTCGCATCTACTAATAACAATGATTCAATGAAGGCGGAGCTTACAATTACACCCACTAAAATTTTCACAACGCTCAAGGAATATTTCCTGATGACTGTTGGTATGCTATGTTACGCATTTGGCTGGATAGGCTGCATCTTACCTGCGGGGGGTGTTGGCGGAGGTGCATCGGGTCTCTCGATCATTCTCTGTGCGGCATGCGAGAAGTATTGGGGTCTTTCCATCGAGATTGGTACCATGGTATTTATCATCAATGCGGTGTTGATACTTATTGCAGGCAATATCGTGGGGTGGAAATTTGGCATCAAATCGATCTACTGCATCGTTATCCTCTCGGTACTTATGAACACTCTCCAAGCTCTCTTGGAAGGTGTTGTGCTCTTCGAGTTGGAGTCGATATTGATGGTTGCACTGGGTGCCATCATCTCGGGAATTGGCGTTGCTCTCTGCTTCAAGCAGGGAGGATCCACGGGTGGTGTCGACATTGTAGCGATGATAATAAACCACTATCGCACAGTCTCCTACGGCAAGATTGTCATCTACTTAGACTTCACTATCATTGCCTCATCGCTCTTGATTGGCATGGGTATAGAGGCAGTAATATATGGTTATCTGCTAACAGCGATTTTTGGCTACACTGTCGACATTCTCATGTCGGGAAGTCAGCAATCGAGCCAAATATTTATCATCTCGAAGGATCCCCAAGCCATGGCAGATGCCATTATGCTAAGCTCACACCGCGGAATAACCCTTATTGACTCTCAGGGCTGGTACACCAAGGAGAGCTCAAAGATCGTTATGGTTGTCTGCCGCAAGCGCGAGAGTGGCAACATATTGAGTGTTGTGCGTTCGGTAGACCCCACAGCCTTTATCACCGTAGGATCTGTCAT
Source organism: Rikenellaceae bacterium (assembly GCA_044433965.1). Lineage (GTDB taxonomy): Bacteria > Bacteroidota > Bacteroidia > Bacteroidales > Rikenellaceae > Alistipes. The sequence goes on along the minus strand of JAWXTF010000022.1, from coordinate 3,500 downwards.
GGGTGTCTATGGTCAAGGCTTCGAGGAGCTTCGTAAAATCTAACGGGGCATATGGGTCTCTATGCCGATATCGTTTTGCCATTGGCGCAGGAGAGCTTCACATTTGAAATCGAGAACGATCTAAGAGTGGAAGAGGGCTCTGCTGTTGTGGTGCCTCTGGGTAAGCCCACCGAAAAGTTCTACACAGGTATCGTGTGGCGTATACACAACACACGACCACCATTCAAGGTAATAAAAAAGATAGTTAGGGTGCTCTACGAGCGCCCTTTGCTGAGTTGTGAGCAGCGCAAATTCTGGGAGTGGATAGCCTCCTACTACCTATGCAGCTTGGGTGAGGTGATGCGTGTAGCACTCCCCTCGATGATGAAGCCCACAGCGGCAAGCAACGAGGAGTTTGCACTTGAGGAGTTTCACTCCCGTCAAGAGTACTACATCACTCTGGGTGAGCTGCCAAGCCAAGAGCAGATTGCGGCACTGGAGCGTAAGGCACCCAAACAGCACAAGGCACTACTCGAAATCATCTCGCACCACTCACCCTATCCCACTCCCCGCCGGCTGCTATCTACAGATATCGCCACACTTCAAGCCATGGCGCGCAAGGCACTTATCTCGCTCACGCGCCTCGATGTAACCCACGAGCGTATCGAGGGAAAGCTCTTTGCACTTCCCAGCCTCTCGGAGCACCAACAAACTGCTCTACAGCGTATCAAGGAGTCGTTCGAAGGTCGCACAACTACCCTACTTCACGGCGTAACAGGGTCGGGCAAGACGGAGATATACATACATCTTATAGCCCAGAGGTTGGAGCAAGGTGAAGATGTGTTGCTGCTGCTCCCCGAGATTGCTCTCACCGCTCAACTAATAGAGCGCATGGAGAGGATCTTTGGCGCCCGTGTGGTTGCCTACCACTCCAAATTGACAGTGCGCAAACGTACAGAGAGCTACCTTCAGATAAACAATCGCGATGGTGGCAACTTCGTTGTGGGTGTGCGCTCGGCAATCTTCCTGCCCCTCAAGCGGCTCAAACTTATCATTGTCGACGAGGAGCACGACGCAAGCTACAAGCAGAGCGACCCCTCACCACGCTACAATGCACGCGACGCTGCTGTGGTGATAGCCTCGATGTATGGTGGCAACACCCTCTTAGGAAGCGCCACCCCCTCTCTCGAAAGTTGGACAAATAGCCAGAGTGGCAAGTATGGATTGGCAAAACTCACGGAGCGCTATGGTGAGTCGAAGCCACCCAAAATAATAATATCCGATACTATACGCGCTGTGAAGCGTGGAGAGCGCAAAGGACACTTCAACTTTGAGCTGCTCCACAGGATCGAAGAGCGCACAGAGAAGAGCGAGCAGGTGATACTCTTTCAGAATCGTCGCGGCTTTGCCCCCTACATCGAGTGCCCCTCGTGTGGTTGGAACCCTCGCTGCCCCCACTGCAATGTCACCCTCACGCTCCACAAATCGCTCTCTCGTCTGAGCTGCCACTACTGCGGCTACGTAGAGGCTCTGCCGGCTCAATGTCCTCAATGTCAAGCGCCTGAGCTCAAGCCAATGGGCTTTGGTACCGAGAAGATCGAGGAGCAGATCCAAGAACTTATACCGCACGCCACTGTGGCTCGTCTCGACCGCGATAGCGTCACCTCACCCAAAGCACTTGGCGAGATTGTAAACCGCTTCAAGAGTGGCGAGACCAATATCTTGGTAGGTACCCAGATGGTGACCAAAGGTTTCGACTTTGAGCGCGTCACACTGGTAGGTATCCTCAATGCCGACAACATGCTCAACAGTCCCGACTTTCGAGCCGAAGAGCGCGCCTTCCAACTAATGATGCAGGTGGCAGGACGCGCAGGACGACGCACCGAAGGGGGCGAGGTGGTGATCCAAAGCTCACTACCCTCGCACCGCATATTGCGCCTTGTTGCCGACGACGACTACGACACATTTGCTCGCGTGCTGCTCGCCGAACGTGAGATGTTTGGATACCCCCCCTACTCGCGCGTGGTGGCTATAACCATGCGCCACAAGAGCCAGGAGCGACTCAACAGCGGAGCAAATATTCTCGCTCACTCACTACGCAAAATATTTGGACGTCGACTCCAAGGTCCCGTCGCGCCTCCAGTCGACAAAATACGTGACGAATATATAGTCTCAATGACTCTCAAAGTGGAGGCGGGAGCATCGAGCAACCGCGCTCGCAAACTACTATTGGAGTGTATCGAGAAGCTGCGCACAGTGCCCCAATTCAGAGCTATAACCATTGTTTGCGATGTTGATCCTCAATAGAATATACCAAGATCTGATATCGCTATTTCATCCCGCAGTATGTCCCGGCTGTGGCAAGAAACTCCCCAACAGAGTAGACTGGATATGTGTGGAGTGTATGGCAGAGATGCCGCGCACACACTTCCACCTCAACGCAGAAAACCCTGTGGCTCAAAGAGTAAAAGATCTTAACCCCGCAGTGATAAATGCTACATCCCAATTCTACTACGTCCCCAAAGGTCGCTGGCGCGCGGTGATCCACCAAATGAAGTACCACAAATCGTGGTTCTTAGCTCTCAAATTAGGATACTGGTATGGTTGCGAGCTACGCGAATCACCTCTCTTCAAAGAGATTGATATGGTGATTGCTGTGCCTCTACACTCCAAAAGATTGACCCAACGACGATATAATCAATCCGAGATTATCGCCGCCGGAATAGCCAATGCATTAGGCGTGAAACATCTGCCTCACGCAATGGTTAGAGTGCGCAACAACCTCAGCCAAGTGAAAACCAACTCCGACCTCCAACGATGGAACAACGTCGACGACCTCTTCGATGTCGCAAAAATCAAAGAACTCAACGGTCAACATCTTCTAATTGTAGATGACGTCTTTACAACTGGCGCAACTCTAAACTCTTGCATCGAAACACTCCTCTCAAAAGTACCCTCAGCAAAAATATCTGTCGCAACTATCGCTGTATCACGAAGACATATCAGCAAACTGTAACCTCTTTCTACCTCTGATTAATGCTTGCTTGACCTCTTGCTGTGCGTTTCTTGCTGTGCGTTTCTTGCTGTGCGTTTCGGTTGGGTTGGGTTGCTTTCTGTGCGCTTCTTACTGCCTCCGGCGGGCGGAGATAGCACCTCCGCGGGTGCGTACCATTGCGCTTTGGGCTTAGAGATTGCATCTCTAAGATTATAAAGAACAAAGAGTTGCCGCAAATAAATTTGCACAACTCCTTGCTCTTTATAATTTTTAAATGCCTACGGCATTTAAACCCAAATCGAGGTTCACCTCGCTGATGTCGCGGTAGCTGCCGTAAACTCATTTGCATAACTCCCTGCTCTTTATAATTTTTAAATGCCTACGGCATTTAAACCCAAATCGAGGTGAACCTCGCTGATGTCGCGGTAACTGTCGTAAATTCATTTGCACAACTCCCTGCTCTTTATAATTTTTAAATGCCTACGGCATTTAAACCCAAATCGAGGTTCACCTCGCTGATGTCGCG
>JAWXTF010000021.1:0-46264 GCA_044433965.1 Rikenellaceae bacterium | reverse complement strand
GGCAACCCAGACATCAACCCAGACATCAACCCAGACATCAACCCCAAGCAAAGCCCCCACCACAACAGCGTAACAAAAAAAGTCAAAAACGAAGTTTTTGGATCCAAGCTCAGCTTGGTGCCGCGCGGCATGAGCGCGATAAGCAATTATTTTTCGTGCGTTTGCCCTGAACTTGGGGCAAAAAAGCCACTGTTTTTACAAAAATATTGTCTACCTTTGCGGGATAATGATTGAAGGTTAAATCAAACCCTCACGTACCCAAAGTAAAAACAGAATAACAAATTAATGATAGAAAAAGATTATACAGAACCATGGGGCGAAGAGCTTGATATTGATTTAGATATCGAAGAGGATGCCGTGGAGCCAATTGAAGGGACAGCCACTGAGGGTGGTCTCTACGAGCACTTCCACTTTATTGTCGATAAGGGGCAATCCCAAATCCGTTTAGATAAATACCTCACGCCGCTTATGCGCAATGCCTCGCGCAATAGAGTGCAGGATGCGGCTGACAATGGCAGAATCATAGTTAATGGCAAGGCTCAAAAGTCGAGCTACAAGGTGAAACCTCTCGATGAGATATCCGTGTTGATGGATTACCCAAAGTACGATAATGAGATTATTGCTGAGGATATCCCACTCAATATTATATACGAAGATGAGGATATTTTGTTGGTCAACAAGGAGGCGGGTATGGTAGTGCACCCAGGTCACGGTAACTATTCTGGCACACTTGTCAATGCTCTAACACACCACCTTCAAGGTCTTAACATGTTGGAGGATAGCGATATGAGGGCGGGGCTGGTGCACCGCATAGACAAAAATACATCTGGACTTCTGCTGATTGCTAAGAATGAATATGCGCATGCGTTTCTCGCCAAGCAGTTCTTCAACCACACAACGAAGCGTCGCTACATTGCGCTCGTGTGGGGTAACTTCGATGAGGATGAGGGTACAATCACAGGTCACATTGGTCGCTCTCTTCGCGATAGATTACGCATGCATGTGTTTGAGGATGGCTCTGAGGGCAAGCACGCTGTGACTCACTACAAGGTGCTTCAAAGATTTGGTTATGTGACACTTGTGGAGTGTCATCTCGAAACAGGTCGCACGCACCAGATACGTGTGCATATGGCTTGGAAGGGTCATCATCTCTTCAATGACGAGCGCTACGGCGGCGATAGAGTGCTCAAGGGTACAACCTTTACGAAGTATAAGCAGTTTGTTGAGAACTGCTTCGCTACGATGCCTCGTCAAGCGCTACATGCGCAGTCGCTCGGTTTTGTGCACCCTCGCACCAAAGAGGAGATGTACTTCGAGAGTGAGCTACCCGAAGAGTTCAAGGCTGTGATAACTCGTTGGGAGAACTATGCGGCTAATAGCGCCTACGTGGGCGAAGAGTAAAAAGAGTTAATCTTAGAATCTGTTTAAGTTTTTCTCGCTAAAATTGTTAAGAGAGATGTTGCTTTAATTTTCTCTTCTTTGTGCGAGGCGCATAGCAATAGCTATGTAACGAGTAGAAAAAGAGAAAAGTGAAGTAACAGATCCTTAACAAATTAGATGAGAGAAATTTAAACAGATTCTTAAAGAGAAGCGATTCATATTTTTCGACTATTTAATCCCCAAAAAATGTAAGTTAATGGAGTTAAACCACTATAACCGACGATATTCGCATACCGTAAGAATTGGCAAAGTTGCGATAGGTTCCGACCATCCGATTGAGGTGCAATCGATGACAAATAGCTCTACGCGCAATACGCAAGAGAGTGTGCAACAGGTGCTTGCCATCGAGCATGCGGGAGGCAATATTGTGCGTCTCACAGCTCAAGGGCGTGCCGAGGGCGAGAATCTCGAAGCAATTGTCAATGAGCTGCGTGCACGTGGCTCGCAGGCAGCTATTGTTGCAGATATTCACTTTACGCCCGAAGTGGCGACCATCGCTGCACACTACGTCGACAAGGTGCGTATTAATCCTGGAAACTATCGACTCGAAGGGGGACGCCTTCAACAACTTATAGCTCTTTGCCGTAGTCGCGGTGTAGCGCTGCGCATAGGTGTGAACCATGGTTCACTCTCGCCTCGCCAATTCGAAAAATGGGGTGATACCCCCGAAGGGATGGTTCACTCGGCAATGGAATTTTTGGATATCTGCCGCGAGGAGAAGTTCGACGATGTGGTAGTATCGCTTAAATCGAGCAATACGAGGGTTATGGTGCAGGCATATCGACTCCTTGCCACCGAGATGGATCGTCGCTCGATGAGCTACCCAATCCACTTGGGTGTCACCGAGGCGGGTAACGGAATCGAAGCACGTGTGAAGAGCGCTGTGGGCATTGGCGCGCTCTTGGCAGATGGTATTGGCGACACCATAAGAGTCTCGCTCACTGAGGCTCCCGAGCGAGAGATACCTGTTGCTCAGATCTTGGTGCAACACTTCGAGTCACGTATAGGTGAGTTCGAGGTGAGTCACTCTGAGAACTATTCGCCATATCACTTTTTGCGCCGTAGCACCGTTACAATGCCGTTGACTCACAGTGAACCACACGAAGATTTTATCTTGATTGAATCCACTTCTCAGAATCCAACCGCCGAGTTGCGCGCCGCTATTCTTGCTCTTAACACCTCCGAACCAGTGATGGTTAAGCGTCGTTATGAGGAGCGTGACTTCACCGAGCTTGCCATAAAAGCGGCTGCCGACTTAGGTCTGCTATTTCTTGATGGGCTTGCCGATGGTATATGGATAGATGCACCTCACCACTCCCCCGAGCAGATCAATGATCTGGAGTTGATGATCCTCCAATCATCACGCGTGAGACAGTCACAAACAGAATATATAGCCTGCCCAAGTTGCGGCAGAACCCTCTTCGACATTGAAAGTAGACTTGCTGAGATCAAGGCTCGCACCTCGCACCTCAAACACCTCAAGATAGGTGTGATGGGATGCATTGTTAATGGCCCAGGAGAGATGGCAGATGCCGACTACGGTTACGTAGGTGCCGCACCAGGTAGAATAACACTCTACCGTGGACGCGAGGTTGTTGAGCGCAATATCCCCGAAGAACAGGCTCTGGATCGTTTGATTGAGTATATCAAAGAGAGAGGCGATTGGAGCAGTTGCGAGTAAGGGTTCTGCGCGGTATTAATATTTTGTAAATAAGTTTGTTATGACTATTCTACCTTCGACATATCTACCCTCTATCTCATACTTTCGTGCGATAGTGGCTGGCGATTACGTAATAGACCTTGGCGAGCACTTCATAAAACGTTCGGAGCGCAACCGTGCTCAGATCATGACGGCAAATGGTGTGATGCAACTCACTGTCAATGTGGTGCGTGCAAATCGCCCTCGTACACCCATGCGCGAGATTGAGATAGATTACTCCAAACGTTGGCAGCACCAGCACTGGACAGCAATACTCTCTGCATATAAGTCCTCTCCATTTTTTGACTACTATGCCGATATGCTTGAGCCTCTATTTAGAGCTGATTACAACTCTCTGGTGGAACTCAATTTGGCTTTGACCTCAAAGATATTGACTCTTATGGGGTTGCCCTCAACGCTCAATATATCACACGATTATATTACGGCTTCGGATGCAGATATCGACCTTAGACCAAAAAAGCAAACTATAAACTCCGAACAGAAGTCATACATTCAAGTATTCTCAGATAGACACCCTTTTGCCGAAAATCTCTCAATCATTGACCTGCTCTTTTGTGAGGGTCCTAATGCTGTCGGATATCTGCTGTAGAAGGGACTTTTTTCGTATGTTTGCTCTGGGTGAATGTATTAAAAATCATTGCTCATCGCGCTCGTGCCGCGCGGCACCAAGCTAAGCTTGGATCCAAAAACTTCGTTTTTGACTTTTTTGTTGCACTGATGTGGTGGGGGCTTTGCCCCAAGCGAGACATCTATTATGAGGAGCTTTTGAAAAAGAATTTTCAACGCTCCTCATAATAGATGTCTCTGTGTCAACCTTCGGTTGCCACCACCACATCAGCGAGGTTCACCTTGGTTTGGGCTTAAATGCCGTAGGTATTTAAAAATCATAAAGAGTAGAGAGTTGTGTAAATGAATTTACGACAATCTATGGTTGTTACCTCAACATCAGCGAGGTGAACCTCGATTTGGGTTTAAATGCCAAAGGCATTTAAAAATTATAAAGATTAAGGAGTTGTGTAAATTTATTTGCGGCAACTCTTTGATCTTTATAATCTTAGAGATGCAATCTCTAAGCCCAAAGCGCCATGGTACGCACCCGCGGGGGTGCTATCCCCGCCCGCCGGAGGCAGTCCGAAGCGCACAGCAAGAAACAAGAAACAAGAAACAAGCAGCAAACAAGCAGAAGGTACCATTCGAGGTATAAGGTTAGCGCTTGTCTGTAGCAATTATCCGCTTGATGAGTAGTGTCAAGAGCAGCAGTGCGGCATATATTGCGACAAGTGAGAGTGGGGATATATTCCACTTGCAGTATCCGATATTGAGGTAGCTAAACCACTCTACAATATGGTTTTGGATTGTTGTGGTGACCTCGATTATATTTCGGAATAGAGGCGCGAGGCTTTGAAGAGGCATAATTACCCAGATGATTGTTGTAGCCACTATTATTGGCAGTGTGAGCAGTAGCGGGATCGTTGCAATAGGGCTGAGCAGTGATGTAGCCCCAAATGTATATGCCAGGAGTGGAGCTGTGGCGATTGTTGCCACGCACCCAATAATAGTAGATTTCACAAGGAAGTTGATTGCTCCAAAGCGGCTATGTGCGATATTTGAGAGTGGCACGCCAAGATATATTATCGCTAAGACGGCAATAAATGAGAGTTGGAATCCGATATCGAATAGTGCTGAGGGGTCGAAGATAATGATGAGAGTTGCAGCGGAGAGCAGCGAGTTGGGGGAGCTATAGCTACGAGAGGTGAGCGAGGCGAGGTGAAGAATCGAGAACATCCATGCAGCGCGAAGTACGCTCTCGCCCAATCCAGCCATAAATGCAAAGAGCCATATGGCAATGATTGCTACGATGTCGGCTATAATATGTCCATTGTTGAGTAGGGGCAGCAGATATGTTGCAGCAGATATTATAATCAACACCACGCCAAAGTGGAGCCCCGAGAGTGCTAATATGTGAGCTGTGCCACTGCGACGATAATTCTCTGTAACCTCTGCGCTTAGTGATTCCCTACGAGATAGCCCCATTGCTGCCGCTGCCGCATATGCATCAGGACTTAGGTTGAGGCGTTGGAGGCGCAAAAGAGCCCAGCGATTTAGACGCTTAGATGCTCCCTCTCTAAGTCCAAGAGATGAGGGGTCAACCTCCTGGTACTCTGTAGCTTCGATCTCTGCCACAAAGCCTTTTAGAGCAAGCATTTGCCAATATCTATTGTTGGGCTGGCGCTCCAGAGGAGTCAAGTCACCATGGCAGATGGCTGTGGTGTGAGCAGGGGCGATGTATGAGTCATCACCCCTGATTATCACCTTTATATTTTGGGCGTACCATCTCTGATCCATCTTGCTCCGCACGGCAAAGATCTCCGCCTCGTTACCCTCAATTATTCTCACTGCAAAATCGCTGTCGTGAAGAGGTTGTGCTTGGTACGTAGATGACCTGTCGAGTGAGCTTAGCAGCATTCCGAAAGCTACAATTGTTGGGTATATTAGCCACCTCTGTTGAGTCAGATATAGAAGTGCTAATGATGGTACAAGAAGAAGTATAGAGAGATAAATAGCCCACCTTGCGATGCTCGCTACAATCACACCAACAATAAGTGGTAGAAGCAGATAGAGTATTGGCGTGTATCTATTCTTCATGGGCTTTTTAGCTCTTGTGGAGTCTTTGCTTATATCTACAATCTACGTCTAAACTCCGAGCAGACAATGGCTGTGGCAATCGAGACATTGAGAGACTCGGAGCCTAAAGCATCACTTGGGTAGGGTGGAATATAGAGTTTGTCGGTGATAAATCGCTGCACAGTCTCGCTAATCCCTTGCCCCTCATTGCCCATGATGATAGCACCACACTTGGTCAACTCGCGTGAGTAGATGTTGTCACCTTCGAGCATTGTGCCATAAATTGGCAACCCAACTCTTTGTAGCTCAGTGAGAAACTCTTCAAGAGGAGTGTAGTGAACCTGCACTCTAATGATAGCCCCCATTGTGGCTTGTACAACCTTGGGGTTGAAGCAGTCGGCAGAGTTAGGTGAGCAGACAATATGTTTGATGCCAAACCAGTCGGCAAGGCGAATTATAGTACCCAAGTTGCCAGGATTTTGCACATTGTCGAGAACTAAGAATAACTCCTCCTTTAGCTCCTCCATAGATAGTTTGTAGTGAGGAATATCGACCAGCGCAAGTGAATTATTTGCGCTTTTAAGTTGTGAAATGCGCTCCATCTCTCGTGGTGCAATCCACTCCACACCCTCACCATCGAAGATGCCCTCCAATGAATAGATCTTGCGAACGTTGAGTGTGTCGCTCTCGCAGAGCTCCCTGATGAGCTTCTCACCTTCGGCTACAAATAGACCGCTTTCGTTTCGTGCTCGTTTCTCTCCAAGAGATTTAACAAGTTGAATTTCACTCTTAATCATGTGGTATGGATTATTCTTAATTTGCTTTTAGAAATTTTTCTTTTTCTCTTCGAAGTGAGCACGTTTGTGTGCACATGCAGGGCATATTTCGGGAGCCTCTGTACCTGTGTGTACATATCCACAGTTGCGACATTGCCACTCGGTCTGCTCTTCGCGCGAGAATGTGGTGCCATCTTCGAGGCGAGCCAATAACTTGCGATAACGCTCCTCGTGCATCGCCTCAACCTTTGCAATAGCGCGAAAAACTGCTGCTACCTCTACAAACCCCTCTGCTTCAGCCACATCGGCAAATTCTGGATAGAGCTCTGTCCACTCCTCATTTTCACCTTCGGCTGCGGCGCGTAGATTCTCAGCTGTTGTTGAGATTATACCTGCGGGGAAGGTGGCAGTTATCTCGACCATTCCTCCCTCCAAGAATTTGAAGAAACGTTTTGCATGCTCCTTCTCTTGATCTGCTGTCTCTGTAAATATAGCCGCGATCTGCTCATACCCCTCTTTCTTAGCTACACTTGCGTAGTATGTGTAGCGGTTACGTGCTTGTGATTCACCTGCAAATGACTTAAGTAAATTTTTCTCAGTTTGTGTATTCTTCATAATATTTTTATTTTTGATTATCACTTATCACAAAAGTACTAATATTTGGGCTTATTACACTATTATTCTGATATTTATTACCTATTGTAATATAAGCTAAACTAATAATTACGCATTAACTATAGGTGATAACTATTGAAATATTGTCTATAATTCAGATCGTAAAGCTTTGATTATCTCTCTCTATGGTAAACTCTTCTCCCTCCAGAGCCAGCTGCGTAGAGTCGAAGATCTCGCGAGCTTCGCAGCGTAGGATCTCCAGATCTTTGTAGCGCGACGAGAAGTGACCTATCAACAATCGTTTGGCTCCAGCTGCTGCCGCTATCTTTGCTGCTTGGTGGGTGGTGGAGTGTCCTCGCTCCTTAGCTATCTTACTCTCGATAGCGGCGTATGTCGCTTCGTGGTAGAGTAGGTCAACGCCCTTGCATCGCTCAGCCACAGGAGGTGCATAGGCGGTATCGGAGACATAGGCATAGGAGCGTGGAGAGTAGGGGAGGTATGTTAACTCACTGTTGAGAATAGTCTCGCCTGTTGATAACTCCACATCTTCGCCGCGTTTGGCAGCTGTTATCTGTGCAATTGTGAGTGCATACTTCTCAATCTTAAACTTATTAACATTGAGCGGAGATTGCTTCTCACGGAAGAGGTATCCAGATGTCGGAAGTCGGTGACGTAGAGGCAGTGACCACACCTCCAACGTGCGATTCTCGAAGATTATCTGGTGCTGCGTGCAATCTACTTCGACCCACTCCACTTCGTATGCCATATCGCCGCCAAAGTAGCGAATGTAACATTCGAGCATCTCGCCGAAAGGGGCTGGGGCATATACCTTTATGGCTGTCTTGCGACCATAAAGAGACATTGTTGATAAGAGTGGAAAGATCCCATAAACATGGTCAGCATGAAGGTGTGATACGAATATACCCCTAAGTTTCAGTGGGTTGATGCCATAACGAAACATCTGCTGCTGCACACCCTCGCCACCATCAATAAGATATAATTGTTCATTGATGTTAATAACTTGTCCCGACTGATGTCGTTTCGGTGTAGGCTTAGCTGAAGAAGATCCGAGTATGGTTAGTTTCATTGTTTGCGTTAGGGATTATTTAACGTTAGGAGCTATTTTATTAATCTTGCGAATCAAGGTTTGAAAAATCTTGATTCGCTTTCCTCTAAGGAGAGTGGCTTTAGCCGCTCGACAAAGCCCCTTCCACTTAGGGAAGGGGTTTGGGGATGGGGTCAAAACACAATAAATAGCCGAATTTGGTTTAGCGAAGCTCAAACCTTAATTCGCATTAATCACGATAAAATAACTCCTAACTAAAAAGATCTACTCCCACTCAATAGTTGCGGGTGGTTTAGACGAGATATCATACACTACGCGGTTTACGCCACGCACTTTGTTGATAATATCGTTCGACACACCTGCCAAGAATGAGTGAGGGAAGTCTACCCAGTCGGCAGTCATTCCGTCGGTTGAGGTCACCGCACGAAGAGCCACACAGCTCTCGTAGGTACGCTCATCGCCCATCACACCCACACTCTTCACAGGGAGGAGCATTGCGCCCGCTTGCCACACATCTTTGTAGAGGTCGGCACGGTGAAGCGCATCAATAAATATTTTATCTACATCTTGCAAGATCTGTACCTTTTCGGGAGTTACATCGCCCAAAATACGAATTGCCAAGCCAGGACCTGGGAAGGGGTGACGACCAATCAACTTAGCCGAGATACCCATCGAAAGACCTACACGACGCACCTCATCTTTGAAGAGAAGGCGAAGTGGCTCAACAACCTTTAGGTTCATCTTCTCGGGTAGACCACCCACGTTGTGGTGCGATTTGATAGTTGCCGAAGGACCATTCACCGAGCATGACTCAATCACATCGGGATAGATGGTTCCTTGAGCCAACCACTTCACCTCGCTAATCTGGATCGCCTCCTCGTTGAATACCTCCACAAAGTCACGGCCAATGATCTTACGCTTAGTTTCAGGGTCGCTCACGCCCGCCAAGTCATTCATAAACTTGTCGACAGCTTTAACTCCCTTAACGTTGAGACCCATACCCTTGTATGACTCCAACACCTCCTCGAACTCATTCTTGCGAAGCAGTCCAGAGTCAACGAAGATACAGTAGAGATTCTCGCCAATAGCCTTGTGCAACAATACCGCCGCAACAGTAGAGTCAACACCACCCGAAAGACCCAGAACAACTTTGTCTGAACCCAACTGAGATTTGAGCGACGCAACGGTACTCTCCACGAAGCTCTCCGAAGTCCAATCCTGAGAACAACCACAGATGCCTGCAACGAAGTTCTTAAGCAATGTTTTACCATCTGTTGAGTGGTATACCTCAGGGTGGAACTGGATAGCCCAAGTCTGCTCACCCTCTATTGTGTAGGCTGCAACCTTCACATCCTCGGTACTTGCAATGATTTTATAGTTCTCTGGAATAGAGGTGATTGTATCTCCATGCGACATCCACACCTGAGTCTCGGTTGGCATATCTCTCAAGAGTGGGTCTGATGCCTCACCAATGGTAAGCATAGCACGACCATACTCACGACTTGGGGCTGGCATAACCTCGCCACCAAAAGCGTAAGAGAGGTACTGAGCACCATAGCAAACACCCAATAGTGGAAGTTTGCCTTTGATTGCCGAAAGCTCTGGACGTGGAGCAACAGCATCGCGCACCGAGTAAGGGCTACCCGAAAGGATTACACCCTTAACCGACTCGTCAATTACCGGAATTTTGTTAAAGGGGTGAATCTCGCAGTAGACGTTGAGCTCACGTACTCGACGAGCAATAAGCTGCGTATATTGCGAACCAAAGTCTAAGATTAATATTTTTTCAGTCATTATATTGTATGTAAAACGTTTAACGTCTCAATTAATTAGTACTACAACTGCAAAGATAGTTAATTATTTCGAGAAATTAAAAGGTTTGATTTTATTGTCATGGGTAAACGCATGAAAAAAACTGCTCATCGCGCTCATGCCGCGCGGCACCAAGCTGAGCTTGGATCCAAAAACTTCGTTTTTGACTTTTTTGTTGCGCTGATGTGGTGGGGGCTTTGCCTGGGGTTGATGCCTGGGTTGATGTCTGGGTTGATGTCTGGGTTGATGTCTGGGTTGCCGCTTGCTCATCGCGCTCGTGCCGCGCGGCACCAAGCTGAGCTTGGATCCAAAAACTTCGTTTTTGACTTTTGTGTTGCACTGATGTGGTGGGGGCTTTGCCCCAGACGAGATCTCTATTCTGACGAGCTTTTGAAAATGAATTTTCAACGCTCTTCAGAATAGAGATCTCTGTGTCAACCTACGGTTGCCACCACCACATCAGCGAGGTGAACCTTGATTTGGGCTTGATAATAAACTTTCAACGCTCCTCTGAGTAGATATCTCTGTGTCAATCTTTGGTTGCCACCACCACTTCAGTGAGGTTCACCTTGATTTGGGCAAATTAATTTACTTCAACCTATGGTTGTTACCTCAACGTCAGCGAGGTGAACCTTGATTTGAGCAAATTAATTTACTTTAACCTATGGTTGTTACCTCAACGTCAGCGAGGTTCACCTCGATTTGGGTTTAAATGCCTTTGGCATTTAAAAAATTATAAAGATTAAGGAGTTGTGCAAATTTATTTGCGGCAACTCTTTGATCTTTATAATCTTAGAGATGCAATATCTAAGCCCAAAGCGCAAAGGTATGCACCTGCGGGGGTGCTATCCCCGCCCGCCGGAGGCAGTCCGAAGTGCACAGCAAGAAGTAAGAAGCGCACAGAAAGCAAGCCAAGTATGCACCCGCGGGGGTGCTATCCCCGCCCGCCGGAGGCAGTCCGAAGCGCACAGCAAGCAACCCAAAGCGCAAGGGTACGCGCCCGCGGGGGTGTTTGTTTCCGTCCGCCGGAGGCAGCAAGAGATAATATTTTCATGTGTTTGTCCTGACGAGGAGCACTACACAAAAAAAGACCACCGTTGAGGTGGTCTTTTTTTGTGTATATTCTTTTACAGATTAATAGCCATTTGTAGCGCGGCTTGCTGCATAAGATACTTTGAGTGCATTGGCACGACGAAGCTCTTGTTTGATATCGCTCACGATACCCATTTTCGTGTTCTCGTCAGTCTTAAGACATACTGTCAATTGCGAACGGTCTACCTCATTGAGGTTATCGCGCTCAGCAGCGATGTAGTCCAAGATATCGCGAGTAGTACGATATGAGTCGTTGAGTTGGATACGTGGAGCTGTACCAAATTTAGCTTGCATAGCAAGTGATGGAGGACCAACATGGATATAACTTACCAATGATTTCTTCTCTAACTTTTGCACCTCAGTAGCTGATGGAAGTTTAGTTTTCACCAACAACTCTTGGTCACGCATGGTGGTTGACACCATGAAGAAGAAAAGAATCATAAAGATAATATCTGGCAATGATCCTGATGATATTTTAGGGGTGTTTTTGTTACCCTTCTTTTTAATTACTGCCATATCCTCTTACTTTTTAATTTCACGTGGTTCAGCCTCTGAGATCTTGACTGGTATCGCTTTGATAACCACGTCACGAACATCTGACTCCAAGTCCTCGAATACTACACCGAATTTAGCTTTACAAACCTCGTTACGGATCTCATTGTATGCACGAGTAAGTTCATTTTGAACTTGGATGTATACGCCGTAATCTGTTTCACGAGCTGTTTGCAAAGAAACTACACCAGAGCTAACTGGGTAGAGCCAAGTGCTGCCATCGGGGAGTTCAAACTCCTTTGTCTCCTTTTCAGGTAGAGTCTCGTCATCAGCGATATTGAGGGCAAACTCTTTAGTTTTATCCTTCAATGCCTTGATATCGATAGGCTCTCCACCTGCCATAATGTTACCGCTACCAGATACGAATACCAAGAGGATGTTACGCTCTTTGATATCGACCTCTTGTTGTTGCTGGTTCTCCTCAGGAAGAGGTGGGAGCATACGCACCAAACCAGTGTCAACATTCATTGTAGTGGCAACAAGGAAGAAGATAAGCAACAAGAAGGCGATGTCGGCCATAGAACCAGCATTGATCTCTTGTATTTCTCTTTTATTTCCCATTTTTCTGCCTCCTGATTATTTGAAAGCACCCATCAACTCCGACGCTAATGCAGCGAGGACAGCGCCTCCCATAGCGATGTAAGCGATAATAATAGAACTCTCTGTGATAACTGTGTCCATTGCAGGGAATGCTGCACCATTTTCGATGTTAATAATCTCAATGGTGTGACCAGCAGCGTAGAGGTAAGAACCAACTACGATTGCTGCAACAAGAACAAACGAAAGAACGGTCTTAAGTAGACCAGCAGATGCGTTAAGCATCCCGTAGATTGAACCAAGAAGAGCTGAGATCACAACGATAGCAAAGAGTGCATAACCCCAATATAGGTTAACACCGATTGCAGCTGCGATAGCCTCCTCAGAGCCTCCAGTAAATGCTGTGTATACAGGGTATGCGATAACGCATACTGTAATTGCAAGCATTACTCCAAGCAATATTTTTAATATATTTTTCATTTGATTAATTCTTATAAGGGTTTAGCTTATTTCTTGTTGTACTCAATAAGGATATCAAGCAAGATGATTGAAGAGTCCTCCATATCGTTAACCAAAGAGTCGATCTTTGCAACGATGTAGTTGTAGAAGATTTGAAGGATTACCGCAACGATAAGACCCATAAGAGTTGTCAAAAGCGCAACCTTAATACCACCTGCTACGATGGTTGGAGAGATATCACCAGCAGCTTGGATCATATCGAATGCACCGATCATACCGACTACAGTACCCATGAATCCCAACATAGGAGCAAGTGCGATGAAAAGACCTACCCAGCTAAGACCAGACTCCATTTGACCAGTTTGAACAGAACCATAAGACATTACAGTCTTCTCTACTGCGTCAAGACCTTGGTTGTAGCGAGTCAAACCTTGGTAGTAGATAGAAGCGATAGGACCAGGAGTGTTTTGGCAAAGCTTAGTTGCAGCCTCGATACCCTCCTCTTTGATTGCTTTCTCAACTTTAGCTACAAATTTCTTTGTGTTGATAGTTGCAAGAGATAAATAAAGGATACGCTCGATAGCTACCGCCAAACCGATAACCAAACAAACAAGTACTGGAAGCATCCACTCCCAACCTCCTTCGAGGAATTTTTGCATCAAAATTTGGTGCATGCTGTCACCAGCAAGATTCTCTGCAGCTGCAGCTGCTTCTTGAGCGAATGAACTTACAGTACCAAGTGCAAGCAAGGCAACTGTCAGAATAGAAAATTTTTTCATAGTTGTGTTAAATAATTAATTTTTGTTAGTTAATTTATTTTTTGAGTTATTTTTTTATTTTTTCGCTTCAAATTCATATAACTTTAACGCAAATTCGTCGCTTTATAGTTTATATCAAATTATTAATTATTTTTCAAAAATCATCTTTATATCATATTTACCACAGCTAACAGTTTATAGTTCAGTGGTTTAGGTGGCATTCAGGTTTCTCGGTTATCAACTTCGTGTACATTTACGTAGCGAAAGATATAAAAAAAAATTCTTTTATGCAACGATTATTCGCTAAGTTCTCCACTTAAATTTGATTTTAATGCTATTTTTATCTGTTCAATGGAGTTAAATTTGCCCAAAACTGTGCACATTTTGGTCGTTGCAGCCTCGATAGTCATGTCGGCGCCACAGACTACTCCAGCCCTTGCAATTCCCAGCCCCGTTTGGTAAAGTGACATTTCTACTTTCCCATTTACACATTGCGAAATATTGAGCAGCACCACACCTCGTTTGACTGCTTGCTCAATGATTTCGATAAATGGGTCTGAGGTGGGTGCATTACCTGCGCCATATGTCTGAAACACAACACCTTTAAGCCCATCGAGTGAGAGCATCTGACGTAGCATATCGCAACTCAAAGCGGGGAAGAGTTTGATAACTGCCACACCCTGGTCAATCTTGGTCGAGATGCGCAACTTTTGATCGCTATTTTCGACGCGGCGCACCACATTTGAATTGTATGTTATATTGACTCCAACCTCTGCAAGTGGAGGGTAATTGGGCGAGTGAAAAGCATTGAGCTCCTCGGCGCTCCACTTAGTTGTGCGGTTAGCTCTAAAGAGCTTATTTTGAAAGTAGAGAGAGACTTCTGGTACACGTGCACAACCTAATTCATCGTATGCCGATGCAATTTCAATTGCAGTGATTAGATTTTCTCGTCCATCGGTGCGTAAAACACCAATCGGAATTTGACTGCCCGTAAAGACCACAGGCTTAGCTAAATTCTCCAACATAAAACTCAGAGCTGAAGCTGTATACGACATTGTGTCGGTGCCGTGTAAAACAACAAAACCATCGTAGAAGGGGTACTTCTCCTGTAGCAATTCTGCCAAGCGACACCAATTTTGTGGTGTCACATTCGAGGAGTCGATAACACTCTCAAAGGTGTGAACATCAATCTTAACATTGAGCCGACGAAGCGAGGGGAACTCCTCATAGATCGACGAAAAGTCGAAAGGCACAAGCGCGCCACTCGTCTCATCGTTCTTCATTCCAATGGTTCCCCCTGTATATATTATAAGTATAGATGCTCTTTTTGACATTGCAGTTTATTGTTTCATTACTCAAAAGTAGTTATTTTTTTTGAATTATCTGTTATGTGACCTCCTTTTATAACGCAAATTTATGAAAATATTATCTTGCACCCCTCCAATAGGGCTTCCCTTTGTGCTTGGGGTTGACTTCTGTGCGCTTGTTTGCTGCTTGCTTGCTGCTGTGCGCTTCGGTTGGGTTGCTTTCTGTGCGCTTCTTGCTTGCGGTTGCTTTCTGTGCGCTTCGGACTGCCTCCGGCGGGCGGGGATAGCACCCCCGCGGGTGCGTATCATTGCGCTTTGGACTTAGAGATTGCATCTATAAAATTATAAAGAGCAAGGAGTTGCCGCAAATAAATTTGCACAACTCCCTACTCTTTATAATTTTTAAATGCCTACGGCATTTAAACCCAAATCGAGG
Source organism: Rikenellaceae bacterium (assembly GCA_044433965.1). Classification (GTDB taxonomy): domain Bacteria; phylum Bacteroidota; class Bacteroidia; order Bacteroidales; family Rikenellaceae; genus Alistipes. The sequence continues at coordinate 31,069 of JAWXTF010000021.1, read as the reverse complement.
TTCACCTCGCTGATGAGGTGGTGGCAACCGAAGGTTGACACGCAAGAGATCTATTATGAGGAGCGTTGAAAGTTCACTTTCAAAAGTCCCTCATAATAGATCTCTTGCAAGGGGGCAAAGCCCCCACCACATCAGCGCACCACAAAAGTCAAAAACGAAGTTTTTGGATCCAAGCTTGCTTGGTGCCGCGCGGCATGAGCGCGATAAACAGTTTTTTTTTCGTGTGTTTACCCTGTGCGATAAGCAGCATGGCGCACGAAAGAGACTATTTTGCTTCGATTCCCAACTCAGTTTTAACTGCTGCTGATACATCTGTTACAGTAGCCTCATCGTAGTAAGCTAAAGAGGCTACAGCGAGGTCGTATATAAAGGTGTAGCTTCCAGCCTGAGCGACCTTTTTAACAGCCTCTTGAGCCTTTGCGATAATTGGCTGAAGCAGCTCATTTTGTTTTGCTTGCATCTCTTGCATTGCGCTCTGCTCGAACTGTTCCATACGAGTTTGAAGGTCTTGGATATCCTTCTCCTTGAGGCTACGTACAGAATCGGTAGCTGTAGTTGCGGTGTTTTGATAGTCAACATATTTGTTGTTGAGCTCCACCTGCATAGTCTCCAAATTGCCAAGTAGGTCCTTGCGGAATGCCTCCAGCTTTGTCTGCATCTCGGTAGTTTCTGGCATTGCAACGATAATCTCTTGCATGTTGATACGACCAAATTTTTGGGCAAAAATCGAGGTAGTGCAAAGTGTTAGAGCCACTACCATAAATACTTTCATTACTTTTTTCATACGGGTTAAATAATTTTGTTTGTTTAATTAATTTGCTGATTTTAATGCATTTATCACCGACTCTGTTCGGTCAATACTATATGATTTGTAGAGGATAGTGGCATTTGAAGCCAAGTCCAGTACAAGATCAAATCCATTCTCCTGGGCGTAGCTTTCAATCGCGCCGAAGACTTTCTTCTGAATTGGTGATATTAGTTCTATGCGACGTTGCATGAGTATTCCCTCGGTTGAGAATATCGACTCTTGGAACTCGTTAGCCTCCTCCTCTTGCTTAAGAATTTGACTCTCGCGTGCGTTGCGGTCGGCAGCAGTAAGAGAGTTGCGTTGAGCCATGTAGGAGTTGTATAATCTCTCAACATCATTAAATTTGGCATCGACCTGTGTTTGGTAATTCTTGCTAAGTTTGTCCAATTCGGTAAGAGCTGCGGTATATTCGGGAATTGACTTAAAGACCTTTTCGGAATCTACCACCATATAGTTTTGTGCTGCAAGAGGCGAAAGTGCTGCGACAATTGCGACAAGTAAAATAACAAATCTTTTCATAACAGATATTGAGAATTAGGTTTATATAGAATGTAAAGATAATAATTTTGTTTCAATTATATTGCCATTAACGAAAAAAGATAACAATAAATTATCATAACTGCGGCTGATAAGGGGTTTTATGAGGACAAATAGATAAAAAATTAACCATTGCGACAGAACTACGGATGCCACCACCATATTAGCGAGGTGAACCTCGATATGGGTTTAGATGCCTTTGGCATTTAAAAAATTATAAAGATCAAGGAGTTGTGCAAATTTATTTGTGACAACTCCTTGATCTTTATAATTTTAGAGATTTTAGCCCTTCTCTATATGCTCTTTTTTAGAACTGTTGTCCCAATACAAAGTGGAATTGGCTTCCGCTTTTTGATGTCTCACCCACTGCGGGGTCGAATCCATAAGCCCAGTCGATACCCAACATACCCACTACTTGAAGGTTGAGTCGAACACCCAAACCAGCGGAGCGTTTGATGTTGAATGGTGCGAAGTCACGCCATGAGCTATATCCGTTACCACCTTCAGCAAATCCCAATACGTAGATCTGCGAAGCAGGTTTAAGGATAATAGGGTAGCGAAGCTCAACAGTATATTTGTTGTAGCCCATCGAATAGCCCGAAGAGGGGTCAAGTGCTCCATCCTCGTAGCCACGTAGTCCGATGATGTCGATTCCATACATGCTGTAGCCCGACATACCGTCACCACCGACCTCAAAGCGTTGGAATGGAGATGTTTTATTCTCGTCGTAGTAGCCCAAGTAACCCATGTCGGCACTCACCATCAAGACAAGTTTTTCGTTTGATGAAAGTGTTTGATACCAATCTGCATTAAGTTTCCAGCGGTGGTACTCGATCCAACGGTAACGATCTTGGTCGCTCATAGAGGTGTCGGAATAATCCTTACCATCGAAGAGAGAGTATGGAGGTGTGAGCTCGGCAGAGACGCTAAAGTTGGAGCCGCGACGTGGATATATCTGTTGATCTACAGAGTTACGTGAGAGCACTGCTTTGACCGACGCCATATTGGCGGTGCCATCCGACATAACAAACGAGGTTCCCCAATTCTTAAGGTTGTATAGCTCATAGCTGAGCTCGGTGTAGAGTGTGAAGTAGGGATCTGGCCAAGTTAGACGTTTTCCGATACCTGCCGCAGCACCCATCGTACGGAAGTATGCTGTTGGGGTTTGATATGCGTAGTATGCATTGTTTTGGTCGGAGTAGTAGAACGAAACCGAGAGAGAGTTTGGCTTGCGACCGCCGAGCCATGGATCCATAAAGCTTACCGAAGCAGACTTGTAGTAGGTACCATTTGTTTGACCCGAGATCGATATTGTCTGGTTCTTACCCATTGGGTAGGGTCTCCACGACTCTTTCTTGAAGAAGTTGTCGGTCGAAAGGTTGTTGAGTGTAACACCGACTGAACCTACAAAGGTGCCTGAGCCCCAACCTCCAGCGATATTGATCTGGTTGCTCGACTGCTCTTCGAGGATAAAACCTATATTCACCTCAGAGTTCGACACAGGGCGGATATCTGGCACGATATTCTCAGGGTTGAATTGACCCATTGCATTGAGTAGCTGTATTGTACGCATCAAGAGCGAGCGGTTGTATAGCTCACCGGGGTGGGTGTAAATTTCGCGGCGTACCACCTCGTCATCGACAGTGATATTACCCGAAATTGAGACCTCATTGATAGTGAATGGACGACCCTCATATATCTTGATCTCCAGATCAATAGAGTCTCGACCAATGATAGTCTCGGCAGGTTCGATAACCGACATAAGGTAACCCTCGTTTTGGTATAGTGTCGAAATCGACATCTCATCGGGGTTTGCCTCAGCGCCTATTCCCAGACGCTTCTCCATTGTTTTGCGGTCGTAGGTGTCGCCGCTATGTACACCAAACATCAATTCAAGTTGCTCCGTGGGGTAGATCGAGTTGCCCACCCACGAGATATTACGGATGTGATATTTGTTACCTTCCGAGACGTTGAGTTTGATACCGATACGCTTTTCGTTGATGTCGTAGATGGTGTCGCTCACAACTGTGGCGTTGCGATAACCGTGTGAGTTGTAGAAGTCAATAAGGTAATCTTTATCTGCCTCAAACTCATCCTCTTTGAGCTTGGTATTATTGAAGAAATTCCAACTTTTCTGGTGTGTTTTCTTAAATGTGCGGCGTAGGCGTTTGTCGTCAAAGACCTCGTTACCCTCAAATACTATCTCGCCAATTCGTACACGCTCTTTGCGGTCGACAACAAAAGTTACGTTGACCATCGATTCACGCACTTTGTCGTTTTCAATTCTTAGGTCAACCTCCGTATTGAGGAACCCTTTTTCTGCAAAATACTCCTTGATGAGTTTGGTGTTTTTGTCGATAACGTAGTCCGAGAGCTCCGTGTTGCGGCGTAGCTTGAGTGTCTCCAAAAGATCCTTCTGCTTGGCTGCTGAGATCCCCTCGAAGTTCCAGCTAAAGACACGTGGGCGCTCCTTGAGTATAATATCGATTTCAACTTCGTTACCATCGATTGTGGCACCCATCTGCACATCTGCGTAGAGACGCTGATTCCACAGGTTGTTGATTGACATCGAGATAGAGCTACTTGGCAGGTAGATCGAATCTCCTTCAATAAGACCTATTGACGAGCGTAGTATATCGGGATTAATAGTCTCGATACCGTGCACATTTACCTTACGAATTAGGTATTGTTTGGGGGTAGCCGAGCCCGCCAACACTGGTGCGCTCTTGTAGAGTGCTACAGTGTCCTGATCTTTACTCTCCTCTACTTGAGGAGTTTGTGCAAATCCTTGCGCCAAAAAGAGGGTGGCAGCAGCTGCCAGTAGAAATTTCAAAAAATTCATCTATTTTTGTTTTTTCAATTTTTTTCGGGAGAAATTATGCCTCCACTTTAACTAATCCATAACGTCTGTCTCGTGAGGCAAAAGCCTCCAACGCCTTGATAAATTGCTCTCTATCGAAGTCCGGCCAAAGAACTTCGGGAAAGTATAGTTCGGAGTAGGCAGCTTGCCACATCAAAAAGTTGCTTAGGCGACATTCACCACCGCTACGAACTATTAAATCTGGGTCGGGTACCCCCGCCGTGTCGAGTGATGCGCAGATTAGATTCTCATCGACATCTGCCGCTGCAATTTCGCCAGCCTCCACTCTTTGGGCGATCGAGAGAATACCACGACGCAACTCATCTCGCGAAGAGTAGTTCAGCGCCAAGAGTAGCTCCAAACGACCCTGCTTGGCGGTGTCAGCCTCGATTCTCTCCAGCGAGGCTAACACCTCTTGGGAGAACCTACCCTTGTCACCTATGATACGCACTCTAACTCCTTGCTCGATGAGCGAGGGAGTCTCCGAGGCGACACACTTACAAAAGAGCTCCATCAAAGCTTCGACCTCTTCGGTGGGGCGACCCCAGTTCTCGGTCGAGAAGGTGTAGAGGGTTAGATACTTAACACCAAACTCCACTGCCGCTTTAATCGATGTGCGCACCGACTCAACGCCTTGAATATGACCTTCGAAGCGCTCCTTACCTTGTAGTTTTGCCCAGCGACCATTACCATCCATGATAATAGCAACGTGCTTGGGTACTCTTTTATTATCACTCATAAGGTGCAAATGTAATAAATAAAATTGGTTTAATACCTATGTTTAGAGAGGAATTTGTTTTAGAATTGAGAATTACTGCTTAGCCGTCAGCTCATACTTGATAACTAAGAAATAATTCACAATTTATAATTTATAATTCACAATTCCGAAGATCCACCCCCCACATCATCTTCTTTCGTAACGTCTCATAGAAAGATATATTGCTTGCCGTAGCCAATAAAAACTTGTTTTTTGAGAGTGAAATTGTCAACTTTGTCTGGTGTCCTATCGGGTATGTGCGGTTATCGAGCGAGATTGCGGCATCGCCTTCGCGGCTGTAGATGTTCATCTCGATTGTCGATGTATTGGGGATGACCAATGGGCGCATTGAGAGGTTGTGTGAGGCGAGTGGCGAGATGATAAAACAGGCGCAATTGGGTGCTACAATGGGTCCTCCAGCACTCAATGAGTAGGCTGTGGAACCAGTTGGTGTTGAGAGTACTACACCATCGCCATAGTAGGTAGCTACAGCCTCTCCATCGACTATCGTTTCTACCGAAATCATAGTCGCTCCAAGACGTTGCACTGAGAGCTCATTTGCAGCAAATAGCCGCCCTGCGGAGCACTCCTTGGGAGCAAACTCACCCTCGATCTCTATCATTGAACGACGCTCAATCTTGAGTCTATTGTTGGCGATATCGTCAAATAGCTCCTCGATAATCTCACCTCTTCCACTTGCCAAGAAGCCCAGACGCCCCGAGTTGATACCAACTATAGGCACGCTTCGACCAGAGAGCCGATAGAGCCCTTCGAGGATGGTGCCATCACCACCATAGCAGACCATAACCGCCTCCGGCGGAAGCTCTCCGGTGGTTGAGCCGTAGCGCTGAGAGGGTGCAATGCTACAACCTATAAGTTGTTCTACGACCTCTGCAAACTCCTCATTTACACAATATTCGAAGCCATGACGTTCGATTGCCGAGAATATTCTCTCGACCTCATCTTTTTTATGTTCTACTCTATGACGAGAAAAAAGGGCAATTTTCATCAACTTTCACTTTTTTTCAGTAACTTTACAACGCAAATATAGTAATAAAATATGACTAAATTAAGTGTTAACATAAATAAGATCGCATTGATCCGCAACTCGCGCGGAGGCAACATGCCCAATGTCGAACTCTCGGCTCTCAATATCGAACGTTTTGGTGCCGATGGAATTACTATTCACCCTCGTCCCGACGCTCGCCATATTCGTTACTCCGATGCATTTGAGCTGAAGGCATCGATCTCCACAGAGCTCAATATCGAGGGTAACCCCACCGACGACTTTATGGAGATGGTGCTCAAGGTTCGCCCCGCTCAAGTTACGCTGGTGCCCGATGCCCCTTCGGCTCTCACCTCGTCGGCTGGTTGGGACACAGTGACACACCGCGAGCAGCTCACGGAGATCTGCTCGAAGGCTAAGGCAGCAGGCATCCGCGCCTCGATATTTGTCGATCCTGATCCTGAGATGATACGTGGAGCCGCATTGTGTGGTGCAGACCGTGTGGAGCTCTACACGGAGAGCTATGCAGCGAACTATACCGCTGACCCCGAAGCCGCTATAGCACCATATATTGTTGCCGCTACAGCTGCCGCAGAGTGTGGCTTGGGGCTCAATGCAGGGCACGACCTAAGCTTGGAGAATCTCCAATACTTTGTGGAGCGTATACCCTCTGTCGATGAGGTTTCCATTGGTCACGCCTTGGTTTGCGATGCTCTTTACTTTGGTCTCGAAAACAGCGTTGCACTCTACCAACGTCAACTAATCAATACAAAATAATGAAGATAGATAGCTCACACCCACTCTCACTGCCAGTTTTCAAACGTATATCTCGCATCATCGACTCGATGGGAGTCGAGGCGTATGTTGTAGGAGGCTTTGTGCGTGACTACTACCTGCGCCGCCCCTCCAACGACATCGATGTTGTTGTGGTAGGTAGCGGTGTAGATGTGGCAGAGGCTCTTGCGGCAGAGCTAAAGACAAATGTGTCGATCTTTAGGCGATTTGGCACTGCCATGCTCCATGCCGATGGTATGGAGGTGGAGTTTGTGGGCGCCCGCAAAGAGTCATATGCTCCCGACTCACGTAAGCCAAATGTGGAGGAGGGATCGCTCGACGACGACCAACGCCGCCGCGACTTTACAATCAATGCCATGGCATGGTGCCTCAATGGAGATCGCTTTGGAGAGCTTGTCGACCCTTTCGATGGTATGTACGACCTCGAAGAGTGTATCATCTGCACCCCCTGCGACCCCGATATTACCTTCTCGGACGACCCTCTGCGCATGATGCGTGCTGTGCGATTTGCAACTCAGTTGGGGTTCGACATTGAGCCCGAGACATTCGAGGCGATAGAGCGTAATGCTGCTCGTATAGAGATCATCTCGCAGGAGCGTATACTCATCGAACTCAACAAGATGCTTATGTCGCCACGCCCCTCGATGGGCTTCGAGCTACTTATGCAGTGTGGGTTGCTCAAACTTATATTTCCCGAGATCGCTGCACTTGCCGGAGTTGACAAAGTGGGTAAGCATGCGCACAAAGATAACTTTATTCACACCATGGCGGTGCTCGACAACGTAGCGCAAAACTCCCCTGATCTATACCTCCGTTGGGCTGCTCTGTTGCACGATGTGGCAAAGCCTCGCACAAAGGCGTATGACCCCAAGATAGGTTGGACATTCCACGGGCATGAGACCCTCGGCTCGAAGATGATCCCCAAGATCTTTCGTCGCTTGACACTCCCTTTGGGGGAGCCTATGAAGTTTGTTCAAAAGCTTGTGTTTCTGCACCTTCGCCCCATTATACTTTCGGAAGATGCTGTTACAGACTCTGCCGTGCGACGTCTCCTCTTTGAGGCTGGCGACGATGTGGAGGCATTGATGACGCTCTGCCGTGCCGACATCACCTCGGGGATTGAGTCGAAGGTGAAGCGCTACTTGGCAAACTTTGAGCTGGTAGAGCGCAGGATGAAAGATCTGGAGGAGCGCGATAGAGTACGCAACTTCCAACCACCAATAAATGGAGACCTTATAATGCGCACCTACAACGTGGAACCCTGTTCGGAGATTGGCGAGATCAAAGAGGTGATCAAAAATGCAATCCTCGATGGCGAGATCCCAAACGATTACGATGCTGCATATGCTCTAATGGAGAAGTTAGCAGCCGAGCACGGTTTTGTAAAAGCAGTGCAATAAAACAACAATTACCAAATGGAATCAATAAGAGAGCTATATAAGATAGGTAAGGGACCTTCAAGCAGCCACACAATGGGACCCAAAAGAGCTGCGGAGCAGTTTCTTGCACGCAACACCACAGCAACAGCTTTTAGAGTTACGCTCTATGGTTCACTTGCCGCTACAGGCAAGGGGCATATGACAAATGTGGCGATAATAGATGTGTTGGAACCAGTGGCTCCAACCGAGATCGTATGGTGTCCCGATGTGGTGCTCGACTTCCACCCCAATGGAATGAAGTTCGAGGCTCTCGACGGCACTACGGTGAGCGACGAGTGGACTGTGTTTAGTGTCGGTGGCGGTACGATAGCCTCTACCCCCGAAGAGATCCACAACAACAATATCTACCCACTTCAAACAATGGAGGAGATCATAGCGTGGTGCGACCACGAAGGCGCAACATTTTGGGAGTATGTAGAACTATACGAGGGTAAAGAGATATGGGACTTCCTCCGAACAATATGGGAGGCGATGAAAAACTCAATTGATAGAGGTCTGGAGACCGAGGGTGTGTTGCCCGGAGGTTTGGGTGTGCGCCGCAAGGCTGCAAGCTACTACATCAAGGCAAAAAGCTACAATGGACCACTCAACTCCCGCGGAAATCTATATGCTTATGCTTTGGCTGTATCTGAGGAGAATGCTGCTGGTGGCGACATTGTGACCGCTCCAACATGTGGCTCTTGCGGGGTGTTGCCCGCAGTGCTCTACCACCTCTATGTCGGCAAAGAGTTCCGCGAGGTGCGAATACTTCAGGCTCTTGCTACAGCAGCCCTGTTTGGAAACGTCGCAAAGGCTAATGCCTCAATCTCTGGCGCCGAGGTGGGGTGCCAAGGTGAGGTGGGAGTGGCATGCGCAATGGCTGCGGCTGCCTCGTGCCAACTATTTGGAGGTACCCTCGCCCAAATCGAATATGCTGCCGAGATGGCTCTTGAACACCACCTTGGTTTGACGTGTGACCCTGTATGTGGTCTGGTGCAGGTGCCTTGCATTGAACGCAATGCGGTTGCTGCCGCACGTGCACTGGACTCAAATATTTATGCTACATTCTCCGATGGTAAACATATGGTGAGCTATGATCGAGTTGTGGAGGTGATGAAAATAACTGGTCAAGATCTCCCAAGCCTATACCGCGAAACATCTGTAGGCGGGCTCGCTAAAGATGGTGATATACGCAAAAAACGAGAGTAGCAGTTGTGCCAAACAACACAAAAATACACTCCCCGTTGGGTTGATACTTGGGGTTGCTTGCTTGGGGTTTGCTTGCTTATTTCGCTCATGCCGCGCGGCACCAAGCTAAGCTTGGATCCAAAAACTGTCGTTTTTGACTTTTGTATTGCGCTGATGTGGTGGGAGCTTTGCCCCCGGCGAGAGATCTACTATGAGGGGCTTATGAAAGTGAACTTTCAACACTCCTCATAGTAGATCTCTCTGTGTCAACCTACGGTTGCCACCACCACATCAGCGAGGTTCACCTCGATTTGGGTTTAAATGCCACAGGCATTTAAAAATTATAAAGATCGAGGAGTTGTGCAAATTTATTTGCGGCAACACTTTGATCTTTATAATCTTAGAGATGCAATCTCTAAGCCCAAAGCGCAAAGGTACGCACCCGCGGAGGTGCTATCTCCGCCCGCCGGAGGCAGTCCCAAGCGCACAGAAAACAACGCAACCGAAGCGCACAGAAAGAATCAGCCAAGAAAAAAGCGCACAGAAAGAAGCAAGCAAGCGCTGTAAGCAGTGAAGGACAATATTTGTTCTGAGTCAACATAGGTTGGCAAAAGCTCCACTGGGGTTTTATATTGATTTCCAGAACGACATAAAATCTTTGTAGAGTCCATAGCAAACCAGCTCATCGCTCTGTTCGAGTTTATAGTTTTCGTCAAAGTCGTTTGTCACTTTACTCTCCATGATTGAGATTCCCAAGGCATTGTGGGTAGTTTTACCCTTGATAAGTGAGATTATCTTGAGTCCAAATACCGACTCAAGAGATATATCGCGCACCTTGTAGCCTACAAACTGCGAAGGCAATTTAAACTTTACTACATAGTGTTCTTTGTCGACCTGGAACGATTCGACATTGACCTTAAGGTCGAGCAGCTGCACCAGGCTACGGGCAGCATCCTTCTCGGGAAAGAGGATCCTGTCGAGGTTAAACGCCTCCAAAACTGCGCGATGAACCTCATCAACGGCACGCGCATAGATCTGTTGTACCTTGTACTTCTTGAGTAGTGCCACCACCCTTACCGAGGCACCGAAGTTCTCGCCTATGGCAACAATAACTACATCAACCACCTTTAGTGGAAGTATGCTAAGTGCCTGCTCGTCGGTGGCATCAATCACAAACGATGTTGCGATCTTCTCCTTGATGAGATCTACCTTGCTCTCGTTCTCATCGACTCCGATCACTTCGTGACCCAATATTGTTAGCTCCTCGGCCAATACACTACCGTAGTTGCCTAATCCTATAATTATACACTTCATAAATTGAGTTAGTTGATTATTATATTACCACTTGGATACTTGTACTTTATTAATTTGCGCTGTTTGATAAGACTTGAGGTGATAGTAAGCACTCCTACTCGACCAATAAACATGAGTGCCACGATCACCAACTTGCTGTCGCTACCCAATGTTGTGGTCAGATCCAAGCTTGAGCCCACGGTACTGAGTGCCGATATGGACTCGAAGAGCAGTGCGATAAAGGGGACATCGGGCTCAAAGATAGTTAGTATAAATATCGCAATCGAGACAAAAAGAATATAGAGCACCAGGGTGCTGTTGGAGCGTCGCACGGAGTCTTGTGAGAGTTCGCGGTTGAAGAGTGTAACGCGGTCGCGACCATAGAGGATAGCCTTGACGTTGAGCATGATAACTGCAAAAACATTTACTTTAATACCTCCTGCTGTCGACTGTGTACCACCTCCTATGACCATCATTGCAATCATTATAAGTATCGTCTGCATCGAAAATGAGGAGATGGCAACCGATGAAAAACCAGCTGTGCGAGGACATGCCGCATTGAAAAATGAGTGAACTATTTTATCGAGCGTAGGCATTGCCGCAAAGCCGTTGTTCCACTCCAAAATAGCGATGCTCACCGTTCCTACACCCAGCAGCACAAGAGTCATCATAATCACTATACGAGTGTTGATGTCGTAGAGATGAATGCGACGCGTAACGCGCTGGTTATGTTTAATGTAACGCTCATAGAGATCCTGAGTTCTATATTTGAGGGTCTCGTAGAGATTCACCAAGATGGGGAACCCTATACCGCCCAAGATTATAAGAAGCGTGATGACCATGTAGAATGGATTGTGACCACTCATCAACATTTGATCGCCAAGGTTGGCGCTCATGGTTGAGAATCCAGCGTTGCAGAATGCTGATATGGAGTGAAAAACAGCAAATCCAATCTCCTCGTTGAGTGTCATGCCAAGCGTGCCGTGGATATCTAAAAATATTATTAGAGCCCCCACACTCTCGATGATAAAGGTAAAGCCCAATATGTAGATCAATGTCGAAAAGAGCGAACCTAACGACTTGGAGCTCACCATGTCGCTCACCATCACCTGGTTGAAGAGTGAAGAGTTACCCATAAATGATATTGCAAAGAAACTTGTAAGAGTCATCACACCCAAACCACCTACTTGGATCAATATCAAGATAAACATTATACCCATTGGGGTGAATGTCGCAGAGACATCTACTGTGGCGAGACCCGTCACACAGATGGCACTGGTCGACATAAATAGTGCATCGATAAGCGAAATGCCGTCGATTGTCGCTCGTGGCAACATCAACATTGCAGTACCTATCAATATAAAGATCAAGAAACTTGCCGAGAGGATAAACGAAGGATTGACTTTACGGTTGAGCAGCAGCACCACTCCATTGGAGAGTTGCAGCAGCGAGAGCAACACAAGAAGTATTATCGAGAGCAGGTGAGAGTTGAAGAGCCGCCACACCGCACCCAACAGAGGCGAGGTGAGAGGCAATGCAAAGAGGTGAGGGATCAGCGTGAGCAGGAGAACCATTGTCACCACCCAGGTTATATTTTTCCACCTGTGCCGCGTCTGTTCAAAGTTGAGAAGCATATTGGCAATAGCACTTACAACAAATATCAACCAGGTGAAGTCGTAGACTTGGTGAATCATCTGCTGCTCCTCGAACGAGATGCGAAAACCATGCTCATATACCAGTGCAACGATAAAGAGAAGCGATGTGACGTAGCATGCAACATCGAGCCACCGCAGCAGACGCAACACATAGGGCATAAGTAGCTTTTTACGATATATAAAAAGTTTTTTTAGTTGACTCATAAGTAGAAATAATATATATATCAGGTGACAAACTTAGGTAAAAAAAAAGGAATATGAAACTAAACTCACAAAAAGATCGGGGCAAACGTATGAAAAATATTATTTCTTATGCCTCCGGCGGGCGGTAGGAGCACGATAAGCAGTTTTTTTCGTGTGTTTGCCCTGACAAAAAGATTCAATATCAAAAAAAACGTACTTATATTTTGCAGAGTTACAAATAATTACTACCTTTGCAGTCGCTCTGGTGCCTAAAAGTTAGGTGCGGGGGCTTAACTAATTAATTACAAAATAATTATGAACAATTACGAAACCGTTTTCATTGTCACTCCAGTCTTGTCTGAGTCACAGGTGCAAGAGGTTGCTGACAAATTCCAAGGTGTTATCACCGAGAACGGCGGTCAGATTGTGAATAGAGAGAACTGGGGCTTGAAAAAGCTTGCTTACCCTATTCAAAAGAAGACTACCGGATTCTACTTCTTTATTGAGTTCACTGGCGAGGGTTCTATCATCGACACTCTTGAGACTCAATACCGTCGTGATGAGCGTATCATCCGTTTCCTAACATTCAAGCAAGACAAATACGCTGTAGAGTACTCTGAGCGTCGTCGTGCTAAACTTTCTAACAAACAGGAGGAGTAAACCATGGCAGATAACAGACCACAATCTGAGATCAGATACCTCAACCCAGTATCTGTAGATGTAAAGAAAAAGAAGTACTGTCGTTTCAAGAAACTCGGCATCAAGTACGTAGATTATAAGGACGGAGAGTTCCTTAAGAAGTTCCTTAACGAGCAAGGTAAGATTCTACCTCGTCGTTTGACTGGTACTTCACAGAAGTTCCAAAAGAAGGTAGCTCAAGCTGTTAAGCGTGCTCGCCACCTTGCGATACTTCCGTTCGTAACCGATTGTATGAAATAATAAAGAGGAGGAAAAGTAATGGAGATTATTCTTATCAAAGATATCGAGAACTTGGGCTACGCTAACGACATCGTTGATGTAAAGCCTGGTTACGCAAACAACTATTTGATCCCTCAGGGTTTCGCAAAATCAGCAACTCTTTCTGCAAAGAAAGTATTGGCAGAGAACCTTCGTCAACGTGCACACAAAGACGCTAAGATCTTGGCTGACGCTCAAACATTGGCAGAGAAGATCGCTAACCTACCAATCTCAATCAGCGCTAAGGCTGAGGAGGGTAAATTGTTTGGTACTATCACTTCTGCTGACATCGCTGAGGCTCTTGCAGCTAAAGGTGTTGAGATCGACCGCAAGGCTATCTCTGTAGATGCTATCAAAACTGTAGGTGAGTACGAGGCTGTAGCTAAAATCCACCGTGAGGTTAAAGCAACTATCAAATTGTCTGTTACAGCAGCTGAATAAGCACTTATAGCAAACAGAAAATATTACTAAGACTCGCAGAGGCAACTCTTGCGGGTCTTTTTTTTTGCGTATTTGACTTTTTTTGTTGCACTGATGTGGTGGGGGCTTCGCTTGGGGTTGATGCTTGGGGTTGATGCTTGGGGTAGCTTGCTTATCGCGCTCATGCCGCGCGGCACCAAGCTAAGCTTGGATCCAAAAACTTCGTTTTTGACTTTTGTGTTGCGCTGATGTGGTGGGGGGCTTTGCCCCCTAACGAGACATCTACTCTGAGGAGCTTTTGAAAATGAATTTTCAACGCTCCTCAGAGTAGATATCTCTGTGTCAACCTCCGGTTGCCACCACCACATCAGCGAGATTCACCTCGATTTGGGTTTAAATGCCAAAGGCATTTAAAAATTATAAAGATCAGAGAGTTGTGCAAATTTATTTGCGGCAACTCTTTGATCTTTATAATCTTATAGATGCAATCTCTAAGCCCAAAGCGCAATTATACGCACCCGCGGGGGTGCTATCCCCGCCCGCCGGAGGCAGTCCGAAGCGCACAGCAAGAAGCAAGCGCCAGAGCGGAGGCAGTCCGAAGCGCACAGAAAGCAACCGCAAGCAAACAAGCGCACAGAAAGCAAGCGCACATCAAGAAGCAAGAACGACCAGCGCTACGTTGTTTGGTCATCGAGCCCACCTTCGCGTTCAAACTCGTTGATTGAGGTTAAGAAGTGAGCTATGGTCTGTTCCATTGTGCGATATGATTTGCCGCCAGCTGCATTTTTGTGACCTCCACCATCGAAGTATCTGCGAGCAAATTGGTTAACATCGATATGTGGTCGCGAGCGGAATGAGATACGTATGAATTTGCGATGTTCAATAAATATCACCGACATCTTCATCTTCTGGATGGAGAGGGGGTAGTTTACAAAACCCTCACTATCACCCTGTTGGAAGTTGAAGCGACGCATTTCACGCTCTGTAAGTGACATATAGGCTACAGTACCTTTCTTGATAATTGCCATCTTGCGGTCGATAGCGTAGCCAAAGAGACGGGCGCGATCCTCACTAAATGAGTTGTAGACCTGAGAGTTGATACTTTGGATGTTAATGCCCTTTTCGACTAATACTGCCAGCGCTCGATAGAGGTCGGGAGTGAGGTGTGAGAATGAGAAATTACCTGTGTCGGTCATCATGCCGACATAGAGAAGTTCGCCAATGCTCTTGTCGATAAGATTCAGGTTCCACATCTTCTCAACAATTGAGTATACCACAAAGCAGGTACTCGATGAGTCGGGGTGTGAGAAGAGAATGTCGTAGCCCGCTTCAGGCTCAAGGTGGTGATCTATAAGCACCCTTTTGGCTTTGGTGTTTGCCCCTATCACATCGCTTAGACCCTCCAAACGTGAAAGTGCATTGAAGTCAAGGCAGAAGATTATATCCGCTGCATCGACCACACTTGATACTTTTGCAGCATCCTCCTTATATATTATCAACTCCTCAATGCCCTCCATCCAATTGAGGAAGTAGGGATACTTGTTGGGAACCACACAGCTGACCTTGTGACCAACCTTGCGAAGCACGCGTGCCCACGAAAGTGAGGAGCCTATAGCATCCCCATCAGGATTGGTATGCGATACAATTACTACATTCTGTTGCTGCGAAGTTGCGAGTAACTCCCCAAGTGCAGCTATACTTTTCTCTGAAATTGTCATAGGTCAAATTATCTAATTTCACAAAAATAACTATTAATTTCGATAAATCAAAATTAATGACCTCGGTAGGCAGGCGGCAAATGCATGAAAAAGCTGCTTATCGCGCTCGTGCCGCGCGGCACCAAGCTAAGCTTGGATCCAAAAACTTTGTTTTTGACTCTTTTGTTGCACTGATGTGGTGGGGCTTTGCCCCAAGCGAGATCTCTATTCTGACGAGCTTTTGAAAGTGAACTTTCAACGCTCCTCATAATAGATATCTCTGTGTCAACCTTCGGTTGCCACCACCACATCAGCGAGGTTCACTTCGATTTGGGTTTAAATGCCGTAGGCATTTAAAAATTATAAAGATTAAGGAATTGTGCAAATTTATTTGCAGCAACTCTTTGATCTTTATAATCTTAGAGATGTAATCTCTAAGCCCAAAGCGCAAGAAGGTATGCACCCGCGGAGGTGCTATCTCCGCCCGCCGTAGGCAGTAAGAAATAATATTTTTCGTGCGTTTACCCTTGGGTTGAGATAAAGTCGATGATACCTTTAGCGCATTTTTCGCGTTCTTCGATAAAGCCCATATGTCCTGATTTTTCGAGCCATAGAGCTTTAGCTTGTGGGTTGTTCATCATTATTTGATCTGCTGCTTCGCGAGGGATGTAGTTATCCTTAGTGCCAAAGATAAACAGTTGAGCGACAGTAGATTCCCGGAGCATTTGGTTTTGATCTTTGCGTTGAGAAATTCCTCTCAGCAGGGCGATTATGCCATCATCCTCCGTTATCATCACCTGATCGCGCAGGTCATCAATATAAGGAGCCAACCGATGTCTATTCTCCTCGGCAAATCCTGCCGCGGGAGCTACCGCTGCCAGAGCCTCCTTTTTGCCTGCTGCTACGAGTTTTATTTCGCGTTCGCGATTTGCTAACTTCTCCTCACTATCAGCATTGGGCGTTGAGCTTAGAAGCACCACAGCGTCGAGCTTATGAGGAAATAGTTGACAAAAAGCCAATGCGACATACCCACCCATTGAGTGTCCGACCATCGTACAGCGTTCAATGCCCAGTGCTTCGAGTGCTGCATTGATAGTTTGAGCTAAGTACTCCATGGTGTGGCATGGTGCCTCTACCATCGAGATGCCATGACCAGGCAAATCCACTGTAATCACCCTAAAATCGTGGTAGAGAAGTGGTATAAAATCATCCCAAACCAGCATTGATTCGAGGTATCCGTGGAGAAGCACTATACAGCGCTCCCCTTTTTCGGAGTCGCAAAGGTGGAGGGGAGTGGTGCCCGCCATTATAAATTTATCTATCATTTAATCTTCTTCTTCATCGTCAAAATCTTCTTTGTCCGTATCGTCCATGTAGTCAAGTATTGACTCTCGTGGTTGAGTAAAGTACTCATCATCTTGATCTTCGTCATCAACTTCGAGACTTTGGTAGAGATGATGTCTCTCTTTGCCACTTTTTTTGTTTGGCGTAAGTTTTGTACCGCGCTTTTGCGTGTCGCCCGCAAACTGATCTTCGTTAAAACGGGTGCTCTTTACAGCTTTCATTTTTGAAAATAGAAGTGTTTAGTGTTTAATTTTTATCGGTATTACAATCTTTTCAAGTTGCAATTTTATAGAATTTTTTTCAAATATCAATCACTTATTCCAAAAAAATTTGCGGATACAGCGATTTATATATATTTTTGATGAGAATTTTGAATTATGAAAAAAATAAAATATATACTATGCCATGGTTCGAGCAATAAATTTGTTATGTTCGATGCTATCCATGAGGATTTAGAACCATTCATCAACGCAGATTTTGTGCAAAAGGTATGCCAAAATATCCACTGTGATGGCGTGCTTTTTGCAGTTAAGAGAGAGCAAGATGCTCACTTTGTTATGAGAATGTTCAACACCGATGGTTCCGAGGCTGAGATGTGTGGCAACGGCATTCGTTGCGTAGCTCGTTTAGTCGATAGTGAGTATCTCCACTCGGGAGATTTTACAATGAGCTCAGGTGGTAATGACTTCCACATCAAGCGCGAAGAGGAGATCTCAGATGGAGTAGCGACCTACAGTGTCGAGATCCCTATCCGCACCCACAGTGTCGACTTTACGCTGTGCGACACCCGTTTTGTAGGTAAAAGAATTGAGGCGCTCGACACGAAACTCTATTTTACATACCTTAATTTGGGCAATCCACACATTGTGGCGTTCTGTGATCATATTGACTTGGAACATCTTGCGCGAATTGGTGAGAGGGTGAAGAGTCTCAAATCTATATTCCCTAATGGAGTGAATGTCAGCATGATGAAGTATGAATATGCCCAAAAGATCTTTGTGGCAACCTATGAACGTGGGGTAGGTCTCACCCCATCGTGCGGCACGGCAATGACAGCCTCATGTACCGCCTCGGTGATGCTTGGAGTCTGCCGTGAGGGGCTCCCCGTTGAGGTTCGCAACCGTGGGGGAATGGTCTACTGCACCACCTCGATATTGGAGTCGGGGGGCTTCTCGACCTGCCTTAAGGGAAATGCATCGTTCGACTCCCGGGGTGAGGTGAGTGAACAGGGTGAGCTGCTCAGCTCTGAACCAATAGTGGCTGAGCGCGCGGCATGGGATAAATTTTTAGAATCAATAACAACCGAAAAATAGTAGAGATGATTAAAGAGATAGAAGAGCACCGCTCAATACGTTTATTTGAGAGCAAAGCAGTCGAGGAGAGTCTGCTACGTGAAATCCTTACAGCTGCCTCACGTGCATCAACCTGTGGCAACATGCAGAATTACAGCTTGGTGGTAACTCAAGATCCTGAGATGATTGCACGCATCTCGCCACTACACTTTGGACAGGTGGAACGTATGAATGCGCCCTGTGTGGTGACAATATGTGCTGATGTGCACCGTTTTAGTGAGTGGTGCAAATTACGCGATGCAGAGCCTCGATACGATAACTTTATATGGTTCCTCAATGGTGCCATTGATGCACTTATGGCGGCTCAGAATCTAATCTTAGAGGCTGAGGCAGCTTCGCTCGGAGCTTGTGTCTTGGGAACCACGCTCTACACCGCCGAGGCAATAATAGAGCTTTTGGAGCTACCCCAAGGGGTTATCCCTGTAACAACGGTCGTTTTGGGCTACCCTGCCGAGAACCCACCCCTTACCGATAGATTACCACTTGAGGCGGTGGTACACTTCGAAAAGTACAACAACTACACACCTCAAGATATCGAGGCATTGTGGGCTGAGCGTGAGGCATCTGCCCAGACTGCTGAACTGTTGGAGGAGAATGCTCTCTCAAACCTGGCACTGATCTTCACACAGAGACGCTACACGGCAAATGACAATTTAACCTTCTCGAAGAGTTATTTCGAACTTCTCAAAAAGCAAGGCTTTTTCAATCACGAATAGATACACAATGATGCGCTCTCTAATTCGCTACACACTCTACCTTGGTATACTCATCGCAGCGTTGGCTTGTGGTGCGGTACGCAACACCCCTCAAGACTCCTATTTTTTGAAACGTGTTAAGGTGGTGGCGGACAACACAACCCCCAAGGAGGAGCGTATACCAGCCTGGGTGTTAGAGAGCTACATCCGCCAAAGTCCCAACAAACGGCTCCTTGGCACCAACTTCTATGTCTGGGCATACAACTTAGCCAACCCCGAGAAGGATAATAGCTGGAACCGCTTTAAGCGCAAAGTGGGACAAGCACCTATCTACTACAATAATAACTTGACAGAGAAGGGTGCGGAGAATCTCAAGATTTATATGAACTCCCAAGGCTACTACTCCTCTGAATCATCTTCTGAGGTCGATACCACAAGGCGCAAGAAACGGGCATATGTCACCTATAGAGTTGAGCAGAAGTTGCCATATATTATCACAAGTCACGACTATCTTTTCCAGGATACACTCGTTGAGCCTATAATACTTCGCGATACTGCAACGTCGCTCATCAGAGTAGGTTCGCCATTCAATGCAACAACCCTCGACCGTGAGCGTGAGCGAATTGCCAATAATCTACGCCAACGCGGTTACTTCAACTTTACCACAAATAGCGTAGCCTTCTTGGCAGACACCTTGGCAGAGAATAGAAGCGTAGTGCTAACTACGATCATCAAACCATATCTTGCCGGCTACAATGAACAGGGAGAGGCGATAATCGAGAATCATACACGATATAGGGTCAACAATGTCAATATTGCACCTAATTTCGACCCTACAATTGTGATGACCGACACGGCATACCTTAGCAAGATAGATACAACTAACTATCATGGACTCAATGTTGTCTACGAGGGCGAGCGCGCCAATGTGCGTAGCAATGTATTGCGTCAAGCAGTGCCAATATATCCCAACAGTTACTACAACTCGTCACTTGTCGAGGAGACCTACAAAAACCTTATCTCGATAGGTTACTTCAAGAGCGCTAAGGTTATGTTTACCGAGAGTGCAGCCGAGGATCCTATCATTGATTCCACATTTCGCACCTCACGAAGAGGTGTCGACACAACTCTAATCACCTCATCGCCGGTCAATCACCTCACATGTAACATTCTATGCACACCAGCCCTTACCCAAAGTATCAAGTTGGAGGCTGAAGGCAGCACCACCTCAAGTTTCTATGGACTCTCGGCAACTGTGGGTTATCAAAACCGAAATATATTTCGTGGCGCCGAGGCGTTCAACATAGCTCTAACTACAGGTTACGAGTATATGAAGTCTCAAAATGTCGAAAAGCGTAAGGCTACCGAGCTGGGTGTCTCTACAGGTTTGTCATTCCCTCGCTTTATCTTGCCCGAGCTGATATCGAAATTTCCTCAAGTGGTACAGCCACGAACCAATTTAGATCTCTCGGTAAACTATCAAGATCGTCCCTACTATACGCGAACCCTTATGGGCGCCTCGTGGGATTATGCTTGGCGCACAAACGGCAACTCAAGCTACACGGTGAGACCTATCGACATCAACTTAATTCGAATGGAGGATCTCGACCAAGATTTCTATGAGAGCCTCAACAACGACTATCTGGAGATGAGCTTCGAGACTCAACTCCTGGCTGGTCTCTCCTTTAGCTATGTCTACAACAACCAATTGAGCAAAGTTGGTAGCAATGCCACCATGTTCCGCTATAACTTCGAGAGCTCAGGAAACCTTATCGGTCTCTTCTCGAAGTGGCTTGCAACACCAAGCGATAAAGGCACCTACAATATTTTGGGGATCCCCTATGCCCAATACCTACGCACCGACATCAACGTGAGTCGCAAGATAATGTTGGGTGAGGTGACGGCAATAGCGGCTCGCTGGTACTCTGGAGTGGGATTTGCCTATGGTAACTCCCTTTCGTTGCCCTTCGATAGGTTGTTCTACACGGGAGGTAGCAACAGCATGCGAGGCTGGTCCCCACGCACACTGGGACCCGGCTCAACACTGCTCGAAGAGTATGCAGACCCAACAGCTGATAGTAGCGACGACTACCCCAATAAAGTGGGTGATATACGACTCGAAGCAAATCTCGAACTGCGCTTCCCTCTTTGGGGTAATATCCACGGTGCTACATTCTTCGACCTGGGTAATGTATGGTATATGAACAAAAATTCGTATGACGACCCCGACGGCATCTTTCACTTTGACTCCTTCTATAAACAACTGGGATTTAATACCGGCTTTGGATTGCGACTCGATATAACATTTGCCGTGCTTCGCCTCGATTGGGGCGTGCAACTTCATAACCCTAATCTACCCGAAGGAGAACGCTGGATAACCAAGTTCGGTTGGGATCATACCTCACTTAACTTTGGAGTGGGATATCCTTTCTAATAAAATATGTGGACTGCCTCCGCTCTGGTGCTTGCTTCTTTCTGTGCGTTTCGGACTGCCTCCGGCGGGCGGGGATAGCACCCCCGCGGGTGCGTACCTTTGCGCTTTGGGCTTCGAGATTGCATCTCTAAGATTATAAAGATTAAGGAGTTGCCGCAAATAAATTTGCACAACTCCTTAATATTTATAATTTTTAAATGCCTATGGCATTTAAACCCAAATCGAGGTGAACCTCGCTGAAGTGGTGGTGGCAACCGTAGGTTAACACAGATATACCTCCCCAACTCTTCTTACAATGAGAATTGCGCCTCTTCGGCATCAAATAACTTTTGGTTTGATTTGAATGCTGAGTAGTCACGAGTATAGCTACGAATATAGTCGACATACATAGTTGTTGGGAATCCTGCCTCGGCAGCCTCTTCGGCAGTTGCTGCAACTGGGTAACGGCTCCAACCCTCATATGCTTCGAATGGGGTACGAATACCTACCGATACTTTCATGCACATTGGCAAGTGCCAATAGTAATTGGGGCGTGCAGCAACAAGTTCGTTATCGATATAGAAGAGAACAGAATCGGGTCGATTTTCACATGCATATATATGGTAGTCATCCTCCGCATCCCAATCTACCAAGAACTCATTTTTGCCAATTGTAGGAATACGACCAGCCAAAAGAGATTGAGCATATAACTCTCCATCCTTGTTGCGCATCACGGCTCCTGTGTGGATATTACAAGCCATAATACGCTTATCCCTTGCCACTTGTTGAATCTCAACTATATCTATCTCAGAATATGTAATTGTATTCTCTGGCTTTCCCTTTATTGCCTCGGCATTGCTAAAGTTACCCTCTGTAGTGAGCCAAAAAGCAGGGCAGACACCCGGCCAAAGATCTGCTCCTTTGATACGAGCCTCAAAGTAACCATATGTTGTTGTACCCTTAGAGCGCACCATGCCCGACGAGAAATAGTATTGGCGTTCATTAAACTCACGAGGATCGTGCTTAGCTGTAAGATTTAACACTCCATCCTCAACAGTCACATTGTCTGGATTAAGCGTCCAGACGCCTTGACGACCATTGTTGATAAAGAGGTTGTCATTCTCCAGTCCCGTGTTAAACTCACTTGTAAAGATATCATCCAAGATAAAAACATCCTGTGAGTTGTGAGGTGTGAGCCCATATATAGATTCACTTTTAGCACCGCTGCAAGATGCCAATGTAGTTGCTGCAAGAAGCAGCATCGCAGTTAATGTAGAATTTTTCATAATTTTATGGGGTTATTGTTAGTATGTTGTTAGATCTAAGTTAATGCGGTGGATATATGCAATAAAGATTGCAATTTTCACCCACGTAGCGGGAGTATATAACTCTTTTGTCTTAATCGAAATTAATAGCAGCGCAATTCAAAAATCTTGATGCTCTCTGCTCCATGGGTTTCGAGAAGGTTTACACGAAGCTCCTTTGTCTTTGTTGGTTCAATCTTGACTGCAAGGTAACGGGTGATGTTATCCTCCACGCGAGCAACCTCTTGCCACGTGCCATCTACTTTTGCCTCAATCGATAAGCTCTTTACCAGTTCAAGGGGTACCTGCTGAATCTGGAGAGCATTGCGATCCTCATTTTTGTGCATCATGATTGGTTGGCTGAGGTCGGTATCGAACTTGAACTCCACCGAGGAGATCTCGACAGCCTTACGCCACTTGATATCAAGCTCAGCTGTGGCGCCCTCCGACTCCCAATGAGTTTGGAGCCCCTCTACTGGGCGTGATACACCGTCGAGTAGATTCTTCACATCTCCCGATGCAGTTGATGAGGCGCTGATTGAGTGGGCGCTCTTAACCAAGTTCTCGGGATCCTGTGCGGGGCGGTTTGGGATAAAGTAATCTTGACGCAACATACGCTCCTGCAACTCGTCGATATGTGAATCGTAGATATCGCGTGGGTTGACTCCCTTTTCGCAACACATAGCGGCAGCAACGCCCACCGCTTGACCCATCATCGAGCAGGTGCCAATTATTCGAGTCGATGAGAGAGCTACATGCGACACGCTTGCGCAGCGCCCAGCCATATAGAGGTTCTCAATATTGCGAGAGTATAACGAGCGGTAGGGAATCTCATAATATTTTTTGAAACGCGCGTGGAAATAGCTTGCTGGCTTATGAAGTGATAGGATACCACCCTCACAATGTTCGTCAAGCGACCAGCCACCATAAGCGACAGCATCATCAAAGTGCTTGTGACTCAATAGGTCGACGTCGCTCAAGATGTAGTCACCCATCAATCGGCGTGACTCGCGACGACCAGGAAGGGAGCCAACCCAGTCGAGAGCAATATTTTCGGCTTCGGGGAACTCTCCCGAGTTTTTAATATAGTCCCACACACCATAGAAACGTGCCATAAGATCGTGGCGGTTCTTCTCTCTGTCGGCGATAACATCGTAGTTGCTACCAAGTTCAACCCACCAATACCCCTCTTTGAGCTGTCTTATTTGTCGATGTTTGTCGTCGCTACCATTGTAAGGTATTGCATATGAAGGAGCAATAAACGGAGCAGGTCGCCCCATATCCTTGGTCATCATCATAATTGTCTCTCCCATGACCCAACCATCGGCATTGTCGGGAGCGAATTGCTCGCCAAATTCTGCTTTACCCTCTCGACCTGTGCGATACTCGGCACCAGCCTTGGCACCCAAGAAACCATCTCCGGTACAATCAACAAAGATTGGAGCTACTACTCTCACCGTGCTTTCGGTTGTCAGTTGGTGGCAATTAACAGCTACAATCTTGTCTCCATCCATCTCCACACTCTGTGCCGAGGTGTTAAGAGCCAAAGTAATATTGGGATGTTTCACTACATAGTTATAAAGAATATGATCCCACACGTGGAGCGAGTGTTGTGGGTTCTGCTCCAGATTTTCGATAAGTAACTCCTCGATAATACCCGTTTCGCGCTCAAAGGGGGCTCCATTGACAGTCATACGGATCTCGCTTGAGGCGTTACCACCCAACACAGGGCGATCTTGAATCAAAAGGACATTAGCGCCTTGACGCGCCGCAGCAACAGCGGCACTAATACCCGACATCCCACCGCCAATAACGGCTACATCGCAGCCAATCTCTACAAAACGAATTGGTTGCGGTGAGGATTCTCTATCACCAAGATAGAGCCAATTCTCCTTCGTATCTGCTGTGGAGACCCTCAAGGTGTCGGGTTGAGCAAAACATGTAGCCACGCTCAAAATAAACAGTGCTGCTAATTGAAGAGATTTTTTCATAGGCTTCTTAAGTTTGAATGTTTGGTTATAGGTTGCTGATAATTAATCATATGTCACAAAGATATAAAATATATTTCAATATCATCAGACAACTGCTAATTAATTTAGGGCAAATGCATGAAAATATTATCTCTTACTGCCTCCGGCGGGCGGCGACAAGCACCTCCGCGGGTGCGTATTATTACGCTTTGGTTGGGTTGCTTTCTGTGCGCTTCTTACTGCCTCCGGCGGGCGGGGATAGCACCTCCGCGGGTGCGTACCATTGCGCTTTGGGCTTAGTGGTTATATCTATAAAATTGTAAAGACCAAGGAGTTGCGCAAAAAAAGATTTACACAACTCCTTGGTCTTTATCATTTCTTTATATCGTGCTACTCCACAAGTTCCATCTCGCCTACCAGATGCTTGGCGTCGAGGATCTCCTCCAATACAAAGAGCACATATCGAATATCTACCGAGATATTGCGACAAAATGTAGGATCAAATGCGATATCGCTCATCGTCGAGATCCACGTGCGGTCAAAGTTTAGACCTACAAGTTCTCCATTGGCATTGATAATAGGTGAACCTGAGTTACCACCCGTAGTTTGATTATTTGCCAAGAAGCAGACTGGCACGCTCTTGCGACCATCAATCTCGACTCCCCAACGCCCGTAATCGGCTGTGGCGTAGAGATCTCGCAACGATTGTGGAATATCGTAGTCGTAGATATCGGGATTATCCTTAGCGATAATTCCATCTATTGTAGTTAGGTGTTTGTGGTACTCGCCATCGCGATAGATGTAGCCACCAACTGTGCCATATGCTACACGCAACGTAAGGTTGGCATCGGGAAAGAAGGAGCGCTCCAGATCAAACTCGCGCAGGGCTTTGAGGTAGGGAGCATACCACTTCGATATCGCCGCCATATCGCTAAGGTTGCGACCTAAGGGGGTTGCGGTATATGGAGCGAAGATCTCTCGAAGTTGTGCAATAGGTTCGTCACTTTTGAGCTTGTCGACAGCCTCCTGAGAGGTTGCAACACTTGCAAGTTTCTCGAATGAGGTGAGGGACGAATTATCGAAGATGTAATCTACATATTGCTCTATTGTGCCGTGACTCTTGCGCAGGGTGAGGTACTCTTCTGGGAGGCTCTCCATGCGAGCTTCAAGCTCTTCCAACATCGCTACAGCTACGTCACGATCTATTGACTCCTCGTAATCCTTGAAAAAGAGTTTCATGCGCTCCTCATTGAGCGGATAGCTTAGACGCAGGAGGGCCCCACCGAGCTCAATTGCTCGAACCGACTCTATGCAGAGTTCGTAGTTGTAGTATGCTGGTATTGAGGCTTTGTAGGCGGCACTCATAGAGTCAAGGAGTGAGCTATATTGGGGGTGAGATGCTGCCCATGTTGTAAACTCCTGCTCATATGCCCTCTTCTTTTCTATTGTCTTGAGGCGTTTTAGACCCAATGCTTCGCCCTGCCACTTCTTCCACGAGTTGGCTATGCTGGCGTGCTTCGAGGCATATTTGATTCTTACGGCAGGATCGAGCGCCTGAGCAGCCGAGATAATGTCGAGGCGACGTGTGCGCAAATCGATCTTCATAGGATCTGAAACTCTCTCGATATACTCCACAGCGTCGGAGGTGATATATTGTTGAGTGGTTCCAGGAAAGCCATAGATCATGGTGAAATCACCCTCCTCAACACCCTTTGTCGAGATCTTGAAGTGATGCTTAGGGGTGTAGGGAACGTTCTCTGCGGAGTATGCAGCGGGCTCATTCTTCTCATTGGCGTAGATTCTAAATACGGAGAAGTCTCCCGTGTGGCGTGGCCACATCCAATTGTCGGTATCGCCACCAAATTTACCAATTGATGAGGGTGGAGCCGCCACAAGACGAACGTCGTCGAACTGCTCATAGACAAAAAGGAACCACTGGTTAGCGTAGTAGAGAGGTTCCACCGAGCAGCGATAGCGCCCCTGCTGCGTAGCTGCCTTGGCGATCTCTTTGGGAGTCTCGCCAGCCTCCACTTGGGCTGTTACATCCTCCATTCGCACCAAGAAACGGACGTTGAGCGAAGGGTTGGGGAGCTCCTCCTCCATCGTTTTGGCGCTGAAACCATCCGTAAGGTAGTCGTGCTCCACTGTGGAGTGGCTCTGAATAGCACCATATCCACAGTGGTGGTTGGTGAGAACCAAACCCTGATCCGATATGATCTCGGCAGTACACCCACCACCAAAGAGCATTACACCATCCTTCATCGAGGATTGATTTATTGAGTAGATATCCTCGGCAGAGAGCTTAAAACCTTTGCTCTGCATATCGCCTATGCGCTCTCCGATTAAACTCGGGAGCCAGATTCCCTCATCTGCTACCGCCGTGAGCGAGATAATCGCTGCACAAAATGATAATATTATCTTTTTCATCCTATAAATTTATTTAGTTCACGATATAATTTTTGAATTGGGAGTCCCATAACATTGTAGAACGACCCCTCTATGCTCTCGATTCCGATGTAGCCGATCCACTCCTGAATACCATACGAACCTGCTTTGTCGAGAGGTGCGTATTGCGATACGTAGTACTCTATCTCTTCGTCGGTGAGGGGTGCAAATGTCACTCTGCTCTCGCCCGAGAAGCTCACCTTTTTAGTCGATGAGCGTAGTGCTACGCCTGTGATAACTTTGTGTTCACCTCCCGAGATCTTGCGGAGCATCTCGCAAGCTTCGTCCGTGGTGCGAGGTTTGCCCAAGATCTCTTCACGGCAGATCACAACGGTGTCTGCTGTTATCAGTATCTCACTCTCGGTGAGCTCCGTAGGGTAGTGGCTACCCTTAAGTTCGGCAAGGTAGCGTGGCACATCAATAGCATCTAACTCGGGTGGGTAGTTCTCGTCGACATGGTAGCATACAACGCAACAAGGGAGGTTCGCTCCCTGCATCAACTCTCGCCGGCGAGGTGACTGTGAGGCGAGAACCAAGCGAAGCCCCAATGACTCTAATCGATCAAATAGTAACATAAGCAGCCCTATTTTATATCGAAATTGAGCAGCTCTCGACCCTCCAATCGCGCCTTGATATTGTCGCCAGCTTTAACTGCGCCTACTCCCACAGGAGTGCCAGTGAAGATCAAATCGCCAATCTTAAGTGTCACGAACTGCGATACATAGCTCACAATCTGGTCAACATCAAATATCATCTGCTTAGTATATCCACTCTGTCGCCTCTCTCCGTTGAGTTCCATCTCAAAGTGCAAGTTGTTGATATCTCCGCCCAACTCCTCAAGCGAGACAAAGGTAGGCGAGAGTGCTGCCGAGTGGTCAAAGGCTTTGCACTGCTCCCAAGGAAGCCCCTTGCGAATGGCTTCGCCTTGCAGGTCGCGCGCTGTGAAGTCAATACCAAGACCCACTTCTGAGTAGCATCGCGGTGCAAACTTTTTGTCGATGCACTTTGTGACACGGTTGATCTTCACCACCAACTCACACTCGTAGTGAACATCGTTCGAAAAAGAGGGCACGTAGAATGGATCATTGTTGCGCAAAAGCGCAGTGTCGGGTTTCATAAAGTAGAGCGGTTGCTCAGGCTTCGTACCGCCATCATTGAGCTCGGCAATATGCTCGTCGTAGTTACGACCTATACAAATTATTTTCATTGCGATATAGTATACGTAAATCATGGAGGTTTTTATCTGCCATAATTCACATTGTTAATAGTTTGAACAAAAATAGAGAAAAGTTGCCGGATTGCAAAATTTAAGTAGGGTAAATAATTATTGATGTGTTTTTAAGAGTACTATTGGAGATGAGATTTTTTTGCTGTTGAATCGAAAATATAGTTAGAATCTGTTTAAGTTTTTCTCGCTAAAATTGTTAAGAGAGATGTTGCTTTAATTTTCTCTTCTTTGTGCGAGGCGCATAGCAATAGCTATGTAACGAGTAGAAAAAGAGAAAAGTGAAGTGACAGATCCTTAACAAATTAGATGAGAGAAATTTAAACAGATTCTTATTCTATATTGAGATTTGATAGTGAAAAATATCGCTCCAAGAGCGCTTTTAAAAATATGGCAATAATTGCTTTACACTACTTATTTGCTATTCTCACAGGGCAGACTCATGAAAAATATTATCTCTTATGCCTCCGGTGGGCGGGAACAAGCACCCCCCCCGTGGGCGCGTCTCTTCTTTTGTTGCTCTCTGTGCGCCTCTTTGCTGCTCTTTTGCTTACATTGTTGTTATACGCACCTTAGGTCGATCAGTGACAATAATTAGATCGTATTTATTGATAATATATAAGTTTCTACTAATCAAATTATTACTCCTTAATCATGGCAAAACAGTAAAAAATAATTAAAAAAATATCCATAAAATATATCGAAAAATAAAATATAATTACTATATTTGTACTCTCGAATAGGAAATTGGTAGTTGGAAGAGAGGCGTGAGTAGATGACGAGTAGAAGAAGGGTAGATGGCGAGTGGAGCAGATGAGCAGATGAGTGGAGCAGAAGAGCACAAATAGATCAAAAACTGCACTATAACCACCCGGATAATAAAAGTTATTAACCACAAATCAAAAATCTCCAAAATCCAAACCCCAATAGAAGGTCATTGGTCCGATGGCCGAGCGGTTAGGCAAAGGTCTGCAAAACCTTGTACAGCGGTTCGAATCCGCTTCGGACCTCATAAAACCCCTCCAGAACGCTTCTGGAGGGGTTTTTCTTTGAAATTGTCCGATATTTGTCCGACGTGCTGTACATTTTCGCTAAGTTTGCGGCTCTTTTCACCAAAGCAACTATGCTAATAATGAGATAGTTAGAAGGTAGTTGGTTAATTCGTAGTTTGAATTAACATAACGAATTACAAATTATTAAGGTACTCAATAGCACGATTCATAACAAGGTCAGTACCCTCTTCGAGATTATCTATTACGTCGTTGTAGAGCATCTCAATATCGGGTATGAGACCAATTCCCTCATGACATACCTTGTTAATGTCGCTTGACATAATACTCGGTGTATACAAATACATATATTCATTTTCTATTATGCCTCCAGCGTAATTTGAGTCGTTAGTGAGTGAACTCTGAGCTCCAAATGAACGTATAATACTCCCCCAGATTAGGACAGCTAGTTAAGAGAGAAATAATACTTATCTTTGTGTCATAACAACAGGGAAAAATGAGAAAACGACACACCGCTGAATTTAAGGCGAAGGTAGCCATCGAGGCAGTCAAAGGTTTGAAGACCGTTAATGAAATTGCAGCACATTTTGAAGTTGCACCAACACAGGTATCCACTTGGAAGAAACAATTCTTAGATGCTTCATCAGAAACATTTAAGACGCCCAAGCCAAATAAGCCCTCTCATAATCAAGCAGATGTTGATAATTTATATCGCAAAATTGGGCAGCTTGAGGTTGAGAACGAGTTTCTAAAAAAAGTGGGAACACTTGAAGTCTCTTTAGAGCAAAAGCGTAAGCTTGTCGAACCGAAGCACCCAAAACTTAGCCTTGTGCAGCAGTGTATACTACTCGGTCTGTGCCGTAGCGGATTGTATTATACGTGCAAAGGTAAACCTCGTTACAACAGAGAGTTAGAGATAAAAGAAGAGATAGACCGCACATACACTAAGATGCCATATTATGGTGTATCAAGAATGACGCAACATCTTAAAAATAATGGGTTTGAGGTTGGCGAAAAGCGAATCAGGAGTTATTTCAAGGAGATGTGCATCTCTGCTATTTATCCTAAACCACGCACTACGCAACCTAACAAGGAACATAAGGTATTTCCTTATCTGCTACGAGGGTTAAATATTAATAGGTGTAATCAGGTATGGAGCACTGACATTACATATATTCCGATGGATGGAGGTTATATGTATCTGTGTGCAATAATCGATTGGCACTCAAGATATGTGTTGGCGTGGGGTATCTCGAATACTCACGATAGCGAGTTCTGTCAAGAACTACTGAAGGAGGCGATTGAAAGATATGGGAAACCTGAGATTTTCAATACAGACCAAGGGAGCGAATTTACATGTGCGAAATTTATCGAGATACTTCAAGAGGCTGAAATTCAAATCAGTATGGACGGCAAAGCTCGAGCGTTGGATAACATATTTATCGAAAGACTTTGGAGATCTGTAAAATATGAGTATATTTACCTATCGAAGCCGAACTCTGGGCTTGAGCTGTATATGGGATTAGAGTCGTACTTTGCTACTTATAATAGAGAACGATTGCATCAATCGCTTGATTATAGAACACCAGAGGATGTATATATAGCAGCTGCTTGATGGGGCTTAGATGTAGAAAATTAGAAGAAGAACATTGAAATAAAAATAATATTAACCGACACAAAGACAAGGATATATCTTATTTATTAAGAGAAAACTGTCTAAAGTAGGGGAAGTATTAT
>JAWXTF010000020.1:0-46464 GCA_044433965.1 Rikenellaceae bacterium | reverse complement strand
GGGCTTAGATGTAGAAAATTAGAAGAAGAACATTGAAATAAAAATAATATTAACCGACACAAAGACAAGGATATATCTTATTTATTAAGAGAAAACTGTCTAAAGTAGGGGAAGTATTATAGGGACTATCCCCTCCCGTGGGTGGCTGCAATAATATTAATTACATGGAGTAAACAAAACCCAAAATAGATCTAAGAATCTGTTTAATCTCAGCGAATAGCATTGGGTCCATGGCTACGGACAAATCGCCATAACTCACCTATGAAAAGTATCGGTGAGGTGGCTACAATTATTATCATCCAATCTTCAAATGCAAGTGGTTTGACATTAAACATCTCACTTCCGAATGTCACAATAAACCATTGCCCGACCAATATTAACAGCGCTGTAGTAATAAATCCTCTGCTCCTGCCCAGAGCTCTAAATGCTGAACCCCCGCTCATAAATGCCTTGGCATTGAAGATATTCCAGAACTGCATCATCACGAAAATAGTGAAGAAGAGCGACATCTCATAGGTCGAGAATCCATTGTGAGTGAAGCACAAGTAGCTCTCAAAATATTGAGCTATATTAAACTCTGAAAGAGAAATTATATCATAACCTCTAAAATATTGCATAAGTCCAAAAAGAATCACCACAAACAACAAGCCAACACCGATGATACCCTTTGATATTGAAGGTGTTATGATGTGAGCCGTCGAACTGCGAGGTTTTGCCCGCATAACCCGCTCGCTCGGTGGAAGTGATGCCAAAGCGAGTGCTGCAAAGGTATCCATAATGAGATTGACCCACAACATCTGCGTCACTGTGAGAGGTGACTCAGCACCCGTGAAAGCACCGATCAAGACAATGATACAGGCTACTAAATTGATGGTGAGTTGAAAGAGTACAAAACGCTGAATATTTTGGTATAGCGACCTACCCCACATCACTGCATGAGTGATCGAAGAGAAAGAATTGTCGAGGATGGTGATGTCGCTCGCCTCCTTGGCTACCATCGTTCCAT
Source organism: Rikenellaceae bacterium (assembly GCA_044433965.1). GTDB lineage: Bacteria > Bacteroidota > Bacteroidia > Bacteroidales > Rikenellaceae > Alistipes. The sequence continues at coordinate 45,458 of JAWXTF010000020.1, read as the reverse complement.
CGCCCATCGAGAGCCCAATTTGAGCCGCTTTGAGGGCTGGGGCATCATTCGTACCATCACCCGTCACTGCCACCACCTCGCCTCGCTCTTGGAGTAGTCGAACGAGTCGCTCTTTATCCATTGGACGAGCTCGTGATATGATTTTCAAACTCTTGACTCTATCGAGTAATTCCCTGTCGGAAAGGGTCTCGAACTCTGCTCCCGTTAGGTGACTGAGTTCGGTATCGGTGTTGCTCCATAGTCCAATCTGCCGACCTATCTCTTTGGCTGTCGCCGAGGTGTCGCCTGTAACAATCTTGATTGCGATACCAGCACTTTGGCAACTATCAATAGCCGACGGAACACCCGCTCTAATTGGGTCGGAGATGGCAACCACCCCCTGAAAAGAGAAGTCGATATCTATCAATCTATTATCTGTAAATGGCTCTACCCTATCATCAATCTCGGCAGCAGCAAAGGCGAGAGTTCGCATTGCCATACTTTGATACTTCGCAAGGGTTGTATTTGTGTTGTCTTCTCTGTGGTTCGACAATGCCATCACAACCTCTGGCGCACCCTTGATGTAGATTATATTTTTACCTTGTTGCTCTGAGCTAACCATCGTCGCCATATATTTACGCTCAGTTGAGAATGGCAGTTGTTCGATTATTTTATGCTCCGCTCTAATCTTTAGGTAATCTATATTTTGCGCTTCGAGCCACAAGAGTAGAGCTCCTTCAGTTGGATTGCCTATAACTTTGGATTGGCGATTTTCGAGCCGTTCCAAATGAGCCGTAGAGTTTATTGCAATTGCGTTACAGATAGCCTCATTGTCTAAAAATTGCGTCTGGAAAACCTGCATCTTATTCTGTGTCAACGTACCAGTCTTGTCGGTGCAGATCACCGTTGCAGCGCCCATCGTCTCGCAAGCGTGCATCTTTCGCACCAGATTATTCTCTCGCATCATCCGCTGCATACTCAGAGCAAGACTTAAGGTCACACTCATCGGCAACCCCTCTGGCACGGAGACAACAATCACCGTCACAGCAATCATTATAGTATTGAGTAGATAGCCGCCAAACTCCACCCACTCGAAACCATTTAACCCAGAGAAATAGAGCCATAATCGCCCTGCAATAATAAACAAAGCAACCCCATAACTCACCTTTGTTATCAAAGCTGCTAACCTGTCAAGCTGTTGATTTAGTGGTGTTTTAATACCACTATCCATCTGCAACCCTCTGTAAACCTTGCCATACTCAGTCTGGTCGCCAACCTTCAACGCCTGCGCTATGGCGTGACCCTCGACAATGATACTTCCTCGCATAACTTGGTTCGTTGGGTAGGTCGCCTCTATCTCGAAATCCTCTTCTCTGGTGCTTTTGTAAGTTAATGGCTCACCTGTAAGCGTTGACTCATTTACCATAAAGGATACTGACTCCACAAGAAGGCAATCGGCAGGTATCTCCTCGCCCGACTCCAAAAGGATTATATCACCCACAACAACATCTCGCTTGGGAAGTTCTCGAATCTCGCCATCACGTTTAACTTTAACCAAGCTATCGTCATTCACTCTGTTTAGAACCTCGAATTTCTTGTCGGCATTCACCTCAAAAAGAAATCCAATAAGGGTCGCCAATATCACCGCAACAAAGATCCCAACAGGTTCTAAGAATACGTGGGCACCCTCCAAACCAGAGGCATATTGATAGATCGCCACACCCACCGAAAGGGTGAGTGCGACGAGTAGAATTATAATTATTGGATCGGAAAATTTCTCCAAAAATTTGTGCCACAAAGATGGCTTTATGGGCGGTGTGAGGGTATTGTTGCCATACTTTGCACGGCTCGACAACACCTCAGAATCTTTTAATCCTCTATATTGATTCATCATTTTTTAGTTTTTCAATAATCTCTTCTTGGGTTATCATCCCTTCTTTTACTCCCGCATCGATCATCGCAAGCACCTCTTCTCGGCTCACGATATGGTTGTTGCTATTGTTGTTGTCGATAGCATCAGTGAGTAACTCAGAGAGGCGCACTAAGGGGTAGCAGATAAATATCATTCCTTGTATTACCTTAGTAGCAGGAATAGCTAATTGTCGCCAATATGTCGCTCCGATAGTCTTTGGGATAATCTCCGAGAGTACAAGAATCAAAATCGTAAGTATTGCTGAAATAATACCAAAGTGCTCCTCGCCAAATACCTTAACAGCCTCGGCACCAACACCCGCAGCGCCAATGGTGTGGGCTACGGTGTTGAGCGACAAGATTGCCGAGATAGGGCGATCAATATTGGTTTTCTGCTCTTTTAGAAGCTTTGCACCTCGCACCCCCTGTGACTCTCTCATTAGAATGTATGAAGTTGGCGTTGAGAGTAAGATAGCCTCTAATAATGAGCATAAAAAAGAGACTGCAAGCGCCACCGAGAGATATAAAAATATTAGTCCCATCGCTTATGATTTTAGTTCTGTGAAGTTGATCCTCTTCACATCATCCTTGTCGACGTAGAAGATCTGACTGCACGACTCATAGGAGTGAGGCACGTAGCTGAAAAATTGGTAGGCTGCAAATTTTAGATCCTCGGAGTAGACAACCTCTAATCTCATCTCTGTGCCGTTACTATCCCGTGTCAATTTAGGAATAGATGACCACCGATTGTCGCTTGCAGCTTTTGCTATCTCGTCACTTTTCGACTCTGCAAAATCAAGCACTATACATCTTATTGGGCTCTCCGTCTGGATGTAGACTTTGCGCTTGAGTGACATTGCGATTATTGCCGAAGCTATGATACCGGCAATTATGGCAACAGTTATTATTGGAGGAATTATAGAGTCATTATCAAATTCGGCAAGCGAAGTTGTTAAAATCATCATAGTGCTTATAACAATAATAGTTATAAGTGTTGCAATCTTGGATGCATGAACTCGATTTGTTATTGTATTTTCAGGGAATTTTATTGTTGTTTTCATGTTTATCTTGTTGTAATATCAGTATATATAGCATGCAACTATACATATATATGCATAGTTAAAAACGGCAAACCTCATAGATTTGTCTTAAGAATGGATATACAACTATCGGCTATATCCGAATATTACGCAAGATAAAAAAGAGCTCCCTTTGTGGCTGGTGCTCAAAGGGGAAATCGCAGCTATATGAGTAGCTGCACTGGGAGTAGAGGGCGGCAATTGCCATTTTTACTCCTGATAATGTATTTAATACATTTCGCCTCGATGGCGCATTTTTAGTTATAAGTTTAACTGTATAGATCGTCGAAGAGGAGCCCCTGCGACCATTAAGATCTAAATAGTTATGACCCTGCGAAAAGCTCTGTTCTGCATCTTCTACTGCGAGTTGCTCAACCTCTAATTCTACACATAATTTCTGAGGATCTCTCTCCAACGGGAAAAAGATCAACAACGATAATATGGCAAATAAAATGGCTAAGCTTCGCTTCATTTCACAGATTATAATATGTTCCGCACAAATATATGTGATATATTTGATTTTTCCAAATGAAAGCTGATAGTCATCAGCGGCAAACGCACGAAAAAACTGCTTATCGCGCTCATGCCGCGCGGAGACCAAGCTTAAAGTTCGAATTCAAAAACTATCGTTTTTGACCACTGTGTTGCACTGATGTGGTGGGGCTTTGCTCTCGTGAGATAAACCTCGATTTGGGTTTAAATACCACAGGCACTTAAAGGATTATAAAGCACAAAAATCAATTTACCTATGTGTTTCAATATTTTTTACACCTTATACAAAGTAGATTATATTTGTAAAATTGTTAAATCACCCCCCTTTTCGGTTTATAATACCCCTTATCTTATACTATTTTTGTTGCTATTTTTGTACAAAACAATAAAACCTAAAAAATGCAAAGATGAGCAGAATTAATAAATTAATACTTGTTGTAATAGTATCCCTATTCTCTTTGAATGGAGTATCGCAAGAGCAACGAGTGTACCAATCTAATTGGGAGTCATTGAAAAAATATGAGGTGCCTGAGTGGTGGAAAAATTCAAAGTTTGGCATCTACTTCCATTGGGGTCCATATTCTGTCCCTGCACACGACACTGAATGGTACTCATTGTGGATGTATCGCGAGGGTCACAAAATTCGTCAATATCATGAGCAGACATATGGCAATCTTGATAAGTTTGGATATAAAGATTTTATTCCAATGTTCACTGCTAAGAAGTTCGATGCCGACAAGTGGGCGAAACTTTTTAAAAAGGCAGGAGCTCAATTTGCAGGTCCTGTAGCAGAGCATGCCGACGGATTTGCAATGTGGGATAGTGATCTCACAGAGTGGGACGCCTCAGAGATGGGTCCCAAAATGGATATCGTAAAGTTGATGCAGGATGCAGTAAAGAAGCAAGGTATGAAATATATTATCACTTACCACCGACACTGGCTGTATGCATGGTATCCAACATGGGATACAACAACTGATGCAGGTGATCCCAACTATTCTGGTCTTTATGGACCCTACGCCCCAGAAGGTTCGTTTAAGATGGGTGAAAGAGAGAATCCTTCAGTCATGGCTACTGATGAATTTAATAAAGAGTGGCTTGCTCGACTCAATGAGTTGATGACAAAATATGATCCTGACATAATATGGTTCGATAACAAGATGAACATTATTGAGGAGAGATACAGAATGGAGTTCTTAGCCAACTTCTACAATCTCGGACTCGAACGAGGTAAGGAGGTTGTCTGTACCTACAAATTCTTCGATCTCGCCGAAGGTAGTGCTGTATTAGATCTGGAGCGCTCTCGAATGAGCGAGAAGATGCCATTTGTTTGGCTCACCGATGACTCTATCGATTGGAATGCATGGTGTCATATTGATGATCCTAACTATAAAAGCGTGAATCGCCTTGTCGATTTCTTGGTCGATGTGGTTAGTAAAAATGGAGCTGTGCTTCTCAATGTCACACCAACAGCTGAGGGTGAAATTCCCAAAGAGGTGGAGTCGCGACTTCTTGAACTTGGCAAGTGGTTAGAGGTAAATGGCGAGGCTATCTATAATACCCGACCTTGGAATGTCTATGGTGAGGGTAAACTTGAGATAAAGGAGGGTCATCTTAGTGAGAATCAAAACCAAGATGCTACCTGCGAGGATATCCGTTTTACGGTCAATGGCGATCAACTTTATTCAATTGTATTGGATTGGCCAGAGAGTGGTGAGGTTCTCATTCGCACACTAAGCAGTGATTGCGAATATCTAAAAGAACCAATCAAGAGTGTCTCAATGTTGGGATCTAAAAAGAGAGTGAAGTTTGAGCAAACCAACAAGGGGCTTAGGGTGGTACTCCCAAAGACAAAAGGGTGCTCCCATGCCTACACATTAAAAATAAACTAATCTAAAAAAATAAAAACAGATGAAAAAAAGTAACCTACCTTGGCTTATGCTATCAACACTATTTGGCATGGCGTCATGTGCTACACCAGCCTATTATCCAGACATAAGTCATACATCATCGACCAAAGGAACAGATGTATTCCAGCCAGACTCACTCTCTATAGCTCAGAATTATACAATTCCAGAGTGGTTTACCAATAATAAATTGGGAATCTTCATCCACTGGGGAGTCTATGCTGTTCCAGCATATGGAAGCGAGTGGTACGCTCGATGGATGTATCAAGATGGCAGTAAGATTAACAAGTACCACGAAGAGACATATGGTTCAATTACGGAGTTTGGATATAAAGATTTTATTCCAATGTTTAAAGCAGAGCGTTTCGATGCTGTCGCTTGGGCTAAACTATTCAAAGAGTCTGGTGCGCGTTATGTAGTTCCTGTTGCCGAGCACCACGACGGATTTGCAATGTATAATAGCGCGTTCAATCCTTGGAATGCAGTAGATATAGGTCCTAAGATTGATGTTATTGGCGAGCTCTCAAAGGCAATTAAAGCCGAGGGGTTGATCTTTGGTCTTTCGTCGCACAGAGCAGAGAATCCATGGTTCTATGGCGAGGGAATGAAGTGCCCTTCGGATGTTCGTGATAGTGACGTATCGCTCTATGGTCAACGCCTACCACAAGTAGGAGGAGTGGGAATGACAGCATATTGTGGTGAGAATGAGGGCTCAAATGAGGAGTCTCGCGAGCAGTGGTTACTGCATATATATGAACTTATCGACCAGTACCAACCCGAACTAATATGGTTTGATTGGACCGTTGGCAAGTATCCCTTCCAGCCAACATTCTACAAATTTATGGCCTACTACTACAACACAGCCTTGGATTGGGGCAAAGAGGTAGTGGTAAATACTAAGGTCGGCTTTAGCGATCAGAGTCAAGTATTTGACATTGAGCGCGGTAAAAGTGATAGAATACGTCGATATGCGTGGCAAACAGACACTTCTATCGGTAAGAAATCATGGAGCTACACCCCCGATGAGGTTAATAAAACCCCGAATCATATTATTGATGACTTTGTCGATATTGTCAGCAAGAATGGAAATCTACTCCTCAACATTGGTCCTAAAGTCGATGGAACAATAACCGAAGAGCAGCAACATGTACTCCGTGAACTCGGAGCGTGGCTGGGTATTAATGGTGAAGCAATCTACGATACACGAGCATGGGTTCGCTGGGGTGAGGGTAATAATGCAGGAACTTCTGGTTATATGACCGACGGTGAAGCAAGCCACTACACGGCGCAAGATATAAGATTCACCTGCAACGGAAATACTCTCTATGCTACAACCCTTGAGTGGGAAGACCAGGGTGATATTTTAATCCGTTCTTTAGCACCTTCGTGTGGCAAGGATCTCAAAGTAACTTCTGTTTCGATGTTAGGATCTGACGAGGCGATAGAGTGGTTGCAAGATACCGATGGTCTACATGTTAGCTTCCCCACAAAGAAGCCAAGTGAGTATGCACACTCCTTTAAGATTGAGTATGATGGAGTTGCATATGGTGATATTCAAGCAGACATATTGGATGAGAGCGTGATTGTAGAGCAATACATTCGCAACAATACTGATGCCTCAATCTCGCTAAATGTAGAGTGCCTAAATAATGGTGTAAAGCAGAGTCAAGATATTACAGTTCCTGCACGAGAAAAGTATTTAGTAGAGTTTAAATTCCCACTTGAGGCAGATGTGAACAGTCTCGTTTTGTCGATCAACGGAGAGAGTATCTCGCAGAAAACACTCTCGTTGAAGAGACAAAAAGATATTCATGGAGCAACTAAGTCGGTGATTCATAATACCACAACTCTATTAAAGTAAATTAAATATGATGAAAAGAGTATTATTAGGTCTGGCGTTAATAATAATGCCAGTGGTAAAAACCGCGGCACAACCTACCCCACCACTGGGACAGAGGTGGGTATGTGTTGAGGAGCTAACCGACGAGTTCGACACTTGGGATGATTCAAAGTGGGAGAAGTCGCTATGGAACTATGGTGTACCAGTACAGATGCGAGAAGAAAATTCGGGTGTCGAGAGTGGCAATCTTTGGATCAAAGCGACTCTCGACGAAGGTGCCGAAAGGTGGTTTAAGACGTCTCGCGTAACATCCAAGATGCGCATTAGTTATCCGATGTATACAGAGTGCCGTATGCGCACCTCCGATCTTTCGGCCTTTAGCACTTTTTGGATGAACAATGGCAATAGTCACGAACGAGACGAGATAGATATGTGCGAGAGCAACTCAAACCCTTCACGCAAGGAGCAAGTAGATAGACCATATACGCTATATTCTCAATATTTTGTGGTGCATGATGGCGACACAGAGCGCGATAATGGCAACTTCGACAATCGCCGACTCTCGACAGAGAATCCAGCGTATGGTAAATGTTGGAATGAAGAGTATCAAGTAATTGGTGTGTGGTGGAAAGATGCAAACAACATCCAATTCTATATAAATGGTGAGGAGGCTGGTGCAGTGCAATCGACTCGCAACTTCACTCGTGAGCTCAATATAATTTGGGACTTGTGGACAGACGATGAGGAGTGGACAGGAGGCATTGCTAATCCAGAAGATTTGGCAAATGACGACATCAACACAATGTATGTTGATTGGATTCACACCTTCAGGCTTTGTGAGGATGAATCAAAATAGATAAAGGGGACTTCTAATAATTCCCAAAAACCTAAAACCATGAAAACTCGAAGAACTTTACAACTCTCGTCAACCCTAACTCTTTCGTTATTGGGGGTGGCATCAGCTCAAACACAGCCCAACATAATCATCATCTTGGCTGACGATATGGGATATGCCGACGCTGGGTTCACTGGCGCTACCGACATCCTAACACCTAACTTAGATAGACTTGCCTCGCAGGGTGCTATATGTACTCAAGGTTATGCCAACCACCCATTCTCTGCACCAAGTAGAGCTGCTCTGCTATCAGGTCGCTACCCTCAACGTTTTGGTTTTGAGTGGAATCCTGCCAATGATCCATCAAATCCACTACAAGGATTAAGCCTCGATGAAACTCTCTTTTCGGAGAGGATCCAAGATGCAGGTTACACCACGGGTGCCATCGGAAAGTGGCACGTAGGTAGTGCTCCTGCTTTTCTTCCCAACAGTCGAGGTTTCGATTACTTCTATGGCTTTGCTGGAGGTGGACACGACTACTTCAAGATTGATCTATATGATAGCGATCCCGAAGGTTACAAGCTGCCTCTAATGCGAAACAATAAACCAGCAACATTTGAGGGTTATCTCACAGATGCTTTTAGCGATGAGGCGGTTGATTTCATACGCAACAATGGCGAAAACCCTTTTATGCTATACCTCGCCTACAATGCACCGCATGGACCTCAACAAGCTCCTAAGGAGGATGTTGATAGATACTCTCATATCGAGAATCGGACTCGAAGAATCTACGCGGCACAGATAGATGTTATGGATCGAGGAATCGGACAAGTGGTCGACGAGCTTAAAGCACAGGGGATATTCGAGAATACTATAATCTTCTTCTTGAGCGATAACGGTGGTCCAAGCCCATACAATCCCGACAACCATTGGTATTGGAATGGCTCCTCTAATTTGCCATTTAGAGGAGGTAAAACAGATCTCTTTGAGGGTGGTATCCATGTTCCGTTTTTGGTCTGTTGGCCTGGTGTAATTGAGGCGGGCACGGAGTACAACTACCCTGTGAATGCTATCGATGTTTCGAGAACCGCAGTTGAGTTGGCAGGAGGAGATCCAGAGGTTGGTAAAGCGATGGAGGGTGTAAACCTTGTGCCATACCTCACTGGCAAGCGCGAGGATGCTCCACACGAGGCGATATATTGGAGAGCTATATCGAAGTGGGCAGTAGTTGATTCTCTCGGAATGAAGCTTGTCAATAATAGTGCAGTGGCAGGTGCAACCCCAATGCTATTTGACCTTCGAGGTGATATAGCTGAAGAGCGCGATATAGCTTCTGAAGATGGTGATACAACAGAGCAATTAAGAGCAAAATGGGAGGAGTGGAATGAAGGAAACATCGAGCACAACATGCTAAACTACATTGAGTATAACAAAATGCTTGAGGAGTTTTACAAAGTAGCTACACCAACTGGTTATAAGAAAAGCCTAAAATAACGCATAATGAAGAGACTATATTTAATTATTATTGCACTCTCGATAGTGTTGATAACCAATGCTCAGCCAGGTTTAACAGAGGCAGGAATCAACCGGGGGCAGATTATCCAAGATCTAAACGGCTATAACTGGAAAATAAAGATGATGCCCAAAGGTGAGGGGGTAGCACAGGGGCTGCATAAGATCTTCCCCGAAGATTTAGAGACTGCCGTCTGGATCCCAGGCAACGTTCCAGGCGACGTATACACAGATCTTTGGAAGGTGAACGCTATAGAGGATCCATACTTTGGACAAAATAGCTACAAGGCTCAATGGGTTCAACACTATGAGTGGTGGTACACCAAACAGTTCTACGTGCGTCAAAATCTCGACGACAAAAAGATACGTATCTGTTTTGACGGTGTGGACTACAGTTGTGACGTATGGCTCAATGGTGAATATTTGGGCTATCACGAAGGAGCTTTCGAGGGTTTCGAATTTGATGTAACCGATTATATACGAACAGGTACTAACACGCGTGAGAGTGCCAATATGCTATTTGTGCGCCTCAACCCACCGACGCATGTTAATACCGAACTGGTTGGTCTCAAGAGCCCATGGTTTGGTGACTATTGGCGTGATCTGATTCCCTTTGGTATCTGGCGAGATGTGCGTATGGTTGCCAGTGGATCGGTCAATATTGATGATGCTTATGCACGCACTACCCTCAATGAAGATTACACCGAGGCTAATATTGCGATGGAGGTGACATTTAACAACGCAACAACACAAACAAAGAGTATTGATGTAACTGCTACAATCCAGGGTAAAAACTTCGAATCGAAGCCACAAACCGTAATCTTCACACGCAATATAGCACCAGGAAAACATACTGTTGTTGAGAATATAACGGTAAAGAATCCAGAGCTATGGTGGCCTTGGGATATAGGTAAACCAAATTTATATAGAGCCTCGATTGTCGCTAATGAGCAGCAAAAGAACCATGATGTCAAGGAGTTTACATTTGGTATCAGAGAGGTCACATCTATGTGGAATCCTGGCTTTGAAAAGGGTGTTGATGTAAGTTTTCCTCGAACAACAGTAATCAATGGTAAACCAATATTTATCCGCTCTGCATGTTGGGGAGGACCTCCAAACATATTTGTTGGTCGCACAATGCCAGGCACATACGAAAAGTTGTTGGTTGCCGCAAAAGAGGCAAACCTCAATAATATACGCATTTTTGGATGGCATAATACTGAGATTCCTGAGTTTTATGATATCTGCGATTCGTTAGGTCTATCCGTATGGCAAGATATGATCCCATTGGGCTCGGGTAACATCACACGTGACCCCGAGAAGATCGACAAGATTATTGCAAGTGGCGTAGCTACAGCTATCGAGCGTCGCAACCATCCATCGCTCATTATGATGGAGGGCGGCGAAGAGTACTTCCTTAGGACTCGCGACGCGGAGTTTGCCAATAAACTCCTACTTCGTCTGGGTGACTCGCTTCAGCACTATCTACCAATACCTTATGTGCCAGACTCTCCGATGACATGTGAAGCATCGTTCGAGGCGGGTTATAAGGCGAAAGAGGCTCACCATGCTCTTGCCTATTTCTACAGCATGGGGCGTTGGTTGGTCGAAGATTGGTATCGCAAATTGGAGTACCCGATCATACCTGAGTTTGCAATAACATCGGTTCCCTCGGTCGAGAGTCTCAAAAAGTTCATCCCCGAGGATGAGTTGTGGACTCCAGGTCCAAGTTGGGGGCACCACTGGGCTGATCTCGATAAATTGAGAATCCAGAACTACGATATCTTTGGCGATCAGATGGCCGATGGAACCCTCGAAGAGTTTGTCGAGGCAACCCAAATAACACAGGGTGTGATTTTCCAAAATGGCGTAGAGTATTTCCGCCGCCAAAAACCAAATCTGAGCGGCATCGCACTCTGTCACTGGATGACATATTGGCCCGACATGAAGTGGGGCATAATGGATGCCTACCAAGAGAAGAAGTTGTCGTACTACTATGTGCAGAGAGCGTATCAACCACTATTGATCAATCTCGATTTTGAACGCCGACGTTGGCACACCGACGAGAATTTCAAAGGCGCTATATGGATTGTCAACGATCTATATGAGTCCTATAAGAACTTAACTGTTGATATGTGCATTAAGAACGATGCCGGTGAGGTTGTAAAAAGTGATAGCTTTGCTGTGAAGTCAATTGATGAAAACTGTGCGTTTAAACTCACCGATATCGACTGGGATGTGTTGAGTGGTGTAGAGAGTCGATTCTACGTCGAGATGTCATTGAAAAGCAAGAGAGGCGAAGAGCTATCCTCTAACGAGTATTTCTTCCTCATTGGAGACCAAAGAGAGGCTACACTGGTGATGAATGAGATGAACAAGGAGATGAACAACGACATTGTAAAATATACCAATGGCAATTACCTGCGTTACTTCCCATCGATTGTGGGCGAAGATGGTCAGAGTTGGGATTCTCAGACCGAGATCCCACGAGCTAAGGGCTATGGAGCAAAGGAGTAGCGACGTCCCCTTACATTAAACTAACAATACTAAAATATGGATAATATCAAACCAATTTTATTATCATTATGTATAATAACCTCGCTATCGGTCAAAGGAGCCAATAGCGTAGAAGAGATACCAATTTACAAGAATCAATCCTACTCCTTCAGGGAACGCGCAGAAGATCTCGTCTCAAGAATGACCATTGAGGAGAAGGCTTCACAGATGGTAAATGATGCAGAAGCAATTCCTCGCTTGGATGTAGAGGCTTATAGTTGGTGGAACGAGGCTCTTCACGGTTTGGCAAGATCGGGAAGATCGACAATCTTTCCTCAGTCTATCGCCCTTGCAGCATCGTTCGACCCAGAGCTTGTGGAGCAGATGGCCAGCGCAATTGCCGATGAGGCTCGTGCAGCCTATCTCAATGCCATTGCTAAGGGTAACTATGGACGCTTCACGGGTCTAACGTTTTACTCACCCAATGTAAATCTCTATCGAGATCCTCGCTGGGGTCGAGGTCAAGAGACATATGGAGAGGATCCCTACCTTATTTCGAAACTTGGTGTAGCCTTCGTAAAGGGACTGCAAGGAGATGATACGGAGTATCTAAAGACGGCGGCTTGCGCAAAACACTACGCAGTACATAGCGGACCCGAGGGTGTAAGGCTTGGCTTTGATGCTGTTGCCTCTCAAAAAGATATGTATGAGACATATCTACCAGCTTTCAAAGCACTCGTTGTTGAAGGTGGTGTGGAGAGCGTGATGAGTGCCTACAATGCTCTCAATGGAGAACCTTGTGCAGTTAACACATCTCTGCTCAACGATATTCTACGCGAACAATGGGGCTTTAAGGGTTATGTAACCTCTGATTGTGGGGCTCTATGGCAACTCATAAACAGCCACAAATATTGCAAGAGTGCACCAGAGGCGGCAGCACTTGCAATCAACAGTGGTCTGAATTTAGAGTGCGGTGAACTCTACAAAAAAGGGATCCCAGCAGCTATTGAGCAGGGGCTCATTAGTGAAGATCAGGTAGATGAGCTACTTATAACGCTTTTAGAGACTCGTTTCAAATTAGGACTTTTTGACGATCCAACTGATCTGCACTACAACCTTATAGATCTGGAGATTGTAGACTCACCCCGCCATCGTAAGATTGCATACAAGGCAGCATTGGAGTCAATTGTAATGCTTGAGAATCGAGATAATCTACTACCGCTCGATAGTTCGATCAACTACATATATGTAACTGGTCCCAACGCCAACAACCCTGATGCACTCATTGGAAACTACTTTGGCGCAAGCAACCGTCTAACGACATTCTATGAAGGGTTAGCCGAAAAGATGCCTCTTGGTACCTCTATTCAGTATCGCCAAGGGGCGATGCTTACAGCCGAAGCGACTAACAATTGGACAGTCAATGAGGCTCCCGATGCTGATGTCGTTATTGCATGCATTGGTCTTACCAATATGTTGGAGGGAGAGAGCATGGATGCAATCGCCTCGGAGGATGAGGGAGATATTCCCAACTTATCGCTACCTAACTCACAGATTAATTTCCTTAGAAGTCTAAAGGAGAAGGTGGCTGAAAGAGGCAAAAAACTTATAGTCATTGTCACTGGTGGCTCACCAATCCTCCTCGATGAGGTTCGTGAGTATGCCGATGCTCTGCTCTATACGTGGTACCCTGGCGAGGCTGGTGGAAGTGCAGTGGCAGATATAATCTTTGGAAATGTGTCGCCATCGGCTCGCACACCAATGACATTTGTAAAGAGTGTCGAGCAGCTGCCTCCATTCGAAGATTACTCCATGGCGGGACGTACATATCGCTATATGACGCAAGAACCACTCTATCCATTTGGATATGGATTATCCTACACAGATTTTCAATATAGCAACCTAAAGTGTAGTTCGAAGATCAAAGCGGGCGAAGAGTTAAAAGTCTCGGTAAAGGTGACCAATAGGAGTGACTTTGCAGGAGAAGAGGTCGTGCAACTATACATCACCGACAAGGAGTCGACTACCTCTACCCCAATCCGTCAACTTGCAGCATTTTCACGACTTCACCTCAAGAGTGGTGAATCTCAAAATGTGACGCTTACTGTCACACCCGAAAAGATGTCAGTTGTAACCGATGCTATCGAACGAAAGATCGAAGATGGTGAATTTTATATCTCTGTAGGTTCGGGTCAACCTCTGCCCATCACCAACTCATATGTCGATACCACCTTCGAAGTTTTAGGCTCTACAGAACTTCCACTCTAATGATTTTACGCTATAGGAGAAAATATAACTCACCTAAATGAAAAGAGTCCGGCTAACATTTGATGTTAGCCGGACTCTTTTCATTGTGTTCTTACTCCTTACTCGGTATAGAACATATCGTATACATACTTAAGATTTGCCTCAGAGTAGATATCATATGCTGAGTCTGTACAAACCAACTCAACGAACTCATACTCACCAGGTCCTACAACCTTAAACACAGCATTGTGATTAGTGCTTGAAACACTCTTACCGAAGTATATTGCAATCTTAACTGTATAGAGGATATCTAATCCATCAACAACATTTACGTCGGGGTGAATCTCACCCAAGGTTAGAGCAAAAGCCTCTCCAAAGCGAGCTGTAACCTCATCATAAAGGGCAACAATTGCATCGGTACCATTGCTAAGAGAGTATGCAGAGATATCCTCACCTGCGTCTGACCAGTAATCTGTAAGGTCGTTCCATGACCAATCAACATTTCCATAATATGCACTTGTTCCGCAATAGTACTCATTGTTACCATATGAGGTCACATACTCTTCACCAAAGACCTCACCGACAATATCTACAGTCTTTTGGTAGTAGATTGCTGCTACTGCGGGACTATATCCAGGCAAAATCTCGATAATCATACTTGGATTGTAGATCCAACCTGACTCCATATTCTCAAATGGACCTGTCTCGCTCTCGATATTATTATTCATAACCCACTCGCTACCCACTTTGTCGAAACGAGAAGCTTTGATATCGGTTGATGAACCTCCATAATATTTGTATACCACATCAAAACTATCACCATCTAAGGCGTATGGATAGTTGATATTGAGATAGATAGGAATATATGTTTCGGGTTGAGTGCCAGAAAGGTTACCATAGGTGCTACCCATTGCAGTGTAGTCAGCGGCGTTAAGCATTACAGTATTCGCAGCTTCAGCCCACTTAGAGCCATCGAAGAGGTATACTGCATTAAGTGCTGTAGTTGCAGCAGAAGCCTTTGCCGGAGCTGAAGAGGAAGCAGATGTGCTATAGAACTCAAACTTATTTGCGTAAGCCGTATAACCTGCTACATTGCATATCGAAACGAATGTGGTACCAGCAGGAAGAGTATAAGTCACAACCAAATCCTCGGTTGACGCCTCAACAACTGTTGATTGTGGATTCATCTCAGTACCAGCATACACAGTAAAGTTGTTGTAACTGTTTGCCAAGGTGATAACTAACTTCGAGAGACCCTCGATTGCAGTGTTGTTATACACGTATGATACGCTTTTTGCAAATTGGATAGGTCCAGCATTGTCTGGATAAGCAATCTGATAATTAGCAACTTTGTTTTGAGTAAACTCCATGCCACTAACTGTTATAGCAGTTGCGTCGTCAGTATACTCGGTAGGAAGCTCGCTGCCATCGAATGTTACACATACTGAACCCATATCAGCAGCACTGCTTTGAGCAGATACAAACTCAAACTTAGTAGCATATGCAGTGTAGCCTGCTGCATTGCATATCGAAACGAATGTGGTACCAGCAGGAAGAGTGTAGGTCACAACCAAATCCTCGGTTGACGCCTCAACAACTGTTGATTGTGGATTCATCTCGGTGCCAGCATACACAGTAAAGTTGTTGTAGCTATTTGCCAAGGTGATAACTAACTTCGAGAGACCCTCGATTGCAGTGTTGTTATACACGTATGATACGCTTTTTGCAAATTGGATAGGTCCAGCATTATCAGGATAAGCAATTTGATAATTAGCAACCTTGTTTTGAGTAAACTCTATGCCATTAACAGTGATTACAGTTGCGTCATCAGTATACTCAGTAGGGAGCTCACTACCGTCGAATGTTGCGACGATAGTCTCTGTAACATCATCATCATCTTTATCCTCTTCCTCAGTTCCACCACTCTCGCCTGTTGATGGCTCGAAATCGGAGTAGCTATAAGTTACAAGAGCATAGTCTCCACCAGCAGCATCGGGCAAAGCACTCTTAAGGATTGCTGGAAGGTTAGACTCAGCACTCTTTGAAGGTGTGAAATATGATGCCGAAGCCTCATCACCCCAAACTGAAGCATAATCGTCAGCTGTTACTGTGTATGCAGTACCAGACATAATGTATGCAAGCACAGCAGGTGCATCAACCGAGATGTTGTATGTTACATTGATCTTAGAACCCAATGAGAGGTATGAGCCATAGAGTGACTCAAGGTATGCAGGAAGATACTCATTAGCTGTGATATTCTCGCTAAAGTATTGATTTGTAGAGATCGCTGCAAGTTCATCTGCAACTCCTGCTTTCTCTGCCATATATTTGTTTGTAGCATCGCTTGCAATTGCCTTGTAGTCACTCTCCGTAAGGGTGATTGCGAGCGTTTGCACATCGGTAACCTCTGGGTCCGAGTTGTAACCCAGATCACCGAAATTTGCATCGTTATATTCTGTTGTCTCGCAACTTGCAGCCATCATAATAACCACACAAGCAAGAGCTGATTTTAAAATATATTTCTTCATAATCGTTTATGTTAATTATTAGAAGTTGAGTTTAAGTCTTATGGTGTAGGTACGACCAAATGAGTAGTATACATTGTATACATCTTGCCAAGTTGCATCAATTGTTGTTGCATCAATATCAGCATCTGTGATATAGTGGTAATCAAATAGGTTGTTGATGTTACCATATACTGTCATGCGATTCTTACCAACTTTGAAGTTGTAGCTTGCCGAGAGGTCAAGCTCACTACCCATAGGCGCAGCCCACTCAGCAGTTACAGTTTGGGTCGAGAATGCTGAAGCACTTGACGAGATGTAGAAATCAGCATAGTTGTTGCCTGCCATAGTCCAATCTGCGCTCACTCGAAGACCGTCAAGAGGATATACCGTCATTCCAAGAGCTGCTGTAGTTTGCGCTGAGCCTCCTACACGAACACCCTTTTGGTCGAGTACTTGCCATGCGTGATCCTCCTCCATTACACCAGAAGCGATTGTACCATCAAGGTCTGCCAATGGTTGACCTTGAGAGTCGTAGTAGTAACCCTTGGCTACACTATCCCAGATCCAGTCACCCAAAGATGCCATCGCTTTGAAGCTAAGCCATGTTGTTGGACGGTACTGCATATCAATCTCGACACCTTTGTGAAGAGCATCAACACCAGTCATATTCAAACGTGCATAGTCGCCGTTATCCATCTGAGCAGAACGAACAGTCGCCTTATCCATCCACTTAGTATAGTATGCATTGATGTTAGCTGCGAAACGTTGTGAACGGAAACCGTAACCGATTTCAGCCGAAGCAACCTTCTCGTTTACACCGTCGGGGTTCAACATATTGCTTGTAGTAGATTGAAGGAAAGCACCACCAGAGAAGAATGGAGCACGACTGATGTAACCACCATTTATAAATATATTTTGCTTGTCGTCGATATTGTAATTAACACCACCCTTTGCTGTGTAACCCAAGTAGTGAACTTTGTCTGAAGTACCGTTTGCCTCATCGTAGTAGAAACGGTCAACACGCCAGTAAGTAGTGTTTGAGAGTGATCCCGAGGCAAAAGCACTCAAACGATCGTTACTATACTCTAATTGACCGAATACACCCTCTGAAAGAACTAAACCATCATAGTCGCGATACACAACATCACCAACTTGCAACTTTTCATATTGCCAATCTGGGTTTGCTGCTGCAATATTGTTTGAGGCATCAACGCCACTACGACTTGAGTAGTCAATATAGTACTCGCCACCAAAGAGGTCAGAGATTACATTGGTATGTGTACCCTTGTAGTAACGAACATCGACACCACCTGAGAACTCTAAATTATCGTTAATATCGTTGGTATAGGTCGATAGAGCACCATACCATATATGGTTATTCATACTCTCGGAGAGAACCATAAGAGCGCTACCTTCTGTTGTTCGGTTAAGTTCCTCAACTTGGTCGTAGGCAAATGTACCATCTGCATTACGGAAAGTTGTAGCAACTGTTTTACCATAATCTTGCGAACCGTTCCAGTAGCTACGATAAGTGCTTGAGTAACCTTGACCAGATACTCCACCACCTTGACCAATCGAAACGTAAAGAGCAGTACTCAACGATGATTTGTAGTCGATTTGCCATTGGTGATTAAGCGAAATTTGTGGTTTGTGGTAGAAGTTTGTGTTAGCGGTCATCGCCTCACCATTGCTATTGTAACCAAATGAAGAGTTGTAGCGATATTGGCTCTCTCCCTTCATATAGTCGTTAACAGTGTCCCAATTAGCGATCGTAAGACCATACGAACGTTTGTTGTGAGTTTGTGGAGCACCAAACGCAGTAAGAGAAAGTTGGTGATCTGCGTTGATACGCTTCGAAACGTTTACAAAGTAGTTGTAGCCCTCGAAGTTAGCACCTTGGACATAGCCATCACCCCAACGCTTACCTCCAAGGATAGAGAATGCCCAACCCTTATCGTTAAGACCAGAAGAGACACTAAATGCCATCTCGAAGAGACCATCGTTACCAACTCCTGTGGTGAGTGTACCACCCTCTTTGGCATCGATAGAACGAGTCACGATATTGATTGAACCTCCAACCGAAGGTGAAGAGATCTTAGAAGCACCCAAACCACGTTGTGACTGCATGCTGCTTGTAACGTCGCTCAAACCAGCCCAGTTAGACCAGTAGACACCACCCCACTCCATATCATTAACAGGAACACCATTTACCATCACTGCGACATTCTCTTGACCAAATCCGCGCATACTCACCTTGGAGTCACCAAAACCGCCACCTGCTTTTGTAACGTGCACTCCTGGGGTTGACTTCAACATCTCTGGGAACTCTGCTGATCCAATCTTGAATTGGATATCATCAGCTGAAATTGTTGAGATTGCAACTGGCGTCTTACGCTGAACAGCCATCGATTGTGTCACTACAACATCTTGAAGAACTGCCGAGTCCTCTTGAAGTGTTATGGTTCCAAAGTTACTTTTGCCACCGACTTCGATTAGTTCTGTAGCAAAACCAACAAAGGCAACTTCGATGGATGAGTCATTTTTTCCCACACGAAGTGAGAACTCTCCATTAAAGTCTGTGCTTACGCCCTGAGTTGTACCAGGGATTACTATTGATGCGCCAATTAGAGGCTCACCACTTTCATCTACAATCTTACCTGTGACCACCGATTGAGCGAAAGTCACCGATACACCAAAGATAGTTAGCGTACCGACAAGGAGAATCTTTTGTAAATGTCTTCTCATACTTGAATTGAATTAGTTAATAAAAAAAATTGAGTTGATATTGTTTATTATTATTATTATTATTATTGAGCTTGTTCAATTTTCGACAATTGAATTATTTTCATCTACATCAAGGGTTCATTAGCATCCCCTCTTAGAGTATAAGAGGCAACAAAATACAGCACTAATTGCTGCAATAAATCATACTTTTTAAGGACTATACCCATTAACGTCATAATAATTAAACCTTTTGTGTGACAAATATAGTAATTATTACTATAAAAGCATGAATAAAATGACAATTAATAATAATTTAACAGATAAAAACAACAATTCTATCAACTATACGCCCACTACACCATCTCAGACAGCGAACAATATCGACAATAAAGATTACACAATTTACTAATGTTCAAGATCGCAAATAATAGCTACGAAGAAATATCTCAGGATAATGCATAAAAAAACTCAGGGCAGACGCATGAAAAATATTATTTCTTATGCCTCCGGCGGGCGGGAACAAGCACCCCCGCGGGTGCGTATCATTGCGCTGAGGTGGTGGTGGCAACCAAAGGTTGACACAGAGATATCTATTTTGAGGGGAGTTGAAAGTTTATTTTCAAAAGCCCATCAAAATAGATATCTCGCTTGGGGCAAAGCCCCCACCACATCAGTACAATACAAAAGTCAAAAACGATAGTTTCTGGATCCAAGCTTAGCTTGGTGCCGCGCGGCATGAGCGCGACAAGCAGTTTTTTTTCGTGCGTTTGCCGTAAAAAAACTAAAAGTAGTTGGAGAAATAATAAAATAATATTACCTTTGTCCTCCATTTACAAAAAACGGAGAGGTGCTCGAGTGGTTGAAGAGGCGCGCCTGGAAAGTGCGTATGCGCCAAAAGTGCATCGGGGGTTCGAATCCCTTCCTCTCCGCTAAACGGCTTAATTGTCAAACATTTAGTGGATTTACGCACAGTTTCGAGATTTCGGATTGTGCGTAATTGCTTTTAGAGTGTCACTGTTTTAGGCGAAAGCCGACAGGGAGTATAGCATGTTGGAAACGCCAAAAGCCTTATCTACAAGATATCATATCAGAGGATATTAGAAGAAAAATTAAAACATATTCTTAAATAAAATCGATATCGTTTTTATTTTTTTGTGTATATTTGTCGGTTGAGAAGCTGCTTATATCTATGAGCTTCATTAGTTTTAGTTGTAATTTAACTTACTCTTAAAAGATTTATGAACGAACATATTAAAGAAATTGCGTTGAGACTTAGAGGATTACGCGATGTTTTAGATCTCGAAGTGCCAGAGGTAGCACAAATTTGCGGAGTTAGCACGGAGCAATATGAAATCTATGAATCTGGGACGGTGGATATTCCCGTTGGTTTGCTTTACTCAATTAGTAAGCACTATAGCGTCGAGATGAGTGCTTTGCTCTTTGGTGAGGAACCTCATATGGACTCATACTTTTTGACTCGTAAGGATACTGGTGCAACTGTGCAACGCCACAAAGCATATAAGTATCAATCGTTAGCTGCGGGGTTTGCCAAACGAAATGCAAACCCATTTATGGTTAAGGTCGCTCCAAACGAGGGTGATATTACGCTCAACACACACGAAGGGCAGGAGTTCACCATGGTGATCGAGGGTAGAATGTTGGCAGTGATAGATGGTAAAGAGTTAATATTAGAAGAGGGCGACAGCCTCTTCTTTGACTCGTTGCATCCACACGGGTTTAAGGCACTTGATGGCAAAAGCCTCAAATTCCTCTCGGTAATTATTTAATCATTAGGTAATATGGTAGAAAAATTTCTTAAACAGACCGAGTTCACCTCGCAAAGTGATTTTATGGCAAACTTCAAGGTTGAGGTGCCAGATAATTTTAATTTTGGTTACGACGTAGTTGACGCTTGGGCGGAGAGTAATCCAGAGAAAACAGCTCTTTGTTGGACTAATGACAAGAGCGAACATATCGACTTTACATTTGCCGACATAAAACGCGAAAGTGATAAGGCAGCAGCATGGTTTCAATCTCTTGGAATTGGGCATGGTGACATGGTTATGTTGATACTTAAACGACGCTATGAATTTTGGTTCTCTATTATCGCGCTGCACAAGATAGGTGCTGTGACTATTCCTGCAACTCATCTATTAACTGAAAAAGATATCGTATTTCGCTGCAATGCAGCCGATATCAAAATGATTGTTAGTGTTGGAGATCAGGTTGTTACCAGGCACATTGACCAGGCTATTGATAAATGTCCATCACTCAAACATCGAGTCACCATCGGAGAGTCAAAGATTGAGGGCTGGTTAAATTATTGGGAAGGCGTGGAGGCTTCAGCGCCATTTGTAGCCCCTCTATCACCTAATACCAATGATGATATATCCCTGCTCTACTTCACCTCTGGAACTACTGGTAACCCTAAGATGGTGGCTCACAACTTCACCTACCCTCTTGCGCACATTATTACAGCTTCATATTGGCATAACCTTAGCGAAGAGAGCCTTCACCTAACTCTTGCCGACACAGGTTGGGGTAAGGCGGTGTGGGGTAAACTCTATGGACAATGGATTGCTGGCGCAAATGTCTTTGTCTATGACTTCGATAAATTTGAACCAGCTGATGTTTTAACGATGATCGAAAAGTTTGGGATCACTTCGTTTTGCGCACCTCCAACTGTTTTTCGTTTCTTGATTCGCGAGGATCTATCGAAATATAATATTGCATCACTCAAATATTGTACAATAGCCGGTGAGGCTCTAAATCCTGTTGTCTACGAAGAGTTCTATCGCAAAACAGGTATCAAACTTATGGAGGGTTTTGGACAGACAGAGACCACATTGACCTTAGCTACATATCCTTGGGTTGAACCTAAACCTGGCTCGATGGGTATACCAAATCCTCAATACAAAGTAGATTTGTTGACCCCCGATGGGCGTTCTGCCGAGGATGGAGAGCAAGGAGAGATTGTTATACGCTGTGGTGAGTCTCGCCCATTGGGTCTCTTTGTGGAGTATTATCGCGATGCTGAGCTTACTGCTGAGGCCTACTCAGATGGTCTCTACTACACGGGAGATGTGGCATGGCGCGATGGAGATGGATACTTTTGGTTTGTTGGACGTGCAGACGATGTAATTAAATCATCAGGATATAGGATTGGACCTTTTGAAGTGGAGAGTGCCCTTATGACCCACCCTTCGGTTGTTGAGTGTGCCATAACTGGAGTCCCAGATGAGGTGCGAGGTCAGATAGTTAAGGCTACAATTGTATTAGCTCAAAGTTACAAAGATCACGATAAAGATATTCTTACTCGCGAAATTCAGAATCACGTAAAACAAGTGACTGCACCTTATAAATACCCTCGTGTAATTGAGTTTGTCGAGGAGTTACCAAAGACGATTAGTGGAAAAATCCGTAGAGTGGAGATTCGAAATAAGTAGAGTGGTGACTCGGCAGATTTTAGGATAGATAAAACAGATAATTTAAAAAAAATGGAATACTTTAACGAGCTACTCAATATTCTCAATGCGATGTCCCCCTACCTATTACTGGGCTTTTTTGTGGCTGGACTTATGCACGCATACATACCTAAACAGATGTTTAGCAAATATCTCTCTACGCGAGGTTTTAAGTCAGTATTTCTGTCGGCTCTTTTTGGTGTGCCACTGCCGCTCTGTTCGTGCGGTGTTATACCTACGGCTATGTCGCTCAAGAAGGAGGGTGCTACTGACGGTGCTACCGTGTCATTCTTGATCGCTACTCCTCAAACTGGAGTAGATTCTATTCTTGCAACTTATGGAGTTTTGGGTCTGCCGTTCGCTATTATTCGACCTATTGTAGCACTTATTGTAGGTGTTGTAGGAGGTTTGTTTGTTGATAGATTCTCTAAAGAGGAAGTTTCTGATGCCGAGATAAGTACGAACTCTTGTTGTTCGGCTAATAGGTCTAAAAAATTAAACTTTGTCGATGCTTTGAAGTATGGCTTTGTTGATATGTTACAAGATTTGGGATTGTGGCTAACTATTGGACTTATCGTTGCTGCTGCTATCACAGCCTTCGTGCCAGCGAGCGTGTTTGAGCTCTTGGGTGACCACTATGCACTTAATATATTGGTCGTATTGTTGCTCTCAATTCCTATGTATATCTGTTCTACTGGCTCAATACCAATTGCTTTATCTCTCTTGATGAAGGGCATATCTCCTGGTGCAGCATTAGTTTTTTTGATGGCGGGTCCTGCAACAAATGTCGCTACATTGGCAGTTATTAAGAAAGTATTAGGCATTCGAACGACTATACTATATTTGTTGAGTATCATCTTAGGCGCTATTGGGTTTGCACTTCTTATTGATTTTGCTTTGCCTGTGGAGTGGTTTACATCTAAACTATCTGCGATTATCACCTCTGCTCATTGCTATGGTGGTGCAGCGTGGTGGCAAACAGCTGCTTCGATTCTATTCGTTGTGCTACTCATCAATGCTTATATCCTAAAATTCCGCAGAGGAGACTCACATACTCACGAGGTTGAGAGCGTTACAATCCACAAATTCAAAGTAACGGGCATGCGCTGCAATCATTGTAAGGCAAATGTAGAGAAGGCTATTATGAATCTTCCAAATGTAACTTCAGTTACTATCGAACTGTCAGATGGAGTAGTGGAGGTTGCAGGTATAGTTTCGTCAGATGATATTTGTAGTGTTGTTAAGCAACTTGGATTTGAAATAGAGACTAATTAGCTATTAATTTGTCTAAAAAAAAAGTGTGAGCTAATATCTAAGTAGTAGATGATCGAAGCATGAACAAGAGATGCTAACCTATTTGATTGTTATTTTTCATAGAATATTATGCAGTATTTGCAACCCTAATTTGTTTATTATTATAAAAGCATGTTAATTTGCATTGAACTTTTTTTTGGAATGATAGTATTAAAGTAATACCTTTGTTAGCGCTTGTATTTGGGGTTTATAGTAGTTTGCAGTTTAATTGAAGCCGATCAAAACCTTGAATTTCAGACGTTTATTTATTTATTTATTTATTTATTTAAAAACTTTTTTATGAAACTTTTTTATTTCAGATTGTTAGCAATCTTTGGAGTACTTGCAACTATAGTTAGCTGTACCAAAGATAAGACTACAACGGGTGGCACAGATGAGCAGATAGAGTATACTGCTGAATTTGTGCTTGGTACACCAGGCATCTACGATGTTGAGATGACTCTCACAGGTAGCAATATCGTTGGCTATGCCTATATAGTCGAGACAGACCTTGATGCTACTGCGCCAGATGCTGCAATTCTTTTTGCTGAAGGTGTCACAGGTAGCGTTACTCAGGCTGAGACCTCTATTTCTGTTCGCTCTTTGGAGGGTAACACCGAATACAAAATCTTTGCATGTGCAGAGTTTGACACAATCGGCTATGGGGATGTAGTTGAATTAGAGAGTTTCACCACGGCAAATTACACAGATTTTGTGACTGTTCTGCCTTCGGATGATATGTATAGCAAAAAAATGTATATCAATGTTCCTGAGGGTTCTACAATCGCTTACGTTGGAATGGATTTAGATGACTACTCTACATTTACATCTTCCTATATGTATATCGATGCTGACTTCTTCTACAACACAGCAAAAACTAAGTTAAACGTAATCACTGAGTCTCAGGTAGTAACAGTTGACGGCTTTGCACCGGGACAAGCAATCCAAATTATGGTAGTTGAAGTCGAAGAGGGCGAAGTAGATTATTATGGAAATGAGACATATAGCGCAAAATATGATTATGATGCATATAGCGAAGCATTCTCTGCTGCTACAGGTGTAGATCAAAACGACTTCTGGTTGACAGAGTGTCACTACTCTGAGAGTACTAATATCACTCCGCCAGTACTTGTTGATGCTCCTGTTGAGTGCGAGATACTATCCAAAACAACCAAGAGCGTTACAATGTCATTTAAGATGAACGATCAAATAGATCAATTTGCATATATCTACTTCGATACTGCAACATGGAATCTATTGTGTGATACATTTGGCTACGATGGAGCAATTTACTTCTCTACAGCATACTCATCAGTAGGAACTTCAGATATGACATACACTGCCTCTGGACTTCAAGTTGGTCTTACCTACCAAATGATTCTTATTGGACATGTTAACGAAGATGGAACCGAGCACTCAATCAACATTGTTGAGTTTGCTCCAGTTGAGGCTACCCTTCCTGCTCCCGTGATGTCGGTTACTCCAATCGATGCACCCCAAGGTGAGACTGAATCTCCCCTTCGTGTTTGGTTCAATATTAAGTGTGATAGCAAAGATGCCTCATACATTAAGTATTTGTGTAACGACTATCGTGCATGGCAATTTGAGCTTAATGCAGGATCCTCTTATTCGGCTCTTATGGCATCTAATGGTCAAGTAATTAATGATGCTGACATTATGGATGAGATCAACTCTGATGCAGGTTACAACATTGTGTTTAGCTCGATGGAGGAGTCTACAACAGGACTTCTCGTAACGGGCGTCAACTCAGAGGAGACTGAGAGTAGCGCAGAGTTAGCAGGTTCATATGCCGAGAATAGTACAGGATCTATTCCAGATGCGCCAAGAGTTGAGAGCGATCTTTTCGAAACACTTAAAGGCGAGTGGACCGCTACAGCTTACTTGATGGAGACTAACGACTCAGGATATACCTATTATCCATCAACTACTGCAACTACAGCACAAGTAAATATCTGTTCTGCTCCATCATACCCCGATGAGTTGACCGAAGATGTGTATGCTGCATACGAATCAATTATGTCTCGCGATGAGGTTGATGCTCTATTCGAAGAGTTTAAGGCTTCATCTCAACACTTCGAAGAGAAGGTACGCGGTCAAAATCGTCTATTGTGCGAGGGTCTTGATTTCGGTTACAATGGAACTGACTACTACTCTCCATTTGATCTATTCTACGATGATTATTACTATGGTGCAGTGACTACAGATGACCTATTCTATGACTTTGGACCAAAATGGTATCTTGAAATTGCTGAAGATGGTTCAATCTCAGTTCCAATAGACTATACAACAATGGCTCCATTTAATGGCTATAGCTATAGCAGCCCACTCTATCTTTATGCTCTCGATCCTGTGAACTTAGTCTACAACACCGATATGACTTCTTATGATGTTACACTATCGGAAGATGGTAACACAATTACGTTTGCGCCTCTAATTGTAGATGATGTTGAGTATCTATTCTCATCAGGCTACACCATCGACTACTCGGGTTATAGCTTCTTTGTTCAAACATTTATGTGTCACTCGTTGGTTCTTACTCGCAACACTACAGCCACAGCAGCACCAGCGGTACCTTCAAAGATCACATATCCTGGATTTAAGACCAACCACACGATTCAAGCAACTGCTGCTCGCACTCGCTTAACTCCATCAAAATCGCAGATTCGTCCTTCGATTAAGGTTGAGGGGGTTCAATTCGACATTAACGCAGCCCTTCTAAACAAGAGCGAAAGTGCTTTTGCCAAATATGGTTTACAACAAAAATAATAGAATTTAAATGAAAAAGATATTATCACTTTTCGCTTTGCTCTTTGCCCTAACATTGAGCTCTTGCGATAAAGATTCTTCATCAGGAGAGACTCAAGAGGAGGAACTTCCAACAGGTGATGTCGTATTGAGTGTTGATCGCTCTCGAATCTTCAATACTGGTGTAGATCAAGCCACTCTAACTGTTATGTGTGGCGAGGTGGATGTAACCGACAACTCTACATTCTACTGCGTTGGCGCTGGCGCTGCCATGGAGAGTAACGTGTTTACATCGACCGTAGATGGCAAATATGAGTTTTATGCTAACTACAACAATAGCAACACTAACAAAGTTTCTCTTGCCGTTGGTGGCGCTGTTGAGGACTTCCCGGCAGATCCAGATGAGGCAAACACTGCTTTTGAAAGCACAATGCTTATGCTACAATTTACTGGTGCTGAGTGCGGTTATTGCCAAGATATGATCTATGCAATCGAGGAGCTCGAAAAGAACGAGGAGCTTAGTAGTAAGGTAGAACATGTGGCAATCCACTCATATTATGGTAATGGTGCAGACGTGCTTTACAGTGTCTCTTCAGTGCAGTTATCTCAAGCAATGGGTGTTGCCTATTACCCCACTGTGATGTTCAATATGGATAGCGCACTCTCGACCAACAATAATGGCTCTTTGGATGCCAACTATGATGCTCTTTACACCTTAATCACAAAGAATTACAATGATTCTCCAGCAGTAGGTATCTGCGCTGCATCATCGATTGAGAATGGAGTCCTCTCTGCAAACGTAGAGGTTAAGGCAGCCCAAGAGGGAGATTATAACGTTGGAATGTTGCTTATCGAGAATGGTGTCTACGGCTACCAATATGGCTTTACAGATGATATTGAACATGTAAACGCTTTCCGCGCCTCAGCAGATCGCACTTCAGCCTATGACTTCTCTGGTACATGGTTAGGCGAAATTTCAAAAGGTGAAAGCAGATCAACTATTCTTGATATGACACTTGACCAAACAGCTTGGGATCTTGATAACTGCCATATTCTAATCTATGTCACAGCTCCTAACGATAGCGGTGACTACATAATCCAAAATGTCGTGAGATGTGAGGTTGGTGGTAGCATCGAATACCAATATGTGAACTAATAACCTGAGTTTTGGATAAGAAAAATTCTTATTTCTCGGTCAGTTTTAATTATTTTTCTTATCCCAAACACAGGTTATCGGCTTTAAAAAGCCGATTTATGTTCGATAACCCCCTCTTGCCTCTCCCCCAAACCGTTGGGGGAGACTTACTTTTAGAGGTGTTTTGGATAAGATGCTCTTATCCAAAACTCACGTTAATAAAGATTTATAAATCTAAGTTAAAGGGCTCTCTTCAATCACTTATTTGTGATTAAAGAGAGCCCTTTAACTTATTCTAAAAGTTTACTATACCAGCGCCAGGGCAAACGCACGAAAAAAACTACTTATCGCGCGCGGTCGGCGCGGGCACCAAGCTTAAGCTTGGATCCAAAAACTGTCGTTTTTGACTTTGGTATTGCACTGATGTGGTGGGGCTTTGCCCTCAGCGATAATACGCACCCGCGGGGGTGCTATCCCCGCCCGCCGGAGGCAGTAAGAAATGAGTTTACCTCGATATTAGACTACCACTATTCGATAGAGTCTCGGTATCGCTCATAGATCTGTGTCTGTTCCTCAAAGTCGGTACCTTTGAGTTTTGCCTTTGTTACCTTAAAATCAAAATCATTAAGATCTCCCACTATATCCACACCTGCCTTAAAGGGTAGAGGGGATTTAATTATTGAGATATTGTAATTATATTCTACATTGAAGCTTACAGGATCCACTGTTTGTGTACCTCCTATTATAGCCTGATAACGATCAATTGTCATCAAAAAAGGCAACACATCGACTTTTGACTCATTAACTAATGCGTAGACATCTAACGACTCTATTAGATTACGCTCCTTATTCTTAAACATTAATGTTTTGGAGAGATCTGCAAATGTCTCACTATCCATCAATACCAGATTTTCTCCCTTAAATTCCATTGCACTTTTTAGGGTGGAGATATCTATCTCTGAGTCTGAATTGAGATTTGCAGTTGCCTTAATTCCAAAATCTACAATACCTTCAAAGGAATCAAGCATTGGAAACATTGAGCTAATAGAGGGCACGAGCTCACCTATACGATTAATATCTACGTCGCTAAGTTGCATATTGAAAGCAATGTTTGCACTTCGCCGATTTATATTGCGATAGATCATTGTACCTTCTGCTACCCCACCAATTGCGCTCAGAGAGAGCTTTTCGAGTGATAGCTCGCCTTTTTTGAGGGAAGCACGTCCTACTACATTATCGATTGTAGCATCCTCAAAAAGTGCTTTGTCGATATTTAGATCAAATACGAAATCTATATTGCGAGGCACCAAGAATAGAGCCCCCTCAACAGGTGGTCCTGGTCGCCGTCTACCAGGCAAAGAGTCTGTATTGTTGACTCCAAGAGTATCGGCAATTTGCTGTGAGACAACAATGATTCCATCATCTTGCACAGACAATTGGCTTGCTGTCTCCTCCGTGAACTCCTCAATTACCTCTGCTGATTCTGCTACTAAGTCAATTGCAGCTTCCTCTTCGGTAGCAACCGACACAGTAGCCTCCAATATTTTGTGCTCAATAGTGTCGACAACCTCCGACGTTTCCACCTCTGACTCATCATCACTCATCATCAAAACACTACTATTAGTAGCTACCATTAGCTCTGATATATTAAGCGTGGGAGCAGTTATCGCTAACTCTCCGCTGATGGCTATGCGTGGTGTCACAAAGATTTTATGAAGCAGATTGTTTATATGTCCCGTAGCGAGAAGTTCACTCTCCCCCACTTTGAGGCGTGCATTATTGAGATATATCGTGCGATTCGTTACCGACACGTTAGTCTCGGGAATTTTGATATTAAGCGGAAATAGTTCAGTATACATGCCAAGATTTGAAAAGCCAACCGTACCATCCATATCCCACTCCTTGGGCTTTATACGCAACATATTAAGATTCATCTCAACACTCGACAACCTTAAATCAGAACTATAGTTGGGCTCATTTGCCGAAATTCGCTGACTACTGATCTTAGCTACAATCTTTGTGTCGTGTTTCTCGCTTTTGGGGGAGATCGTAAAAGTAACGTCCGAACTCTCCATCTTAGAGCTAAATAGGCTATCGATGCCAACCTCAGTATTTTGAGCGACTCCTCTAATACCAATACCATTAACCGCAGATGTAACACGATCAAAGTTGGCTCCAGCCGAAAGCTCAAGATCATTTATCGAAAGATATTCACCACTCTTCGACTGATAGTTAAGCCCCGAGAAGTTGATCGTTGCCAATAGTGTGCGACTATCTGTATCGGGACGAACTCTATCGCCAAATAACATACGCCCCTCTTGCGCCTTCATATTAAGATAGGCGGTATTTTTTGTTGAGTCCTGCTCAAATTTTGTCGCATCAAACGATATCTCTAAATCTTGAAATAATGATTCTCCATTGATAAAAAGATTTGCATAATTATTGGCAAGTATATCATTAGCTCTAAATTGTGCTTTGATATCACTCCTATTGGTTCCACTACATATTATACCCTCATTGAGTGGAAATACCTCGGTGAAACGGTCAAAATCAATTACCGATTTCAGCGCAAGGTCAATATTTTGGTTATCCAATAGATTATCTACCCTACCGCTAAGATTAAGATCTATAATGCCAGAGGTGTTTATGTGCAACTTCTTGATGTCAGCGTAGGAGTTTTGCGGAGCGTTGAAGTCAACAAACGTGTATGCATCACAGCTAACACTCTCAAGGGAAAGTTTACGGGAGGCATATTTAGCCTGTGCGTTATCAACTTTGATAGTAGCAGCGATAGTTGGGAGCAGCTCCTCTGAATATGCACCTTTGATATCAAAATTTAGATCTACCTCTCCTTTGGTTGTGATCTTCTCCTTGCCTGCAATAAGCGAAGAGGGGATCAACTCCAAGAACTCTGATAGTGAAGGAGTGCTAAGAGCCGAATTAATATCAACCATAAGCGCATTACTTGTGGAGTCTCTACGCAACGAACCACTTGATTTAAAATCTATCCCATTGAGCTGAACATCGGCTTTCCTAAAACTTAACTTTAGAGAATCCATATCTACAAGGAACTTTGAATCGAGCTTCATCGCAGTCTTCTTGACAAGTAAATCACCATCATGCCAGACTATCAAATTACTAAAACCTGTTACCACATCTACTTTGCTAATCTTCAACGATAGGTTAAAAGACATATCAACCCCAAAATTATCGACACGAGTATAGAACCTCTTAGTTCTATCGTCAATGGTAAGCTGCATTGAGTCGATCCTCAACCGTCTAAGAAAAGCGCTGTAGGCAGTTAGGTCAAATGAATCAAGAGAATCCTTTGGCGCATCCACCTTCTCTACATTGTCGTTAAATCGAAAATGTTTGAGAGGTCCATTAAGGGAGTCAACATAAATATACATGCTGGCACCTTTTAGTGATAGATGGTTGACAACCAATTTTTTAGCTACCAGGGCAAATGGATTAATCGCAACACGACACTCTCGCGCAAAGATCAAATCATCGATACTATCTTTGGTCTGGGTTATCCGCAGTGAGTCTATACGTAGGGTAACATTAGGAAAGCGATCAAAGAGCGATATATCAACACTTTTGATTGATATATCACTCTTAATCTCTTTTTGAGCAATCTCCACAATTCGGGGCGTCAAGATGGCAGGTGTAGCAATCAATCCAATTACTACACTAAGCAGAGATATTAGAATTATAAGTAATATACCTATAATACCGAAGATCTTTACAGCCCTTCTCCTTTTCGATACCTTTGTTGCTACCTGCTCCCCCTTCTCCATTTTTACCCCTCTTTTATTGTGAGATTTTTATTAAGTGTTCCCGATATGATGCCAAAATTCGCGACTTCGAGATAAACCCTAAATATGTATTATCTTTTTTGATGACTGGTAACATCCAAGTGTTATTATCCTCAAAACGAGATATAATATTATTAATTAATTCATGTTCTATAATCTTATCTGGCGGTTGTATCATATACTTAAGTACAGATTTATCATAGCAATTTTCATTGAACATATCCTCTCGAATATCATCAAGCTGCACGACTCCCAATAGCTTGCCAAAGTCATCGGTTACTGGAAATATATTTCGTCTACCAGTCGATATAATTTTCACTAAGTCGCCCAAGGTATAGAAACTTTTAATCACCACAAAGTCTGTCTCCATCAACTTATCAAGACTCAAAAAGACCATCGTGGATTTATCTTTGTTGTGAGTAAGCAACTCGCCTGATTTACTTAGGGGTTTGGTGTAGATTGACTCTGGTTCAAAGTAGTAATTGATAGCAAACGAAATCGCCGCAACAATCATAAGAGGTATAAATAATTCATAACCACCCGAGAGTTCAGCAATAAGGAAGATAGATGTCAGAGGTGCATTCATCACACCCGACATCACCCCAGCCATTCCCACCAAGGTAAAAGAGACCACCGAAAGATTCCACCCAAAAACGAAGTTAAAACTTAATGCCACAAGAGCTCCTGAGAATGCTCCCAGAAAGAGCGATGGAGCAAATGTTCCTCCCACACCACCAGCAGCTGTGGTCGAAGCCATCGCAATAACTTTGAAGAGCATAGTTGCCAAAACAAACAGAATAACTGCCCAATCAACATTTTTAAATGAGTAGAATAGTGAGTTATCAAACAACTTGTGAGGCTCACCCTTCATTAGAGCGGTAATACCCTCGTAACCCTCACCATACAGAGGTGGAAACACATAGATTAAAAGACCTATAATCACACCACCGACAATCCACTTTTTGTACTGCTTGTCAAGCTTTTTGTATAGCGCACCAACCCTTTCGCTAATATTGGTCAGGTAGTAGCCCATTAAACCGCAAATAATACCGAGTAAAATAAATATAGGTATTTCGCTGAGATTAAATCCATCAGCATCAGTTAGTGTAACAGCCAAAATTGGAGCAAAACCTCGCAACATAATTGCAATTGTTGTCGCCGTGATTGAGGATATAAGTAGAGGTATTACAGAACCTACCGTAATATCAAGCATCAAAATCTCCAAGACAAATACCACTCCAGTTATTGGAGCCTTAAAGATGGCTGCAAGCGCCGCACCAGCACCACAACAGAGCAAAAGTGTGGTGTTCTTATAATTGAGTCGCGCCAATTTACCCACATTTGAACCTATTGACGCTCCAGTTAAAACTATAGGTGCCTCGGGTCCAACCGATCCTCCAAAGCCAAGAGTTGTAGCAGAGGCAGCCACACTTGTCCAATTGTTGTGGCTACGAATACTGGAACCTTTTCGCGATATGGCATAGAGAACTCTTGTTACTCCCTCCGAAATATTATCTCGTACAATATGCTTAACAAATAACGACACCAAAATAATACCTATAATGGGATAAAACAGGTAGAGTATATGTGATTCATTGTTAGGCAACCAGTTAACAAGGCTCTCCTTGATTACGTGGAGTAGCCACTCAAAGATATAGGTAGCAAAACCAGCCAAGAGACCAACGATAACAGCCAATAGCATCATCATTTGTCTTTCGGTAAGCCTGCGAGAGACCTTTAAAAACCAGCAATATATGCGTTCGTATCTATAGTAGAACATCGTTGTTAGAATGAGTAAATACCCATAATCTCTCGCACCTGGCGAAGAGTCTCATCTGCGCTTTTACGAGCACGCTCCGCACCACTTTCTGTCACTTCGTGAAGATATTTTTCATTATTGTATATATCTTCGATACGCTCGCGGATAGGTGCAATTGTTGTAATAATATCTTCTGCAAGCTGCTTCTTAAGATCACCATAGCGGATTTCACATGTTGCATATTTATCCTTAAAGAACTCTATGGTTGACACCTCAGAGACCGACTCCATTATTGTAAAGATGTTTTGGACAGGCTCCGAGATTGGAGAATTTGGCTCGGTAGGACCTGAATCTGTGGTCGCTTTCATCACCTTCTTGCGGATAACAGCATCGGTGTCCGAAAGATAGATGCAGTTACCTTCACTTTTTCCCATTTTGCCAGAACCATCGAGCCCTGGGATCTTAACAGTTTGTTCGCCAAAATTATATGCTTGACACTCAGGGAAAAATTCAACACCATATATAGAGTTGAAGCGACGAGCCAAAACACGTGTGATCTCCAAGTGCTGCTCCTGATCTTTTCCCACAGGAACTTTCGCTGCGCGATGCAACAAGATGTCGGCAGCCATAAGAACTGGATAACACAAAAGACCTGCGTTTATATTGTTGGGATTCTTGCGTGCCTTATCCTTAAACGATACTGTACGCTCCAACTCTCCAAGGTATGCATGCATCGAAAGAAGGGTCGACAATTCAGTCACTTGAGGTACATCACTCTGAACATAGATAGATGCCACATTAGGGTCGAGACCCGCTGCAAGGTACTCCGAGAGTACACCTCTGATATTTGTGTGGAGAGCCTTTGGATCTGGATGAGTTGTTAGTGCATGATAATCAGCAATAAAGAAGAAGCAAGATGCATCATATTGCATCTTTGTAAAGTTCTTAAGTGCGCCAAAATAGTTACCTAAATGTAATTGACCTGTTGGGCGTATTCCGCTGAGTACTGTTTCCATATTTTACTTAATATTATTATATTCCCGACAAAGATATAAAAAAAGAGTGCGAACGCCTAAATATTATTGCATATTATAGAAATTATTTATACCTTTACCTCGTATAATAAGAGTTAAATATGACAATAGTACAATTAGAATACCTTTTAGCAGTAGCTAACTGTGGAAGTTTTTCACGTGCTGCCGATGTCTGCTTTGTAACCCAACCATCGTTAAGCATGCAAATAAAGACACTTGAGGAGGAGTTGGGTGTAGTTTTATTGGATCGCACCAAAAAGCCTGTTATACCGACAGAAGTTGGCAGTGTTGTGCTTGAGCAAGCCCGCCAAACAATTATGGCATACAACAATATTCGCGAAGTTGTCGATGAACATAAATCAGAGATTTTGGGCAAATTACGCTTAGGTGTTATACCCACAATATCACCCTATCTGCTTCATCGCTTTATCCCAACATTTGTGAGTCGCTACCCCAAAATTGAATTAGAGGTATGCGATATGGTTACCTCCGATATAATCGATGCGCTAAAACGTGATAAGATCGATGCCGCACTGGTGGCGGGAGGGACCTGTGGTGAAGGGATAATCGAACATGAACTCTTTAATGATCGATTCTACGCCTATGTATCACCCGAAAACCCGCTCTACGAACGCTCTAATATCCGCATCGAGGATATCAATCTTAAAGATCTGGTATTGTTGAGTAGTGGCAACTGCATGCGAGACCAAGTGATAGAGCTTTGTATGGCAAAACGCAATATTCCATCTCACTACTCGTTTGTATCTGGGTCGATTGATACTCTTATGCGTATTGTCGATTGCACGCACTGTATTACTATTATCCCCGAGTTGGCGATTGATTATATTCCGCGCGAGCATCAAGATCGAGTAAAAACACTTGCCAAAGGAGCAACATCACGTAAAATATCTGTTGCGGTACGTCGAACATATGTTAAGAACTCTATCGTTAATGCCCTAAATACTACAATATTAGAGTGCATGAATGGCAGTTATTAAATATTATATTCTCACAAAAGAGCAAATTATCATTACTTTTAATTATCTTTGTGAGATTAATTGTGTATAAAAATTTAGAAATGTAAGTATGGAAAAAATGATTGAAACTATTGTTGAAGCTATTCAAGATAAAAAAGGTAAGGATATTGTATCGTTAAATCTTGAAGGTTTTGACGGAGCTATCACATCACACTTTATAGTATGTAATGCTGATTCAACAACACAAGTTGAGGCGATCTCAAATGGTATCGAAGAGGCAATGATCGAAAAGTTGGGACAAAAAGTATGGCGTGTCGAGGGTCGTCAAACGGCTCTTTGGGTTGCTATGGATTATGTGGACGTAATTGTGCATATCTTCCAAACTGAACTACGCGATTTTTACCAGCTTGAGGAGTTGTGGTCAGATGCACCCCTAACAGAGTATCAATATGAATTGTAATAATTTATGGCAGAAATAAAATTCAACAAAACGCCAAATGTCAAAATGCCTCAGCCCTCGTGGACTTGGTTCTTTTTGGCAATTGGTCTCTTTATGATTATCTACTATCTCTTCACATCAGAGAGTAGCAATCCTGTAAAAAGTGATTGGTCACAAGTTGAGAAGATGGTAATTCAGGGCGAGGTAGAAAAAATCACCATTGCCAATAGAGATGTAGCAGAGGTCTTTTTGACCCCAGAGGCAATTGAGGAGTATCGCTCAGATGAGAATGGAAACCCACTCTACAAGTATCTGCCTAAAACCGGCATGCAACTCTACTTTAATATCGGTTCGGTAGACTCATTCCGCGAAGACCTTCAAATCGCTGAGCAACAATCTGGTTACAATGTACCGGTAAGCTATGAAACACGTGGTGGTGGTTGGGAGGAGATCCTTCTCAATATTCTACCATGGGTACTTATTATAGGTGTATGGATCTATATTATGCGACGTATGTCGCGTGGCGCTGGTGGTGCTGGTGGCGGCAATATTATGAATGTTGGCAAAGCTAAAGCCCAAGTATTCGACAAGGAGAATAATAAAAAGATTACATTTAAAGATGTTGCTGGACTTGAAGAGGCAAAGATTGAAATCATGGAGATCGTTGACTTTTTGAAAAAGGCAGACAAATATATTGAATTGGGTGCCAAGATCCCGAAGGGAGCTCTTTTAGCAGGCCCTCCAGGAACAGGTAAAACATTGCTGGCAAAGGCTGTAGCAGGCGAAGCAGATGTTCCATTCCTCTCAATCTCTGGATCAGATTTTGTTGAGATGTTTGTGGGAGTTGGTGCTTCGCGAGTGCGTGATCTTTTTACGCAAGCAAAACAGAAGGCCCCATGCATTTTGTTTATTGATGAGATAGATGCAATTGGTCGAGCACGCGGCAAAAACGCTGGATTTTCGGGCAATGACGAACGTGAAAACACACTAAACCAGCTGCTTACAGAGATGGATGGTTTTCAGACCAACACAGGAGTAATCGTTCTGGCTGCTACTAATCGTTCTGACATTCTCGATAAAGCTCTTATGCGTGCTGGTCGTTTTGATCGTCAAATAGAGGTTGGTCTCCCCGATGTTAAGGAGAGAGAAGAGATCTTTAATGTTCACCTTCGAAACCTTAAACTTGATCCCAATATCGACCGTGAGTTCCTTGCTAAACAGACCCCAGGCTTCTCTGGTGCCGACATCGCTAACGTTTGTAACGAAGCTGCATTGATAGCTGCCCGTCACGACAAACCTTTTGTTGCAAAAGAGGACTTTTTGTCGGCTGTGGATCGTATAATTGGAGGCTTGGAGCGCAAAAATAAGATTATGACTGCTGAGGAGAAGCGTAGAATTGCCTACCACGAAGCGGGTCATGCAACGGTAAGTTGGTTGCTTGAGCATGCAAGCCCACTAATTAAAGTCACTATCATTCCTCGCGGACGTGCACTTGGTGCAGCATGGTATCTTCCCGAAGAGCGTCAGATCAATACAACCGAACAGATGATGGACGAAATGGCATCACTTCTTGGAGGGCGGGTCTCAGAACAACTTACTTTTGGTGAGATCTCTACAGGTGCTCTAAACGACTTGGAACGAGTAACCAAACAGGCATATGCAATGGTTGCATATTATGGTATGGGACAAAAGGTAGGTAATGTGTGTTACTACGATTCAACAGGACAGAGCGAAATGAGTTTTTCGAAACCATACTCAGAACTCACAGCTCAACAGATTGACGAAGAGTCTAAAGAGATTATCGATAGAGCTTACGCTGTAGCAACTGAAATTCTGAAGAAACATTCGGCAGGACTCAAAGAGTTAGCCGAACTATTGTTAGAACGAGAGGTAGTATTTACCGAGGATGTAGAACGCATATTTGGAAAACGTAAAAAGGATATTCTAAAAGAGGCTGAGCAAAATGCTCAAAATCCAGAGATATAAAATAAATAAGAGATAACTCGAAGTATACTCCAAAGAGAGTCCCAAACAACTCTCTTTGGATAGTTCGAGAATAAATGAAGATGAGAGATAGTCATAAAAATCTCGTTGTGAGAGGATTCTATGGATTGCTATTTGCGGCAACTATTATAGGAGCAATTATGTTTGGTCCTTACGGTTTTGGTCTGTTACTTTTAGCAATTATTGTGGGTGGAACTTTGGAGTTTTACCGTATTACAAAATTACGCGGTTATAAACCGCAATATATCTTGGGGCTTATAGCAAGTGTTACACTTTTTGCCCTTAACTACGATTATATCTTCTTGGATGGAAGTCGTTTTGATCTGTTACAGGCGATCTTCATATTGTCGATTCCTGCAATGTTTATCTCGGAACTTTTTACTGGGTCAAGGACTCCTGTTGCAGATTTAGGTTCTACTCTACTATCTTTAATTTATGTAGCTATCCCAACAATGTTATTATGCAACGTATCACTACTACTTGGTGGTGGAGAGTGGAATAGCTATCTTGTGATAGCATATATCATGATTATTTGGGCAAATGATACTTTTGCCTATCTTGTTGGCATTACATTTGGCTCTCGTGCAATGTTTCCACGCATATCACCAAAGAAATCGTGGGAGGGTCTCGCAGGCGGTATCATTGGCGCAGTTGTGATTGGTGTGATATTGGCATGTTTGTTTAATCAGAATATATATGTATGGGGCGGAATGGCTATAATATCTTCTGTTACTGGTGTTTTAGGAGATCTTGTAGAATCAATGTTTAAGCGTTCTGTAGAGATTAAGGATTCAGGAAATATTATACCTGGGCATGGTGGCTGGTTAGATCGTTTCGACGCATTATTGATCTCAACACCCGTTGTTTTTACCTACCTATACCTACTCAGTATATTGGATTTAATTTAAATTGTTATGAGAATAAATAAAGAGGGTTATCGAATTATTGGCATCACGGCAGCTATCTGTTTTTTACTATGGCTTGTATTCTACAATATGCTTATGAAGCAACAAGAGGAGATCTACCTATTGTGCTTTGGCACAGCTATTCTTGCAGCTTTCTGGTTCTTTGTTGTGGCATTTTTTAGGGAGCCTCGTCGCGTGCGTATCCATGACGAAGATCTCGTTTTTGCCCCTTGCGATGGCACCGTTGTTGTCACCGAAGTTGTGAACGAGGAGGAGTATCTAAAGCAAGAGATGCTTCAAATTTCGATCTTTATGTCTGTCACCAATGTCCATATGAATTGGGTTCCGGTAGCAGGAGAGGTGGAGTACTACAAGTATCATGCTGGTAGATTCTTAGTGGCATGGCATCCAAAATCATCTACCGAGAATGAGCGCACTACAACAGTCGTAAGGATGCAAAATGGCACAAAGATTCTCTTTCGTCAAATAGCAGGTCTTGTTGCTCGTCGTATTGTATCATATATGAAAGTCGGTAATAGAGTAGAACAGAATAGCGTTGCAGGATTTATTAAATTCGGTTCACGCGTAGACATTCTTGTACCAAAAGATAGTGATCTATTGGTGGAGATCGGAGCGAGAACCGTTGGTTCACAAACGCCACTTGTGCGACTTAAGAAACGAAAATAGATCATATGATTATTCGCGGCGAAGTAGTTCGAGGTCTATCACTCGGCAGGAAATTGGGTTTCCCCACAGCAAATGTTGCCATTGAGGAGAAGTTACCAGTTGAAAATGGAGTCTATCTCTCTCGCATTTTGATCCAAGGCATAGCCTATAAGGCGATATCGAATGTCGGATTTAAACCAACAATTGGCAACTATGCACGAGGTGTAGAGTCTCACCTATTAGATTTCGAAGGGGATATATACGGTCAAATGGTTGAGATAGAACTTATAGAAAAGTTGCGCGATGAGATGCATTTCGAGAATCTCGAAGCACTTCAGAGGCAAGTAAAATTAGATATATTAAAAGCAAAAAACTTAAAATAATAGACAAGAAAATGTACATAGATTTATCAATTCCCTACAAAGTAGCAGATATTTCACTTAGCGACTGGGGACGTAAAGAGATTGAGATTGCAGAGCATGAAATGCCAGGTTTGATGGCTGTAAGAGCTAAATATGGTGTCCAAAAGCCGTTGGCAGGTGTGCGCGTAATGGGCTCTCTTCACATGACAATCCAAACCGCAGTTTTGATAGAGACATTAGTTGAATTGGGTGCTGATGTACGTTGGTGCTCATGCAATATCTTCTCAACACAAGATCATGCAGCAGCAGCTATCGCAGCAGCAGGTATACCTGTATTTGCATGGAAAGGCGAGAGCCTACCAGAATATTGGTGGTGCACAGCAATGGCTCTTTCATATCCAGACGGCAAGGGACCTAACCTTATTGTCGATGATGGAGGTGATGCAACGCTTCTTATTCACAAAGGCTACAAGGCTGAGATCGATGCTGAATCACTCAACTACGAAGCCTCATCATACGAGGAGAGTGTTATTTTAGCGACTCTCAATACACTACTTGCCGAAGATAAGACAAAGTGGCACCGCACGGTAGCAGAGTGCAAAGGTGTTAGCGAGGAGACTACAACAGGTGTACACCGCCTATATCAAATGGTTGAGGCTGGTGAGTTGTTATTCCCCGCTATCAATGTCAATGACTCGTGTACTAAATCCAAATTTGATAATCTATATGGTTGTCGCGAATCTTTGGCTGACGGAATTAAGCGTGCGACAGATGTGATGATCGCAGGTAAAGTTGTCGTGGTGTGTGGTTATGGTGATGTTGGTAAAGGCTGTGCCCACTCCATGCGTTCATATGGTGCTCGCGTTATTGTAACTGAGATTGATCCGATATGCGCACTCCAAGCAGCAATGGAGGGTTTCGAAGTGAAGAGTGTTGAGAGCGCACTTGCAGAGGCGAATATCTTTGTGACATGCACTGGCAACAAGGATATTATCACTTTTGAGCATATGCTTAAGATGAAGGATCAAACTATCGTATGTAACATAGGTCACTTTGACAATGAGATCCAGATGGCTGAGTTAGAGGCTTCGGATGCAGTTAAGACTACTGTTAAGCCTCAAGTTGATAAATACACATTTGCCGATGGTCGCTCAATTTTCATCTTAGCCGAGGGTCGTTTAGTAA
The DNA here is from genome assembly GCA_044433965.1 of Rikenellaceae bacterium. GTDB lineage: Bacteria > Bacteroidota > Bacteroidia > Bacteroidales > Rikenellaceae > Alistipes. Next base: position 4,122 of record JAWXTF010000020.1, on the reverse strand, counting down.
ACTTAGGTTGCGCTACAGGTCACCCCTCATTTGTGATGAGCAACTCATTTACCAATCAAACATTGGCACAGATTGAGTTGTGGCAAAAAGATTTTGAAATCGGTGTTTATCGCCTTCCAAAGGAACTTGATGAGGAGGTTGCTCGTCTCCACCTCAACAACTTAGGCGTTGAATTGACAATTCTTACCGATGAGCAAGCTGAATATATTGGTGTCGCAAAGAGTGGACCATACAAAGCTGACCATTACCGCTATTAAATTATTATTTGTGTCCGATAAAGTTTATTGTTAAATCTATAACAGCAAATTTTATCGGACACTAATAATTCATAAAGAGCAAGGGATAATATTTTTCATGCATTTGCCCTTGAGTTTAGACTCAACTAATTTGGTATTTATAAAATAATATCTATCTTTGTCTTTACTTATTATGCAATTAAATTTACGTAGCGAATAATGTAGTGTAAATCATTAATTTAACTCAAACACTAAATGTAGAGTTAGACGATAATTAAAATGACAGTAAACCAAAACAGTGATAATTATGAAGAATCTTTTCAAATTTACAGCATTAGCAACCCTTTTTATGGTAGCTTCCTGCTCAAAAGAGGCGGTTATCGTTCGTGATGCCACCAACGCCGATGCCATTAGATTTAGCTCATTTATGGATCAAACTACGAAAGCCACAATCTTTGACAATTCCAGTATAAAAGCAACAGGCTTTGGTATAATGGGCTATAGCACATCACAACTAAAGTGGAACGATGTATCGGAGAGTGCAACTCCAGACTTTATGTACAACCAACACGTCTCTTATAATAGTATCGTTGATAATGATTGGGGTTACAATCCAGTTAAATATTGGTCAAATATTGCTGGTGACAAATACTCATTCTTCGCCTATGCACCCTACAGTGAAAGTACAATGGCGGCATCAGGCATCAAACTCTCGGCAAGCGATGCAACAGGTGCGCCAGTAATATCTTTCACCATAAATTCTGACGCAAAGTCAATGGTAGATCTTGTGGCAGGTCAAGAGATCAATATCCAGCAACAACAAGATGCAGTAAAGTTTAACCTCAAGCATCAACTCACACGTGTTACATTCTCAGCAACAACAAACATCGCTGAGGATGAGCAAATCGGCACTGGTGAAACATATGTTGTTATCAAAAGCATGGATCTTGTGGAGTCTTCGAAGTTCTACGGGAGTGGAGACTACACCTTCGACAAAAATGACACTACCGGCTACGATGACTTTGAAAGCGAAACTGATACCGAAGCAGATCATAACCAAGATGGCAAATGGCGAAACTTGGCAGCTTACACCCAAGATTACCCATTCTTATCTCTGCTTGACGTCAAACAGACATCTATTGGTGGATATGTTGAATCTGGTGTACGCATCGAAAATAACAAAGATATCATTACTCCTCTATTTCTTGAAGATCAATATCTCTTCTTGCTCCCTCCAGATGGTCAAGATGGTCTAAAGAGTGTAGGAGATATGAAGTTCTTGATCGAGTATCAAATAGTAACTGCTGACGAGGCTCTTCACGCTGGTTACACTGCATCCGAATCAAAGATCTCAACGGTATCATTCCCAGAGGCAAGTTTGAAACAGGGTCGCGCCTATAACATCATCCTTACTATCGATCTTACTGAGATCAAAGTGGAGGCAGTCGTAATTGATTGGGATGAAACCGAGACTATCGAATAACTATTTTGGATGATTATTGCTATTTGGCAAAAGTAATACTCACCACATATTTTACGTCTAATGCACCTGTAATGATACCGCATGATAAGTATCGTTACAGGTGTATCTTTCAACAATAAGAGACCATAACGCATGGTGATCGAGCAAAAACAGTCAAAATAGTCAATTTACCACCCTCTTATATTCAAATTTACACCTATTCATCTAATGTTTTATCTATAATTTTGTTATAAATAATTAAACACATTTATTTATGAATAGAGCTATTATAAATTCAGCACCATTTATTGCGGTCTCACTATTAGGCGTTAACAAAGCTATGGCTGCTCATGACAAACCAATGAACGTCATTTTTATAATGTCGGATGACCACACCACGCAGGGAATTGGTGCTTATGGTAGTAGATTAGCTAAACTGAACCCTACACCAACAATAGATGCATTTGCCTCTGATGCACTTATCTTCGACAATGCATTTGTTACAAATGCAATCAGCACACCAAGCCGAGCTTGTATAATGACTGGTCAATACTCACACAAGAACGAAGTACTCACACTCGACGAGAAGTTACGCCCCGACCAGCAATATCTCGTTAATGAGTTTGATAAAATGGGGTATCAAACGGCAATGGTCGGAAAGTGGCACCTTGGTTGCGAGCCTACTGGATTTGACTATTATACTATTCTTTCGGGCATGGGAGGTCAAGGCACATATTTCAACCCAACGTTCAACAGCTCAGCAGTCGAGGGTAAAGAGTGGCCCAATAACACGGTTCAATACAATGGTTATTCGAGCGATGTCATAACCAACATCTCGCTTCATTGGCTCAAAGAGAGGGATAAAGATAGACCATTCTTTATGATGCATCACTATAAGGCTCCTCACGATATGTTTGAATATGCTCCGCGCTACGAATTTTATCTTGAGGATGAGGAGATCCCAATGCCTGAGTCACTCTGGGATACTGAGAAGTGGGGCTCCGAAGCTACTCGTGGCAGCAATGATTCTCTGCGCCATATCATTGGAACATCCATCTCGCCGCGACACTCAATACGCAACTACGTTGAAGATTTTGTGGAACACCCAACAGGAGATTACGACAAAGATACATACCTTGCCTACCAAGAGTACCTTAAACGCTATCTGCGCTGCGTGAAGGCTGTAGATGACAACCTGATTCGCCTATTTGACTACCTCAAAGAGGAGGGTCTCTGGGAGAATACTATCATAGTATATACTGGCGACCAAGGAATGATGCTTGGTGAGCATGATCTTCAAGATAAACGTTGGATGTATGATGAGACGCAACGCATGCCATTTATTGTACGAGATCCACGCTCTAAGATGAATGGTAAACATACCGACCTATTGGTCAATAACATCGATTATGCCGCAACACTTATCGAGATGGCAGGTGGTAAAGCTCCTGATTACATGGACGGCAAGAGCTTTGCATCGATATTTGAAGGTGAAAAACCCGAAAATTGGAGAACATCGCTCTATTATCGCTACTGGATGCATATGATTCATCACGATATTCCAGCACACATTGGAGTTAGAACAGATAGATATAAATTGATTCTTTTCTATGGTCGTCACTACCAACTTGAACGTGAAGGCGAAAAATCTATGGCTTGGATTAAGAAAGAGAGCAACACGATCACTCCAACGCCCGTTGCATTTGAGCTGTATGATCTCAAAAAAGATCCCCAGGAGATGAATAATGTAGTCGACGACCCTAAATATGCAGAGGTGTTTGCTGAAATGAAAGAGATACTTCGATTAAAACGAATTGAAACAGGTGACACTGATGAGGAGTATCCTTGGATCAAAGAGATTATCGACGCTAAACTTAACGAATAATATACACGCAAAGAGGGTAATGAACCATAGCAGTGGCGAACCCCGCAATTAGTTTGCAAACTTTACATCTATTGACTATTATGTTTCTCTGATATGATGAGGCTCTACCCCATCATATCAGAGAAATAAACTTCAGAGGCAATATCCAATAGTATAAAATATCTTATTTCCACCTTTCAAAGTCATTTCTTCTTATTTAAGTTATGATAGATCAAAAAAATGCGCTACCTTTGTAGCGATAAACATAATTTATTTTTAGAAAAGAATCTATGAGAGATTTTAAGAATGACTCAGCTGATGCTGTATCACGTTTTGGTCGTGACAAACGAGAAAAAAGTGACACGCCACAAAGAGTTGAGCGACGTCCACGTTTGCAGCGTGATGCTGCTGATTCGGAACAGCGAGCACCAAGACGTGCTTCGTACAACCCAAACTTCACCGATGATAATCGCCCAAGAGGCAATCAACGAGGCGAGCGTAAAGAGTTTGGAGAGCGCAAACCATACGGTGAACGTAAAGAGTTTGGAGAGCGCAAACCA
>JAWXTF010000019.1:0-58167 GCA_044433965.1 Rikenellaceae bacterium | reverse complement strand
AGAGCGCAAACCATACGGTGAGCGTAAAGAGTTTGGAGAGCGCAAACCATACGGTGAGCGTAAAGAGTTTGGAGAACGCAAATCATACGGTGAACGTAAAGAGTTTGGAGAGCGCAAACCATACGGTGAGCGTAAAGAGTTTGGAGAACGCAAACCATACGGAGAACGCAAATCTTTTGGAGACCGTGAGCGCAAACCTTATGGCGAGCGTCGCGAACGAAGTTTTGAATCACGTCGCAACAACGACGAGCGTCAAGATAAGCCAGTAAGCAACAACTACCCCAAATACAATCCAAATGCACAAACAGGCGAGATACGCTTGAATCGCTACATCGCCCAATCAGGACTCTGCTCACGACGCGAAGCTGACGAATATATTACAGCAGGACTTATCTCTATCAATGGCGTGATAGTAAAAGAGCTTGGAACAAAAGTAATGCCTGGCGATGAGATTAAGTTCAATGACGAACAAGTAAAAGGAGAAAAAAAGGTCTACCTTGTGCTTAACAAACCAAAGGGGTTTGTAACTTCTTCTGATGATCCACATGCCGACAAGACAGTAATGGATTTAGTAAGAAACGCCTGCACTGAACGCATCTATCCTGTGGGTAGACTCGACAAAAATAGTTTAGGTGTATTACTCTTTACAAATGATGGTGATCTTACAAAACAGCTGACACACCCTTCACACAAGAAGAAAAAGATCTATCAAGTTTCACTCGACAAATCTTTGACTCGTGCCGACTTCGATGCTTTAGCCTCAGGTATCACACTCGAAGATGGAGAGATCTACGCTGACGAGATATCATACGTAAGTGAAAACCGAGAAGAGGTCGGTCTTGAAATCCACTCAGGTCGTAATCGTATTGTGCGTCGCATGTTCGAACACTTAGGTTATAATGTTCAAAAACTGGATAGAGTATACTTTGCTGGGCTTACCAAGAAGAACCTCAAACGTGGACAATGGCGCTTTTTGACCAATGACGAAGTTGAGAGATTAAAATCTGGACGCTACGAATAGTGCAAAATTCAAATTATTTGCTAACTTTGTAGCAAATATTAAATATAAAAAATAGTTAACTATGTTCAATTTACTTAACGCATCGGTCGACACCGGTCTTACGATTCAAACAGACGCACCCACAACCACTACTACAGTAGTTGAAACAGAGGCAATTGGTGATGCTCCCACAGCACCATGGACAGAACAAATAGGACCATTTATTCTTCCTATTTTGATGGTAGCATTTGTTTGGTTTATCATGATTCGTCCCGAGAACAAACGCCGTAAAGAGATGAATAAGTTCCGCGAAAGCATCAAAAAAGGTGATAAGGTTGTTACTGCTGGAGGTATATATGCTATCGTCAAGGAGGTTAAAGAGAACACTCTACTCATTGAAGTAGATAGCAATGTTACTCTTCGCATAGACAAAAACATGGTTGTAGCAGACTCCAGTGCTCTACAAACCAAATAGTTTCAACTAAACAAGTAACAAACAAAAAGAAATGTTATAAAACTGTAATGTTTTATAACATTTCTTTTTTGTACAGGTAGTAGAAACTACTTTGACGCTTCAACAGAAACTTTGCGAAAATCCTTCATCAACTTAGAAATTTCTAATGCAGCCTTACGAGCACGTGTGCCCGCAGCCTTATTTCCTTTTTCTACTTGTGCCTCAGCATTTACCTTAAATTCTTCTACCTGAGCATCGATTTGTGCCAATAATTGTTCCATGATTAATCTGTTTTTAGTTATATTTAAATGAATTGTCTAACACAAAGATAGATAAAATTTTTTAATTGCAAATTATTTGAAAATAAAAATTCAATTATTTTAACAAACTCAATATTAATAGCGGTATGCTTTTTGACTCATTGATACAAAACACTTTATCAAATGAGCAGAACAAAAACAACACTACTAATATTATTTGCCTTAGTATTCACTTCGTGCAAATATAAAAAAAAAGGCTCTGAGCTACCTCCACCGCCAAAAGTAGAGACTGCGATAACACAAGTTGACTCACTCTACAACACCATCACCGTTGCAACACAAATCAACGGACTCAACAACGCAGTGGTTCAACCACGCATTAATGGATTTTTAGTTGGGATTCATTTTACTGGAGGTGAAATAGTCAAAAAGGGGGATATTCTATTCACAATAGACCCCGCACCATTCTCAGCTGCACTACTTACTGCACGTGCTGCACTCGAATCTGCGCGCGCCTCTGAGATACTTGCCCAACGCAACTACCTCAGGGCTGAACCATTAGCACAAATCGACGCCATCAGCCAAAGCGACCTCGATCAATATAGAGCAACATACAAATCAGCTACTGCCTCAACCACCTCCGCTGAAGAGAACCTTAGGAGCGCAGAATTGGAGATAGGATATACAAAAATTTACGCTCCAATTAGTGGAGTAGCATCAAAAACCACCGCCGTAATTGGAGACTACATTGGTCCTGGCACTCTACAGAGTTCTCTCACAACAGTCTCACAACTCGACACCATCACCGTTGATATTCCGATCTCAACGGCACAATATCTTGATGCAAATAGCGCCAATATCTTCGATGATCCTTCGCTTCTCTCATCGATCACATTGATTCTTCCCGACAGCTCACAATATAACTATCGAGGAGAGTACTTCTACACGCTCAAAGATACACCAACAGCATCATCACTTGTGGTCATTGCGGCAAAATTTCCCAACCCCGATCTACGACTCAAGGAGGGAATGTTTGCCCGTGTTACAGCAAACTTGGGCAATAAAAGGGGGTGCATTGTAGTTCCTCAGAGCGCTATTAGCCAACTACAAGGAGTAAATTCACTCTGGGTTATAAAATCTGACACTACAGCTGAGTGGCGAAGAGTGGAATTAGGTGCCAAGTACGGCACTCTTTGGGCTGTGACAGACGGTGTTGAAGAGGGAGAATATGTAGTTGTAAGTGGCGGCTCTAAACTGCACAATGGGATTAAGGTCGCTGCAACAATAGCAAAATAAGAGGAGAGAATATTATGGGTAATTTTTTTATCTCAAGACCAATCTTTGCGATCTCAATGGCAATCGCCTTGGTGTTACTTGGAGGCTTAGCAATCCAAAATTTAGCTATCGAACAATATCCCGATATCACACCACCTGTAGTTGAAGTCACAGCAGAGTATTATGGAGCTGATGCAGAGACTGTAAACAATACTGTTGCCACACCAATCTCACAAGCAGTAATGGGTGTTAGTGACCTACTCTACATGCAGACCACAAGTGCAAATGATGGTTCGATGACTCTCGAAGCAATATTTGATATTGGCTCTGATCCCGACATTGATGCAATTCTCACTCAAAATAGATTGTCTACCGCTTCGGCTTCGCTACCTGAAAGCGTAACCGAGCAGGGATTAGTCACTCAAAAGACACTACCTAACTTCTTGATGGTGTATGCTCTCTATAGTGACGGTCGCTACGACGGCACATTTCTTACAAACTACGCATATATCAACCTACAAAACGAGCTTCTCAAAATCAATGGCGTTAGCAAGGTTGATATTATGGGAGCAGGCGAATATGCAATGCGCATCTGGTTGGATCCGCAGCGAATGAGTTATTACGGAATCTCGTCAGAACAGGTCGAGGAGGCTATCGAGAGTCAATCTCAGATCTACGCTGTGGGAAAGTTAGGCGGTGCACCTTCACCTACATACAATAGATTGACCTACACCTTAACTCTTCCCCCTCAAATATCTACACCTGAAGAGTTTGGAGAGATAATCCTCAGCACAAATTCAAACGGAGAGACCATATATCTAAAAGATATCGCTCGGGTTGAGTTGGGCAGCGAGGAGTATGATATGGCTGCAACATTTGGGGTGTTGCCAGCCTCTATACTAATGATATATCAATCGCCTGGGAGCAATGCGATTGATGTAGGAAACAGCATTAAAGCAGCACTCGACAAATTATCAAAAAAACTTCCTGATGGTGTTGAGTGCAAAGCAATAGTCGACACCACAACGAGCGTTAAGGCAGGCATTAAGGATATTTTCAAGACCTTAATTATTGCACTTATCTTGGTAATCGCGATCATCTTTCTCTTTCTTCAAAACTGGCGTGCGACGCTAATTCCTCTTATTGCGATTCCAGTCTCGCTGATTGGTGCTTTCATTCTCTTTCCGGTGATGGGGTTCTCGATCAATATCATTTCGTTGCTTGGTCTGGTTTTAGCAATTGGATTAGTGGTTGATGATGCAATAGTTGTTGTAGAGGCCGTTGAGGTTAATATCGCTAAAGGGCTGGAACCTAAACAGGCAGCAGCCGAGGCAATGAGGAGTGTCTCATCGCCAATTATTGCAACAACAATCGTCTTACTCGCTGTATTTATACCTATATCGTTAGCAGGAGGGGTTGCTGGTCTTCTCTACGAGCAGTTCGCAGCAATCATCTCGCTATCGGTCATCATCTCAGCGATTAATGCACTTACACTATCACCTGCCCTAAGCTCAATACTGCTCAAAAAACGACAAGAATTAAACCGCGGTTTCTTTGGTTGGTTCAATCGTATTTTTGATAATTTCTTGGGACGATACGTAAAGTCAATTGGAGCACTTTCGAAACATATTTTGCGCACAGCTCTTTTCGTTGCTGTTATTCTCGGCGCAATTATATTGATTTGGAGCAAACTCCCCCAAGGCTTTCTTCCGGAGGAGGATCAAGGTTATTTGATGGTGATGGTAGAGGCTCCGGCAAACACCTCGCTACAGGTTACAGAGGAGTATATGAAGGGGGTTGACCAGATTATTGCAGCTCTACCTCAAGTTGAGATCACCTCATTTGCAGCCGGCTTCGATATGCTTGCAGGAATCGCAACCTCTAACTGCGGAGTGATATTTGTAAAACTTGTAGATTATTCAAAACGTGCCTTGAGCGCTGCTCAGATCGCACAGAAGCTCAATGAGGTACTATATATCAATGTTAACAATGCGGAGTGCTACGCTTTTATACCACCAGCTATACCAGGATTAGGACTCACCTCTGGTGTGACATTCGAAGTTCAGGATATTGAAGGTCGTGGCGAAGAGTATCTTTTTGAGCAGACCAAGAGGATGATGGAATTGCTCAATAAAAACAGATTGGTAAGTAAGGTAACTACCCAATATAGTCACGGCATACCACAGCGCGAAATTATAATTGATCGTGAACATGCTCTTTCGCTGGGTGTAAACATCGAAGAGCTCTACGATGAATTAGGGGCTCTTTTGGGCGGAGGCTACATCAACCATTTCAACCGCTTTGGTCGACTATACGAAACTTACGTTGAGGCAGAGCCCTCTTATAGAGTAAGCGAGGAGCTACTCAACAACCTCTACACCAAAGATGGTAGTGGTCAGGAGATTCCAATAAGTTCATTTGCTCGTATTGCACAGACCACAGGGGTTGAATATGTTGCCCAATTTAACCTTTATCGCTCAATTGGCTTGACAGTTATACCTTCGAACAAAGCCTCCTCAAGCGAAGTGATGCAGCTGATTGAAACTACGCTTAACGACTCTATGCCTTCGGATATTGATATTGCGTGGAGTGGAGTTTCGTTCCAACAGAAACAATCCTCTAACGAGGGTAATTTTATATATCTGGCAATATTAGTATTTGTATTTTTAGTATTATCTGCTCTCTACAACTCATGGAGCTTACCTCTTGCAATTTTATTAGGCGTTCCTATCGCTCTCTTAGGTGCTCTTATCTTTATTGGTGGTGCACACCTACTCAATGCTCTATATGTAAATGATGTTTACATGCAAATTTCTCTAATAATGCTTATCGCCTTAGCAGCAAAGAATGCTATTTTGGTTGTAGAATACGCTTCGAGAAGTTTTTTTGAAGAGGGCTTAGAACTTCGAGATGCCACAATCGAAGCTGCGCGACTGCGCGTAAGACCTATTATTATGACTGCATTTGCATTTGTATTGGGTGTAATGCCCCTGGTCTTTGCATCAGGAGTGTACGCTACAGCTCGCAATATAATTGGCATCGCATTGGTCGGAGGAATGGGTGTTGCTACAATTGTAGGAATATTCCTCTACCCTACTCTATTTTATATGGTGGCGAAAGTAGCAAATTTTGAACAATTACGAGAAACAAGGAGGAGTAAAAAATGAAAAATATAATATTGTTGGTGACCATAACACTATGTGTCAGCTGCTCGCCAAAACTTATAGAGGCTAACATCGAACTACCTAAAGAGTATCTATACCACTCTGGGTTCGACACATCTCAAGTTCCACTTCGCGAGCAATGGTGGCTAAACTTTGAGGATTCAACTCTTGATTCGCTCATCGCGATCGCATTAAGAGAAAATAGAGATCTTGAGGCTGCTGCAAATAGTGTTGAACAAGCTCGCCTCTACAGATCTGTGGCACGGGCTGAGTTTTTACCCTCACTCTCTTTCGACTCCGAAGCGGAGATTCTTCACGAAGAGCAGACAACAACCAAGGAGTATACTGTAGCTCCCGCAATCGAGTGGGAGGTATCACTCTTTGGAGAACTTCGCAATGCAAAAAAATCAGCAGCAGCAGCCCTACTCAAAGAGGAGTGGAATCTAAGAGGTGTCACATTGTCGCTTACTGCCGAAGTGGCAACAGCCTACTTTACCCTTCTGCAATACCAACGAAGTCTACAGATTGCAACGCATAGTTTTGAGCTACGGCGCAAAGCAACTGCGCTTGTAGACTCAATGTTTCGCTACGGGATGAGTAATGGTACAGATCTGATGCAGGCAAAAAGCTTGGTCTATACAGCCAAGATTGAGATGGAACGATACAAACGCGCAGTGGCAACGACATCACTCTCTTTGTCCACGCTTTTGGGAGTCGATGCACAGAAGTTCCACATGCCCGAAAGTGAGACTTCATTGAGCAACATAGCACTTCCAGTAGATATCCCCGTCGGATTACCCTCCTCACTCTTAGAGCGACGCCCCGACGTGATGAAGAGCTACTATTCGATGGAGCAGGCAGCTGCCTCGGTTGGTATAGCTCGTGCAAAAAGATACCCGTCGATATCATTAACTGCCGAAGGTGGCTTATTTGCCACCTCACTTAAAGGTCTCACAAGTGGGAATCCTCTACTGTGGAGCACCACGGGAGAGCTTTCGGCACCAATATTTGGATGGAGGGCTCTTCGAAATAAAGAGCATATCGCCCTATCTGAATATAATGCAGCTGTAGCAGAGTATGAGCAATCGATACTCGAAGCTTTATCCGATGTTGAGGGCGCCTTAATTACAATCAACACTTATAGTACAGAGGCAGTTGCAACCGCCGCGCTGGTCTTGGCAAATAACCAAATCGCACAAAATACATCAGCATTATACACCTCGGGACTGGGTGATTATCTAAGTGTAATAGATGCCGAAAGGGAGCTCTATGCCTCACAAATCTCGCTTATAGGGATTGTTGCACAGCAATATATTAACTATGTAGATTTGATTAAAGCATTAGGGGGTGGCTGGTGAGATAAATAGTGTAAATATCATGCACCACCTGAAAATTGAATAAAAACTTTGTTGTTACAATCAGTTTTTTTACCTTTGCTCAACTAATCAAACTCTTTAGCATGAGTAAATTTAAAAATAAAACTATTTTAATTACAGGTGGCTGCTCGGGAATTGGGCTAATTATGGCTCGCAAATCCTTAGAGAGAGGTGGCAATGTGGTTGTTTGGGATATAAATCAGACAGCAATAGATCAAACAATTAGCTCTATCTCTCATTTGGGTAGGATTAACGGATATTGTGTCGATATCTCCTCATCGGAGGAGGTTGCAGTGGCAGCAGAGAGAGTTAAGACCGAGGTTGGCAGAGTTGACATATTGATCAATAACGCCGGAATTGTCGTTGGTAAAAGTTTCATTGAGCACTCTATTATCGAAATTGACCGAACCATGAGCATAAATACAAATGGTGCAATGTATGTTACAAAGGCATTCTTGGATGAGATGATCTCAAACGATTCAGGGCATATTTGCAATATTGCCTCCTCGGCAGGTTACGTAGCCAATCCAAACATGAGCGTCTATGCTGCAAGCAAATGGGCTGTAGTAGGTTGGTCCGACAGCGTTAGACTCGAACTTAGGAAGATGAGATCTAAGGTTCGTGTAACTACCCTGATGCCCTATTTTATAAACACAGGTATGTTCGACGGTGTAAAATCACGGATTCCTATTCTGAAACCCGAAAAAGCAGCCGAGAAGGTGATACGCGCCATAGAGCGCAACGTAAAATTAAAATCACTCTATTGGATCCTATACCCCTTCACTCGTCTGTTGCAAGGTTTGTTACCACTCACAGCCTTTGATTTTGTGGCAGGCAAGATCTTTGGAATATACAATTCGATGGATAAGTTCTTAGGACGTAGATAAAACATTTAAAATGAGAGAGAGAGTAGAAAAGAGTGTTGCAAGACTCCATAAGTTTTTTGCAACTACAAAGACAAGAGATATTGACTTCCGCCTTGGACAACTAAAAAGGCTAAAGGAGTCAATTAAGGCTCACCAAACAGATATTGAGGCTGCTCTTTGGAGTGATCTACATAAATCCCCTGAGGAGAGTTACCTTACGGAGATCTCAATGGTGCTGCTCGAAATAGATAACCAAATAAAACATCTACGACGTTGGAGCAAAGCTCGCAAAGTGGGCAGCCCGCTTGTTCTCTTCCCATCGAAGAGCAAAATTGTCTACGAACCGCTGGGCGTAGCGCTAATAATGGCTCCGTGGAACTACCCTTTCCAACTTACGCTCAATCCTTTAGTTGGCGCTATTGCTGCTGGCTGCTGCGCAATGGTCAAACCCGCACCCGCTTCAAGTGCCACATCAAATGTTATTGAGACGATTATTCGCGACTGTTTCGAAGAGCAATATATTGATATTGTACAAGGGCGAAGAGATGTCAATGCGATACTCTTAGAGCAACGATACGATATAATTTTCTTTACTGGTAGCCCCTCACTGGGCAAAATAGTGAGCCATGCAGCAGCTGAAAACCTCACGCCTGTTATTTTAGAATTAGGAGGAAAAAGTCCATGTATCGTCGATAGTGATGCCAATATTGAGCTATCCGCACGCAGAATTGCTTGGGGAAAGTTTCTCAATGCAGGTCAAACATGCGTTGCACCAGATTATCTATTTGTCCACAGCAGTGTAAAAGAGAGATTGATCGAGGCTATCAAGCGCTCCATAAAGAGAATGTATGGCGACAATCCACAAAGTAGTAGATTTTACCCACGCATAATAAACGATTCAGCATATGAGCGATTGGAGAGCTATATAAAAAACAGCAGGGTGAGCTTTGGAGGTACATGCAATTCCAAAGAACGATATATCTCTCCAACAATAATAGAATCCGTGGAGGATAAATCACCAATTATGCAAGAGGAGATATTTGGTCCACTACTACCTGTAATGACCTTCGATAAAATTGATGAGGTATATACCTACGTCAACTCTCGCCAAAAACCTCTTGCTCTATACTACTTTGGCTCAAAAGGAGATGAGGTTCTTTTTAACACCTCGTCGGGCGGAGGTTGCATCAACGATACGATAATGCATGTTAGCAATCACAAATTACCATTCGGAGGTGTCGGGAACAGCGGAATGGGGCGCTATCACGGGCACGATAGCTTCCTTGCTTTTAGCAATCAACGAGCAATAGTCACTACTCCTACTTGGATTGATCTACCACTCAAATATGCTCCTTACAGTCTCTTTGACCTTATCAAACGAATAATGTAGTTGCTGATTACAGTGCAAATACCCCGCTGCAATGATCTATTGCAGCGGGGTATTTTATATTATTCATGACAACTTTTATTGCCACTAATTTGTATATCTCAAACTTATTTTACTACAACCCAAGAGCCAGACGCCCAATCAGGAATAGCGGACTCAAGGTCTGCATCGATAGTAAGACCAGCAAAGATTGAAGCTGAAAGTGGCTCATTTGCATCAGCGTCGATGATGGCACCAGTCGCTTTAACATTAACAAGTGCAGTAGCTGCATTCTCTGTGAAGTAAGCTTTAGTCTCTTCTGATTGGAAGTCGAAGCTATTTGTTTTTCCCGACACCTCAACATTCTCCAAAGTTACCTTTGAGCCACGACGAATACGAAGACCACGATTGTCTGAGCCACGATCTACACCAACAAGAACTGCATTCTTGATTGTTGGGTGCGAGATAGGAAGAGTAGTTCCTGGGTTAGTCTTGTTGCTATCGCCCTCTACAAGGTGGTCACACTTGTCTGAGAGGTGCTTAGCGTAGGCATTATTGATTGTTCCGGTGTAACCATAAGTCCAGTCAAAAGCATCATCTTGGTTGTCGATTGATACAAGGTAAGAGGCATTTACACATCCACCGAACCACTCATAACCATCGTCAGATCCCTTGTATGCTTCAAGGTGGTCAACAGTTGTACCGTTACCAACACCATAGAATGTGAAACCATTACACTCTTTATCCTCTGAGTAGAGGTAACCAGCGTACTCTACACGGATGTATGACAATACACCAGAGTTGTCTGAGTTGTCGTCGCCACCATAAGGAGAAGAACCTACCTCTGAGGTACCCTCACCAATGTTAGTCTCTGCATATCCACAGATGTGAACACCACCCCATGCACCGTGCTCCTTGAGCTCTGATGTCATTACGATTGGAGCATCTGCTGTACCTTGTGCCATGATCTTACCACCTTGTTGAACAAGGATAAAGTCTACCTCGCCACCGTCAAGAGCTGTGATTGTAACACCCTCCTCGATAGTTAGAGTTTTGCCTGCTGGTACTGTGTAGGCACCGTCAAGCTCGTATGATTTGCCTGACTCAAGAGTAACATTCTCAGAGATAGTACCAGCGAGTACAGCAAGCTCATCAACTGAACCATTTGGATCAACATTGTCATCGGATGATTTACAAGAGGTCATCACAGTTGCAGAACTAAGCGCAAAAGCAGCCAATAACATTAAATTCTTTTTCATAGTTTTTTGTTTAATTATAAAGTTTATATTATTTATTTTCTTAAAAATTGTATGTTAAACCTATTGAGGCTCCCATATATGTATTATCCTCACCTACAGTGATTGTCTCGTCGAGCATCTCAACATATTGTGTATATTTAACACTTTGGCATAAAATATTGTCAACTTTAGCCTTCACTGACAACTTTGAATTGACCTGGTAGTTATAAACAAAGTTTAAAGTATTGAATTGTTCCTGCATCACATCGCAGAGGCTCTCTACACCGACTGCCTCAATTCTTGGTCCTTGAAGATTGTAAACAAGAGAGAATGACATTGTTGAATAGTCACCCATACGGTGTAGATACGAAACATCAGCATTAACAAGATAGGGTGAAGCCCCTTGGAGTTGACGATTGGTGTCAGTATAGATACCGTTACCCTCCTCAAGTTGGACATTGGTGTAGATGTATGATGCATTGAAGCCTAAGTTCAAACCTTGCGCGATTGACTTGCGGATCTCGAACTCAACTCCTGCTGCAAGACCAGACTCCGAGTTTTGGTATGAATACTCCACGTCGCCACCTGCATCACGTTGGATACGCTCGATTGGTGTATCTAAATATTTGTAGTAACCCGTCAAAGAGATCATATCTGTTGAGTTATCCTTGAAAAATTCGTAACGCGCGTCAATATTGTAGTTATAGCCATTCTGTAGATGCTCATTACCCACGGAGGTACCCGAACTACCAGACTCTTTGTAGCGGAATGGAGCCATCTCGACAAATGAGGGACGTGTTACACTCTTCGAAAGAGCTAAGCGCAATGAGTGTTCGTCGTTCATTGTCCACTTCAAATTTGCCGCAGGGAAAATATCAGGCTTAGCAATCTCCTCATATCCAGCACCCAAATCACCAGTGTAGTCTACACCCTGCACAGAATCCTCATAGCGCAGACCAACGTTGACAAGCAAATCTCCTATGTTGTAATCAAGGTCGAAGTAACCTGCATAGATTGCGGTTTTAGCCCAATAAGTGTAACTTGGATCAGATTTCTTCTCTACTACAAAGTTTCCGTTTTGGATATTCTCATAGTTGAGGACACCATCTGGATCATAGATAGATGAGAATGTTGGTGTAATAGATGATGTAACACCATTGTTTGTTTCATTGAAGTTGAACCCATAGGCAAACAACACAGCACTAAAATCACGTGATTTGTTACGACTATTGAAACCTAACCGAATTGAGTTATTATTCTCTTTATCACCAAGATAATATCTTAAGTTGATATTGGCGATATACTCGCTTTCGTTAATCTCGCTAAAATAACGAATAGTATTTTTGGAATCGGTGGTGTATGCTAACCATTGGTCGCCATCTTGAGTAAAGAGTGTTTGACGACGATCAGGCTCACCACTAAATGTTGTTGCATAGGATGCACTCCAATTCAAGTCTAACTTCTCAGATAGTGAGTGGTCTCCACTAATTTGGTTGTTAAGAAGCGAATAGATGTGCATTACTGAGTTGGCTCCACGGACAATTGGTTGAGTCTCATTGTCGTTGTTACACCAATATGTATAGTACTTATCCTCTGCACTACGTGAGTAAAACATAGTGTAGCCAATACGGCTGTTGTCTGAGATAGCATAGTTGAGCGAAGCGAGAGCTGTCGTGTTTAGGCTCGAAGTGTATGAATCTCGATCTGTGGTGATTTTGTAGATCTCGCCCTTGTTGTTGAGTGTTTTAAGATATGAATCATACTCAGCCTCGCTACCATTTTCCACATTCAACGACACAAGAGCACTCAAGTCACGACCGAATAGTTGAAATACTTTACCGCCACTCAAACCAAAATTAAAATCTGGAATGGCTGTTGTCTCGTGAGCAGAGAATGTTGTCTCAAAGGGGTTATTTGATTGCATATACTCACGAAATTCGAGAGTTTTATCGATAGCTACAACATTGGGGTCTACAGTAGGTGTCGACCATAAGCTACCACGATCACTCTGATAAAATCTATTACCAAGCGTACCAATTGTTCCTGATGCACCAACCGAGATATTGAAGAAATCCTCATTGACAACATCCTTTGTTGCAATATCGATAAGCGCTCCTGAGTAATCCGCAAATGCAGATACCATATAAACTTTACTTACCGTAATATTCTGAACAATTGAGGATGGGAACAGATCCAATGGAATAAGTTTATTGTCGGGGTTTGGTGATGCTACAGGCAGGCCATTCATCGTTGTAAGGCTATAACGGTCTCCAAGACCACGAACTAAGACTTGACCTGAATCCTCAATCGAGATACCTGTAATCTTTTTTACTCCCTCTTCGACATTCGAAATTCCTTTAATCGACATCTCTTTAGCTCCCATATTCTCGATTGCCACATTAGAGGCAATACGTTCGTTTTGAAGAGCTGCTTCATTTTCTAAGTTTTTGCGAGTTGAAACTACAACCTCCGAGATTGATTGAGAATCTGTAACAAGTTCGATCAAAAGATCTGGGGTCTTGCCATCAACATCAATCTCAAGGATCTGTGTTACATAAGAGATGTAAGAGATTTCTAAATTTGTTACGCCTCGACCAACCTTGAGTTCAAACGCACCATCAAGATCTGTTGTTGTACCTTGATTTGTACCAAGTACAAATAACGTTGCACCAAGAAGTGGCTCTTTGGTTTCGCTGTCAACAACTTTACCCTTTAGGGTTACAGCATGCGCAACTGACGCCACTAAAAGCATCATCACGACTAATAAAACGTCCTTAATTTTCTTCACTTTGATTATGTTTAATTTCACGCTGCAAAAGTGAGAATTTAATGTTGCGTTATTATGTCAGATATATTAATAAAATATTATAAAGATGATACAATCTTGTTTACAAAAAGAGATAATTAAATTAAACAGCTTATTAACTGATAGTTACAAATCAAAATATTCTCGCTACAAACTCTTTAATATCAACAAAAAAATATACCCAACCTCTAAATTTCGAAGTTGGGTACATTATATATAAGGTGAATATTAGCTATTCGTCAGCCTCTACATCAGAGACCAAGATACGTCCGCAATATTCGCAGACGATAAGTTTTTTACCGTGACGGATATCAACTTGACGTTGAGGTGGAATACGATTAAAACAACCTCCGCAGGCGTCACGCTTAACGGTAACTACCGCCAAACCATTGCGCACATTACTTCGTATACGATCATAAGCAGCAAGCAAACGCTCATCAATCTTCACCTTTGCATTTTCAGCTTTAGTGTGCAACTCAGCAACTGTTGCAGCAGTCTCATTTTCGATACCATCTAACTCCTGCTTCTTTACTTTTAGGTCCTCTTGACGCTCAGTAACATTTGCGGTTGCCTCATCCAAAAGAAGTTTCTTTGCCTTTAGAGTTACTGTATACTCCTTAAGGTATTTTTCAGCAGCTTGAATCTCCAACTCTTTGTACTCAATCTCTTTAGTAATAGCATCGAACTCTCGGTTATTACGCACATTGTTGTGTTGCTCCTTATAGTTTGCAATGCTAATCTTAGCTTGGTCAATCTCACGGCGACGCTGCTTAGTAAGCTGATTTACACCTTCAATCTCGGAATTAATATTCTCGATACGAGTATTAAGACCGGCAATACTATCCTCCAAATCTTGAACCTCCAATGGTAATTCGCCCTTAATTAGGTTAATCTCATCAATTTGAGAATCAATCTTTTGTAGTTCGTACAATGCGATAATCTTCTCCTGCATTGAATAATCAGCTTCAACTGCTTTCTTCTGTGTTGCCATACTTAGTTTATATCTTTTACTTATTTTAAATTATCTAATACTAAAGCCCTTATAAATAATAGGGTTGCAAGAGGTCTCACTCTTGCGAACTGCAAAGTTAAACATTTTTTTTGATATTATATCATATAAAATGTCGATTGCGCAATATTCGCTCTCAAAATGTCCAATATCTGCAATTACAAATTGAGAATTGGGCTCCATAAAGTCGTTATATTTGAGATCTGAGGTAATATACAGATCCGCCTTACTCTGCCTTACTCTGCTTATTAACGAGCCACCAGCTCCTGTACATATGGCTACTCGCTTAATTGGTCGCCCAATTGGTTGGCTATGACGTATAGACTCAAGATTGAGTATTGCTGCAACATGGTCTATATAGGTATCAAATGCCATAGGCTCACTCAGCTCTCCCACAACCCCATAACCAACATCAGCGAGATTACTTGTCGATTCGAGAACCTCAAGGTTAGTAACTCCCAACTGAGCCGCCAATCGCCAACTCATCCCATTTGGCGTACTGTCTAAATTGGTATGACACGCATACAATGCAATACCACTTCTGATAGCCTCCTCGACACAGCGCTCGACATAGGATGCAGAGTTAAGTCGCTTTAGTGGATGAAAGATTATCGGGTGATGCGTAATAATCAAATTAGCACCTACTCTTTTTGCCTCCTCGATAACCTCTTGCGTGACATCAACAGCCAATAATATACCTCTCACACTCTCTTCATCTCGACCAACAATCAACCCTGCGTTATCGTATGAGGCTTGGTAGCTTAGAGGTGCAAACGCCTCTATCAACTCTGTTACCTCTTTAATTCGTATACTCATTACAATATTCTAAAATAAATTTTGCTCATAAAATGCAAACAACTCCTTATCTTTCTCTTCGCCAGCCTGCACTTTTCGCACTGGTCTATCTGCATTCACATCTGTAGACCCGGCAATAGACTCCAAATCGATAGAAGAATTAGGTGTCTGAGGCTCCTCTAAGGTTGTTTCGCTATCCTCCTTAAGAGCCTCACGCACCTCAAGTAATAGTGCGCGCATAGTTTGGAGACGATCCATCAATTCAGCTTCGCGGCTAAGAGCTATTGCCCCTCCATTGAGGCTCTTTTTGGCACCATCCAAAGTCATACCACGCTCTTTGACAAGATGATATATAAGTTTGAAATTCTCAATATCCTTCTCAGTAAATAATCTATTACCTTTTTTATTACGCACTGGTTTTATAACACTACTGAAGTGTTTCTCCCAATAACGAATCAGAGAACAATTTACATCGAACATCTCCGAGACTTCTCCCATCGTATAATATAATTTTTTCACCTCCATAAACTAATCTTTTATTTTAGTATACGCAACGAGTTGGGATATAAATTATTAACCCTTCCACCAATACGTTTAACAAAACCCACAACATGACCATGAGCAGCAACAGCATTAATACCCTCATCGAAAAGCTTTACCGGAAGCTCTTGTTTGCGAAGATACGATAAAATATCGACATTATCAAGTTCAACAACACGAAGTTGCTCACGATTAAGGTCATGGAACAGCGCCAACGCCGGATCAGGTTTTAGGCGCCCTTTAAATATTTGCCCAATTGCTACACCAGAATAGATTGTCGTTAACGACTCTGCCAAACTCTTTACAGCATCTACTTGCGCGCGATAATAGCCATAGATCAAAGAGTCAGCAACATTGAGAAATGTCATTAACTCAGGTTGTAAAACCCAGTGCGACACCTCCGCAAGAGAACTCTTATCGAGAGTAGAGAAGATCTTTTTGCGAGACTTTGGCTGACGCATCTTACCGCCGGCATCGTAACTCTTGGTGGCAACAGCCACAAACAACCCCTCTCCTTCGACCAAGTGAGGAAAAAATCTAAATGTTTGAAACGGACCAACATTGCCACATACCACACCCCACGAATCATCACACTCCACACTCTCATATGGTGCAACTTCATCGCCATGCTCCATTAAAAAATGCTCCAAGAGCTGCTCGTTTTCGACTCTATTAAATGTACAAGTGCTATATATTAAGGTTCCATTGGGCTTCAGTGACCTCCATACATTCTCCAAAATATCGATCTGTCGCTCAGCACACATCGACACAGCAGCTTCACTCCACTCCTTAACAGCACCCTCCTTGCTTTTGCGAAACATTCCCTCACCTGAGCACGGAGCATCAACTGCGACAATATCAAACCACGATTCGAATTGAGACAAATGTTCAGACCTATTGTTACAGACCACAATATTACCCAATCCCCATTTTCGCACATTGTCGGCTAAGACTGCTGCCCGTGAGCGGTTGATCTCATTGGCAACGACCAAACCCTCCAGACCCACTAATGTTGAGTAAAGCGTAGATTTTCCGCCTGGTGCTGCGCATATATCCAAAACTCTAAGACCCTCGATATTGCGCTTCGAGAGTATATGCCCTACAAATTGAGAACTTGCCTCTTGGACGTAATAGGCTCCCGCATGAAAGTCGCTATCGAGGGTAAAAGAGGGGCGCTCCTCAAGGTAGAATCCATAACGACTCCAACCAATAGGTCGTTGCTCGATTGGAGCTTTGACCTTAAAAGGGTTGAGGCGAATAGAAGTAGGTGATTCGAGGGCGAGTGATTCGAGGAGTGCATTGGCATCTGCCATGCCCAAATCTTCGATTACTCGCTCAATAAATGGCTGGGGTAATATCATCTTTAGATTTATTTCTATTTAAGGGAGTCAATTTTATTGCAAATTGAAGCAAACACCTCTGGGTTAGCTACAAAATCGTTATTATCCATATCGACAATAAAGAGATTGCCGTTATAGATCTTATCGATCCAATGGTTATATTTTTCGTTCAATTTAATTAAATAATCTTCATCGATATTTGCCTCGTACTCTCTTCCTCGTTTTAGAATCTGTTCGGTGAGCGTAGGAACACTTGCTTTGAGGTAGATCAAGATATCGGGACGCGGCACAAAACTTGAGAACAGATTAAAAGTTTTCATATATGTAGCAAAGTCGCGAGAACTCATAAGTCCCATCTGGTGAAGGTTGTCCGCAAAAATATGCGCATCTTCATAGATAGTTCTATCTTGAATTAGATAAGATCCACGCGTAATACTTTCGGTATATATATCCTTGGTCTGTTGAATCCTACTACTCAAAAAATAGATCTGTAGGTTAAATGACCAACGGCTCATATCCTCATAAAAATCTCCAATATATGGATTGTTGGGCTCCTCAAAGTAGGCTTGGGCATTGTAGTGCTTTGTCAACAACTCCGTGAGTGTTGTCTTGCCACTTCCTATGTTTCCGGCAATTGCTATATACATAATTTCTTCTCTATTTATTTAGAATCTCTATATTTTATCCACTCTATCACCTGCTCAATAATTTTACGGTCGTTGCTCAAGCGAGGCACCTTACTCTTTTTGTTGTCTCGCATCCATCTCAAAAAGGTCCCCGCTGCAAGCTGATCGACATCGGGTAACGAGAGAGTTGAAAGACGCTTAGCATCATAGTCAGAATTGAGACTTCGCAACTCCCTATCGAGAATTTCAACAAATTGTTGCAAATCGTGTGGAGGACGAATAAACTCCACCAGCCACTGGTGACAACCTTTTTGACCTACATCCATAAATCGAGGAGCCACCATATAATCGCTAAGCACAGCTCCCACTTGGTGGCAAGCTGCCACAATTGCCTTGTCGGAATTTTCGACCACCACCTCTTCGCCAAAAGCATTGATATATTGACGAGTGCGACCAGCAAAGCGTATTCGATAAGGATCGAGCGAGGTAAATTCAATTGTATCGCCTATCTCATAACGCCATAAGCCATTAGAGGAGGTAATGATAACCGCATAAATTTCACCTAACTTAACTCCATCGAGTGGCACGATATTATCCCCACTCCTAAATTCAAAGAAGGTTTCATAATCCAGCATTAGCAACATATCGTCGCGCGAAAGATCATCGGCGATAGCGAAGAAACCTTCAGAGGCATTATAAGTCTCCATGTAGTTAATGCCTCCACCATCAATTTGACTAAAGGCATGACGGTATGGAGTCATCTCAACCCCACCATGACTAAAAAGTTCCAAATTGGGCCACACCTCACGCAAAGTTCTCTTACCTGTATACTCCAGCACTCGACTCATTAGAGCAAGATTCCAAGAGGGCACACCTGCAAAGGAGGTAACATTCTCGTGTATACACTCTTCGCAAATCTTTTCACACTTCTCATCAAAGTTTGTGAGTTGCGCCACCTCCATTCGAGGAGTTCTAAACCATCCACTCCCCACAACAAATCGCTTGACCAGGATCCCTGAAAGATCTCCAACAAGATAGTGTGACTCCTTTTGACACGAGCCACCCAAGGTAAGCACCTTGCCTTCAAGAATATTGGAGTTGGGTAGTATTGTATTATAAATTGTCGCAACATCTCCCATACCACGCATATGGTTATTTCGGAATGCACTCTCCGAGATTGGGATATATTTACTGCGCTCGGAGGTGGTACCCGACGATCGTGCAAACATCTTTATTTGACCACGAGCCGTCACATCACGCTCTCCGGAGACCATTCGCTCAATCAGAGGTTTAAACCCCTCATAATCAACAATAGGCACTTTGACTGAAAATTGAGAATAGTTCGAATTGGGTGAAACTCCTAAACTTGCCCCATACTTAGTATTGGCACCTGCACTAACAAGCGCCTCAAATGTTCGATGTTGCACCTCAAGAGGGTAACGTCGAAATTTATCAATTGCGCTGCTTCGTTGCAGGACAATAGATTTTATTATGGAGCTCATCAAAGACATCATCTTGATATTAATGCGAATTGGGGTTTTAAATCTGCAAAACCTTAATTCATTTTTTACTATCCTTTAAGTACCGCAACACACCACATAGCTAATAGCGGAGTCGATTAGTTAAAGTAACTTCCAATCTTGCTAATTGAACGGGGCATAGCAAAAACCACAACCCTATCGTAGGGTGCAATCACGCTATTACCTGTTGCAATAAAAACCTTATCACCACGAACTATGCCACCGATAATTGTATCATCAGGAAGCGACAATTCCCGAATTGGACGCTTAGTAGCTGGCGAGTTGGGCTTTACAATAAACTCTAAGACCTCTGCTTCACTACCAGTTAAGCACTTAATAGCTTGAACATCTGTCGACATTGTAAAACGAAAGATATTTGACGCTGTAACCATCTTCTTATTGATTATGGTATCAATTCCAATACTATCTGCCAAGTTAATATAGTTGAGGTTCTCTACCTCGGCAATAACTTTTTTAACTCCCATTCGTTTAGCAAGCATTGCAGCCAAAATATTAGTTTCGCTGCGACCCGTAACGGCAACAAATGCATCCATTGTCGCTAAACCCTCTTCAAGCATAATATCGGTATTACGACCATCCTCATGGATAATTAATGTTTTGTCTAACTGCTCCGCCAAACGATATGCCTTCTCGGCATTATAATCCACTAATTTTATATTTACTTTATCCTGTAGCTCAGCAGCAACTCTTATGCCGATGCGAGAACCACCCAGGATCATCATATTTTTAATTTCAATATTGTTTTTGCCTGCAAGAGTCATCAACTCGTCGATAGCACTCTGACGAGTAATCACATAGATTAGATCATCCTCCATAAAGACCTCATCTTTTTGAGGTATAATGGTTTCGCCACCTCGATTAATTGCTACAGTGCGATAGGCAAGAGGTGCATCGTCGTCGGAGAAACCAGAAAGTTCTCGACCCACAAGTGGCGAAGATGCCTCTAAACGAAAGACCACAAGCGATAACTTACCACTCGAAAAGTCTACATATTCAGTAATGGAGCTATGACCCAGAAGATTAATCACTTCCCTTGCAGCGACTCTCTCGGGATAAAACAGATAGTCGATACCCATATTAATAAATATCTCTTTATTGTTTGGCTCTAAGTATTCGTTATTGTCGACGCGAGCAATTGATTTCTTAACACCAAGTTGTTTGGCCAATACCGAAGCGACAATATTGTCGTTCTCTTCGTGATTAACTGCAATAAAGAGGTCGCTCTTGCGTATTGCAGCGCGGCGCAACGTAGCAAATGTTGTGGAGTCACCTTCGACTGTGATAACATCTGCCAAACTCGAAACTCCAACCAGAAGTTTCGGATCACGATCAATAACGGTGATATCGTGACCATTACCACTCAACATAGTCGCCAAATGGCTACCCATTTCACCCGCTCCAGCAATTACAATCCTCATATTTTATATAAAATTTTGAAATTCACGTACAAATATATAAATTTGTAGCGTGAAATCAAAATTAAAAAAGTATTAAAGCTATGTCGAACTTCTTATTTGTCTCTCTTATATGTGTAGGTGCAGTCGCAATGTTTGTTGTAGGACTCTCTATAACCCTTATGATTAAGGGTCACTTTGTCGACTCTGAGATTGCAACCAACAAAAACATGCAAGATCTTGGCATCCGTTGCGCTGTGCAGATGTCACGCGCCGACGAACAGGGTGTAAGCTGCAACGACGTTGGTTGCAGCGGCAATTGTGCTGGTTGCGAGATCGAAACTGAAGAGGCTTAATTTTTTATAGTTTTAAGCTCAATAGCGCTGTAAAATATGGGCGCAAGGAGCTATTATCGCCACTCGCCGAGGGGAGTAAGCATGTAGATTATCATCTATTTACCTTGCGTGGGGCGTAAGACTCTCAACGATGAGGACTTGCATACCGACTATAGAACTCTATTTGGGACTCTATTTCGTTTGGTGTAAGGTAATATTTACGCTTGAAAGCACGATACTGTTCGCTGCTGCCACTCTCGTCGCTCAAGACAAAAATTGCCCAATCATATAGTTGCCAACCCAAACCTCGATCTATTGTTGCTCGATCTATCTCCTTTTCGAACAACGCCTTGCGAGGTTTGCTACTATAGCGAAGTAGCAAACCAACTACCCCACTCAAATTATATTTCTCATAATCGGCAATATGAGCCAATTCATGTCCTATAATTCCTATTTGAGCATTAAACGGCACATCTTCAAGATGCACGCCCTCGAACGCCTCGCTATTGTTCACAACAACTAAATAGCGTCGTTTGCTGAGCATGGAGAGTGGCTTGGGACGTGCAGCCATCGTTGTAGCCTCCTTGGAGTACTTAAATTCTATTGGGACATCAACAAGTTCAGGATAGTAAGAGAGAGCGATGAGAGTTGCCTCTAAAAACTCCTCTATAAAGATCTTATTCTTGCCATAAACCTCGCTAAGGCTATCTATCTCACACGCACTCAGTTGAGGATATTCTCGATAGAAACTATTTGTAGAGTTTTGCGGCAAAACAGCACTTCTGCTAACCCCACAGCTCACAGCTGAGAGATATAGCAGAAGTATTATCAACAATCGCCTTACCGACATAGTAACCACAGTTTAATCTTTTACATCAAGCCCATACGTTTACGTGCAAAGGGAATCACCCATGCCGGTGCCTGCTGGTTCTTGATTTGCGTCTGCATAAACTCCATATATGGTGCCGAATGTTTAAAAAACATATATAAACCTTCACAAAGTGAGTTTTTGCGGTAGCCCTCTTCATCAACGATAAAACGATGTTTGGGACATTCGCCATGACAACAGAAATAGTAGTTACAACGCATACACTCGTTGGTAAGTCCGTTGCGTTTTGCCAAACCAAAATCTACACGTTTACGCGAGTTGTAGATCTCTTTAAGGTGCTTCTCAGCGATATTTCCTAATTTATATTCGGGGTAGACAAAGTGGTCACAGTTGTAAACATCTCCATTATGCTCCACTACCAAAGCATCTCCACAAGTCTCATTCATGGAACACACACCCGCTGGAACTCCACACCAATTTGCAAGAGTTGCATCAAATATCTGGACGTAGTAACTACCTACATCATTGATGATCCATTGGTCAAAGATATCGCAAAGAAATTTTCCATAACCTTTTGGAGAAACCGACCAAGGTGCAATATGTGCATCTTGAACATCGGGACTCACAATAAGAGGTCTATGATAACCATCAATATCGACAACATGCTCTACAGCTGGCAAAAATTGCATATAGCGACTTCCCAATTTCTTGAAAAAGTGGTAGATCTCTGCTCCACGACCCTCGCACTTAGCATTGACAACACTCAATGTATTGAACTCTACACCGTGCATCTTAAGCATCTCTATTCCCGCCATAACTTTATCAAAGGTTGGCTGCTGAGACTTAGTTAGACGAAATGCATCATGAATATCTTTTGGACCATCGAGCGAGATTCCTATTAGAAATTTATGATGACCGAAAAATTGGCACCACTCCTCATTTAACAATACTCCATTTGTTTGGAGTGTGTTGAATATCTTTTTTGAACCACAATATTTGGTTTGATACTCAACAGCTTTACGGTAGTAGTCGACACCCAATAGCAATGGTTCGCCACCATGCCAGCAGAATGTCACTTCGGGAACATCATTCGCTTCAATATATTGCTTAACATATAGCTCCAACAACTCATCACTCATGACAGCCTGTTTGCCTCCATATTGCTGTGCTTTATCGAGATAGTAGCAGTAGTGACAGTCGAGGTTACAGGTGGAACCAGCAGGTTTGAGCATAGTCGAAAATGCCACTGGAGCTGCACTCTTAATGGCATCCTGGTATGTAAAAAGATCTTTTTTCTTCATTGTTAATTTTATTTGTAAGTGTAAAGATAAATATAAATTTTTAACCTACAATATTTATTACTGATAAAACCAGGGCAAAAGCATGACAAGTATTATTTCTTATGCCTCCGGCGGGCGGGGATAGCACCCCCGCGGGTGCGTATCATTGCGCTTTGGGCTTAAATACCAAAGGCATTTAAACCCAAATCGAGGTTCACCTCGCTGGGGGCAAAACCCCACCACATCAGTGCAATACAAAAGTCAAAAACGACAGTTTTTGGATCCAAGATTAAGCTTGGTACCCGCGCGGCACGAGCGCGATAGCAGTTTTTTTTGTGCGTTTGCCCTGTTGATAAAACCGAAACACTCGCATTAATTACTTTAGGGGAGAATCCGGTTCTTTTGCCATTGCATTGTAGAACATTTTGTCGAGAAAGCGAGGGGCAAACTTCTTAACGAAGTGAGAGGCTCGACCATCAAACTCCATCAAGCAGAGTCGTTTACATTTAGCTGTAGACTTCATTATAATATTGGCTACTTGTTCCGAAGTCATCATCTTCTCCTCCGAGCGAGGGGTCTCTCCCTGCATACTACCATCGGCTGTTAGTGCCGAAAAACGGACATTCGACGAGGTGAACCCAGGACACGCAATCATCACGTGGAGACCTTTTTTAAGGTTTTCGATGCGAATTGTCTCCAAGAATCCTGTCATCGCATACTTCGAGGCTGAGTAGCCTGTGCGCGCTGGCAGACCATGGATTCCTGCTACCGACGACACTCCGACAATAGAGCCTTTGGAGGATTGGAGGTAAGGCAATGCAAACTTCACGGAGTTGACCGTACCCCAAAAATTAACATCCATCAAGCGATGCAAGACATCGAGTTCAACATCGTCGAAGAGTGCACGCATCGAGATACCTGCATTACAGATCAAGATGTCGATTTTGCCATACGACTCTACAGCTTTGGCGATCATCAACTTACAGTCATCAGGATTAACAACATCACACACCGAGTATATCGCGTCTCCTCCTGCTTGTTCAATCTCAGAGGCTAACTTTTTGAGTTTTTCCTCTTGACGAGCTGCCATAACAACCTTTGCGCCAGCAGCTGCATATACTTTCGATAATGCTTCACCAATTCCCGATGAAGCTCCAGTGATAACCACCACTTTTCCTTTTTGACTTTTCATATTTTTCTTTTACAATTCTATTTCTAATCCATCATACGCCAACTCCACACCTAATGGTAGAGTTGGATTTGTGCGCTCATAAAGACCTATCTCATGCGACGAGTGTGTGAGATATGCCTTGCTAAGAGGGGCAACTTGCTCGATTAAGGCAAGAGCCTGCTCGACATTGAAGTGTGAGGGGTGCTCAGCAAAACGCAAGGCATTGACCACAAGCACCTCGACACCCTTTAATTTCTCAATCTCAGAGGGTTCTATAGAGCTAAAATCCGTAAGATAGGCGACACTTCCTATGCGGAAGCCCGTAACTTCGAAGCGCGGAGAGTGGTGTCCAGAGATTGGCACTACCTCAACGCCTT
Source organism: Rikenellaceae bacterium (assembly GCA_044433965.1). Lineage (GTDB taxonomy): Bacteria > Bacteroidota > Bacteroidia > Bacteroidales > Rikenellaceae > Alistipes. Next base: position 33,125 of record JAWXTF010000019.1, on the reverse strand, counting down.
TGACCTTAAAGCTCTTTGTGGGGTCAATCTCTATTAAATCAATCTCGGGGACACCCCTATACTTGTTTACGGCAAATGCGTAGTCGTAATCTTTGCGGACAGTCTCAAACGTACGCTTTGTGCCGTAGAGCTCAATACGATGGATAGTTGGATAGTCTACAAAGTTGAGAGCACGCACATCATCGAGACCACCCACGTGGTCTTTGTGTTCGTGAGTCAACAAGATTGCATCTACTCGGCTCACATCGGCTCGTAGCATCTGTTGACGGAAGTCAGGACCTGCATCTATTATTATGCGGCAACTTCCGACCTCAACCATCGCTGAGCTACGTAAGCGTTTATCACGCATATCTTTAGAGCGACACACTTCGCATTTGCACCCAATAGTTGGGACTCCTTGCGAGGTGCCGCTACCTAAAATTGTTAATTTTGTCACCTACTTCATTATTTTAAATACCATCGCTGTACGTGATGTGTTATAGATCTTAATATAGTGATTCTCTCCATCGCTATATGAGAAGTGCTCTTCGCCAATCTTTGAACGATCTAAACCTCCAAAACGTAGCTCGTCGGTAGAAAGCTGCGATACATATTTACCCGCCTTAGGCACCTTGAGTATATAATCAGGAATAGAAGCTGTTGGATGCCAATTAAATACAAAGAGTAAGTTGCGCAGTCTAAAGACCATAGTTTTGTTCTGTTCATCCATCTGCTCTAAGTAGGGGTATCCAGCCGTCAGCAGCTTCGAACGCTTCACAAGCGAGATCATTGCACGGTCAAATGCCCCAAGGTGGGAGTAGCGCAAGAATCCATTCTTGGCAAGAGACCACAGTCGGCGAGCATGTGCATAGCTCCAGTTGTTGCCCTCACGAGGGAAGTCAATCCATTCTGGATGACCAAATTCATTGCCCATAAAGTTGAGATAGGCATTACCACCCGTAGTTATGGTCATAAGTCGGATCATCTTATGAAGAGCAATACCTCTATCTATAACGGGACTTTGAGAGTCTCTGTTCATCGAGAAATACATCTCTTTGTCCATCAAGCGGAAGGCAATAGTTTGGTCGCCAACCATAGCTTGGTCATGTGATTCGGCATAGGCAATAGTCTTGACTCCTGGCAGACGAGAGGTCATAATGCTCCACATCTCGTAGATATTCCACTCTTCGTCCTTCTGCTCCTTGAGTAGTTTGATCCAAAAGTCGGGGATAGCCATAGCCAAACGATAGTCGAAGCCTACACCTCCATCGTTGAGTGGAGCACACAATCCTGGCATACCGCTAACATCTTCAGCTATTGTAATCGCTTTGGGTTTGAACTCATGCACCAATTTATTGGCAAGCGAGAGGTATACGATAGCGTCACGGTCGACACCCTCGTCGAAGAAGCGCTCACGGCAGTCAAACTCCACATAACCGCGGTGGTGGTAGAGCATAGAGCTCACACCATCGAAGCGATAACCATCGAAGTGGAACTCATCGAGCCAATATTTGATATTTGAGAGCAGGAAGTGTTGCACCTGCTGTTTGCCATAGTCAAAGATCATAGAGTCCCAATATTTTTGGTAACCTATATCTCCCTCCTTTGAGTAGTGGTGATTAGAACCATCAAGTTGGTTGATACCCTCGTTAAGGTTTTTGACGTAGTGGGCGTGGACAACATCCATAATTACTGCGATACCCAACGAGTGAGCACGACGCACCAACTCTTTGAGCTCTTCGGGAGTTCCGAAACGTGATGAGGGCGCAAAGAAATTAGCAACATGGTAGCCAAAAGAGCCATAGTAAGGATGTTCTGCAACAGCCATCAACTGCACGGCGTTGTAGCCGTCAGCCTTAATGCGTGGCAAAACATTCTCTGCAAATTGGAGGTATGAACCTACACCCTCCTGCTCTTGAGCCATTCCCACATGAGCCTCATAGATCAATAATTGACCACTTTTTACAGGTTCAAATTCGGCATCGTCGCCCCAATCGAAGTGTTGTGGTTCCCAAAATTGGGCTGTATAATTTTTTGTAGTCTCATCTTGCACTACCCTATTGGCGTAAGCTGGTATGCGGTCATGCCAACCGTTAATGCCGTTGATGTGGAGTTTATAGAGTGAGTAGTGAGTCAAGCGATATGCATATATAGCATCTGGCAAAAAGATAGACCATACCCCCTCGTTATTGCGTTGAAGTCTAAGTTCGGTGCGACGCCAAGAGTTGAACTCTCCAAAGATATAGACATCTTTGGCTTCGGGCAGCCACTCGCGAAACCACCAACCTTGCATCATTTCGTCTCGCTGCCACCCAAAATAGTGGTAACCATTAGCGTAGTCAACGATTGATCCTGAACTACTTTCGATATCCGAAAGGTGCTGCTTGTATAGTTCATGACGATAATTAATTTCGCCTTCGACTGGTAGCAACCACTCGTCTGAGGCGACAAAGGGAAGTCTGTTATTTTGCTCTTTCATACTGTTAAACCATGATATTTAAACAAAAATACAAAAAAAAATGTTATATTTGTCAAAAATAACTTTTTTAACTTAAATAAATTTAATAGTCTATGTTTAAAGGACAACCAAAAGGACTCATTGCGGCAGCACTTGCCAACATGGGAGAGCGTTTTGGATTCTACACGATGATGGCTGTACTTGTGCTATTTCTTCAATCGAAGTATGGTCTCGACGGTACTACATCGGGTATAATCTACTCTACGTTCTATTTTTCGATCTACATTTTATCTGTTGTTGGTGGTGTAATCGCCGATAAAACCAGAAACTTTAAGGGTACTATCCTCGCAGGATTGGTAATGATGGCATTGGGTTACGTGCTGATCTCGATCCCATCACAGACCCCCGTACCCACAAGCAGCTACAATCTCTCGCTGTATGGTGTTACTTGCGTTGGTCTGTTTGTAATAGCTCTTGGTAATGGTCTATTCAAAGGTAACCTCCAAGCCTTAGTGGGTAAGATGTATGATAATGCTGAGTATGACTCAAAACGTGACTCAGGATTCTCAATCTTCTACATGTTTATTAATATAGGTGCAATCTTTGCTCCTTTGTTGGCTGTAGGTGTTCGTAACTGGTGGTTGCAAGCCAACAACTTTACATACAACGCAGACGCTCCTGCTTGGTGTCACAGTATCCTTTCGAATATGTTGGAGGGCGACAATCTAACCAAGGCTACCGACTTTGCAGCTCAAGCAGGTTACAGTGCAGATCAAATGACTCAATTTGCAAATGACTACCTTGGTGTATTCACCACTGGTTTCCACTACGCATTTATGTGCGCAGTAGTAGCCATGGGTATATCATTGGCGGTATTTGTGTTTAACCAAAAACAGTTTCCTGGTAGCGAGAAAGCTAAATCCAATAGTGGATCTACAGACGCTCTTCCAGAGATGTCTGCTTCAGAAGTTAAGCAACGCATCTATGCTCTACTTGCAGTGTTTGGTGTAGTGATCTTCTTCTGGTTCTCATTCCACCAAAACGGTTTAACGCTCACTATGTTTGCCAAGGAGTTTACTCAGCTCCAAGGAATGAAGGTAGATCTTGGATTCACTACAATCGAAGGTGCTGAGGTATTCCAATCAATCAACCCTCTTTGCGTTGTATTGCTTACTCCAATTATCGTTGCGGTGTTCAACATGCTCAACATGAGCGCACCTCGCAAGATCGCTGTAGGTATGGGTATCGCAGCAACTGGTTTTGCTGTAATGGCACTCGGTTCTTATGTTTCTGATCTTCCTCTTTGGTCAACTCTTTTCGAAAAGACTATCAACCCAGAGACTGGCAAAGATGTGGTAAACACCATTTCAATCCTACCAGAGGCTGCCAAGGTTACTCCATGGCTTTTGATTGGCACATATATCATATTGACTATTGCAGAGCTCTTTATCTCTCCTCTCGGATTATCGTTCGTATCGAAGGTAGCACCTCCACAGTATCAAGGTTTGATGCAGAGTGGTTGGTTGGCAGCAACTGCACTTGGTAACCAACTTCTATTTATTGGCGCTGTTCTCTATGAGCACATTCCAATCTGGTTGACTTGGACAGTATTCGTTGTGGCTTGTTTGCTTTCTATGTTCACAATGCTATTTATGGTCAAGTGGCTTGAGAAAGTTACAGAATAAAATATTGTTATAAAAAAAATACTTCGAGATCTCTCTCGAAGTATTTTTTTATAAAGCGTTGATTACTCAAAGCAAAAAGCTGCATATCGCACTCGTGCCTATCTCCACTCACCGAAGGTAGACCATTTTGTAACATCCACCGCATCACTCGAACTCAAATGAGAGTTGTTTTATGGGTTGTCGAGTAGAGAGCAGATCAAATATATTGATCACATGGAGTCCAACCTTTGTAGCTCGCCTCACTGTGGAGGCTGCTCCACCCTCTCTATTGGCATTATAGGCAATCAACAAACTGCTATTACACACCAAAAAATCATTGCGCATATGATATGCTCCTATATTATACACATTCGATATTTTGACAATATGATCTGCGCGTTCCATAAGTGACAAATATCGTGCTTTTTCCACCTCAGAAAACTTCGACTCTTGTCCCTCAAAGGGTATCACCAAAACCAGCTTAACATCACTACATCGCTCTTTGAGACACAAAACCTCATCTGCGGCTATCATATCAAAACCTACCGCCCCACCTGAGAGAAAAATACGCTTCCCTGCATCATAACAATCATTTAGCAAGTCAATTAAATGAGTACGTACAATATGCTCAATATCATCACCTACGTGTACCTGTGGAGATATCATATTGCGATTACCACTAAAGGCAACTGTTAACTGGGGAGGCAGCTTCATCTATTTTGCGAACTTAGCTCCAGCTTTTCCACCACCTTTTTGTATCGTAGCAAAGATGTTACTTCCATAATCTACGCTTTTATTATTTTGCTCTCGTTGACGTTGAAATGCAAGATCAATTATACTGTCAACCAATGTCGGGAAATCTATACCCGAGTGCTCCCAAAGATAAAAGGAGAGAGAACCAGGAATTGTATTTATCTCATTTACAAATACATCGTTGGTATCTTCATCAATAATAAAATCTATGCGTGCAACTCCATCACACGAAAGCGCTTTAAAGGTATCACATGTAGTTTTGCGAATAAAAGTTGTCATCTCCTCTGGAAGATTGGCTGGAATCTCGCGTACTGTAGAGTGCATACCCTGAGATTGTTTACCTTTGGCACCTCCTCCCATATATTTATCTTCGTATGAGAGAATCTCACCATTGCGTACAGGCACCTCACATACCGAGGCTTGGCAGTTCTGATAATCACCCATGACCGAACAGTTTACCTCTTTGAGATTTGTTACAAGTTTCTCGACAATAATACGAGTGGTAAACGAAATGGCATAGAGCACAGCCTCCTCCAACTCTGCACGCGTGTGTGCTGCGCGTATTCCGATACTCGACCCCGAGTTAGCAGGCTTCACAATAACGGGGTACGAAAGTGTCGACTCCACCTTGCCTATGGTCTCCTCGGTTGAGTCGAACCACTCTTTGTCGGAGAACCAAACATAATCCACAACTGGTATCCCGCACTCCTTGAGGATCATCTTCATGGTGATCTTATCCATTCCATTCGCCGAAGCCAATGTATTGCAGCCAACATATGGAATTCCTGCAAACTCGATTACACCTTGAAATGTTCCATCTTCACAGTTGGTTCCATGAAGAGTCGGAAGGATCACATCGAGTGTCGACACGACATCACTTTGGAACATCTTTTTGGAGTTTCGATAGAGATTATGGTCACCATAAATTGGGCGAATATGCACCTCTTCGCACTCTTTAAAGAGTCTATCCATATCTCTATATCGCTCGACATCAAGCAGCGCAGAGCCACTATACCATCTTCCTGATTTACTTATATAAATTGGAATAATATTATATTTTTCGCTATTTATAGCCGCTATAACTTGGTTCGCGGTAACCACAGAGATCTCATTTTCGACCGAGCGACCGCCAAAGACCACTCCTACATTAATCTTCATTTTCTTTTCTATTTTAAAGAGTCTGGTAAATCATTTTCATAAAGTACAATATCGCCAACTTTGAGGCGTGAGGCTAAATGCGCACGAGCCTCGTTGAGTGAATTTGCCACAAAGTAACTATCTTCATCAAATCCAGAGTCGACTAAACCCCTAACAATTGCATCGCGATTAATCTTATTGACAATCACCGCATAGTCGACCGAGGTGGCAATCTGACAACCAAAGGTGTAGTTAGCAGAGGCTTGGTTTACACCCATCTCCACAAAACCTGGAGTTACAACCACTCGCTGAGCGCCCTCCATTCGGGTGAAGTCTCGCAACACTTCGAGTGCCATCTTGGCTCCAGTTGGGTTTGAGTTGTAGGCATCGTCGAGAATCGTTAGACCACCAACCTTACTCATCGAGAGTCGGTGTTCTACGATCTGCATCTGCTTAATGGAACGTTGCAAAAGTTTAGGAGCTACACCAAGATGCGAGGCGACAGCAATTCCTGCTACTAAATTCAATACATTGCCACCTCCTAACAGAGGTGATTTAAAACCTATCTCTTCGTTGTTCAGTAATAGGCTAAACGAAACTCCAGCAGCATTGTAACTAACATCCTGAGCCTGCATTCGAGCAGTAGCATCAACGACTGAATAACTTACAATGTTACACTCAGCACTAAAATCGTAGTTCCTTATACTCTCTGAATCAAAATTAATAACACCCAAACCCTCCTTGGGAAGTGAGTCGATTAATTCAAATTTTGTCTTTTGGATATTCTCTACAGATTTAAATGTTTCAAGATGCGCCTCCCCAACCGAAGTGACAATACCAATTGAGGGATGAACCAAGTCACAAATCTCCTTAATATCACCCTGCTGCTTAGCTCCCATCTCCACGATAAAAATTTGATGCTGAGGGCGTAGCTGCTCGCGTATGGTTCGCACTACTCCTAACAGAGTATTGTAGTTGCCCGGGGTGACCAAAACATTGTATTTTTCGGTGAGCATACGATATAAATAATTCTTAGTGCTTGTCTTACCATAGCTACCCGTGACACCTATAATTATAAGGTCGGGGCGTGAAGATATTATTTTTCTCGCATCATTGATATACCAATTTGTTATGGCACGCTCAACAGGTGAATTTAAAAAGTTCGCCAACAATAAAATAAAATTGGAGAGGATAATTATTAATGAGGAGGTGACAGCAAACTGAAACGGCTCTAATCGTAAGTAGGCAGAACCAAATAGTATTGTAGAGACTAACAAAGAGCTAAATAATAATCGCTTAACTCGATCCGTATAGGCAATTTTAACCTTAAACTCTTTGCGAAATTCGACACGTGAGTTAATAGCATAACCGAGAGATAGGGCAATAAATAATACTTTCCAACTCTCACTATTCGAGAGACATACCAACAACACGCTAATGATTATCGACACCAGAATAGGTACACACTTCCATATCTCGACTCTCCATAAATTTAACTTAAGCCACCGAAAATAGCGATTATAACGATATGAATTTTGCTGAAACATCTGCACATCGTGGCGAAGAGCACCACTTAATGCCAGATAAAAAAGAGCGATATATATATATAATGTCATTTTTACTTAATACTTAAAAAGTTTTTAACTACAGCATCGAACAGACCTCGATTCTCCAAAAATGAGTAGTGCCCACAACCTGTAGCCACAACCAACCCTGCATTGGGAATAACTCTTTCCATAGTACGCGCATCCGAAATTGGTGTAGCTGTATCGGCATCACCCCAAAAAAGAAGTGTGGGAGCCGAGATCTTCGGCATAATAGGGCTCAACTCTTCGTTGACCACCTTCGAAAGAATAGCACGCATCATTGGCGAAGCTGCGCTATAGTCCGAAGAAGCTGCCTTCGAGCGTTTTTTATCTATTATGCGCTGTGCCATTGCCTGTGGAAGAAAGGTTTGACAGAGAATACGTATAAACTTGAAGGAGTATACCTTGATGTAGTAGTTCGCACTACGACGAGGTACAATGCCCGCAGCATCAATCAAAATCATCTTACCAACATTATACTGCGAGCTATAAAGAATAGAGATACGACCACCGAACGAATGCCCAACTAAAATTGGATTTACAATTGAATTATCAGTGATAAAAGCATGCAACATATCGACGTAATCTTGGGTTCCCCAAACACTATTTGGCTCAGAAGATGCACCAAAACCCGGTAAATCAAAGGTGTAAACCCTGTATGATTGAGCGATATAGCCACGACAGGAGTTGAATATTGTATGGTCGCACCCCCAACCGTGAAGCAGGATTAATGCACTCCCCTCCCCACATACATCAATGTTTACATTGAGCCCATTGTATTGATATGACATAACTTTATCGCCTTGTTAAAATAATTTGGGTGTAAATTTAATCAAAAAGTTGTATTGTCCCAAAACAATCCTTAACATTTACAAGGCAAACGCATGAAAAATATTATTTCTTATGCCTCCGGCGTGCGGGGATAGCCCCCCCGCGGGTGCATACCATTGCGCTTTAGGCTCAAATCGAAGTTCAGACTGAATATTGACTAAAAACTTTGATATTTTAGATCTGAGGCAAGGTTGTTACACACTCTGAGGTTTATCACCCAATGAGAATTTAAATTCAAGACCGCCCATCTCCTCCAGACGAGCCTCAATATTTCCAGAGTGAAACAACACAGCATTTTTCACAATGGAGAGTCCTAAGCCAGTACCTCCAGCCTTACGAGAGCGCCCCTTATCGACACGGTAGAAACGCTCAAAAATATATTGGAGATGCTTTACCTCAACGCCAATACCATTGTCGCGCACCGAGAAAAAATATTTAGATTCATCCTCACCCACTAAATCAACCCAGATTGTACGCCCCCCAGAATATGCAATAGCATTATCTATTAGATTGCGAAAAACTGAGTATAGTAGCGAATAATTACCATTTACGACCAGATCTTTATCTATATTACTTTTAATTATGATATTCTGCTTTTGAAGTTGAGGAATAACATCATCTTGAATATCCAAGATTAACGCTGTAAGGTTAACCGCCTCTCGTTCAATCATATTTCCAGCCTCATCAATACGAGTAATTGTCGAAAGATCCATCATTAAGTGACGTAAACGCTCTGCTTGATCATAGCTCTTCTGAACAAATTGACGACACTGACCTGCTTCGAGATTGGTGTTGTTGAGAATCATCTCCAAGTACCCCAAAATCGAACATATTGGTGTCTTAAGTTCGTGGTTAATATTATTTGTCAATTGGCGTTTGAGTCTAAGTTTATCTTGTTCTTCTCGTCTTGCCGTCTCATGCTCTTTATCTCGCTCCTTGGTAGTTATATCAAGATTATAATAGAGTCTCGACGTGATAAATCCGATTATACTAATAAGTATCGAGATCGCAATAGCTATCAACAAGAATGTATTACCTTCGTTAATTATATCAAAGAAAGAGAGCGAGTAGGAGCAAGATGAACAGATAATATTATCTCCAATATTAAACACTGAATAGATATGCCCAATACGTCCATCGCCATCTGAGACTGGGGTAATCAAGAGGTTATCTTCTGAAGAGAGTACGTCTCTTATTATTGATAATTTTTCACTCAATTTATAGTTACCATTAGAGTTGTAACTAATGCAATCACCGTGGCAAATAATAGTTATTTCGAGTTGCGAGAATCTATCGCTATTGCGCTCATAGAATAGAGTCGGGGGCACTCCAGACTCCATATCGTCGTTGAGCTGCATATTCAACAATTTGAGCTGTGATGTCAACAACCCAACAACCTGTTGCTTCTCGCGACTATATTGGTACCCCACAAAACACAAAATTAGTCCCCACAAAAGAACTAATAGTGCCAAAAAGAGGTGACTCTGACGTAAAACTCTACTCGTAGAATCCGTACCCATAGCCAAGACGTGTTACGATATGTTTACCATAAGCACCTATTTTTTTGCGTAGGCGCGTAATAAATACATCAATCGTGCGATCAACCACAACAACTTCATCATCCCAGACTCTACTTAGAATATCTTGGCGCGAGAAGATTACATTTTTATTTTGAAGCAGGAGAGCAAGGATCTCAAACTCTTTTTTGGTCATCGACACCTCAACACCATCAATTATACACTGCTTTCGTTTGAGATCCATCGATAGGGTTTCAAATTCGATTACACTTGTTGGAATGTTTTCGGGTCGAGTATAGGTACGTCGCAACACGCTCTTCACACGTGCAATAACCTCACGTGCAATAAATGGCTTAGCGATATAGTCATCTGCACCAAGGTTCAAACCAGTGATTGTGTCATCCTTGGTATCCTTTGCCGAACAAAAAATCACAGGAATATTCTTGGTTTCCTCTCGACTACGCAATATTTGAAGTAGCTTATAGCCTCCAATTTCGCCCATCATGATATCTAAGATAAGGAGCGAGTAACCAGAAATATTAAGTTTTAGAGCCTCCTCAGCGCTGTAGGCAACATCTACCAAATACCCCTCAGATTGAAGGTTGAGTTGAAGAATTTCACAAATCGACTCCTCATCGTCGACAATAAGAATTTTGTATGGATTCATAATTCTATAACTATATTTTTATATTGGTGCAAAGCTACAAATAAAAAAAAATATTACAATGTTTTTTAGTAAATTTAATCATATTGTAACACAACCTTTATCGCCAAAAGGATTCGCTAAACACCATGCAACACAGTATTAATCAATATGATTGCGCCATCCCAATAATAGATACTCGCAAGTTTATAAATCTAATATATATTTACAATCAATCAATATATAGAGTATAAATTTTGCAAAACTGATAAAAAGTTGTAAATTGCGAGCGAATTTCCAAACATATTACATACACTTTTTATAGTTTCTTATGAGTAAATTTCTGAGATTGCTACTATCTGTAGCCTTATTATTAACCTCAACTCTTCTGGTTAATTGTTCTGACGACGGGGTTGTCACCCCCAACACCGAAGATGAAAACAGCGGAGAAGAGGATCAAGATGGCGGTCTATACAGCGTAAAAGACTCCTATGTGGAGATCGATAATTTTGGTGGCGAAATCACAATCACCTTTCTCGCAATGGGAGACTGGCATGTATCCACAGAGAGTGATTGGTGCGATTTCGACAAAAGCAGTGGAGATATGGGAGACTCATCTCTTTCAATAACTGTTGAGCCCAATGCAGATGACAACACCGACCGAACTGCTCAAATCACCATCGACATCAATGGTTATAAGTATGGTTTAGAACTTTGTGAGGTGTTCCAATCCTCCTCGGTCGAAGATAAGTACACTTCGGGGAACGATTCTAATGTGTGGATATCAAAACACATGACCCGAAACTATCTTTGGAATGACGAGTTTATCAAAATAAAATCTCGATTAAACTACTGGAACGAGAGTGATAAATTCTTTAGCACAGCACTTAGCAGCATGTCAAATATCGACGAGGATGGCGGCTATTACTACACCGGAGAACGCTACTACTACTCTACTCTCACCACCTACACCTACGCCTCTTCGGCTCCGGCAAGCAGAGCAATGAGCACATCTAATGGTCTGGGAGTTAATATGGTATACCCAGTAGGCGTAGGTTCGAACTACTACATATTAATTGCAAGCGTCATTGATGAATCACCTGCCGACAAAGCTGGAATACATCGAGGAATGTATGTCACAGCATACAACAAATCGCAAATAACCAGCACTTCTCTCGAAACCTGCTACAATGCTTTGATGGGATACACCGAAGAGACATCAAGTGTAATTTTGACAATTGCCGAATATGATGAAAATTCAGGTTCATACCCAACAGAGATTGGTGAATTTACGATCACTCCAACGACTCACACCAACAACCCTATTATATATAAGGATGTATATAGCTATGAAGATAAAAATATTGGATATTTAGTCTACTCCGAATTTGATATGGGTGCGGACAGCTATCTAATCGATATTTTCAAGAGTTTCAAATCGAGTGGCGTAAATGAACTTATTCTCGATTTACGTTACAACACTGGCGGCGATGTATACTCAAGCACTGTGATGGCTACAGCAATTACCGGAGCTAAGGATCAGGGCAAGGTCTACTGCGAGATGGAGTATAACGACTACCGCAAAGCGCAAGGCGAAGTAGACTATTTTTATATAGGTGAAAATCCCTCAATGGCTGATTATTCACCCATTAGCGATGCTCTTTTAGCATCGCTCGACCTCAACAGAGTATACGTTATCACGACAGGCTTCACTGCATCGGCAAGTGAACTTATAATAAATGGTCTAAGAGGATTGGGAGTTGAAGTAATCTTGATTGGTCAAACCACCGAGGGTAAGAATGTGGGAATGGAGGTTATCACCTCTGCCGACTCAGCATATAGCTCTTATGATTTTGGTCAATACTATTACGAATTTGCACCTATAACATTCTACAACCTCAATGCGGAGGGCTTCAAAGATTTCAGCGAAGGTTTTGAACCAGACTTTAGTCACGTCGAAACCAACTACATATTTACAGCATGGGGCAGTAGCGACTACTGCGTGGGCTCAGCTATTAACCACATCTGTACTGGCGCATGGCCAAACAGCTCATCTGCCCCTCAACAGAAAAGCCCACTACCAACAACATCGAGAGCTAACTTAACTCCTGTGGCTCATGGGGCGAAAGTGTATTCAGCAACAGCCATTGAATCAAAGTAATTTATAAACCATACATAGTAAGCAATGAACAAATTCCTAAATTCGCTACTCACAGTAGCACTGCTTTTAACCACCTTAACGATGGTTGGCTGTTCGGAAGAGTCCTCCTCAACGGGTGACAACACCGAGGTAGAGACTCCCTCAGATGAGAGCCAACTACTAATTGAGGTGGATACACAGTCCATCAGTATCGACAATAGCGAAGTGGCAACCTTCACCGTTCTTCTTGATGGTAAGGATGTTACATCAGACTCTGAAATTATCAATATCACCGATGGTGGTTACGACACACTACACAGCAACACATTTACAACATTCCGACCAGGTACTCACACCTTCTTTGCTATCTACGAAGATATGAACTCCGATAAGGTCTCAATTCTTGCAACAAGCGAAAGTAACATATCGAGCACCTACTACCGTCGTCACATTATAATGAAGTTCACAGCCACAAGTTGTACATATTGCCCTGCAATGTCGTCTACAATCGAAGGTGCGGCGAAGACCTACCCGGATCGCATAATTGAGGTTGCAGCGCACAGTGGAGACGAGTTGTCGACAAATACAAGTAACGCATATAACACACTATTTGGAGTTCAATATTTGCCATGGATCATCGTAGATATGAATGCAAATTACTCGTTTGGAGATAGAGTGATCTCGAAATTCAACGACTGCATGACACAATCAACTACCGACAACCCAACAGTCTGCGGAATTAAACTCGACACAAATTATGAGGATGGTAAACTTTCAGTTGATGTTGAATCTACGTTTGTCGCTGACGACAACTACAAAATACTTGTATGGATACTTCAAAGTGGTTATACCTATAGCCAAACTGGTGGCACAGATGGCTACACCCAAGATCATGTGATATTCACCCCTCTTACAGACACTTATGGCGACACCCTTGGCGACTTGGTGGTTGGTGAGAAGATTCAACGCAGCTACTCTTTCGACTATATCGCCGAAATTGGAGCGGAGATAGACACTACCCAAACCGAAGTTGTTGTTTGCATCCTCAACGAGACAGCGACCGCAACTTATGCAGTGAACAATGCCCTATCTTGTGGTGTTAATGATAGCATTGATTATCAATTTGAACCAATTGTAGAAGAGTAACAACAAATAAATTTAAACATGAAAAAAACTTTAACAAAATTCAGTAAATGGCTATTGCCATTGATGGCGGTAGCTGCCGTGATCTCGTGCGAGAAAGACGACACAGATCCAAACGAAGGAGGCAACGAAGAGCCAAACACAGAGGTTATCGAAGGGATTACCGTCTCAAACATCGTACCTACATACAACAGCGTAACATTTGATGTAGTGGCAGAAGATGCTCTTGCGATTGCATATATCGCAGTTGAGGCAGGCACCGAGCTCACAGCACAAGATGTATTTAACGATGGCGAGGCTAAGGGTTCAACCCAAGGAACTTTTACCTACAAAGGTGACGGTTTGAAGTCTGAGACAGAGTACACACTCTACGTAGCTGCCAAAACAGCCGATGGCAATATTGGACCCGCAGCAAACAACTTCACAACAGAGGAGAATACAGGTGCTGCATCATCGGATAATGCAGCTGGTATTCGTGTTGAGAGTATTGGCACAGCTTCTCTTATTTGGGAGGTGACGAATGGTGCAGATATTGACTTCTCAATCACAATGGTACAACCAACTATCCTAATGGAAAACGATTGTTATGAAGCCGCTAAGAGTGGAATCTCCGAGGCAGATTACATCGCTTCAGTTATGACATATGAGGGTAATGGTTACTTGGTTCGCGAAACCGAGGGTGCTGGAGCTGTAGCTATGTACAACTACTCTGACATCTACACTACCTACCCTATGTACCCCGATGCTCGTTACACAATCTACACATTGGGTTGTAAGGGTGATTATGATGATCTAACATCTGTTGAGACTCTGGAGCTCACTAAGTTGGATGTCTTAACAGAGTCTATTCCACGCATTGGTAACCCTTATGTTGAGGTAACTCTTAAGACCCAATATTTCAATGGTTTAGCACACACACTCACACCAAATTCAGACACCGCATACTGGACTAAATTCTTCACTCAGACCGCTGAGCTTGACGAATTTATAGCATATTATGACAGAATTGAGGGTGCAGGTGCAGGTCGTATTCGCCTCAAGGAGTATATCCAACACGCTGACCCATACGTTCTTGACCAATCTGGCGCATCAGATATCTCAATGAGTCTTGGTTGGGGTTACGAGGGTATCAACTTCTCTCGCTTAGCTTTGGGCTTTGATGTCAACCTTATGCCAGGAGATCAGTATGGTGAGTCTATTGCTCAAGTTTTGGAACGCACCGGCGAAGAGGGTGAATATGAGATGCAGGTTGATAGTATCGCCGCAGGTAACTTCCGTCTTACAACCACCCTAAAACCCAACACTCAACGCGTATACTGGAAGTTAGTTGTCGCTGGTTCATATGATGCGATTGTTGCGGATCCCGATGCGGCAACAGCTCTCGCTCAAACACTCGACTATGAGGGATGGGTTGAGTTCCGCTCTGATGCTATGGGTCAAGAGGATTTTGAAACAAATAAAAACCACGATGTTGAGTACATCCGCCACAGTTTTGTTTACGATCAGAGCCCTGCCACCGAGTACCAGATTGTCTCTACTTCGCTCAACTATGGTGGTGTTTTGTCGATGCCTGTACTTAGTGAGCCATTCACTACCCTACCACGCACATTTGGTAACTATGAGCCATCTTTGACTATCACAGCAGACCAAAGCGCAATATCGAAAACTAACGTTTTGGTTAACTACCAAGTTCACGATGATGCATATGCAAATGACGAGCGCCTCTTCTACCACCGTTTCTTATCGGCCGATGATACGATATTTGAGATGAGTGACGATGAGATCAGAGAGTGGCTACTCTTGGATAATGGTTATGAAAATGCAAACTGCTGGACTCTTGTAAGTACCGACTATGAGCACGAAGATAAGTATAGTTACCACGTAAACTGGGCAGGATTGGAGCCAGGAACAAACTACAATTACATCTATTGTACTGAGAATGGAAAAGGTGAGATCTCTAACCTGGGGATGACAACATTTACCACAGTTAGTAACGACGGTGGTGATAATCCTAAATTTACAATTTCGGTAGATCCCGAGAGTATTGTCGTTGATGGCACCACATACAGTGGTGAGGTTACAATCACACCAAATGCAGATGTTGTCTACTATAAAGCTTTGTTTATTGGCGAAACTGCATTGAAGAGCTATTACTACGATCCAGATGATATTGAGGGCACCAGCGGATTGAACGTAGGTCTCTACCGTTTGGTTAATTCAGAGGGTCTTCCATACCAAGGAGAGACAACAACCATCTCAAGCAATACATTTGCGGTTAGCGATAGAACTTGGGTTGTAGCTCAAGGATATGGTGCAGATGCAATCCAATCAAAACTCTCGTATGTATGTTTCGAATCTGATGGTACAATCAGCGAACAGTATGATTATGATCTTTCACCCAATTGGGTGAGTGCAGCAACACCTGCAAAGAGCGCAACTACCTCTCCATTCCCGGCTGTTGGTCGCATCAATAGCAACTACAGTGATCGCTCGATGCTTGGCAGTGTTGGTCATGGCGTTGTAGCAACTCAGAAACCAGAGAGAAGAATCTCTGAGGCAGAGGCAGCAGAGCTTCGCGCTAAAGGTATTCCATTCTACACTCTACGCGAACTTACACGTAAAGCAATTTTGAAAGAAGAACTCAAATAAATAGTTACAATCCGTAAGTAAAAAGCAACTGCAATTAGGTTTTTTCAACCTGATTGCAGTTTTTTTTATAGTTGTTATTAAATTATTTTGGGAAATGAGGAAATTATTACTAAATTGCAGCCGTTAACGCTATACTAAACAGTGTTAATAGTTTTTTCAACGCATTACTCCTGTACATCCGCTGTAGTGTAACTATTATAGATTTTTATTATATTTATTAATTTATATTTTTAATGCCTATGAAAAAGTTTACAAAAATGTTTGCTGCCACTGCACTTGTTGTAGCAACGCTCTTTACTCTAACAAGCTGTAAAGATGATCCAACAGAAGTTATTCCACTACCAGAACCAGTAGTAAGTTCTGCAACACTCCAAGAAGCAACTCTATCTGATGTATATGCTGCAATAGACGTTGTGTTTGCAGAGGCAGAAGCAATCTATTACTGCTACTACGAGAGCTCAGCATCTGCTGGCAATTGGGATAGTGTTACAACTTCAACAAGTAGCACTTCAACTACGGTTAAATTCTCGAACCTTACACCAGAAACAGCATACGTTGCTGAGTTCTACGCAGTAAATGGCGAGATTGAGAGCGAACCAGTTAGTGTATCATTCACCACAGAGGCTACACCAATCGAGGTTGCAGTAAACTCAGTAACACTTCAAGAGGACACCCTCACTGATATTTATGCAGCAATCGACGTTACCTACTATGACGCAGATGCAATTTGCTATAGCTATTACGAAAGTTCAGCTTCTGCAGAGGCTTGGACAAACGTTGAGGTTGAAGCAGGTAGCACATCTACTACTATTGAACTCACTGAGCTCGTTGCTGAGACTGAGTATGTAGTTGAGGTTTATGCAATGAATGGTGATAAAGAGAGCGATAAAGTTAGCGCTACTTTCACTACTGCTGCACCAGCTGAGATTCTAAAGGTATCTAACATCCAAGCAGGCGCTTTGATGATTAGCGTCGATGTTGATGTTAACACCTCTGCATGTGATGGTTATGCATACAGCTGTACAAATGCTGAATGGTATAATGGAGAATATTTCTTAAGTGATATTGCTTCAGGTTATGCACCTACAGCAAAAGAGAGTGGCACCTTGGTTCTGGGTAGCGACTACTTCTTGACTCAAAACACAACTTACATGGTCGAATTTGTAGGATATATTGACAACGGTGATGGAACTTTCTCTACGGTAGGAGATGTAATCGTTGAGGAGGTATCGACAACCGCAGCTACTGCTGGTGCAGGTGATGCTACAATTGAACTCATAATCGACGACTCTACTATCTCAATCAACGGTTTCTCTGGAAAAGTTCTTCGCAACGATGATATCAGTGGCTACTACTACGGTTGCGCTAAAGCATCAGATGCCACTGACGGAATCGAGGCTTGGCTCACATCAACAAGTTGGTTTGCAAGCTGGACTGCATATGCACAAACATTTACTGCATATAGATACGACGAAGAGACAATGCAACAAACTACCTATCTTGCTGATGAAAAAACAGTAGCATCTTCATCTTTGGAGTCTGGCGTAGAGTATATCGCTTTTGCTATTCCTGTAGACAACAGTGGTAACTTAGGTGCAATAACCACTGTCAATGTTACTACACAAGGATTAGTTGTCGACGAAAATATCAAACCAATCGTTACTGTAACTCCACAAGAGAAAACAGCTGATTTCATATTTGACTTCAACGGTTGCGACAAAGTATTCCACTACAACGTCACCACTTCGAATACAGGGTCTACAGAAGAGTCAGTTTATCAAATGCTCCTTGGTGACCTTACATCTCTATACTACGGTTGGTCAAGTTCAAACGAGGCGGTAGTTGATGGTAAGATAGCTTACACTGAAAGCTATTTAACTATGGGATTTGAGTACTACATGTACTACATGGGTGTAGCTGCCGACGGCACACTTGGCACAATACAAAAAATCCAATACAAAACTTTGAGTCCTGAGTATACCTCTGAGGCATATCTTAACTTATCAGTAGTAAGTGGTCAATCATACTACGCTTATGGTCTTGATTACCCTGATTACCTCTATGCAGAGGTTACATTCTCTGTTGAGATGATCAATGGCGCCACTTCATACCTATGGGGTGTGTTCGACAAACAATATATCTCGAATCCAGATGCAATGGCTGCTTGGGGTGACTACCTAATTGGTACTTGCTACAACACCCAAGAATCTACAGATAGCGTTCTTGCTGACGTATCCCTTGGCAATAAAACTTACGTTTTAGTAGCCGTGGCTAAGGATGAGACTGGCGCCTATGGCACTCCTCAATATATCGAGTATACTGGTTGGGACAACCCAATCATGCCTGATACAGAAGAGGAGGAGGATGACGATTTTGGTGTAGCACTCTAATCCAAACAGATCCGATTCTATAACAAATTTACAAAGCGAAGTCTACGACAAACTACTAAGTAGTCGTAGACTTCGCTTTTTTGCGTAAAAATAGTTATTTAAATTCTCCAATACAAGATAAAAATGTTATCTTTGTACAATATTTAATTTTCACTAAAACACAGAAAAAAATGATGAAAAGAGTTTACAATGTAGTTGCCTTTTTTGCTCTACTTGCAATGTCACTTTCAACTATCGGCTGTACGGAAGGTGCAGACGACGTAACGCCAGGTGGTGAAGTTCTTACGGGTGATTTAGTTCTCTCGGCTTCGGCCTACGAAGTCCTCGTTACTGAAGATTCATCCGTTGAATTTACCGCTATGATGGGTGACACAGATGTAACTGACAAATTAAGCCTTGAAATTGCATACGTAGATGCAGACGATAACATCTCATATGTAACGGGGTTAACATTCCCAATCACTGAATCAGGTTCCTATAACTTCTACGCTACATGTACTAACTCTGAGCAAAAGATAGTTAAGAGTGAAATCATCACAGTAGAGGCTATTGATGCCTATGATCTTCGCCTTGCAGCATCAGCAACAAGCTTTATTGATGGTTATTCTGACAACTTTGATGTTGAATTTTCTGCCTACTATGGCAGCACCCAAATCACCTCTTTCGACGATGAGGCATTCAAACTCTACAGAGTGGAGGGTGAAGAGAGAAGCGAACTTGGCAGCTTTGATTATACTGTAGATGCTGTTGGAGACTTCACATTTATAGCTACTTACACAGTTGCTGGAACAGAGGTTGAGAGTAACGAGATTACACTTAAACGTCGTAGCTCAACCGACGATATTGCATACATCAAACGCACTATAGGTCTACAATTTACAGCTACTTGGTGTGGTTACTGCCCAATTATGACATCGGCAATCCACCACTACGAAGAGCAATATGGCACCGATAGAAGCGTATTTATATCTGCTCACGGTAGCGATATTATGGCAAATGATTATAGCAACTACCTCACTACTGTAATGGGCATTAGTGGCTTCCCAACACTATTGGTTGGTAGCATCAATACATCGAAGGCTACAAACATCGGAGCGTATGATTATGCTACAACAATGGGATATATTGCTCAAGCGGTTCAAAACGTTGAGAAATTAGGAGTTTCAACTGCTATTGCAGTCAAATCTGAAGTTAAAGGGAGCGAAATCGAGATTGATGCAAATGTATATGTTGGCAAAAGTGGTAGCTTCGGTGTCGGTGCAATGTTGTTAGAAGATGGCATCATTGCTAAACAAACCTCTTACATCGATCTCGACGAGCTCAACCTTGAGGACTACGACACATCGAACCACAAGAATGTACTACAAGCATTCTACCCTAAGAGTGGCTTGATCCCCTATGTTGACTTAGGTGATGTCGAAAATCAGAGTGCCGACACAGAGTACGACTTTAGCTGCTCATTCGACATTGATGACCTAACAACACTATCGGAGATCAACAATTGTCGCGTGGTAATCTATACATATGATACGACTTCGGGCTACATCGACAACATTATCCAAGCTCCAATCAACACCTCAAGATGTTACGATTTGAATTAATTTTTTAACACTACAATACAATGAAAAAATTCCTATTATCTTGCTTCGCACTTTCAGCTCTTATATTTACGGCTTGCGACAAAGAGGATAACACAGATGTTCAAGCGGAAGATGGCTACACCCTCACAATCTCAACAGATGAGCCTAAGATTGGTGATGATATTACTCTTACAATCACAGGAGATAATGTCAACGATATGACATGGTTGGCTTGTTTCAACAGAGTTGACGATGGATCGGGGAGTTGCTTGGCAACGCCTTCAACTAATGGTAAGATTGTAGTTTCGCTTTCAGCGTCAAGTTTTAAAGCTGGAGAATATAAATTCTACGCATCATATCACGGTGACGAAGAACTTCACACAAATGATGTACTTATCACCATCACCGAATAATTAAACTATTATTAAACAATAAATTATATCACTACCACTTTGGTAGTGATATAATTTGCTTTTAACATTACAGCTATGAAGAGATTTATTTTAAGCTTGGTTGCTACTATTGCAACCCTCGGTTCACTTTCGGCTCAAAGCCTTCCAAACACTAAAGTTCAAAATGTAGATGGTCGAGTTATCGAGACTCAAGGTTGGATTGACCACAAGACTCCTTTTATAGTATCATTCTGGTCTACGACATGTAAACCATGTATCAAAGAGCTCGACACAATGAGCGAATACTACGAAGATTGGAACGACGAGTGTCCATTCCGTGTTATTGCCGTATCGATTGACGACAGTCGTTCGGTGGCTCGCGCTAAGGCATTGGCTCGCGGTCGTGGCTGGGGCGATTTCTTCACTTTGGCATACGACGTAAACTCCGACTTCAAACGTGCACTCAACGTTGTTAGTGTACCACAAGTATTTGTCTTTGACAAAAATGGCAATATTGTATATTCTCACACTGGCTACACTCCGGGTAATGAAGTAGAGCTCTTCGAGAAGATCAAAACTCTAAAATAAGATGTCGCGATTTAACTCAAAACAACTACTACTCTCAGCTGTAGCACTCAGCCTCTCGGCAGTTGGCTCAGCGCAAGACAAAGGTCGCGTGAGTGGAAGTTTCGAATCCAACTCAATCTACTACATCGAAGATACGGCGACAGGGGCAAATGCTCCATATGCTATTGGCTCAAACAACTACCTCAAGGTTGACTACACGTTGGGGCGTCTCTCGGCAGGTATTCAAGCAGAGTACTACCCCGAAGTACTCCAAGGTTTTCAAGATGAGTTTAAAGGATTTGCTATTCCAACCAAGTATATCGCTTGGAACGACACTAACTACTCTGTGACCATTGGTGACTACTACGAACAATTTGGAAGTGGCTTGGTGTTGCGTTCCTGGGAGGATCGTCAATTAGGACACAACAACTCATTGGGTGGAGCACGTGTTACGTTCAACACCTCCGACAATGCACTGAGTGCTCGCGTAGTCTATGGAGTACCACGTGACTATCTCAACTCTGTCGGGCGTGGTTACGACTTTGGACAAAATATCTTTGATAGCTACTCTTCAACCCAAGTAGTGGGAGCGGATCTTAATTTTATGCTCTCTCAACTCTTGATGCCTGAGTCGATGCACAATATCTATTTGGAAGGTAGTGTAGTGAATCGCTTTGAGCCTGCTTCTACCCCACTTTTCGATATTGCAGATTACTCAAATTTAGGACTTTCACAAAGCCTCTTTTCATATTCAGCACGATTGGGTTATGAGTATGGCGGACTTGCATTCAAGTTCGAGCATGTAGGCAAAGGTGAAGATCTCTACTTTTCACACAAGAGTGACGAATATGAACTCAAAGCGGGTAATGCTCAATTAGCCGAAGTGAACTACTCTACTCGCGGATTTTCTGCTTCGGCGCTATTCCGTCGTTTGGAAAATATGAGCACACTTGCCTACAGAGTTGAAGATATGAGCGCTGGTGCTCTACCTGCTAACACTATCAACTACGTACCTGCATTAAGTCAGCAACAAAGCTATATGTTGGCTTCGTTCAACCCTTATGCCGGCTATGCAAGTGGCGAGATAGGTGGTCAAGTTGACCTCTTCTACACTATTCCACGTGGCTCGGCGATTGGCGGAAAGTATGGAATAAAGCTTCATGCCAACTCGTCGATGTATTATACTCCTGCGTCAGCTCTATCGGCAAGTCACAATGAGGCACAACTTAGCTACAGAGATATTACATTCGATGTAGAGAAGAAGTGGAACCGTAAATTAAAGACAATCCTCTTTATGACGATCCAGGAACTCTCACCAAGCCATGGAGAGAAGGTAGCTACCGAAGCGCAGAATATATTTGTGGCAGATGTAACCTATAGTTTCAACCACAAATTCTCGTTGCGCGGAGAGCTACAATACCTCTACTCTGAGGAGCTTACCAAGGATTGGATTGGCGCACTCTTAGAGGCAAACTTTGCTCCAAAGTGGAGTCTCTTCGCAAGTGATATGTATAACCATGGCGAGAGTCAGCTTCACTACTATTCAGTGGGTGCTGCCTACACATATTCTATGTTTCGTGTAGCTGCAAGTTATGGTCGCAATCGCGAGGGTATGGTCTGCTCAGGTGGCGTATGTCGTTGGCAACCAGCTTATACTGGTGGCAATCTCCAAGTTTCTATTCTATTCTAAGAGAGTCTATTATGAGAAAAATTCATTATATCCTTACCCTTGCACTCTTCTCTCTACTCTTCTCGTGTGTAGGGCAGAAGGAACCAGCAAGCGCATTTAGCGTAACAATCAGCGCAAGCCAACCAAACATCAGTGTTGACGAGGGAGAAAGCGTAAAAATACGAGTTAAAAACCACAGCATTGATGTCACAGATCAAGCCGAGGTATATTACACCGAAGCAGGCGAAGAGGTAGCCGTTGAGGGTGGAATCTTTGTTGCGACCAAGAGTGGCGAATACACATTTAGTGCTCGTTATAGCGGAGTCGAGGCAGAGGGTCATGCAGTAGTTAGAGCATACACCAACGATGAACTCACCTCAGAATTTTATCGACGCAACTTAGTTATGAAATTCACTGGCACTTGGTGTGTTAACTGCCCTGCTATGGGTGTTGCAATAACGGAGGTTGAACATGCAATGCCTAATAGAATCGTTGAGGTTTCGATGCACTGCTACGACGAGTTAATGGTTGACGAAAGTATAAAGGTTGCAACTGACAACTCATTCTCAGTGCTACCAATCACCTTTGTAGATATGAGCAGCAATACAAGTACCAGCTCTGCCTCAAGAATCAAGGCTCTCGTTGAAGAGTCCATCTCAGGGAATCCAACAACTTCAGGTGTTAAGGTCTCAACTTTGATTAACGGTTCTTCACTCAATGTGGAGGTAGGTGTCACAAGTTCACAAACCAATAATTACAAATTAGCTGTAGCATTGGTGGTAGACAACTACAACTATCCACAAACAGGTGCAGATAGCCCCGACTACAAACAAAATAAGGTTCTTAGGCTCTACATGTCAGAGCTTTATGGCGACTCTCTGGGCTCAATCGAAGCCGATAAAGAGACAACAAAGAGCTACACTGTTGAGCTTCCGAGCGAGGCACTAACCTCTGAGAGCCGTGTTGTAGCATATGTACTCAACGAAGTAAATGGTAAATATGTAGTAAACAACGCTACCGAGTGCGTTATTGGCGAATCTATTGATTATATGTACGAGATCAAATAGTCCGTTTTGATCTTGGCAATACAGTCATCACCACATTTCAATCAAACGATTCAAAGTGACAGGTATGCGTTGTAACCATTGCAAAGCAAATGTTGAAAAGGCTATTATGACTCTTGATGGCGCAATATCTGTTGCAATCGAGCTTTCAAGTGGCGCAGTCGAGATTGAAGGTAACGTCTTGCCAGATGATATTTATAGTGCTATTCAGCAACTTGGGTTTGATGTGGTTTCTGAATAATTACCTTGTATTTATTACGTATAAAAGCTCTCAGTCAATGTTGACTGGGAGCTTTTATACGTAATTATTCGCTATCTTTCTCGCAACATACACCTTGTCCCGCTGATGTGCTGGCGTAGGCTATATAATGTTCATCTTTCGCATTAAGCGGCGGATGCACTTCACGTTGATCTGCAAGCCCTCGTCCAAAAGCACATTGCGCATCGTCTTAACGCCTGCGGTGGGGTGCTCCGTATAGAACTTATCCATTATCTTCATCGCCTCCAAATTCTCACTTCGCTCCTCCTTGGGCTTATAATAATATTGGTTGCGACTTATTTGTAGAATCTCGCACCGTCTTCTGATGCTGAGATTCTTATGCCCTTCTACTACAAGTGTCTTCAGCTTTATTTGAGACCGACTTTCTTGCAGGCATCCTCTAAAAAATCACGCTCTAAGACCAGTTCGCCAACCTTGGATTGCAATCGTTGGATTTGCAGGTCTTTGTCAAATGATTCTCGCTCCGCTCGCCCGCCAAAGATTTTATCCATATTAGATATCACCTCGTGCTTCCACTGCGAAATCTGACTCACGCTAACCTCATACTTGTGCGAAAGCTCCGCAAGCGTAGCCTGTTCTTTCATCGCCTCCATCGCAACCTTTGCCTTAAAGGATGCGCTAAATTTTCTTCTCGTTGCCATAGTAATACTCTTTTTTAATGCTCAAAAGTAACCATTAATTTTTACATTGTCAACTGGTACTTTTTGCTGGGAGTATTATAGTAGAAATCATATTTGCAAAAATAATAGCGACGCTAAAACAGGGTCGCTATTATTATATAGATGTTTGATAAGATTACCAAATCACAACACGCTCCTCAGAAGCAAGGAACATACCACCCTCGGTGATGCCAAATGCCTCATAGAATGTGTCGATATTCTTTAGGGTTTGGTTTACTCGATACTCGCCTAATGAGTGAGGGTCGATGTTTGTTAGGCGCTCAATCTCTTTATCTCGGATATTCTGAGCCCAAACGGTTGCGTAACCTAAGTAGAAACGTTGCTCGGCAGTGAAACCATCAATCGCCTCAGGCTCTACGCCGCCTTTAGCCTCCTGCATTGCAGTGTAAGCTACACGCAAACCACCTTGGTCAGCGATATTCTCACCCAATGTGAAAGCACCATTAGCGTGGATTCCTGGCAATACCTCGATTGCATCAAACTGAGCGATAAGACCCTTAGTTTTATCCTCAAACTTCTCGGCATCCTCAGCTGTCCACCAATCGTTCAAGTTTCCGTCTTTGTCGAATTGGCGACCTTGATCGTCAAATCCGTGAGTCATCTCGTGACCAATAACCACACCAATTGCACCATAGTTCACTGCATCGTCAGCAGTTGGGTTAAAGAATGGAGGTTGAAGAATTGCAGCGGGGAAACAGATCTCATTGGTTGTTGGGTTGTAGTATGCGTTGATAGTTTGTGGTGTCATTCCCCATCTGTCACGATCTACAGCTTTGCCAAGGTCTGCAAAGTTGTCGAGAGTTCCCCAACGACTAATTGCCTTGATATTCTCCCAGTATGAGAGAGCTGGGTCTATATTAAGTGATGAGTAATCTTTCCACTTATCAGGATAACCAACTTTGATATAGATAGTAGATAGCTTCTCTTGCGCCTTTGCTTTAGTTACGTCGCTCATCCAATCGAGATCTGCGATGTGCTTAGATAATGCTTTTTGGAGATTGCCAACAAGAGTAAGCATCTTAGCTTTGTACTCCGCTGGGAAATATTTAGCCACATACATCTCGCCAACGGCCTCACCAAGTGATCCATTAGGCACTGC
Source organism: Rikenellaceae bacterium (assembly GCA_044433965.1). GTDB lineage: Bacteria > Bacteroidota > Bacteroidia > Bacteroidales > Rikenellaceae > Alistipes. The sequence continues at coordinate 6,904 of JAWXTF010000019.1, read as the reverse complement.
CAATGAACGTTTCCAACGTGGTTGTTGAGCCTCACGACCCGACATCTCACGACCGTAGAAGTCAAATGATGCAGAGTAAATATCATCGCTCATATATGACGTTGCACTGTTAAGGGCGTTAAAAGCAAGATAATCTTTTAGTTCTTGCTTATCAGCATTCTTTAACAAGTTGTTCACCTCAGCCATTTGGCGAAGTTGACCAACGTTGATTTGTGTAGGCAACTCAAAACCAATAGTCTCAGCATACAAGTCCCAGTTTAGGGCATCGTATTTAGCCTTAAAGTCGGCAATGGTCATCATATTATAGTTAGCGTAGTTATCACGCAACTCAACATTTGAACTTGATGCCTCTGCAATAGCCAATTCGATAGTCATAACAGATTTTGCAATACGTGCTGCATCATCGACAGTGTAACCCGCCAACGAGAACAACTTTTCGATGTATGCTTGGTACTTCTCACGCAACTCTGCATAACGCTCCTCGACGTAGTAATCCTTTGTGCCCATCGAAAGACCACTCTGCGAGATATACATAATATTGTCGTTAGAGCTCATAAGGTCAGTAGAGATATATGCTCCAAAGAATGGGTTAGCAATCTCACGGTGCATTGCAGCTATTGTCTTAGTAAGTTCATCTTTTGTATTGATCGCTTCAACAGCTTTGAGGTCTGCCATTACTGGTGCAGCACCTTGCTCATTAAGACGAATACTATCGAGACCCATTTTATAAAGGTCTGCTATTTTCTGTCCGACGCTACCTTTTTCATTCTCTTGAGAGGTAAGTCCTGCAAATAGCTCGTTGATACGAATTTCATTATTCTCACGCAACATATCAAATGCTCCGTAGCGAGAAAACTCATCTTTGAGTGGCGTGCGCTCCTGCCAGCCACCTGTAGCGTACTGGTAAAAGTCGTGACTTGGAGCAGTTGTAGTGTCTAAATTTGCCAAATCAATAGCTGGCACATCAGCAGCCTTGTTACCTGAACCGGCACAACTTGCAAGTGAAAATGCAACCAAGGCAATAGTTAATTTTTTCATTTTAATTATAATTTACATTGTTAAATCGAAATATATAAGTAGGATTGAGTCCTTTTGATGTAACTATCTGATTAGCAATATAGGTTATTTGGCGAAAAGCACTATCCCTACATATGAGACTACATATTGGTCTGATTTTGAGGATATTTTCACTACTGCAAAGATACATAATTATTGGAAATTTTAGGGGCTTTTTTGCCCCTTTTTTTACATTCGTTAGGTGACACTGATTTCGTGCCTTTGTGTAGGCTACAAAAAAAACTACATCAAAGCATTTTTCCTGCGTGGAATCATACTCTGATGTAGTTTAAATAGGTTTTTGCCCCTTTTGACTATTGAGGTGAAAGTCGCTCTAATAGCCGTTTGTTGGGTGTGAAAATGATAGTTCGTTTCTCACTACATATCTCCGCCTTTGCTTTATGGATATTGTAGTATCTGCGTGCTGGCTGTATTTTCATTGTGAACTTACCCAACGCTGATAGGTTGATAGTCTCGCCATCTTTCAGACTATCCGCTATGACCGTTGCCAGTGCCTCTACAATATCATTAAGTTCTCGCCTCTCAAATACCTCATCGAGACTCTTTGCGAGCTTGCTGATTGCCTCTCTGTTATACATATACTCTTATTTTCTTCGGGTATAGCGTTTACAAAGTGGCGTGTGGTTTATTTGAACCCTACCATCACTTAGGATATGTTGTAAGGCTTGATAGATGGGTAGCTCCTCTACCCCTGCAATCATTAACGCCTCTACAATCATCGTATTCTCAACTAGACGTAGATAATCTACTCGCTTAATTGTTATATACTGGTTCTCGTCGCTCTTAAATCGTGCCATACCCTATATCTATTAAATATCGTATCGCACTCCGTCTAAGAGTATTCGACTAATTAAATTTGCTGACTCATTGATAAATTTATCAATGAGATGCTCTTTATCCTCAATATCCTCTCGCTCTCTAAGAACTGCAACAACACCATTTACGGTTTTGCTTTTGGGAGACTTGCCACATATCGGATCAAAATAGATAACCCTATTTCCAAACGTTATCTTTATAAAGTAGAGATGTCGAGGAATTATCGTGGTATTAATGTTTGCTGGAAACACGATCTTGTCTGCCGACATTATCACATATCCAGCTCCACTGTGCATTGGTTTAACATACACCTCGTAAAGAACATTGGGTTTAAGCTCCCCTTTCAAATGTTCTGCAACTACACAAACCTGTTTCCCGTGGTGAGAGTGTTCCCTTACTCCTAATAGCTTATTCGATTTTGGGTGGCGTGAAACAAAACCAATAAGCTCTCCTTTTTTGCTCTTCGACTCGTACAGCTTTAACTGAGTCCTTTCTATTTTCATATCTCATAACATATTCAAACTAAATCGTGGGAGAATAATATCCTCCGCTCAATAAATAAACTAAATCAAAATCATCCTTATAAGCACAAAAGTAGTAAAATTGAGCCACTTCACAAAATCTCAAATCTATTATTTTCAGCTATTTACACAGCTGGGTTACAGTAAAAAAAGCTGTTTTTATGTCACCTATCCCAAGGGTAAATATGTGTATAACGTTCATCTTTTGAGGAGGTCTTGTCGCAATCCCAATACCTATATGTCCGTCCAGCATCAGGGTTATAGGGATAAATTTCATTTTCCTTAATATACACCCCACCAAATTCCTTTTCGTCACCATCTCTCCATCCCCACTCTTCGGGGTTTGTAGGATGTGGACGTTGGTACAATTTTAGGTAATCAGAGCCGATAGCCCATACATTTACGAGCCTTACGGTATCTGGAGCAACATCAAATGTTTTAGCGTACTCCACAAAATCATAAATATCTGTGTTAATCAGGTTATGACCAAAATGGTTGGCTGCACTCTCCTTGAATCGTTTGTACGACTCTCCAATATGCTTACGACTACTTAACTCCTCGTAGCGTGCTTCAGTTACCGCTTCTGTGGTAAAGAATAGGCACTCATAACCATTGCCCAGCGAGTCATAAATATAAGCTCTATCGTACTGATAGCGGTTTTTCATATAACCGTTATCTATCGAAATTTCATCATAGCCCATACAGCTACGGAATAGTGCTATTACACATATCAGTATAATAAGCGAGGGCATACAACCAATTAGGAGTATGCCCTCTGTAAAGCGATCAGCTTTATTTGCTATATTTTTCATTATCAATTTAATCTTTGTAGCTCCTCTTCATACATATGTAGAGGCTCTTCGGTCTCTGGGAGGTATGGAACATAACATCCATTTTTATCTTGGTATTCATTACGAGATACGCCATACCCAGCATCAAGAAGTTCATTGCATTGTTCTATTGTTATCAAGACCGTTGGAATAGAGTCTATGGTAAGTAGCTCTACCGATAGCGTTTTAGAGATTGTTTCAGCATCTTGGTAATATGCCTCGTAATTATTGTCACGACGAAATAGAATAAGTGGAATTCCTAACTTTACCCGCATAAAAAGTTAAGCAGCCATATTAATATTCCAAAATTCGACAATAGACATATTTTTAAGAGCCGCATGCCTGCGGATTCGATTGTAAAACACCTCAATATACTCAAATAATTTCGACTCAAGCATCACTTCTGACATCACATCATTACCATAAATAAGCTCACATTTCAGGCTCTTGAAGAAGCTCTCTGCCACAGCGTTATCCCAACAATTTCCCCTGCGAGACATGCTCTGAACCACCCCCGAACCTAATACACGCCTAAATTCACGACACGCATACTGCACCCCTTGATCCGAGTGAAAGATCAAGCCAGTCTCGTGTTTACGTCCCTTAAGTGCAGATTTATAGGCTCTTATGGTCGTCTCCTCAGCCTTCATACTCCTACTCAATGACCATCCAATAATCTTACGATCATACAGATCCATCACCGTCGTAAGGTATCTAAAGCCTTGCAAAGTCTCGATATAGGTGATATCCGAGACCCAGACCATACCTGGCGACTCGGGGTTAAACGCTCTATTCAGGTGGTTCGGGGCAATACGTAAATCGAACTTTTGAGATATATCTCGATTCTTATATTTGCAAGACAACTTACTACGTAACCCCATAGCTTTCATATATTTACTTACAGTAGCTTGAGAAATATAGAAGTGATTAGCTGAGATCTCGGCGGCAATACGTGGTGCCCCATAGCGACCTTTTGCCGAGGCGTAGACCTGTTGAATTGTTCGCTCAATTTTATCTCTCTTTTCAATGCGTAGAGTGTTGCGACCATGCTTATGGTCGTAATAGGATCGTGGGCTAATGTGTAACATTTCAGCCATCATTTCGATAGAGTAACGACCACGATTAGAGTCGATAAACATATACATTACTCTTCTATCTTGGAAAAGACGGCAATGGCTTTTTTTAATATCTCAAGCTCTAACTCCTTGCGTTTGAGTTGTTTCTTGATATTTTTAAGCTCTCGTTGCTCATCGCTAAGGCGTTCTTTGCCGTGCCCCGAGAAGCTCGCATTGCCATAAATAGCGAACTCTTTGCGCCAACTATAGATCCGATCGGGGTGAATACCCAACTCCTCTGCTAATTCTTTTACCGAGCTACGCTCGTAGCTCAACTTGACAGCTTGCTCTTTGAAGCTGCGATCATAATTACGATTCCTTTTCATCCTGCTAAGTTAGTATTTTTTGCTTAACTTTTTGTGCGGGTAAAGTTAGGAATTCCAGTTGGTCTATAATGTGCAGTTGTGAGAGCTAACACACTGTGCAGAATAGTGCAATTTGGCGAAGAGTGCTACCAACACTATAAAAAATTTTGGAATATTCTTTTATTCGGAAAATGATCCTTATCTTTGTTCTCGAAGTCCTGCAAAAGGGAGGGATACCCGTTTGTTGTTAGTGGCTTTTTGGATTTTCGTGGTGGCAATGTACCGAGTGCGTAGGCGCAGTAAACAGTCAATTTATTTACATTATCAAAACCAAAAATTATGACAATTTTAAATATCAAAGAGAGTGCCTTTGAAACTATGATGGCACGCTTTGACGCTCTCGCCCACAAGGTAGAGCAACTATGTAACAACTCCGAAGATCTAAGTATCAAGGAGTGGCTAACAAATGGCGATGTATGTACGATTCTGAATATTCAGAAACGAAGATTACAGACATACAGAGACACAGGCAAGATTGCCTACTCAAAAATCGGAAACGTGATTTTATATCGCCCCGAGGACGTTGTGAAACTATTAAATGCAGCGTAGCGATGGGAGAGATTATCACAAAGCAGAGTGAGCGAGTAACAAGGTTTATAGACTCACTTGACCGAATGATGGATGGGTTAGACAAATTAGCCAAGAGCCACACTCCACGACTGGATGGCGAGGTTTACCTTACCGATAGCGAGCTTTCAGAGCAGCTACGGATAAGCGACCGCACCCTACAAGTGTGGCGCAACAGCGGAAAGATTGATTTCATTCAATTTGAGAAAAAGGGCAAAGTCCTCTATCGAGAGTCGGATGTGAAGAAACTACTTCTGAAACATTATCACAGGGCTTGGGGGTAGACCCTCATAGCTGAAATGAGTTACATTAGGAATAGGCAATCGCACAGGTGAAGTAAAATTTCACCTGTGCGGTTGTCTGTTTTTTATTAATTTGGGAGATTGTTAGAAAATTTCAGTAACTTTGTAGAACGAGATCACACCAACAATAATTTAAGGATATGGCAAAAAAAGAGATACAGATACGCAATAGCACCGCTGAGTTTTTGATATTCCAAATCGAGAATAGAGAAGATGGGGTTGAAGTTTTATATCAAGATGAGACTATTTGGCTTACGCAGGATGCCATAGCAATGCTATTTGACAAAAGTAGATCTACCATCACAGAGCATTTGGCTAACATCTTCGAGCAGAATGAGTTGCAAGAGGATTCAGTATGTCGGAAATTCCGACGGACTGCCTCAGATGGTAAAGATTATGCCACAAAATATTACAACTTAGATGCCATTATATCAGTTGGATATAGGGCAAATTCAGTGCGTGCAACACAGTTTAGGCAGTGGTGTACAGCTGTTCTACGAGAGTTTGCCATTAAAGGATACGTAATTGATAAGAAACGAATGGAGAACGGCTCCTTTATTGGTGAAGATTACTTTGAACACCTACTCTCTGAGATTCGTGAGATCCGTTTGAGCGAGAGACGTTTTTATCAAAAACTTACAGATATATACTCGACAAGCATTGACTACAATAGAGATGCACCCACAACACGTCAGTTTTTCCAGAAAGTACAGAATAAGATGCACTATGCCGTACACGGACACACAGCAGCAGAACTTATTACAGAACGTGCCAATGCTGAAAAGGAGCATATGGGGCTAACATCTTGGGAGAAAGCTCCGCAGGGTAAGATTGTCAAGAGTGATGTTGCTATTGCAAAGAACTACCTAAAAGAGGGTGAACTAGACTCTTTAGGTCGGATTGTTGGTGCATTTCTCGACTTGGCGGAAGATAGAGCTAAACGCCGTGTTCCGATGACAATGGAGGATTGGGCTACACGTATAGATCGTTTCTTAGATGGTGATGATCGCCCTTTGCTCTCTGGCTCTGGAAGTGTCTCTGCCGAGATGGCTAAAGTCTTTGCTGAGAGTGAATTTGAAAAATACAGAGTAATTCAAGATCGGTTATTTGAATCTGATTTTGATAGGTTTAGTGGAGAGCTATTTGAGACCCATAAGAGATAAATAATTTCCAACGACACAGATAGACAATCTTATGAAACCGACATGACGCTAGCACTTCGCCAAAAAAGGATGAAAATTTTGTGTATCTTTGAGCATATACATTTAATACTCGAAGAATATGAGAACAATACCTTTTGATCAAGTCATT
>JAWXTF010000018.1:0-59811 GCA_044433965.1 Rikenellaceae bacterium | reverse complement strand
CCTCAGAGATACCAGTGTAGATCTCGCGTGGCTCAGCAGACTCCCAACCTCTCTTCTTGATCTTATATGTTAGACCAACAGTTGTAGAGAGCGAGAAATCATTTGTTCTGCCAAGGTATGAGAATGAGTTCTTGAAAGAAGAGAATGTAAAATCAACATAAAAATCGAATGATGGAGAGAGGTAGAATGAGTTCAAAAGACCCAAAGTTGCAGCAAGGTCGTTAGACCAGATTGAGGTGTAACGCTGCATAACGCCAAATCCAACATAAGGAATACAGTTGTAGAAAGTATCCTCTTTGTAGCCATAGATAGCAGACGAAAGGTTAAGCATCGCATCGAGACGGATGTTGGTGAGGTCATATCTCTCATCATAGTAACCATTGTCGTTCAAGCCCTCAGAGTATTTAGTCTCATTGCGACTTGTAGTTGAGAGGTACCAACCCTCAGCACCTGCACGGAATCCGATAGATGGAGTGATCCACTTACCAATAAAGAGCTCAGCTGTTGGGTTAACACTCTCCATAAGACCTGAGTTTGTACCAAACTCACCCTCGAAGTATACTGCACCACCTCCAAGTTGAATAAACCAGTTGTCTGCCAAAGGATTTGTCTTTACAACAACCTCCTTCAATTTCTCGTTCGAAGCCTCCTGAGCGTTAACTGCTACAGTAGAACCTACACAACAAGCAAGAACCAAGAATAAAAACTTCTTCATAATTTTATAATTTGTTAGTTAATAGTAAATGCAAAATAGTGAAGACGATAAAAATGATATAAGAATGGCTCACGCCTCTTACATCACTATAGTACACATCATCACGTTTATACGCGCTCCAAAGATAGTAATTAATTTTCTAAATTAAAACTTTTTACGTTATAAATTAGCCTAAAATACTATAAAATAGAGTATATGCCATAATAAGCTAATAACCTCGGTGTAAACGCCGCTGCTGCGTCATACGCTCTCGGATGCCACCATGCTCCACAAAATCTTGTTCCAACCACTTTAACTGCTGCTGCAACAGGAACATAGCCTTATCAACCAAAAAAATCATGGTGTTAACAACTATCTCTACGCTTTCATTCTCTATAGCTCGTCTAAATGAATCATAGTTGGCGTCAGCATCTCGATTGATCTCCGCGAGACGCTTACGCAACTTATGGTCATACCCCCAAATCTCGATTCTATGCACCCTTGTGTAGTCTTGGTAATCGACTAACAACTCGCCAAGCGAGGCGCGAGCTACATTTGTAAGCTTAATCTCTGTCTCCTTTGATGTGGCACTCGCCAGACTACCCTCCACTATATTTTGCTTACCCGAACGCGCAGCCTGCACCATCTGGTCTACTGTGCGGTCGCGAGAATTGAGGTAGCGACGACAAAAGTAAACTGTGCCATCGTAAATAATTGTCGCTTTCTTGAAACTTAATAGCTTCTCATAGCCTCCGCTCTTTGCTAAAATCATCGCTTCGTGGTGTTTGTGGTTTATCAAAGGTATCTATTATTATCTTTTTTTGCAAGGGTTTTTTGTTTTTTTTGGGGGGGCAGTTTTTTTTTTTGCTGGGACTGACTGGGACTGACTGGGACTTTCTGGGACTTACTGGGACTTACTGGGACTGCCCATTCTGTGCGCTTCTCAGGTTGAGGTTGTCCCAGTCTGTCCCAGCTGTCCCAGTCTGTCCCAGTCTGTCTCAGTCTGTCTCAGTTGTCTCAGTTGTCCCAGACTGTCCCAGCTGTCCCAGACTGTCTCAGTTGTCTCAGTTGTCTCAGGCAGCAGTCTGTCCCAGTTGTCTCAGGCTGTCCCAGGCAGCAGTGCGGGACCGCGCAATCAAGAAAAAGAGGGTGACCAGCCAAAGCCAGTCACCCTCCTGGGAATATTTACTTACCTAAAGATTAGGCAGTAGTAACAATCTATTGATTATTGCTTGTTAACACGGATGCTAACTTTCTCATTGTAGATGAAGTCATCACCGATTGTGATAGTTACATCCTCAGTAGCATACATATCGTTGATGTATTGACCACCTTGGTAAGTCCAAGAGATGAATGCACAATCGTAGTTAGTCGCTGGAGTAGCTGGCCAGATGTAGAACTCACGTGGGTTACCAACTGTCAAATTATCACCAAATACTGCAGGAGCGATAGCAACTGGAGCAGCAGCATAATCTACATCGAATGAAGAAAGAGAGTAGTTGAATACATTAACACCTTTATATGTAGCATCAGAGAATCTCAACTCAGCAGCTTCAGCATCTGAAGAACTGTGGTTCTTAAGAACTACGATACCCTCGTCAGTTTGACCATCAAGACCTGGCTTAACAGTACGAACCTTAAGGTCTACAAGCTCCTCATCAGCATTGTAACCTGATGCGTCATCTGGCAAGTGGTAAAGCTCAACTTGTGCGATGTCGATTACAAATGGGTTCATGAAGTTGATAACGAAGTCTTGACCTACCAATACTTGACCGTTAAGCAATGAGTAGTTAGCTTGAAGTTTAGCATACTCCTCATCGTTTGTCATACGCTTGCCTGTTGCAAGAAGAACCTCTTGAGTAAGGTAAGAGTCAGAACCGATAGAAGCAGGAGTTACAACATACTTGCTGTCTGTAGAAGATACAACAGAGAAATCAAGTGCTGTGTAGTTGTTAGGGTCCACGTAGTTGTTAAGGTGCTCGTCGTTCAAGAATAGCTCTTTAACTGATTGTTGCATCTTGTAAGTTGGTGCAACATATTTACCCCAACAGTCACCCATATCAACACCGTTCTCAGTGTACATGATGTTTGGATTGTAGCTAAGTACAGGAACTGTCTCAGTAACCTCAACCTCGAATGAAACTGTGATAGTTGCAGGAAGCTCAGTGTTGTTGTACTCAGAGTTGTTAAGAGCGAACTCAACGTAAACAACGTAAGTATCACCAACCAAAGCAGCGTTAGTTACTTGGTATCCGATAGCAGCGTTTTGTGTACCAACTGTACCAAGAGATGTTGGAGTAACATCAGCAGTTACGTGGATTGCAGGGTAGTTAGCTTGGTTTCCAACAAGAGTATTCATAACACCTGTGCTATAAGAACCAGCATCAGTACCAGCTAAAAGACCACTTGTAGTTTGATCAACACCAGCGTAAGTAGCAGTGATTGAGTTAACATCATAGTTGTTCTCAAACATTACTTGAGTGAAGTTAAGTTCAGTGTACTCTAAACCACCCTCTGAACCAGCAGAGATAGCGTCATACATAAAGCTCATGCTCTCCCATGTGATAGCCTTGTTGTATGTAGCAGTTGAGCTATAAGCATTCAAGTTACGGTAGATGAAGTCATAAGAACCTGCATCGTATGTAAAGTCAGGACGCTCAGGAACAATAGCTGGCTCCTCCTCAACGATTACAACTGGGATGTAAGCCTCAGCGAAATAAAGCTGATCGTCCTCAGTGTAAGTAGCAGAAACATAAACGACAGGCTCTTTACCGATACCAGCATTGCTATATACCTTTTGAGAAAGGATAAAGTCACCATCATCATTCTTCTCAACTTTAACGTAAGCATTTTGCTCAGTTACATTATCATCACCAGTTACGTAAGTAACACTAAAGTCATAGTTTACGTTAACGTCAAAAGACTCAATTCTTCTGCTTAGATCCATATACCAAGTAGAAACGATATCAGAAAGGTTAAGCTCACCCTCGAAGTAAAGTTTGATACGGTTGTTAGTTGAGATAAATGAAGACATATATACATTGTATGGATATGCTGTTGTTGCACCTTCACCAGAACCATCAAAACCTACGAAATCACGGTAAGAGATATTGTTAATCTCGTCACAGATCAAGAAATTCTTGTAAGCCTCCTCAGCTACAACTTGGTAGTCTGATACGATATCTTGAGCGATAGAAGCATCATTCTTAGCAGCAGAAAGAGCGATGATATTCTCTTTTCCACCATTCTCTACATTGTTAGTGTAGCTCCAATCGATAGGATCGCTGAAATATGCGTTGATAGAAACGTTGTCAGCGTTGCTTGTGATAAGCTCAACCTCGTTACCCTCAGCATCTTCCTTTGTATTGATAGTGATGAAACCCTCAGAGTCACCTGCTGCACGTGTCATCTCTACGTTACGGCTAATGAAGTTCCAGTCGTAAAGAGTAGGATCAACCTTAGAGATTGTACGGTAAGCAACATCAAAGTTTGCAGAACGAGCAAAAGTAGAAACTGGAGTTGTACCGTTGTACTTGTAACCATAAACAGTCTCAACTGTGATTTTACCCATACCGTTGTCGATTGCGTCTGGAATGAAAGCAAGAGTCTTAAGATCAACTACCAAGCTGATTACGTAAGTCTCACCATCAACAGTAAGTGTCAACTCAGAGTCGCTGTAAACAGCAGCTGGAGTAGACTCCATAGGTATTGTGTTACCTGTAGCACCCTCAGCACCAGACTCAACCCATGACCAAGAGTTAGAATCAGCATCGTAAACTGGAGTCCAGTAGTTACCGTCAGCACCATTAGTACCGTTAGAACCATTAGAACCGTTAGAACCGTTCTCACCATCTTGACCTACAGCTTTCCACTCAGTAGCAACACCGTTGCAATACCAGTAACCGTCTTCGCCGATAGTCCAAACGTCAGCGTCTTTACCGTTAGTTCCGTTAGTTCCGTTAGAACCGTTCTCACCGTTAGTACCGTTAGTACCGTCTTGACCGTCTTGACCGTCTTGACCGTCCTCACCGTTGTAAACTGTGAATTTGTTACCATCGCTAAGTGTAACAACTACACCTTCGCTGGTAACCTCTACATTGGTGATGACAGCACCACCGTCAACCAACGCTTGGATGTCGCTAATAGCATCCTCGTTAGCCTGAATTCTGTCGCTGTTAGCGTCAATTTGCTCTTGTAAGTCGGCGATGCTATCGTCATACTTAGAACAACTTGTCCAAGCGAGAGATGCTGTAGCAAAGAGAGCTACAAGCACTGACTTGAATAAAAATTTTGTTTTCATAGTAAAAAATTAATTTGTTAAAAAGTATTAAATAATTGTGTTTTGTAAATCCTTATATAATATTGTATCTTACAATTGTCATCTTACCTATCAAATTTTGACTCATACAGCGAAAATTATACTTCTGAGGCAACAAAAGAGTCTACAACTAATCCGTTATTGCACACAATAGATAACTACAATAGCACAAAGATATATTTTAATCCTTTCAAATCAAAATAAATCTGCACTTTTTTGCACCTAAAAACCGACAATTTCCCGCATCGTGGCAAATACCACCATTTGGGCTACTGTTTTATGTCAAAAATCATCCATCCTGAATCATCCCACCCTGCTTGCATCCTTAAGGCAACAACCTTAACTAACATAGATAGACGTGCTATACATATTAATAGGTATATGCTCTAAAATATCGTGGTTTCACCCTGTTTATATCATCTTTTACGCGTCAAGATCGTATAAATTTGAGGAAATTCACCACTATATTTACGCACAAAGATATGTTTTAATTTTATATTTACAAAATAATTCCAATCTTTTTTATCTTCATCATCAAACTTTAATCTATATTTAAAGGCGATTTAGTTGGATAATTGGGGGTAAGTATGGGATATTCAAGCTATTAATATAAATTTTAAGTATCTCATATGATTCTAAATTTCACGGCAAACGATAACTCAAAAAAATGAGTAGATCTGCTATAGGCTACCTACTCACTCTTTACTAATACAAAATGGCGAAAGCGGGGCTCAAACCGCGAGATTACCTCTGTGCAGGTGGGCTCACTGCGCGCGGTCGAAGAGCTCGGGGAAGGAGCTTGTGATATCGTAGATATCGCCCACCTCGGCGCTGAGAGCTATGTATTGCTCGACAAGTTTATCGACCTCCTTCTGATATCTGCTTTTGCCGTATAGATTTTTGGTCTCTTGGGGATCTCGCTGTAGATCAAAGAGATAGATCTTGTGGGCTTTGGGGATAAGTAGCAGCTTGTAGCGCTGGTTGCGAACCATGCGCTGCACATCGAGGTAGGCTCCATACAGAGACTCACGGTTGGAGGGCTGCGAGCCATCCTTGGCAATGTTGAGCTCCGAGACAAAATCCATGCTCTCGGGAGGTTGGACACCCGCGATTTCGAGCACGGTGGGAACCAAGTCTTGCATATATGTGAGCTGCGTGCGCGTCTCGCCTTGGGGAAGTCCGCAGCCCGCAAAGACCAAGGGCACTTTGAGGCTATGGTCGTACATGCTCTGCTTGCCCATTAATCCGTGTTTGCCGATAGCTATTCCATTGTCTGCCGAGAATACGATAAGCGTATTGTCGGCGCGTCCAGACTCTTCGAGTGCCTTCAGGATGCGTCCAACTTGCACATCGAGGTGAGAGATAAGTGCGTAGTACTCTTGACGATGCTTTTGGATGGCATACTCGGTGCGAGGCCATGGCGCCAACTCCTCATCGCGAAGGGTTTTGCCACAGCCCATCTCCTCCATGTAGGGGTGCTCGGGCTGGAAAGAGCTTGGAACATCTATCTTATCGACATCATACATATCGACAAACTCCTTGGGCGATTGGCGTGGGTCGTGGGGTGCGTTGAATGCGCACGTCATAAAGAGGGGCTGCTCTGAGTCGCGATTCTCCTCGATGTAGCCAATCATCACATCGGCTTGCTCCTCGCTCCAATGCTTGCCTCCGACCCAATATCCGCCATTGGTGGTGTCCCAAGGCTGCCACGACTCGTCGTCGCGCGATAGGGGGCGTTCGTAACCTATATATGTGTTGTTGACACCATTGGTGGGGGCTTTGAAGATGTAGTGGTCGGAGGGCATGCCGCCGCGGACTAATTCTGATTGGGTGAAGATGTCGCCTGGCTTGAGGTACCACATATGCCATTTGCCGGTGTGGAAGGTTTTGTAGCCTGCATCCTCCATCACTTGGGGCCATGTGGCGCGCTGGGCAGTAAGAGAGGCGAATTTGTCCTTCTCCTGCTCTTGGTAGGCGTTCCACACATACATACCGGTTATGAGTTGTGTGCGGCTTGCCTGGCTGATGGCTCCGTTCCAACCGCCCATATTGTAGTTGTTGACAAAGCTAACACCTTGATCGACAATCTTATCCATATTGGGAGTTATAAGTTGGCGGTTACCCAATGCGTTGAGTCCATCGTAGGTCATGTCGTCGACGAAGATAAATAGGATGTCGGGCTTGGAGGAGGCTGGACTCTGAGCCACAACAAGTGAGGGTAACGCCAAAAGTGTTGGCGTTAATACCCTCTGTATGAAAAACTTGCTATTCATCGCTACTCTAACTTTTGATCCTTGACGCTCGGTTTGTAGTAGCCCTCGGTGATGGCAAAAAATTCTGATTGAAGCCTCTCCAAAAGTTCAGGATTCTGCTTTGCGATATCGTTTTGCTGTGAAGGGTCGGCTTCGAGATCGAATAGAGCAAAGTCGGGGAGGTTGCCCACCTCATTGCCCGTTGTATTGAACTCCACTCCTTTGTAGGGTGGTATCATTGCATACTTGCCGCTACGATATGCCAAACGCTCGGTCGCCTCGACAACATATTTTTGGCGTCCCTCTTGACTGCGACCCAAAAGAACATCTAAGTGGTTCTCGGAGTCGAGTCCCGCGGGAATTTCGGCATCGATCAACTCTGAGAATGAGGCGAGAAGATCGAGTTGAGAGATCATTGCATTGGAGCGAGAGGGGGTGATGTGTCCCTTCCAATAGGCAAAGAAGGGGACATGTGTGCCGGCATCATAGAGGCTATATTTTCCACCTCGAAGATTTCCTGTTGGCGTATGCTCTCCTAAGCGCTCCCAGGCGTCATCGTAGTAGCCATCGTTCATCACGGGACCATTATCGCTCGAAAAGACGATAAGAGTATTCTCCAAAAGACCCTCCTTTTCGAGTTTCGCGATTAGCTCGCCAATGCACCAGTCTGCCTCCACGATAGCATCGCCACGAGGACCCAAGTCGGTTGAGCCGACAAATCGAGAGTGGGGCGCGCGTGGCACATGTGGTTGGTGGAGTCCATAGTAGAGGAAGAAGGGCTCATCCTTGTGCTGGTCGATAAAGTTGGCAACCTTGCCTACAAAGTAGTCTGCCATATCTTCATCTACCCACTTGGCATTGTCGCCTCCCTTCATAAAGCCAATACGTGGTATGCCATTGACAATCGAGTTGTTGTGTCCGTGGTGCCACTTCATCTTAAGCATCTCGGGGTTGGTGAGTGCCGTGGGCTCTCCCTCGAAGTTTTGCTTGTAGCTAACCGAGATCGGGTCGTCGGCTTCGAGACCTACGACATTGCCATTTTCGACATAGACGGTAGGCACTCGGTCGTTGGTTGCCGCTATAAGACACGAGTAGTCAAAGCCAATTTGGTTGGCTCCGGGAACTACGGTTTGGTTCCAATCTGCATTGCCGTCGCCCATTCCAAGGTGCCATTTGCCGATAGCGCCAGTTGTGTAGCCCTTCGATTTCATCATCTTGGGCATTGTAAATTGGTCGACACCGATAAGAAGGGGTGCGTCACCTGCCAGGATCTTGGCATCTTTATTTTTCCAGGGGTACATGCCCGTAAACATTGCATAACGACTTGGAGTAGAGGTGGCTGAGGTCGCATATCCATTGTCGAAGCAGATGCCCGCTCCTGCTAATTTATCGAAATTAGGCGTCGAAATAGCCTTTGAACCATAAATACCGAGGTCGCCATATCCAAGGTCGTCTGCCAAGATTACGATTATATTGGGTTTCGTATCTTCGGCTTGGTTGGTTCCACATGCTGTGAGCAGCAGCGCTGGAGCAGCAGTTAAAGAGAGAAGTTTTTTCATAATTGGTAGTTTTAAAGGGTTATTCAAAAAAATATTGTTTTGCGTTGTCGTAGCAAATGGCTCTTACAATTTGACCAACAAAGGGGAGCTGGCTCTGCGGAAGTGCGCCACTTTCGATGTCGCCACCAAGGATATTGCAGAGGATTCTGCGGAAGTATTCGTGGCGAGTGAACGAGAGGAAACTGCGCGAGTCGGTTAACATTCCCACGAAGCGGCTTAAGAGTCCAAACGACGAGATTGTCTCAATCTGCTTGGTCATTCCATCCTTTTGGTCGAGGAACCACCATGCGGCACCATACTGCATCTTTGCTACCCCGCCATTGCTGTTGAAGTTGTAGCACATAGATGCCATCACCTCGCTATCTTTGGGGTTAAGGTTGTAGAGGATGCTCTTTGCAAGTGCCTCTTTCTGCTCCAATGAGTCTAAGAATCTGCCCATTGCCTCAGCAATTGGCTTGTCGTCGATCGAGTCGCAACCGACATCTGCTCCGATACTCTTGAAAAGCTTGGTTGAGTTGTTGCGCAAAGGTCCAACGTGGAACTGCTGCACCCAACCCGCATTGTGGTTCATTAGAGCCAACTCATGCAGAATTGCAGATTTATATATCGCAACGTCCTTTGTCGATAGTGTCTCACCGCGCAGGGCTGCACTAAAGACAACCTCGACCTCTTGCTGAGTGTAGGGTTCGGCATAAAACGTATCGAGACCATGATCTGAGACCCTACAACCATTAGCCACAAAGTGTTGTTGGCGTAGTTCGAGTGCCTTTAAAAGAGCTCTAAAAGATGTGATCTCGACACCAGATGCCTCAGCTAACTTACTGATATATTGGCTAAAATCACCTTTTTCAATCGCTACAACTCTATCTGGTCGCCACGATGGTAAAACCTTAAGTTTCGATTGCTTAGCGTTAGCCATTGCGTGGTACTCCAAAGAGTCGATAGGATCGTCAGTGGTGCACACAACCTCTACATTCATCTTAAGCAGTAAATCCATCGCACCGTAACCACCCTCAGCAATCTTTGCATTGCAGCTATCATAGATCTCACGCGCCGTTTCGGGTGTCAACAATCGATCTTCATCAAAGTAGCGTTTTAGCTCCAAGTGCGACCAGTGATAGATTGGGTTGCGCATGGCGTAGGGCAGGGTCTGAGCCCACTTCTCGAACTTCTCGAAGTCGTCGGCGTCACCCGTTATGTAGCGCTCTTCCACTCCATTGGCACGCATCAAGCGCCACTTGTAGTGATCTCCACCAAGCCACATCTCGGTGATGGTTTGAGGTGCGTAGTTCTGAGCTATCTGCCTTGGTGATAGGTGGTTGTGGTAGTCGATAATTGGGGCATCCTTAGCAAAATCATTGTAGAGACGCTCGGCTGCAACGCTCTGCAACATAAAGTTATCTGTTATAAAGCTCATGGTCTTAGGCTATTTAAGAGTCATCATTCGTGCAATACCAAGCTCCAATCCTCGAAGTTCTGCCAAACCCTTCATTCGACCAATTAGCGAATAACCAGGATAGGCATTTTTCGCAAGATCATCAGCCATTTGGTGTCCGTGGTCGGGACGCATAGGTATCGAGACATCCAATCTGTGCTGAACTTCTACAAGCTCCTTAACGATTGAGAACATATCGATTGAACCCTCTAAGTGGTTAGCCTCGTAGAAGTTACCCTTCGCATCACGCTCTGTAGAACGGAGGTGAACAAAGAATATTCTGTTATCACCACCCAAGCGTCGAGCAATTGCTGGTAGGTCGTTATCCTTGCGAACGCTGAGCGAGCCGGTGCAGAAGCACAAGCCATTCGAAGCATTTGGAACTGCTGCTACAAGCTTGTCGAAATCTTCGGCTGTACTAAGAATACGTGGCAAACCCATCAGCTTGTATGGTGGATCATCGGGGTGAATAGCCATCTTAGCACCGCACTCGTCTGCTATTGGAGTTACTTGGCTTAGGAAGAAGATCAAGTTATCACGAAGCTTATCCTCGCTGATATCGCTATATAGTTTGAGTCCTGCCTTGATCTGGTCGAGCGACAGCAAGTCTGTAGCTCCAGGAAGTCCCATCTGGATGCTCTTTGTCACAAGATCACGCTCCTCTTGGCTCATAGCTTCGTAAGCCTCCTTAGCTGCTGCAATCTCCTCGACAGAGTAATCTTTTTCGGCTCCCTCACGCTCCAAAATATAGAGGTCGAAAGCTACAAATTTAGCTCTTTCGTAACGCAATGCCTTCGATCCATCAGCCAAAGTATAGGCTACATTTGTGCGAGTCCAATCCAACACTGGCATAAAGTTGTAGGTGATAACTCTAACACCTGCCGCTGCCAAGTTGCGGATACTCTCTTTGTAATTCTCGATGTGTACCAAGTAGTTACCACGTGCTGTTTTGATCTCCTCGCTTACCGGAAGGCTCTCCACCACGCTCCAACTCATGCCCTCGGCTTCGATCTTCGCTCTGTGACGCTCGATCTCCTCTGTGCTCCACACCTCACCAACTGGAATATGGTGCAAAGCCGATACGATACCTGTGGCACCTGCTTGTCTTATCTGGCGCAGCGTAACGACATCATGGTCGCCATACCAACGCATTGTTTGTTCAAATAGTTTCATTGTTTATGATCTTTAAACTCCAGAAAAAATACTAAATCCACCATCAATAGGGATAATGGTTCCCGTGACGAACGAGGCAGCATCGCTCACAAGCCAATGAATAGCTCCGTGCAACTCGTCGGCTCGTCCCATACGACCAAAAGGAGTATTACGTACAATATCCTCAGCACGTGGGGTGTATGATCCATCAGGGTTAGTTAGCAATGTACGATTCTGCTCGGTCAAGAAAAATCCTGGCGCTATGGCATTCACACGAACACCCTCGCCAAACTTCTTAGCCATCTCCACGCTCATCCAACGTGTGAAGTTGTCGACCGACGATTTGGCAGCCGAATAACCTACCACACGAGTGATAACACTCTGTGAGGACATCGACGAGAAGTTAACGATTGAGCCCTTACCACACTTAGCGATAATCTCACCCAAAACGATTGAGGGAATAACAGTTCCCATCATATTGAGATCCATCACCGCGCGCATATCGTCGAGAGAGAGATCGAAGATAGAGGCGTCGGGGCATATTGTAGCACCGGGCATATTGCCGCCTGCTGCATTGATAAGCGTATCTAACTTACCATATTTTGCAAGGATCATATCTCGCACCGCCTCCATATCCTCGCGACTTGTGGCGTCACCTTTGGCGAAGAGTGCTTCGCATCCTACGGCATTGATCTCCGAGACAAAAGCCTCACCCTTAGCCTCATTACGGCCAATGATAATAACCTTGGCACCCTGCTCAGCTAAGTATTTGGCTGCCGAGCCACCCAACACTCCATAGCCACCCGTTAGAGCAACTACCTGATCTTTAATATTGAAAAGATTCATCTATCTATTTTTTTGTGATTAAACTATAACGTGGAACAAGGCTTTTCATCAATACCCAGCCCAAAAGATAAGCTACCGAGCAGACACAGAATACAATAAAGTAACCTGCTGGTTTACCCTCAAAACCAAAGAATTGCATATTGGTTTCACCTGCATAAACAAAGAGGTTGCCAGCACCTTTCTGCATAAGCATAGAGCTCACGCCACCTGCCATACTGCCGATACCAGTGATCGAGGCTACAGCCGATTTTGGGAACATATCACCAATCGTAGAGTAGAGGTTAGCCGACCATGATTGGTGAGCAGCACAACCAATACCAATTAAAATTACTGGAAACCAAGGCGATATAGTGCCCAAGGGTTGCGCCAAGAGCACAACAAGTGGGAAGAATGCAAAGGTAAGCATAGCACGCATACGTGCAGCGTAGGGATTTAGATTGCTTCGCTCGATAATTAGAGTAGGAAGCTTTCCACCCACAACCGAGAAGAGTGTAGTGATAGCATAGAGCGTGAAGATAAGTGCTACTCCCAAACTATCGGAGGTCTTGATTCCAAATTGAGTATCGAGGTACGAGGGAGTCCAAAACAAGAAGAACCACCACACACCGTCGGTCATAAATTTACCAGCGATAAAAGCCCAAGTTTGACGATAACGAAAGAGCTCGCCGAGTGAAAACTTAGTGTCGTCGGCAAGTGCTCCTTGGTCAGCAGCCTCATTTTTATCTTGCTCGATATACTCTAACTCCGCTTGATTTACATACTTGCTCTCACGAGGCTCAGAGTAGAAGAATACCCAAAAGCCCATCCATACGAAGCCTAAGGCACCAATAACAATAAATGCTGCCTCCCAACCATTGCCAACGCCAATACCTTGGAAGTACTTAGCCAAAAGAGGGATGGTGAGTGGTGCGATCAAAGCACCAACCGAAGCACCTGCATTGAAGATACTTGTGGCGAAAGCTCGATCCTTCTTGGGAAAATACTCCGCTGTAACCTTGATTGCAGCAGGAAAGTTTCCCGCTTCACCCAAAGCCAGAATACCTCGTGCCGCAATAAAGAACCAAGTACTAACCATAGCGATAGTCGAAGCAACTGCTCCAGTTGCCGAAACTAAATCTGCTGCCGATTGCACCCCAATATAGTGTTCGGTGGCAACCCCACAAAGGGCATGAGCACAAGCTCCAATCGACCATACACCAATAGCCCAAAGGTATCCCTTCTTGCTGCCCATCCAGTCGATGAAGCGACCAGCAAAGAGAATAGCTACTGCATAAGCAATTGAAAAAAAAGCAGTTATAGTTCCGTAGTGCGATTCATCCCAGTGAAATTCAGGTTTGATAAATTCGTCCCAAGTGAGTGATAACACTTGACGATCGAGATAGTTTACGGTGGTGGCAACAAAGAGCAGAGCACAGATGCTCCACCGCCATGTGGTGGGTTTTTGGTTTATTTTGTTCATCTAAATTTGTTTTGTTAGGTTAGTCAACACGTTTCCACATCCTAAAGTAGTCGATGTAATATCTCGAGTCGAGGTGGTCGTTGTCGGGAAGAGCACCAAACCATTTGTTCGATTCATTGTTGATATTTACATTTAGCGATTGGTGCCAATGTGTATTCTCAATCTCTCTATATAAAACGCCATCGAAGTAGAGTTTGATATACTCCTCAGTCCAATCCATACCCCAAGTGTGAAAATCATCTTGCAAACGTAAAGGTAGAAAATATTTTTTACTTATGTCAAAATGTTCTTTAACATTTCCATGCTCTGGTGGTGCTCTAAATACGTGAACATTAGAGTTTAGGCTGTTTTCGTTGCCCTTGGTAAAGGGGCAGTTCTCGCAGATGTCGATCTCTGTCCACCAATCTTTGGTCCCTTTTGCCATCCAAAAACATGTCACCCAAGGTGAGTCATTGGGCTTGAGACGTGCCTCGTAGTATCCGTAGAGGTGCTCGGCTTTGCTTGAGACAAATCCAGAGGTGTGGGTATAACCCTCTGGCAACTCTTCATCTTTATGCTTGTTTACGCTCAAGATCAAATATCCGTCACGAAGTTCAATGTTCGAAGAGTGAAAAAATGTTGGTTGACGTCCTTTCCACGACTTGGCGCTTGGCATCCATATCTTCTCATTTAGCTTGCGTCCGTTAAACTCGTCGGAGTATTTCTTATCCATCTTCCAGCCTTGGTTGTTGTCTTGATCTGAGAGTGGAAATTTATTGTTCTTTCGCTCAGGTGCTTTCGACAAGTCAATTGCCGCCGTGTAGCTTTTGTTTGGAACAGTTAGATTCTCTCCATCGCTTTTGGGTGGTTGCTTGGCAAAGACTACTGTGGCAAAGGTTGCCACAAGTAGTCCTAATATTAGTTGCTTCATAGGTATAACTATTTGATTTCGACAATAGTGATAGCCTGACCACCGCCAGGAGCCAACTTAACATGGAGTTTATCTGTGCTCCTTAGTTCTCGCTCCGAGATCACAATAGAGTGTGGATTTTTCTCCCAGTGTGCATCCTCGCCATCGGCGTAGATTGTTGCTTTGTATGTGGCTCCCTCTTTGAGGAACGACATATCGAAGTTAAAATCACGTGGGTTTTCATCTGTTGTACTGCCAATATACCAATTATCAGTACCCTTTGCTTTGCGTGCCACGGTGTAATAATCGCCAATCTTACCATTCAAGATGATGCTCTCTGACCAATCTGTTGGCATATCTTCGATAAATTTGAGTGCTGGTTGCCCCTCATAATTTTCTGGCAAATCTGCCGCCATCTGAATTGGGCTATAGAGAGTTAACATATGTGCCAACTCCTTACAGATTGTAGAGTGCACCGAGCAATCTCTCCAACTTGTCTTTTTGCTGCGAACATCCATCTTGATAACTCCTGGAGTGTAGTCCATCGGACCACTAACCAAACGGGTGAATGGAAGAACTACAGTGTGCTCGGGGCTATTGCCGTCGCTCCATGCGTTGTACTCCTGTCCTTTGGCACCCTCACGAGCCATAAGATTTGGGTAGGTGCGTTGTTCACCTGTGTATTTGATAGGTTCGTGGTTGATAATCATCAATTTGTATTTGGCAGCTGTGCGAACCATATTGTTGTAGTGGCGTACCATATATTGACCGTGATGGTGCTCACTATATTTATTGGTCTCGTAGTTGTAGTTTACATCTCCCGTGTAGCCCATCTTAACTGTTGTTATTCCAAGTCTGTTACACATTGCAAATAGGTCATCCATAGCGGGTTCAAAGTGGTCGATATCCGAGATTGTCTCGAAATACATCATTATGCGAACGCCTTTATCCTTAGCATATTGGCACACCTTCTCGATATCGTAGTCATCTGTTGGAGTCTTCCAATCAAAGATGCCGTAGCCAGTCCACGAACCATTCATATCGTCCCAACCTTTGTCCCAACCTTCGACCAAAACCTCTTCGAAACCGTGTGCAGCGGCGAAATCGATGTGGCGTAATGCATTTTCGGTATAGGCTCCATGTTGACGATTAGCAGGTAGAGGCTCGCCAAATTGAGTCTTTTCAGCCCATGAAGATTTACCAATGTGCATCTCCCACCAAATTCCCATATATTTGAATGTCGAGATCCAGTCGGTATTGTCGTATGCGCAAGGTGCATTGAGGTTCATCAACATATCGGATCCTGCGATTTGGGCTGCCGAGCCAATTTGGAACGTGCGCCAAGGGCTTTTGAGAGGTGCCTTTGCTCTAACTAAATCACCATTCAGCCAAGGTGTAAGGTGTGCTTTTAGGGTTGTACCCTCACGCTCAAGGCTCATATCGGGATAGTCGATAAGTTCTGCCTCGTGGATGCATACCGCTAAGTTGTCATCCACCTCGAAGGTCATAGGGGTGTTACACATCTTCTCGAACTCCTCCTTGTCGGGGCGGCGAGCATATTTGTCGACATCACCAATCTCGCTAATTGGCGAGTTATAGTATGTCTTTTCGTAGTTGTCGTAGTCGGCATAACCCCACCATGCTTTGAAGTCTTGAGCCATATTGAATTTTGTAAGCTCATCCATGATGATAAATTCATCGAGTGATTCCTGCTCGGGGAACTCATAACGGAAAGCAACTCCATCGTCGAATGCACGAGCTATAACATTCATTTTGATGCCCGAGCCTCGTTGTTGAAGATTGAGTGTTAACTCATTATACTCATTGAGTACATCTTGTTGCTGACCCCATATGGTTTGCCACGTCTCCGAGAATGTACTTTCAAAGGAGCCTATAAGTTCAAAGCCTTCGAAGAGCGAGCGACCATCTTTTAACTCAAAACCCATCTCTGAGGGTAAAATAAGTTGATTGTTTTCGTGGCTAACGCTATAGGTGATATCACCCTTGTCGCCAATTTCAAATGCAATTTTGTTCTCTGAGTCTGGTGATGACACGCTCATCTTTGGACTTGTGCACGACATTAGCATTGCAGCTAATGAGAGTGCTAAAAATATCTTTTTCATTATCTTTTTGATATATGGTTAATTTTCGGGCAATACAAGCAACCAATTGAGATTGGCAACCTTTGCAGCCCCTTTAAATACTACACATATGTTTGTCACACCCTCGATTGGAGCTAAAATATCACTCTCAATGGTCTCCCAGCTATTCCAGCCTCCAGTATGTTTAACATCTAATTTTGCAATCAACTTGCCTCCTGGTGTGTTTTGACGAACCTCAATGGTGCCACCTCGCTGACCACAAGCAACGCGGGCTTGAATACGCTTAGATTTACCATCGACAAAATCTACATCGTTGAAGGTAACATATGAGTTATATGCTGCATCGCATATCATCCATCCTGCGGGCTCGTTTCCACCAACAAATGCTGTAGAGGCGTCGCTGATTTGGTTATACCTATCTATTTGAATGGTGTCGCCTGGCATTGGGGCACCTATTCCTCGACGTGTTGGTGTAACTTTGTTGATTGTTCCATCGTCGTTAAATGTCATATAGTCAGCACATACCGAACGTAGTTTGCTATGTCCGCTCAACTCCCAGGTGTGGTAGAAGAAGATCCAACGATCTTTGTATTTAACTATCGAAGAGTGGTTGGTATCTTTGCCAATACGATCCATTATGTTGCCATAATATAGGTATGGCCCCATAGGTTTTTTTGCAATCGCATAACCAACGGTGTAACCTTGTTGAGCTAAATTGTGAGCGAATATTAGGTAGTAACGATCTCCAATTTTGATTGGGAATGGACCCTCCTTATAGCCGGCAGGCAATCCCTCCACATCAACCAAATCGTGTTTGATGCTCTTCATATCATCGTTGAGTGGTGCCACTCTAATCCCTTCACCCGACTTAACAAAGATATATGCTTGGTTGTCGTCGTCGACTAAGATACCGGGGTCGATACCAAACATCCCCTCTATATAGCTCTTCTCCCATTTGAAAGGTCCTTCGGGTTTATCCGCTACACCAACTCCAATACGTCGATATTTGTCATCGTTGAGAGCTTTAGCAGGGTAATAGTAGTAATATTTACCATCTCTCTCGATACAATCTGGAGCCCACATTGCACATACATCCTTCATACCCCAAGGCACATCATTCTCTTTGAGAATCCAGCCATGGTCGACCCAAGTGCTCCCTCCTTTTAACGAGAATGCGTGGTAACCAGGCATGCAGAAGCCAGCTGATTGATCGAAGAAGATGTGACCCTCCTCAGGGACTTTATCGCCTGAGGGGTACAAAAACAATCTACCATCGTGAATACGAGCTGTTGGATCGGCTGTAAATTGATGTGTGATGATCGGATTTTGCGCGGCGGCGATAACTCCAATGAGCAGTGCTATAGATGTAAATAGTAATCTTTTCATTTAGTTCTCTTTTCTCAAAAATTGTTCAATCATCTGAGGTGAAACATTTTCGTTGCCAGTGAGGAGATATACTATCATACCGGTGTCCGAAACATCGAAATATCTCTTCTGTTTTACAGCGCACGACTCTAAACGGAAGTGGAGCCATCGCCAACTCTCGGGTGCATTCTCCTCGACAAGCCAATCGAAGTGCTCACGTGGGCATTGAAGCGCAATATATTTATCCCAACCGTGGTTCTGATCTTTGATCTTGACAAACGATGCACCATGCTTGGCAGCACCAAATGCCTCTATCATCTCATCCCAAGTCCATCCACTGTGAACATCCCAGATGAAGTTTGATTGAACTTTATCGCTGTGGTTGTTGTTCCAACCAGAGTGAGAGATGATGGTAACATATTTGAGCTTGTCGCTGTCGGCACGATTCATACCCTCGCCAATAACCTGCATTGGACCGGCTCCAATAATAAACAGTGGTGACTCTGCCGATGAGCGATTGATCTCGTCTCGCATTGCGTTATATGCAACTTCGGCGTTATCTACGGCACATATAAATTTTGTAGTGTCGAAATCAAAATATCTGGCTCCGCCAGTAATACTCTCTTTTACATGCTCATAAGCATTCATTCCATTGACGTTGGGGTGCTCTTGGTTGCTTCCCCAAACATGGTCGGAGTAGGTGTAGAGGGTTAATTTATCTTGGAGCCCTTGCGATGCCAACACCGCCAAGTTCATTGCCGATGCTGCCCAGTCATCCCAGTCGTGCTCGTTGCCGTCGCTGCTTATTACTATGCGACCTTTACCTTGCCAAAGTGCCTCTTTGGGTGCACTTTGAGCTGCTGCGGGCAATATGCTCAATGCAGCTATAACTGATAAAATTGAAATCTTAATGCTCTTCATTATAGGTTTGATTTTATGGGTTTATTGTAAATTATAGGTTTCACACCATCGCACGATGTGGCAATAGACTTCACGTCAACTTGCTCGCTATCCATCTTCACTCGCACTCTTGTTGCCACGCCATAATCGGGTTTTGGGATGGTTATTTGCACCTCACCGTTGTCGCTCTTTTGGAGCTCTTTGCCGCTCACCTCAACGCCACCAATCCAAATCGATATGCGTTGTGCAGGCACCTTTGAGGAGTATGCAACATCGACACTCCAACTACCAACGTAGTAGCCTGGATCCTTGAACGTTACATCGTACTCAACCCAACGACCACCATTTGTCTGTGCTGCTTCGGCATCGGCTGCCTCTACGTCTGCTTTTGTATATATTTTGCCTTTGTAACGAGGGTCAGCGCAGTAGTCGCTATAGTCCATTGTTCTAACATTTTTGTCGAGGGTCTCTCCACCCTCAACCTTGATACTCTTCTTGAGACGAATATCCGACGAAGATGCGCCAATCATAATATCGTAGTTGCCAGATGTAACAATAAAACTCTTCGTGGTGTCGTCCCAGTGGCTAAAGGCGTCGTATGGCAGCTCGAACTCTACCACTTGGCTCTCGCCTCTCTTTAAGAATACCTTCTCGAAACCTTTCAACACCTTCGAAGCTTCGACCTCGACCGATGCATTATCTTTGATGTAGAGCTGCAATACCTCGGCACCATCGACCTCGCCGCTATTGGTAACTGTTGCTGAAAGCTTTAGAGTCTGATTGTGTTTCAGCTTTTTCGATTCTAACTCAATGTTGGAGTACGCAAAGGAGGTGTAGCTTAGTCCATAGCCAAAGGGGTAGAGTGGCTCACCGTCGAAGTACATGTAGGTGCGGTTGTTGCGGATATTATAATCGTGTTTGTTTGGCAGGTCACTATCCGAAGCAAACCATGTGGTGTTGAGCTTTCCACTTGGGTTAACATCGCCAAATAGCACATTCGCAATAGCTGTTCCCTGCTCTTGACCATTTGCCCAACCGCACAAAATAGCCCCAGCGTTGTCGGTAGACTCTCCAATGATGGTGGCTCCACTTGGAACAACTACCACAATTACTTTGTCGTTGACCTCACACAATTTGTCGAGCATCTCCTCTTGACGTCCGGGCAGACGAAGAGTTAAACGATCTCGGTTCTCAGTAGCTGTCTTTTCGTCATTTCCCACAAAGGCTACAACTACATCTGCTCGCTTAGCGATATCTATAGCCTTCGACATATCGAGTGAATCGTCCTCATTAGTTATTGCGCAACCCTGCTCAAATAGCACTTCACCATCGAAGCGGTTTTGGATACCCTCCAAAGGTGAAATTCGACTCTTGGGGAAGCCCGAATAGATACCTAACCAACAGGTAGGTGCAAATGGACCAACTACGGCAATGCTCTTTACCTCGGCGTCGTTGAGTGGCAAAATTTGATCTTCGTTCTTAAGAAGTACAATTGACTCTTCTGCCGCCTTGAGAGCTAATGCACGGTGCTCATCTGACTCACGTACACTTTGAGGTACATTGTAGTATGGATAATCTGAATCTGAGTAGAATCCACCAACCATAAAGCGCAAGCGTATTAGACGGCGTAGCGAGACATCAATCTCATCTTCGGTAATAAGTCCTCTCTCCAACGCCTCACGGAGCCCATGAACCATCTTCGATGCTACAGGTCGGAAGCACTCTTGGTCGCAACCAGCCTTAAGAGCCATTGCGGCACCTTCGGCATTAGAAGCCACGACCTTCATATTTTGATATAATCCACCAACAGCATTCCAATCGGCAATAACATAACCCTCGAAGCCCCACTCATCACGCAATACGGTGGTCAACAACCACTCATCTGCCGAGCAAGGCACACCATTGAGACCATTGAGAGCCGACATCACACCTGCCGCACGCTCCTCAACTATACACTCTTTGTATGCTGGAAGATAGTACTCTCTGAGATCTCTTTCGTTTATATTTGAGAAGATGCGCTCTCGATTATTCTCAACATTATTGGCTACATAGTGTTTGATTGTGCAGACGGTCTTAAGGAAATTGGCATCGGTACCCTGCATTCCTCGAACATACATCTTAGCGATCTCTGCCATGTGGTATGGATCCTCGCTATAGCACTCTTCGTTGCGACCCCAACGAGGATCACGCGACATATTGATAGTCGGCGAAAAGATCATCGCCTCCTTGGTGCCATCGACCGCCAATGCACGCACCTCATCGGAGATTGCACTTGCAACTTCAAACATAAGATCTCTATTCCAGGTGCTACCCATCGCATTGTTTTGGGGGAACGATGTGCACTTCCAACCCATTGCACCGTGAAGTGCCTCGGTGTACCAGCCATATTTGCCAATCCCGAGACGCTCGATAGCTGGAATATCGGAGCTAAAGAAGCCCAACTTTTCGTCGATTGTCAATCGAGAGATGAGATCTTCGGTTCGCTCCTCAATAGATTTTGATGTATCTCGCCACACCTCTTGTGCTGAGAGCGTGGTTGCTGCGCATGAGAGGCAAGCAACTGCTATCAATCCTACTTTTTGTACTCTTTTAATCATAAATTTATATTAGTTTTTGGTTTGTATCTACTTGTTTAGTTTCGTCCTAAATAGGAGGTTATCATCCTTGTCGAATATTTCGAGAAGACCGCACTCCATTAGACTCTCTTTGTAGCCTTGTGCGGGGAAGATTTGCGCTCTTGAGAGCTCTTTGTTATAACCAATTTCAAATTCGATATAAGGATCCTCTTCACTCAAAGTTTTTGCTATACTTCTCATGCTTTCGCACTCGTTGGCATTGCCATCAATAACTCGCACGAGGGGCGCCATAGCATCCGATGAGGAGCTAAAAGGCTTTAGCCTCTTTATACTGTGATTATTGTCGAAAAGTATCACCTCTGAGAGTGCCAAGACGCCCTCTCCTTGAAGCGTGATTCGCGCCCTCTTGGCTCCACTCTTAGCTATTGGTATCTCGATAAAATCATACTCATTTTCGCGTTGAGGGAATAGCCCCTCGCCTTCGATCTTGAGCACATAGGCAAAGCTATCAGGATCTAAATCTTCGGGGAGCTTTAGGTGAAGAGCATCGTTGCCTACCCCCCACTCAACCTTTTGGGCAGATGCCAAGCATCTAATATCTTTGATCTTGATATCGGGGATCTCATCTTGACCAAGCGAGCGAATATCGACATTGCCATCGCCCAACCCGCATACTATAGCGTAGAGAGTGTCACCTTTGCGAGTAAATCGAATATCATCCGCTGTTAGGGTTTCACCCAAGTTGTAGTGCGATCCATCGCCAAAGTGGTTTATGCCCTCTCCATATCTGTGCCACGGCTTGCTGCTATATATAGCCTCGCCATTGACTTTGAGCCAGTCACCCATCTTGAAGAGTTCATTTTTGAACTCCTCGGGCCAAGCGCCCGAAGCCACAGGTCCTACATTGAGTAGGAGCGTTCCATTCTTCGAGACTATATCGATGAGCTGGTGTGTCCAATATTTGCCTGTCGCCTCGGTATCCTTAGCAGCGATATTGCCGGTGTAGAACCACCCTTCGTTCATCGTGCAGTCGGACATCCACATTGGCTGCTTGATGTAGCCAAATTTACCCTGCTCGCAATCAATCACACGGCTCTTTTTGTTCTCGAATCCAAATTTTGACGCCATGGCAACCTGCTTATCCCACTCCACAGATTTATTATAATAGTACGCAGTAAGCTTGCGGGTGAGAGAGTCACAAAATGCCGCATCTTGGGTTCCGAAGTCGAACCACAAAAAATCTAACTGGTAGTTGTTGATAAGCTCAGCTGTTCTATTATACCACTCTTGCGCAAATTCCGCCGAGGGTGCACCGTCGGGATTGTGGATGTTGTATAGATCGACAGCCTCACACGCATCATATTTGTCGGGATACATATATCTGCTGAAGTATTGCCAATTCCACGCAAGGTGGGTTGTTGCTCCGAACTTCATCCCTTGCAGGCGTGCCTCTCGCTCCAACTCGCCAATGATGTCGATATGAGGTAACTTATCGACTGAGTTCCACTCGGTATAACTTGAGTCGTAGAGGTCGAAGCCATCGTGGTGCACTGCCATACCTACGATAAACTCACCACCGCAACGCTTCACATTGTCGACCCACTCATGAGCACTAAATTCACTGGCTGTAAACATGGGCTCGAAATCTTTGTAGCCAAACTCCTCAACAGCTCCAAACCGCTCTTCGTGGTAGAGATTACTCTTCGAACCAACTTTATACATGTGGCGACCATACCAGCCATCGCACCCAGCAATCGAATTGTAGTTCCAATGGAAATATAATCCAAACTTGGCTTCACCCAACCACTCAGCTTGTGGATAGCGATCCAAGTCGCTCCACTCTTCAAGGTAGTGCTCCACGGGTGGAGTTGAGCAGCATGCCACTGCCAAGAGTGATAGTAGTGATAGTAGATAGGTTTTCATATTTACTTAAAGTTTTATTGTTGATTAGGGTTGCGATATTAATATTACAAAAGTACATAATCATACATTAAATTTAATGGGGTATTTCACAACAAATTCGTGCGGTTTTTTATTTTTATATTGCACAATCAAACTATTATATATAATTTAGCGCAACCAAAACCACTAAAAGAACAATAAATGAAGAGCGTCGAACACTTAATATGTATCACTTTGGCTGTGTTATTTTCTATACAGGCAAACCACACTGTCGCGCAAGTAAAACAGATAGATTTTAATATAGATCATCTTACAACAAGCGATGGTCTATCACAAAATGATATTCTCGATATATTCCAAGATTCATATGGATTTGTTTGGATTGCCACCAATGATGGGCTAAACCGTTTTGATGGTGTCGAGTTCAAACTCTATGCAAATGGAGTGCTTGGCTTAGAGTCATCCTTGATCCTCAATATTTGCGAGGATAAAAGCACAAATCTTTGGATTGCTACTGCCGACAAGGGCATCTACTACTATCTGCGCAATGAGAATAGATTTATACATATCTCGGAGCTGAGCAGCGATAGCCGCCTTGTTAACTTGGAGACCACACGCTATGTAACGATGGGCGAGGGGTATGAGTTATGGCTCTACTCTCGCATGACAAATAGTATTATTAAGATCGAGTATGATCCCCAGGAGCTGCGTGTGAACTCCTCTACACACTTCTCTATTTCATCCTTGACCTATGCACAATGCTGTGGATTGGAGTTTGTCGATGGTGATATCTATGCATGTACCTATTGGGGGCTATTGAGGTACTCCAAAGAGGCGCAGCGCCTCGAACGCGTACCAAACTTCGACCACACAATTCGCGATATTGAACGGCACGGCGACAAACTCTACATTGCAACCCCCGTAGGTTTGTTTAGCTACGATTTGAAGAGTGGTACCAAAAGTCCATTGATAAGCAGTTTACACAAACTATTTAAGATCTGCTGGGAGGGTGACCATCTCTATGTGGCAGCCAAAGATGGTCTTTACAGAGCACAATATGATTCAAGCCAGGATGACTTCACAACACCTCAATTGATTGACCCCTACCTAAATTTCAATACTAATATCCTACTCAAGGTCAACACAGGAGGCGTTTGGGCAGGCTTCGACAGAGAGGCAATTCGGATATATCAGCACAACACCAAACCATTTAAGTTGATAAATGGTTTTGGCAACAACCACATCTTGCCAATATTTGTAGCTAAGAACAACGATGTGTGGGTCGGAACCGAGGGAAGTGGCTATTTTGTGGCAAAAAATGGTCTATTATCTCAAGGTAACAAACGCCACTTTATGGACGAACTCGCTATAAATGCCGTGGTTTGGTCCGACTATACTCAAAAATATTATGTCTCGACAAACAATGGAATATTTGAGCATAGCGAGGAGGGCAACGCAAGGATGCTAACTACTACTTCGTCGACCAAAAGTATGGTGGCAGATGGTCAGTATCTGTGGGCTGCGTGCTACAGCGAGGGGCTAAAGCGTATCGATTTAAAAACGGACGACATCTATGAGTTTACACCAAATAACTCAGCACTCAAGAGCGATATTGCACGATGTGTAATTATGAGTCGAGGTGGAGATCTATGGCTATCCACTTCGAAGGGTCTCTTTGTAATTAAATCTGAGGATAAGAGCTCGAATAGACCAACACTTGTCGAGATCTTGCCAGAGATTTGTGGCGAACACTACATCTCGCCACTCTTCGAGAGTCGCTCGGGCGATATCTGGTATGGTACACTTGGCTCGGGTCTCTATCGCATAATCTGTGAGAGCCACGACAAATATAATATTGAGAAGTATAGTACCGACAACCTACTGCCAAACAATACGATAAAGGCAATCACAGAGGACCACAATGGGATACTCTGGGTCTCGGTCAACAGCGGACTCTGCGCGATCAATGTGGAGCGACAGAGCTCTACAAATTACGACCTCAACAATGGGCTGCAAGATTCTGAATTTCAAGATCTTTCGGCAATTTGCACACCCGACAACACTCTAATCTTTGGAGGTATCAAGGGTCTCACCCTCTTTAACCCCAAAGATATCAATATCGATTACACTCAGGGAATACCCTATCTGACTGGTCTACGCATATTTAACAAAAACGTCTTAGAGATCGAAGATGGTGATAAGGTTACCCCCCTTTCGCTCGAAGCTACAAAGGCAATACGACTCAAACATAATCAGAATAGTTTCTCCTTTTCGTTCTCCAGTTTTAACTACACGGGGACAAAGAAGCAGCAATATCTCTATAAATTGAAAGGCTTCGACAAAGAGTGGCAGAAGGTAAAGGCTAATAGCAACTCCGCCTCGTATACCAATATGACATTTGGACACTACACATTTCTTGTGCGATGCAAAAATGAGGATGGTCTACTGAACCCCAAAGAGTTAGCTATCAATGTCACCATTGATCCACCTCTCTACCTTACGTGGTATGCTATACTTCTATACATGGCGCTACTTGCGATAATTTTGGTTGCGCTGATACGATACTACCAAGCACGCCTATTGCGACTCAATGCGGTGAAGCTTGCCAAGATGGAGAAAAAGAAGGTTGAGGAACTGCTCCAAGATAGAACAACCTTCTTTACCAACGTATCGCATGAGTTTAGAACGCCTCTAACTCTTATCCTTTCACCTCTCCAACAACTGATGGCTGAAAATGAGATAATGGAGAATCGAATGTGGCGAGAGCATCTCAAAACGATGGCTTTCAATGGAGAGTCTCTCATGCGCCTTGCTAACGATTTTTTGAATTTCTCAAAGCGCGAGAGCCATGCCCTGCAACTCGACTTGCAACTTGGACGGTTGGACCTGTTGGTCAAACAGCTCACCAAGCACCTTACATATATGGCTAATAACAAGGGTGTTACACTAAATTACATCCCCGCTTCTATTGGAGATATAGATCTATACTACGATGCCGCACACATCGAACAGATTGTCTACAACCTCACATCAAATGCCATTAAACACACCGCTCAAGGCGGTGAGGTTATCCTTTCGGTTAAAGACTTTGAGGATCGAGTGATACTCACAGTAAAAGATAATGGTGCGGGAATACCTCTCGATATGCAATCCCAAATCTTCAAACGATTTGTAAGTCGAGACTCATTAGCCTCAGCCAACTCTTCGGGGATTGGCATTGGATTATCACTAACCAAAGATCTTGTCGAGCTACATAATGGCGAAATTACTTTCGAGAGCCAGGAGGGAGTAGGTACAACATTTATCGTTACTCTTCCCAAATATAGCGAGGAGGATCTCCCAATAACCGAAGAGCAAAGAGTTGTATTGGCTGCCACCAAAGAGGCGCAACTACTGGATCAAGAGGCAGCAGAGGAGAGCTCGAACCGCGATGTGATACTCATTGTCGACGACAATGAGCAACTCGTCACGCTGCTGTGCTCCCTCTTCAACAATAAGTATAAGGTACTAACGGCAAACGATGGTGTCGATGCCCTAAAGTTAGCACAAAGCTTTATCCCCGACATCATAGTCTCCGACGTAATGATGCCTCGCATGGATGGTTACGAACTTTGCGAAAAGATCAAGAGCGGAGAGAGCACATCGCATATCCCCGTTATCCTTCTTACTGCCAAAGGATCAACAAAAGATATGGCAGCAGGATTTAGACACAAAGCAGATGGATACCGCATTAAACCCTTCCACAATGATGTCCTCGTTGAGCAGGTGCGATCACTGCTGGACAATAGACGCACCCTTGCAACTCGAATAAAACAGAACGAAACAGCTTTCGAAGTGGAACAAATAGGAATATCGAGCGATGCAGACAAACAGATGGTCAAACGATTAGTGGCATTCGTAGAGGAGAATATTAGCAATCCTGACCTCTTGGTAAGCGATGTATGCAATGCCGTTGGTCTTACTCAAGTTGTGCTTAACAAGAAGCTAAAGTCTCTCTTCAATATGACTGCTAACTCCATGATCCGTAGCATCCGTCTGAAGCGCGCCGCCGAACTACTTCGTGCTGGTCGATACACAGTCGCAAGTATCACATACGATGTCGGATTCAACGACCTGCGCCACTTCCGTGAATCATTCCTCAAGGAGTATGGCATGTTCCCTCAAGCATATAAGAAAAAATATAACGAAGTGGTAGATTCGCAAGAAGATTAAACTTTCATTTTTGTTGATTTTTGCTTGCTGTGCGCTTCTTACTGCTTGCTTGCTTCTTGCTTCTTGCTTCTTGCTTCTTGCTGTGCGCTTCTTACTGCCTCCGGCGGGCGGGGATAGCACCCCCTCGGGTGCGTACCTTCTTGCGCTTTGGGCTTAGAGATTGCATCTCTAAGATTGTAAAGATCAAAGAGTTGCCGCAAATAAATTTGCACAACTCCTTGATCTTTACAATTTTTTAAATGCCTACGGCATTTAAACCCAAATCGAAGTTCATCTCGCTGATGTTGAGGTAACAACCGTAAATTGAAGTAAATTATACAACTTCTGATCTTTATATTTTTTTAAATGCCTACGGCATTTAAACCCAAATCGAAGTTCACCTCGCTGATGTTGAGGTAACAACCGTAAGTTGCACAACTCCTAATCTTTATTATTTTTAAATGCCGTAGGCATTTAAATCTAAATCGAGGTGAACCTCACAGATGTGGTGGTGGCAACCAAAGGTTGACACAGAGATATCTATTTTGAGGGGAGTTGAAAGTTTACTTTCATAAGCCCCTTAAAATAGATATCTCGCCGGGGGGCAAAGCCCCCACCACATCAGTGCAACAAAAAAGTCAAAAACGAAGTTTTTGGATCCAAGCTATAGCTTGGTGCCGCGCGGCACGAGCGCAATGAGCAAGCATGAGCAAGCGCAATGAGCAAGCATGAGCAAGCGCGATGAGCAAGCATAAGCAAGCGCTATGAGCAAGCATAAGCAAGCATTATTGAGTGTGTTTATTCTGAAGGTGCACCTCACTTAGCATTGAGTGTACCGACCTTTTGGCGATACTCCTGCGGAGTGCAACCTGTTGCCTTACGAAACATTCGATTGAAGTATGATGCATCGTTAAAACCTACGGCATAGGCAATATCTTTGATATGAGTGCGGTTTACCATTAGGAGCAGTTGCGCACGTTGCATACGCTTAGTCAATATATATTGCAGTGGAGACTCCCCTATTTGCTGGGTAAATTTTCGGGTGAAGTACTCCACGCTCACACAACATACCTTAGCTAACTCTGTCACTTCGATAGGGTTAGCTAAATTTGTTCTTATATATAACAGTGCATTAGCAATACGATCATCTAAGAGGTCGGCACGAGGTGAGGCATATCTTACAAAGTGGCTAACAAGAATCCTCAATATGCTGTCGCTCTCCATTTTTATGTACTCCGCATCGTGCGACGATATCGAGACGTCGCCAACAAATGTAGAGTGGTTATTGTAGAATTGAGGATTGTAGTTGAGCAGGCTCTTGCCGGGGTGGCTCGAAAGTAGCTCCTTGATTAGCACTCTATCGAAGGAGCCGCATGGAATCTGGTGTTTGAAGTTATAGTTCTCGCCAATTGTCAGTCCACTCTCCACCTGCTCGTAGAGGTGAATATAGTATAGCGAGAACTCGCCATCACACTCGTAGTGGTGCATATAGTAGGCGGGTATTATATATAAGTATCCAGGTTCCACCACATAGCTACCACTTGGCAGGTGGATCTTAGCATGCCCTAACACGGGCATATATATACGCGTGAAGGGGCTTACCACCTGCTTGTAGTTCCAATCGGCATGATGCTGAGCAAAGCCAATATTGGTAAGGATAAATTTTACGGCACTCTTCATATTGCAAAGATAGCAAAAAAAAATGAACAATATCAAGTTTGTCCTATATTTTGTTAAGTTTGGTTTATTGAGAGTGCGATAAAATTCTGAAATTTGCATAACCAAAAAAACAACTTAAAATTTCACAATGAAAACTTCTGAAAAATTAGTTACTCGGCAATATCTTGTGCCGTTTATCTTAGTTACGACACTATTTGCAGCGTGGGGCTTCGCCAACGACATCACCAACCCAATGGTGGCAGCATTCAAGACTGTGATGGAGATCTCGACCGCTAAAGCTTCGCTGATCCAATTTGCTTTTTATGGGGGCTACGCCACTATGGCAATCCCAGCGGCTCTCTTTATCCAAAGACACAGCTACAAGAGCGGAATCTTGCTTGGGCTTGGTTTATACGCTATTGGAGCGCTTCTATTCTTCCCTGCTGCCCACTTCCAACAATTTGGAATGTTTCTCGCTTCGCTCTATATCCTAACCTTTGGATTGGCATTTTTGGAGACTACAGCAAACCCCTACATCTTATCAATGGGTACTCCCGAGACTGCAACTCGACGACTAAACCTTGCTCAAACATTCAACCCAATTGGCTCGCTAATGGGTATGTTTGTAGCCTCTAAACTTATCTTGGCAAATCTACAATCAGATAAGCAGGGGGTACCCTTTGGTGAGCTTGCCGAAAGCGCAAAAGAGCAGATTAGATTGGAAGATCTAATGGTTATTCGCAACCCTTACGTTATTTTGGGTCTTTGTGTTATTGTCATATTTGTCGTAATACTATGCTCAAAGATGCCAAATACTGTAGGAGACTCTAAGATAAGCTTCAAGGAGTCACTCAATGCCCTGCTTGCCAATCAAATGTATCGAGAGGGGGTAATAGCACAAATATTTTATGTTGGCGCACAGATCATGTGTTGGACATTTATCATTCAATATGCAGGTCGCTTAGGTATCTCTAAGGAGGATGCTCAAATGTATAATATTGTTGCTATGTGCTTCTTCCTTGTTGGTCGCTTTATCGCCACAATGCTTATGAAGTTTGTTAACTCTCGCATGATGCTTCTTATATTTGCCCTCTGTGCAATCTGCACAACTGCTGGAGCGATACTCATTGACGGAATGGGTGGTCTATACTCTTTGATGGCAACCTCGATCTTTATGTCGTTGATGTTTCCTACAATCTATGGAATCGCACTCGAAGGAGTTGGCAAGTATGCCACCTTGGGCGCTGCGGGATTGGTTATGGCGATTGTTGGCGGTTCGATCATGCCACCGCTTCAAGGTCTTGTAATCGACCAGAAGATGATTTGCGGTATTGCTGCCGAGAACTTCTCGTTCATCATTCCTCTTATCTGTTTTGTCTTTATCGCCCTCTATGGCTACAGATCATATAACTTTTTGAAAACTAATAAATAATAACAATAATAATGGAGATTAAAACAATAAATCCAAATGCAGTACCTAAGCGTACACTAAGCAACGGTGCAGTGATTCCAGCGGTAGGAATCGGAACTTTCGGTTCGGACAACTACGACAACGACACAATAGCTAATGCTCTAAAAATCGCTATCCGCCACGGCTACCGCCACATCGACTGTGCAGCAGTATATGGCAACGAAAAGGAGATTGGAGTAGCTATCAAAGAGATTATCGCCGAAGGTGTTGTGACTCGCGAGGAGCTTTGGATCACATCGAAGCTTTGGAACGACCAACACGACAATGTAGCTGAGGCGTGCCGCCAAACAATGGAGGACCTACAGCTTGACTATCTCGATCTATATCTTGTTCACTGGCCATTCCCTAACTTCCACGCTAAGGGTGTGTCGGTAGAGAGCCGCGACCCAAATGCTGTGCCATATATTCACGAGAATTTTATGCGCACTTGGGGCGAGATGGAGAAGCTTGCCGATGCAGGTTTGGTTCGCAACATTGGTACATCGAACGTGACCAAGGCTAAGATGGAGCTTATCTTGCGTGATTGCCGCATCAAGCCAGTGATCAACGAGATGGAGATTCACCCACACTTCCAACAACCAGAGCTATATGATTATATGATAGCTAATGGTATTCAACCAATTGGCTTCTGCCCAATCGGCTCACCAAATCGTCCAGAGCGCGACAAGACAGAGACCGACACTGTGCCAATCGAAGATCCAACAATCGTTGCAATAGCTGCGGCTCACGGAGTTCACCCAGCAGTTATCTGCCTTAAGTGGGCTGTTCAACGTGGCGAGATCATCATTCCATTCTCGGTAAAACCCGAAAAGTTCATGGCAAATTTGGAGTGCGCTGTAGTGGATCCACTCACTGACGAAGAGATGGCTGCAATCAAAGCACTTGACAAAAACAACCGCTTTATCAAGGGTCAGGTATTTTGTTGGGAGGGCTCCTCTTGGGAGGATCTTTGGGATCTTGATGGAGTAATTGCACAAAAATAGTAGAAATACACTCCTATTCGTGAGTCATCTTTGAGCTGCACGCTATACTCGTTACACTTGGCTTACAACTATTTGCAGGTCGTCATGGAGCCACTCCGTGTTCTACATCAGATAGCAGTTTGCAGAGACTCGACAAGATCTTTTGACTCACCGAGTCCTGGATGACCCACGAAAAGGAGTTCTATAAAACAAATACAAATTAACAAAAAAATAAAAAACAATGAGTAACACAATGAAAGCGGCATATTTGCCAGGTAATAGCACAGTAGAGCTAAAGGATATCAACATTCCAACTCCAGGTCACGGAGAGGTTCTTATCAAGATGAAATCATCAACAATCTGCGGATCTGACATCCGTTGCATCTATCGTGAGCACGTAGGTGAGGGTCCTGAGGGTTACCAAAACAAAGTGTGTGGACACGAGCCATGTGGTCAAATCGTAGAGTGTGGACCAGGCTTGCGTCGCTTCAAGAAGGGCGACCGTGTGATCGTATACCATATCTCGGGTTGTGGCGTTTGTAACGACTGCCGTCGTGGTTTTATGATCTCTTGTACTTCGGAGTATCGTCGTGCATACGGTTGGCAACGTGACGGAGGTATGGCAGAGTATATGTTGGCAGAGGAGAAAGACTTGGTAGCTCTTCCAGATTCACTTACCTACACCGACGGAGCTCAAGTAGCATGTGGTTTTGGTACTACATACGAAGGATTGGAGAAGATTGGCATCAGCGGCAACGACGCTGTATTGGTAGTAGGTCTTGGACCAGTTGGTTTGGCTACAGCAATGCTTGCTAAAGCTATGGGTGCAGAGAAAGTTATCGGTGTCGACACAGTTCAATCGCGTATGGATATCGCGCTCGAAAAGGGTCTTTGCGATCACGTTATCATCTCGGACAAAGATGCTGAGGCTAAGGTGAAAGAGCTCACTGGTGGTCACGGAGTAGAGAAGGCTATCGACTGTTCGGGTAACACTTATGGTCGTCAACTCGCAATCCGCGCAACCCGCAAGTGGGGAAAAATCGCATTTGTAGGCGAAGGTGGCACCGTTGAGTTCAACCCAAGTGAGGATATGCTTCACGCACAAAAGACACTTTACGGTTCTTGGGTAACATCTATCTGGAAGATGGAAGAGGTCGTAGAGCGCATTGTACGTTGGGGTATCCACCCAGAGGATTTGGTTACCGACCGCTTTACACTCGACCAAGCTGAAGAGGCTTACGCACTAATGGCAGATGGCAAGTGTGGTAAGGTTGCTATCGTATTTGATGAAGAGGTAAAATAATCAGATATGTGGAGAACAGAATTTGAGCGAGTGCTCCCACTCTTGGGACACCGCAATTGGATTCTGCTTGTTGATAAAGCATTCCCGTTGCAAAGTGCGGCGGGAATGACTTATTTAAACAGCGCAGAGCCAATCGACGAGGTACTCGAATATACCCTTTCGCAGATAGATAAATCTTCTCACATCAAACCGGTGATCTACACCGACAAAGAGCTGCAAGCACTCACCCAATTTGGAGGTGCCGAGGCAGCTATGGTCGAGACCATAAACCACTCATTGGAGGGCTACTCAGTCCAAAGTATACTTCACGATGAGGTATTCTCAAAGCTTGACACGGCATCGAAGCTCTTCAACGTTGTGGTCATCAAAACTGAGTCAACGGTGGCATACAGCTCGGTATTTATCGAGCTTGATTGCGGCTACTGGACAGCCGAAAAGGAGCAACAACTTAGAGCATCACTATAATGACAGATATAAAAATTTATGAGCTTAGCGCAGGCGAGATAAAGATGATCGTAACCAACTTTGGCGCACGTGTGATGAAGCTATTCACCCCCGACACAAAGGGCAACAGTGCAGATATCGTTCTGGGCTACAACACCACCGAAGAGTATCTCGACAACAAGGGAGAGCGCTTCTTGGGTGCAGTGTGCGGACGCTTTGCCAATCGCATAGCACTGGGCAAATTTACGATTGATGGCACGGAGTATACACTACCGATCAACAACAATGGTCAGACGCTACACGGAGGAGTAAAGGGTTTAGACAGCGTTGTGTGGAACGTAACAGAGGTAAGCACCTCACACATTAAGTTTCACTACACCTCGCAAGATGGTGAGGAGGGCTTCCCGGGCACTCTCTCGATTGATATGCTCTACCGCCTTACCGACCAAAATGAATTTGTGATTGAGTACTCGGCAACAACCGACAAAACGACACCAGTAAACCTAACGCACCACTCATTCTTCAATCTTCGCGGTGAGGGCAATGGCACAATCAATGACCATGTGATGCAGATTAACGCCTCTAAATTTATTCCAATCGACCAAGTGTCGATACCAACAGGCGAGATAGCAGCTGTTGCAGAGACTCCATTCGACTTCTTGAAGCCTACAGCTATTGGTTCTCGCTTAGAGGTCGACGATGAGCAACTCAAGATGGGTGCTGGCTACGACCACTGCTTTGTTATCGATGGCGAGGGCATGCGTCTTGCAGCGAGGGTTATCGAGCCCGAAAGCGGTCGCACAATGGAGGTCTACACCGACCAAGAGGGAGTGCAATTTTATGGTGGCAACTTCTTCGATGGCAAGACTATAGCCAAAGATGGCGTAAGCAGCTACGACTACCGTGGCTCATTCGCATTGGAGACTCAACGATTCCCCGACGCTCCAAACCAACCACACTTTCCCTGCTCGATTCTTTCGCCAGACAAGGAGTATACGCATAGCTGCATATACAAATTTGGCACAATCTAAGAAACTGTTAAAAATATAACAATAGCAGTTTTTCTCTCAGTGCAAACGCACGAAAATATTATCTCTTACTGCCTCCGCTTTCTGTGCGCTTCTTACCGCCTCCGGCGGGCGGGGATAGCACCCCCGCGGGTGCATACATTCTTGCGCTTTGGGCTTAGAGATTACATCTCTAAGATTATAAAGAACAGGGAGTTGCCGCAAATAAATTTGCACAACTCCCTGCCCTTTATAATTTTTAAATGCCTATGGCATTTAAACCCAAATCGAGGTTCAACTCGCTGAAGTGGTGGCAAATCACCACCTCACCAGTGCAATACAAAAATCAAAAACGACAGTTTTTGGATCCAAGCTTAAGCTTGGTGCCGCGCGGCATGAGCGCGATAAGCAGTTTTTTCATACATCTGCCCTATTTTTTACTCTACTTAAATATCAATGGTTTCATATTTTTATTGTACCTTTGCGTTTTAAACATTTGGAGGGGCGTGAGACACCTCAATAAAAAGATATAATTGTTAAGATGAAGAGGATACGTAATTTTTGTATTATTGCACATATTGACCACGGTAAAAGCACCTTGGCAGACCGTCTTTTAGAGAAGACAAACACCCTAAACCAACGCGAGATGCAATCTCAGGTTCTCGATGATATGGATCTCGAACGTGAAAAAGGTATCACCATAAAGAGTCATGCAATTCAGATGGAGTATGTAGCACATTCGGGAGAGCACTACACGCTCAACCTCATTGATACTCCAGGACACGTAGACTTTTCATATGAGGTATCGCGCGCGATTGCCTCATGCGAGGGAGCATTGTTGGTCGTAGATGCCACACAAGGTATTCAGGCTCAGACAATTTCAAACCTCTACTTGGCTGTTGGCAATGATCTTGAGATTATCCCTGTACTCAACAAAATTGATGTGGAGTCGGCGATGATCGACGAAGTGAAAGATCAGATCATCGACCTTATTGGCTGCAAGGATGAGGATATTTTACTTGCGTCGGGCAAAACCGGCGTAGGTGTGGAGGATGTTTTGGAGGCTATAATCGAGCGTATTCCAGAGCCAAAGGGTGACGATAATGCTCCCCTCCAAGCACTTATCTTCGACTCTGTATTCAATCCCTTCCGCGGTGTAATTGCTTATTATAGAGTCTTTAACGGCACTATCCGCAAAGGTGACCATGTCAAATTCTTCAATACCGATTGTGACTACGATGCCGATGAGATCGGTGTTCTTAAACTCAAGATGTCTCCCAAAAGCGAGGTTCGCTCGGGTGATGTAGGTTATATCTGCTCGGGCATCAAAAACTCAAAAGATGTTAAGGTGGGCGATACAATCACCTCGATGGCAAATCCTTGCAAGGAGTCTATCGGAGGCTTCGAGGATGTAAAACCAATGGTCTTTGCGGGTGTCTATCCAGTGGAGGCTGACCAATATGAAGATCTTCGCGCCTCACTCGACAAACTTCAACTCAACGATGCTTCGCTCACGTTCGAACCAGAGAGCTCCCTGGCACTTGGATTCGGATTCCGATGCGGCTTTTTGGGTCTGCTCCACATGGAGATTATCCAAGAACGACTCTATCGAGAGTTTGATATGGATGTTATCACCACTGTGCCCAATGTATCGTATACCATTACCACAACAACAGGCGAGGTGACCGAGGTGCACAACCCCTCAGGGCTACCCGAAGTGACCAAGATCGCTAAAATCGAGGAGCCATACATCAAAGCGCAGGTTATCACCAAATCGGAGTTCCTGGGCAATGTAATGAAGCTATGTATCGACAAACGAGGTACACTCACTAATCAAACTTTCATCACCCAAGACCGCGTGGAGGTGAATTTCGAGATGCCCCTCTCGGAGATCGTATTTGATTTCTACGACAAGCTCAAAAGCGTCTCGAAGGGCTACGCCTCGTTTGACTACCACCGCACAGGGTACCAAACCAGCAAACTCGCTAAGCTCGATATATTGCTCAATGGAGAACCCGTAGATGCGCTCTCGTCGTTGATCTATGCAGATAATGCCTACGACTTTGGACGCAAGATGTGCGAAAAACTAAAGGAGCTGATACCTCGCCAACAATTCGACATCGCAATCCAAGCGGCAATTGGCGCTAAGATCATAGCTCGCGAGACTGTCAAGGCGGTACGTAAAGATGTGACAGCCAAGTGCTATGGTGGTGATATTTCACGTAAGCGAAAACTTCTCGAAAAACAAAAAGCAGGTAAGAAACGTATGCGCCAAATTGGTTCGGTGCAGGTGCCTCAATCTGCATTCTTGGCTGTGCTCAAGATGGACTAAAGAGCCTCGGGGAGGGGAGAGAAGATATAACTCTCTTCCCTTGTGGCGAGATATATGCATTCGAAACCTTAGAATCTGTTTAAGTTTTTCTCGCTGGAATTGCTAAGAGAGATGTTGCTTTGATTTTCTCTCTTTGTGCGAGGCGCATAGCAATAGCTATGTAACGAGTAGAAAAAGAGAAAAGTAAAGTGACAGATCCTTAACAAATTAGATGAGAGAAATTTAAACAGATTCTTAATTCTTATTATTAGTTTGAAAAACTTGATTCAAGCCTCTATGAAGAGTGGCTTTAGCCGCTCAACAAAACCCCTTTCACTGAAGGGAAAGGATTTGGGGATGGGGTCAAAACAGAATAAATAGCCGAATTTGGTTTAGCAAAGCTAAAACCTTAATT
Source organism: Rikenellaceae bacterium (assembly GCA_044433965.1). Lineage (GTDB taxonomy): Bacteria > Bacteroidota > Bacteroidia > Bacteroidales > Rikenellaceae > Alistipes. Next base: position 22,599 of record JAWXTF010000018.1, on the reverse strand, counting down.
CGCATTATTAATCCTAAAGTGCGATAATTATGTTTGCCCAACGTCCATACACCTTTGATCGAGTTATCCGTATAATCTTTGCGATAGCTGCTATAGTTGGAGTGTTCTATGTCTTGAATCTACTCAAGGGAGCACTACTACCTTTCGTTGTGGCATGGTTGATTGCCTATATGTTAAACCCCATGGTGCTGTTCTTTCAGAATAAGTGCCGCATGCGCAACAGATTATTAGCTATCATCTCCTCACTACTCATTGTCTCGGTGGTGCTGACCGTGGTGGGAGCTCTGCTGATACCCTCTATTGTAAGTGAGGTGGAGAAGACAACTGAAGTTATTCAGAATCTCTCCAAATCATCTTCTCACGCGCCAATCGTGGAGCAAGCTTGGTATCAATCACTTCTTGATAAGATTGACCTTAAGGAGATCACCAAGATGATGAACCCCGAGGAGTGGTCTAAGTTGTTGGAGAATACATTAACGCACGCCTGGGCAATACTCTCAGGTTCAGTAAATCAACTAATTAACATAGTTGGATGGTTTATAGTACTCCTCTACCTGGTTTTCATTTTGCTCGACTACGAGAAGATACTCAATGGTGCGCGCAGCCTTATACCTCAACAATATAGAGATATAACACTCTCAATTTTTGCAGATGTCGAAGATGGAATGAACAGATATTTCCGCGGGCAGTCGCTCATTGCGCTGCTGGTTGGCATCCTATTTAGTATTGGCTTTGTGATCGTCGGCTTGCCTCTTGCCATTCCTCTTGGGCTGTTTATCGGTCTACTCAACTTGGTGCCCTACCTCCAAATTGTTGGCATCATTCCCACCATTTTACTCTGCTTCCTTGGCTCCTATGATGGAGGTCATAGCTTCTGGACGCTGTTTGGTCTTTCGATGGTGGTTTTCGCTGTCGTACAGACAATTCAAGATATATATATCACCCCAAAGATTATGGGAAAAGTAACAGGTCTAAACCCTGCTGTGATCCTTCTATCCCTCTCTATCTGGGGCTCGCTCCTGGGTATGATGGGTATGATTATCGCACTGCCACTAACATCATTACTGCTGGCATATTATCAAAAATATATCCTTCGCGAGGCTGAAAAGAAAGATGAAACCCCCAACCCCTAAGCGCAATGATACGCACCCGCGGGGGTGCTATCCCCGCCCGCCGGAGGCAGTAAGAAATAATATTTTTCATACGTTTGCCCTAACCAGCTCCTCAAGTTAGCATTATATCTCGATAAAAAGCGTTATCTTTGTCACCTATGTATAAATTTTCGAGATATAAAGAGGAGTACAAAGCTAATTTAAAGTTAGCTTTACCCGTTGTTTTAAGCCAATTAGGGCAGGTTATCGTTCAACTTGCCGACAATATTATGGTAGGTAATTATGGAGGAGATGATGCTCTTCCCTTAGCAGCAGCATCGTTTGGAGGTTCTGTATTTTTTTTAATCTATATTGCTTCGATGGGGCTCACCTTTGGCATCACGCCAATTGTGGGGGAGCTCTTTGTTCAGGGGCGGATGAAGGAGGCGTCCAAATATCTGGGCAACAGCATAGTTCTATTTCCATTCGTAGGGCTTTTGGCTATGATTCTCCAATTCTCAATCATTCCACTTATGAGCTATATGGGGCAACCTGAGGAGGTTGTTACTATGGCAATTCCATACTACAAGACATTGGTTTGGAGTATGATACCTATTATGCTCTTTTTTGTTTTCAAACAATTCTTGGAGGGTATCGGCAATACTCATACAACCATGTATATTGTTATCCTTTGCAATGGAGTCAATATATTTCTTAACTACATATTAATCAACGGCATGTGGGGTGCTCCAGAGCTTGGTGTTTTGGGGGCAGGTTTGGCAACCCTCGCATCGCGGGTGTTGCAGATGGTTATTATCTTTCTCTTTTTTATTGCCGTCAAGCGCTTTAGGGCATACTTTGATGGCTTTAAATTTAAGGATCTCAAGCGAGCTGACTCCATCAAATTAATAAAAATTGGTGCTCCTATCTCGTCTCAGATCTTCTTCGAGTGTTCAGCGTTTGTCATCTCAGGAATAATTATTGGTTACTTTGGGGCAAATGTGATTGGTGCAAACCAGATTGGTGTGTCGCTTATGAATTGCGCCTTTATGATTGTGTTGGCAATAGGCTCAGCCACAACAATCAGAATCTCACACTGCTATGGCTCTGGTGAGCATGAGCGCATGAAGGTTGCTTCGAATGCAGCATGCCACCTGGCTTTTGTCTGGAACAGCATCACCGCGCTGATCTTTATATCGATGCGAGGAGTACTTCCGCAACTCTTTACAACCAATAGCGAGATGATTGAGTTGGCATCTACCCTACTAATTTTCATTGCTCTATTTCAAATCTCAGATGGCATTCAATGCATTGGTATCGGCATACTTCGAGGCATGCAAGATGTTAAGATCATCCTTCCAATCTCTGTTTTCTCCTATTGGGTACTCAATATCCCTGTGGGATGCCTCTGCGCATTTACTCTCGGGATGGGTCCCCAGGGGTTGTATATAGGATTCTTAGTTGGTCTGACCACCGCTGCTATCCTTCTGCACCGACGAATAGCCCGTAGCCAACGACGCATGTCTCTGCACCCATAGGGGGGGGGCAAGCGCACAGATAACACTTGCTCATCGCGCTCGTGCCGCGCGGCACCAAGCTAAGCTTGGATCCAAAAACTGTCGTTTTTGACTTTTGTGTTGCGCTTATGTGGTGGGGGCTTTGCCCCAAGCGAGACATCCATTATGATGAGCTTTTGAAAATGAATTTTCAACGCTCCTCATAAATAGATGTCTCTGTGTCAACCTGCGGTTGCCACCACCACCTCAGCGAGGTGAACCTCGATTTGGGTTTAAATGCCGTAGGCATTTATAAATTATAAAGATCAATGAGCTGTGCAAATTTATTTGCGACAGCTCATTGATCTTTATAATCTTAGAGATGCAATCTCTAAGCCCAAAGCGCAATGATACGCACCCGCGGGGGTGCTATCCCCGCCCGCCGGAGGCAGTAAAAAGCGCACAGAAAGAAATCAAGAAGCGCACAGAAAGCAACAAAAGTACGCACCCGCGGGGGTGCTATCCCCGCCCGCCGGAGGCAACAAGAGACAATATTTTCCATACATAAAGGCAGAGTAGCCAACGACTAACTTTTCGAAGGAGTATTGTATAGTCGTAATTTTTTCACTATCTTTACACAAAATTATAATAAGATGAGCTGTAACTGTAAAAACAGACCCGATATAGGACGAGGAGTAATATTTTGCAACTGCAAGTCCGAAGCACATGCGATGGCGCATGAAGAGTGTTACAAACACCACGAAAATGACTGGTTGAGTGCGTATCCCAACAACCTACCAGAGGACATTATCGAGGTGCGATTCAAAAATACGAGACGTTCGTTCTTCCAGAACTCCAATGGACTAAGCCTTAAGGTTGGTGACATTGTGGCGGTTGAGTCATCTCCAGGTCACGACATCGGCACTGTCTCGATGATGGGCGACATGGTAGCGCGTCAGATTAAACGCACAGGATTCAACCCCTACAACGGGGAGTTCAAGAAGATCTATAGAAAGGCGAAGCCATATGATATTGAGAAGTGGCAGGAGGCGATTGCACTTGAGCACGAAACGATGATTCTCTCGCGCCAGATTGCTGCCGACATGGGTCTCAATATGAAGATTGGCGATGTGGAGTATCAAGGAGACCGCATCAAGGCGATATTCTACTATATCGCTGACGAACGTGTTGACTTCCGCGAACTTATCAAGGTTTTTGCCGACCACTTCCACATTCGCATTGAGATGAAACAGATTGGTGCACGCCAGGAGGCGGGTCAGATTGGAGGAATTGGACCGTGTGGGCGCGAGTTGTGCTGCTCGGCGTGGATGTCTAATTTTACGAGTGTGACCACCAATGCTGCACGCATGCAGGAGATCTCACTAAACCCACAAAAGCTTATTGGTCAATGCTCTAAGTTGAAGTGCTGCATGATGTATGAGTACGACACCTACGCAGATGCACGCAAGGAGTTTCCTCGTTTGCGCGAGCCTCTACAGGCTCTCGATGGCGAGTACTACCTAATCAAAAATGATATTTTAGCACGAACAATGTCGTTCAGCAGCAGCAAGGATGCCATTGTCAATATGATAACTCTGCCTGTTTCACGTGTTTGGGAGATCATCAAGATCAATAAAGAGGGTAAAAAAGTGGATCAACTTCAACGCGAGGAGGATATGCCAAAGCCTTCGGAGGAGCCAAAATTCTGCTCCACAGAGGATAGCATCACCCGTTTCGACTCCGCTAAGGGTCAACGCCGCAATGGTCGCTCAGGACGTAATGGTCGCTCAGGACGAGGCGAAAGAGAACGCACTCCACGCTCAGCGGAGGCTACCACGGAGGCAAATGCATCTCAAAGAGCCCCCAAGGCGCAACGCTCTCAGCAAGAGAGAGAGGAGAAGCCACGCACGAATGGAGTTGGAGAGAATCAAAATAGACGTCGCAACAACAAGGGCACTGACGGAGCAAACAACCAACGCCGCCGCGAGGGAGGCGAGAACCGCCAAAAAAACACACAACAGGAGAGCGGCATAGGAGCACAAGCAGCACCCGAGCAGCGCACAGAGCGCACAGAGGGAGCACCTCGTCGCAACAACAAGGGCAACAATAGAGCTCGCCGACCACGCCCCGAAGCAGGAGGAGAAGGAGCGACGACACGAAAAACAGGTGAGGGCGATGCCAAGTCCCCCAAAAAAGAGTAGTTGAGATGAGAGTCAGATGTAGTTTTATGCTTGTGGCTCTACTAATGCTCTTAGGTTGTGGCATGTATGGCGAGTCGAACATGGTTGCTGAGTTTACTGAAGTAGAGAGCTCGGGGTGGAACACACCCTCTACAGTGTGCTTCGAGGTGACTGACACTCTTTCGCGCTTCGATATGAGCCTATTGCTACGCTATGATAGCTATGTTTCGTCCAATGCGATAGAGCTTTTTGTTAGCACCACAGCACCCAATGGCGTAATGTGGAGCGAGCAGATTACATTTAATATTGCAGCTACGAAGAGATCTATTGCAGTGGCAGAGGTTCCTCTCCGCAATAATATACGGTGGAACCAAGTTGGAGAGTACAAAGTAGAACTCCTACCGCAACACCTCTACAAAGGTGTGCTGGCAGCGGGAGTTAATTTAGCCCAAAGAGAATAAAGATTTTACAACAGATAGATGGGAAAAGATAAATTACGCAAATTTGCAGAGAACCTAACTTTCGACTGTTTCGTACAGCCGGAATTTGAAGATATTTTTCATAAAGATCATCCTTTGAAGGGGCATTGGGGAGCCGATTTCTTCGGCAATGAGAAACCAATAATCCTCGAATTGGGGTGCGGAAAGGGTGAATACACTGTGGCTTTAGCTGCGCGGGACGATGCTCACAACTATATTGGAATCGACATCAAGGGGGCTCGTATGTGGAAGGGTGCCAAGCAGGCAACTGCCGCAGGTATGAGCAACGTCGCTTTTTTGCGCACCCGTATCGAGTTTATCAACTCCTTCTTTGCTCCTGGTGAGATAGCCGAGATATGGGTTACATTCCCTGATCCTCAGCTGAAGCGACGTCGCGCGAAGAAGCGACTTACCTCGCCTCTCTTTCTGGAGCGATATGCCCAAATGCTTAGCTGTGAGGGAGTAATCAATCTTAAGAGCGATTCAAAACACCTCTACCACTACACACAAGAGGTCATTCGACACTTCTCACTACCACTTGAGGTTGCTAACGACGATATCTACGGCTCGGGATATGCCGATGAAACCCTCTCAGTGAAAACTGCTTACGAGGAGATGTTCCTTCGTCGAGGTCTACCTATCACCTACACACGTTTTGGTCTTGGTGGGCAGACTCTCTTCCCTCATTTTGAGTGGGAGGAGGATGAAAAACTAAAAGATGAAAAGGACAATGAAGTGGAACGCATGGGGATGCCCAAAAACAATTGTATATAATCACTAATTATGAATTGGGATCACAACATATTTCTGCTACTCAACTTCGATGGAGGGGAGAGTCTCGATGCAATTATGACCTTTGCCTCGGGTAAAGTGACATGGGTGCCACTCTACATATCTCTACTCTACCTTATTTGGCGCAAGGGAGGATGGCGACTTGTTATGATCTTCGCACTTTGCGTGATTGCAGCCGTGGGACTCTCGGACATCATTGCCGGGATATTCAAACATAGCGGACCCCTCAAACATCTTTGGGACTCTTTCCCTGTACGACTGCGACCTATGCATACCCCAGAGTTAGAGGGATTAATCCACAAAATAGGTAGTGGTGGTAGAAATGGTACTGTCTCGGCACATGCCGCCACAACTGCCTCAATTGCTATTATTGCCGCCTGCGAATTACGCAAACGTTGGCTCACTATCTCACTTATAGCGTGGGTGTTACTGGTCAGCTACTCTCGCATATATTTAGCGTACCACTTCCCCCAAGATATTCTCTTGGGCTGGGCTACAGGTGCACTGTGCGCTATAATACCATATCAGATATTTAAAGCTGTGGTCAACAAAAAAGGATGACTCTCTGATAGGGCAAACTCATGAAGATATTATCTCTTACTGCCTTCGGCGGGTGTGTACATTCTTGATTGATTGATTGATTGCTGCTTGGTTGTTTGCTTGTTTGCTGCTTGCTGTGCGCTTCTTACTGCCTCCGGCGGGCGGGGATAGCACCCCCGCGGGTGCATACCTTCTTGCGCTTTGGGCTTAGAGATTACATCTCTAAGATTATAAAGATCAATGAGTTGACGCAAATAGATTTGCATAACTCCTTGGTCTTTATAATTTTTTAAATGCATACGGCATTTAAACCCAAATCGAGGTGAACCTCACTGATGTGGTGGTGGCAACCGAAGGTTGACACAGAGATATCTATTTTGAGGGGAGTTGAAAGTTTACTTTCATAAGCCACTCAGAGTAGATATCTCGCTGGGGGACAAAGCCCCCACCACATCAGTGCAACAAAAAAAGTCAAAAACGAAGTTTTTGGATCCAAGCTATAGCTTGGTACCGCTCGGCATGAGCGCGATAAACAAGCATATTCAAGCAGCACCCCCGCGCGGCATGAGCGCGATGAGCAAGCATATTCAAGCGGCAACCCCGCGCGGCACGAACGCAAGGAGCAATCATTTTTTCATACGTTTACCATAATATTGCTCATTTGCTATGAACAATTGCAATAAATTCGTTATATTTGCACTCCCAATCACTTTGGCTCTATAGTTCAAGGGATAGAATGAAGGTTTCCTAAACCTTAGATTTGCGTTCGAGTCGCAGTGGAGCTACAACAGAGGCAGCCAAAGATATGGCTGCCTCTGTTCTCTTATACTCTTTTGGAGGAGGGGGATTCTACTTCTCTATTTCGTGATCGAAATCAATATTATAGATATCTTCCACCTCGTTGAAAAGTTCGCGCGTGTTGAGTTCAAGATCTTTGAGCAGACCTGTGCGCACATCAAATATCCAGCCGTGGACATGAGGATATTGGCGCTCAATCCAAGAGCGTTGTACGTGGTCAATCTTCATGATATTTATACACTGCTCGCGGACATTGAGCTCCACAAGGCGATCATATCGCTCCGAGAGCTGCTCAATTGAGTCAAGCTCCGCGCGATGTGTGTGGTAGACGTCGCGAATTGTCTGCAACCAACCGTTGAGCTGCCCCATATCCTCGGGGTGCATGGCAGCCTTAATGCCACCACACTCATAATGTCCGCAGATTATAATATGCTTCACCTTGAGATGCTCCACAGCATACTGCACCACAGCATTGATGTTGCTATCGGTGTTAACCACAATATTGCCGATATTGCGATGAACAAAAAGCTCACCAGGTTTGACGCCCATCAGCTCCTCAACCGATACCCTACTATCGCTACATCCAATATAGAGATATTCGGGATTCTGCCCCATCGACAACTTCTCAAAATAGCTTGCATCAAGCTCTTTACATCGCTCTACCCATCTGCGATTTCTCTCAAAAATATCTATATACCACATTTTTACTCTCTCTTTCTTATTTCTACTTCTGCAAAAATAGTGAAATTAAATATAATTCTGAAATTTAAGATCTAAATAAGCAGGGTAAACGCATGAAAAAAACTGCTCATCGCGCTCGTGCCGCGCGGGATTGGTACTTGAATATGCTTGCTCATCGCGCTCATGCCGCGCGGCACCAAGCTATAGCTTGGATCCAAAAACTTTGTTTTTGACTTTTTTGTTGCACTTATGTGGTGGGGGCTTTGCCCCTTAGCAAGATATCTATTCCGAGGAGCTTTTGAAAGTGAACTTTCAACGCTCCTCAGAATAGATATCTCTTTGTCAACCTTTGGTTGCCACCACCACATCTGTGAGGTTCACCTCGATTTGGGTTTAGAGATGCAATCTCTAAGCCCAAAGCGCAAGAAGGTATGCACCCGCGGGGGTGCTATCCCCGCCCGCCGGAGGCAGTAAGAAATAATATTTTCACGCATTTAGCAACAGTAGCAGGTCACATCGTCTGCCTCAATTTTGTCATCGCTAAGAATTACGAGTCTCTCAACCACGTTGCGTAGTTCTCTGATATTTCCACTCCAGGGCATATCGGTCAATAGTGCGAGTGCCTTGGGAGTTATCTCTTTTCGCTCCACGCTGAGTTCGGTGCAGACTCTGGCTAAGAAGTGTTCAACTAACTGAGGAATATCCTCGGAGCGTTGACGTAGGGGCTTGACACGCATAACAATAACACCTATACGATGGTAGAGATCTTCGCGAAAGTTGCCACGTGCGATCTCCTCCTTTATATCTTTGTTTGTGGCGGCAATCACCCTCACATCAACATCTATATCGCGGTCGCTTCCTACTCTGCATATTTTACTCTCTTGGAGAGCTCTCAGCACCTTGGCTTGTGCCGAGAGCGACATATCGCCAATTTCGTCGAGAAACAGAGTGCCTCCATTTGCCTGTTCAAACTTACCTTTTCGTTGCTTTACAGCAGAGGTGAAGGCTCCCTTTTCGTGACCAAACAACTCACTCTCGATCAACTCGGAGGGTATTGCGGCACAATTTATCTCTACATATGGCGATCTCGACCGCTGACTTTTGTAATGTAACCACTTTGCTACAAGCTCTTTGCCTGTACCATTTTCACCAATTATAAGCACTCTTGCATCGGTGGGAGCTACTCTTTCGATGAGTCGATTCAGCTCATTCATTGCAGCAGAGGAGCCAATCATTGGTTCGATATGTGACGAGGAGGCACAACTACGGCGACGGGGAGCAGAGCGCTGCACTGCGCTCTGATTTGGCGTAGGTGCACACTCGTCGTGTGGTTCCTCGGTGGTCTCTCTCAACACCTTTAGGAGGCGATTCATGTCGATGGGTCGAGTCAAAAAATCTACAGCACCACACTTGGCAGCAGCCAATGCATTGTCGATTGATGCCTCAGAGGAGATCACCACAAAAGGGGTTGAGCGCATTGTATCGGGGAGCGCCTCGAAGTGGTTATCCGAAAGGATCATATCGAATAAGCCACTCTCGAATAGCTCGATTGCGGCATTAATCTCGGCAGCCTCCTCCACGTTGAACCCCTCAAATTCCAATCTTTCTCGAAGCGTTTTTCGCATGCTTTTTGATTGGTCTAAAATTAAAACTCTACTCATTGTGATTTTATTAAAAATAATTTGTATTTTTGTGTCAAAGTTAGTAACTTTCTCGAATTAGAACGACCTACTAACGATAGTGCAAATAGTTAAACATAAGTCTCTTGAGAGACTATTATTGCCATATTGGCAAACCAATTAAAATAGAGTTGAGTTATAATATTTTATCGTAAATTTACGTTTAAAGATTAAGTATCAACATTCCCTACATGAAAAAAAATTATAATAACACACGTCCGAAGTTACATCTTCCCGAGTATGGACGTCACATTCAACAGATGGTGGAGGCCCTAAGTTTGATTCCCGACAGAGTAGAGCGCAATAAGCAAGCTCGCGCGGTTATCGCGGTTATGGGCAATGTAAACCCTCTTCTTAGAGATACCCCAAGTTTCACACACAAACTCTGGGACCACCTCTTTATTATATCTGATTTTCAATTAGATGTCGATTCCCCTTATGACCAGCCTTCACGCGACAACTTAACTATCAAACCTCGCAAGATTGACTACCCACAATGCCGCATTAAACACAAATACTATGGCAAGTATGTGGGTCGCATAGTCAAAAAGTTAGCAGAGCAGGAGGCGGAGGTTGCAGCGGCGACAATCGACAATATTGCTGTGTTTATGCGTGCCAAAAGCTATGAATATAACCAAGAGCACCCCAACAACGAAGTAATCATAAAAGATATAAAGCAGATGTCCAATGGTGTTATAACACTCAACGAAGATGCTATCAACAATATCCAAAGTGATTACAAACAGCACGTTTCGACACACACGCCCAGAAACAAACAACATCCCAACAATCGAAATGGCTATAAGAATCGCAATAGCTACAACAACCACACGGGGAAAAGTTTCAACAAAAATGGTGTAGTGAGGCGAAATCAGCCCAATAAGATGCAGTAAAATCAAAATTTTTGCTATCTTTGTTCTACAGTTAACTCAAAAATAATTTTTTCAAGAGACAACAAATGCAGAAGATTAATGTAAATTATAGCGTCACATCGCTCTCAGTCGTACTTTTATTGACAACACTTTTCTCCAGTTGCAACTCCGACTCTATCAAGATCTCTGGTCGATTTATTGGAGGTGATAGCTCAGTGGCATACCTCGAAGAGATCTCTTCGAGCCATGGTGGCGCAATAGTAGACTCAGTAGAGCTAAACACAAGTGGCGAATTTATCTTTAACTTCAAGGCTAAAGATGGACACCACAGACTCTACAACGTGGTATATGATTGGTCAACAATTCCAATCTTCGCAACAGCCGGAGAGCACATCAAGCTCAATTCGGTGGGCAACGTGGCGAAGAACTATACTGTCGAGGGCTCCGAAGAGTCAGAATTGATACGTAGATTTTACCAAAACTACATCAACGGTATCGCTGAACTCGACAAAATCGCAATGGAGTATGCCAAGGAGGATATCTCGGAGGAGAAGCGAAAGGAGCTAACGTTGGAGTATAGCAACGAGTATAACCGTATCAAGCGCGAACAACTTGAATTTATCATTACCAATAAATCGTCGCTGGCAGCAGTATATGCTCTCTACCAACGACTACCCAATGATAGTTACCTCTTTACTGGCAAAAACGATGTAATATACTACCGCACCGTGGCAGAAGCGCTCGAAGAGAATTATCCCGACTCCCCATACCGCAAAAGTATCCAAAAAGATATTGATGAGTTTGATGCAATCAACCGCATCCAGGAGAATATGGTGACTCGCGGCTATCCCGATTTAGAGCTCAATGATATGTATGGTAAAGCCCAAAAACTCTCCGACAAAGAGGGCAAGGTTATCCTTCTGGATTTCTGGTCAGCTCAAATTGGTAGCAGCAACCGCAACAATGCTGAGCTCAAGGAGATCTACGCCAAATACAAAGATCAAGGATTTGATATCTATCAGGTGGCAATCGACAACACGAAGTCAACATGGATCAACGCCATACAGGAGCAATCACTCCCATGGACCTCGGTGAGTGACCTTAAGGGTAATAGATCACAATCTCTCTCGCTCTACAACATCACAGCTCTACCATCCAACTTCCTTATAAATAAAGAGGGGGATGTTATAGCTCGCGATATCTATGGCGACAAGTTGCTTGAGGCAATTCGTGAGGAGATCGCAAAATAGTTGAATCAATGTACTATTTTGCATCTGATATTCACTTGGGAGCAGGCTCCATTGAGGAGCAAAAAGCGACCGAAAGAGCCTTTGTGGAGTGGCTCGAAAGAGTCTCGGCAGACGCAAAGGTGATATTTCTTTGTGGCGATATCTTTGACTTTTGGTATGAGTATAGGTTAGTTGTACCTCGTGGATTTGTGCGTACACTCTCCAAACTTGCGGAGCTCACTCAGCGCGGTATAAGAGTAGTTTTTATGAGTGGGAACCACGATATGTGGGTTCGAGATTACTTCACCGCGGAGTGTGGAGTGGAGATATTCACTGCGCCAACCACTTTTGAGTTGGGCACAAAGAGGGTTCACGTAGCGCACGGCGACAACCTCAATGTTAAGGGGAGCCTATCACTCAAATTTATGAATGGCTTCTTCCGCTCTTCGCTGGCACGCTTCCTCTTCTCGTGGTGTATCCACCCCGACTTAGCGCTCAAATTCGGTCAATCATGGAGCAAACACTCCCGCAAAAAACATATTGGAGAACCGCCAGAACTTGTTGGACGTGCGCAAGGTTTCCTGCGAGAGTACGCCCAAAACCACTACGCCCAGAACCACGATGATATCTACATCTTTGGGCATCTACACAAAGCTTGTCACTTCAACGATGAGCAACCCCAAATAATATTTATGAATGATTGGAGCCGTGATCCACACTACATCTCACTTAGTGAGAGTGGCGAGGCGAAGCTCTGTAGAGTAAAATCATAATCACAATGAGACAATATATCGAACTTCTACGCACCATCAAGGAGCAGGGAGTAGAAAAAGGTGACCGCACAGGTACAGGCACCAAGAGCATCTTTGGTTACCAGATGCGCTTCAACTTAGCGGATGGATTTCCGCTACTCACCACAAAAAAAGTATTCCTCAAGGGCATTATACATGAGTTGCTGTGGTTTCTTCGAGGCGAAACAAATATCAAATACTTAGTCGACAATGGAGTTCACATATGGGATAATGACGCTTATCGACACTACACGACACTCTGCACGGAGGTTAACGAGCAGCCTATCACGAAAGAAGAATTTCTCGCGAAAGCGGGTGAGCGCTCCTCGATTGAGGGGTATATCTATGGCGATCTCAACGAGGTGTATGGGCACCAATGGCGCAGCTGGGAGCGCTATGACGCTGGCGTGGTAGACCAAATCCGTGAAGTTATCGATACCATCAAGAGCAACCCCGACTCCCGAAGAATGATTGTATCGGCGTGGAATGTTGCACAGATCGAAGGGATGGCACTTCCTCCTTGTCACGTGCTATTCCAATTTTATGTTGCCAATGGTCGACTCTCATGTCAACTTTACCAACGCAGTGCTGATACTTTTTTGGGTGTTCCATTCAATATTGCATCATATGCGCTACTAACAGAGATGATTGCAGCCGAGTGTGGTCTTAAGGTAGGTGAGTTTATCCACACATTGGGCGATACACACCTATACCTAAATCACTTAGAACAGGTCGACGAGCAACTATCGCGCACACCTCGTGCCCTACCTCGCATAAAACTTAATCCCGACGTAAAATCTATTTTCGACTACAAATACGAAGATTTTACTCTTGAGGGGTACGACCCCTACCCTACGATTAGCGCACCTATGTCATTCTAAAGATCATGATAAGTATTATTGTTGCAGTTGCCCAGGGCGGAGTTATCGGAAACAATAACAAGCTTCTGTGGCACATCACCGAAGATATGCGCTACTTTCGCAAGGTAACCTCAGGACATACTGTGGTTATGGGGCGCAAAACCTATGACTCGATAGGTATGCCGCTACCTAAGCGCCACAATATTGTGATTACACGCCAAGAGATTGAGATTGAGGGGTGTAGCGTAGTACATTCACTTGAGGAGGCTCTCGCAGCTACAGATCCTCAGCAGGAGACATTTATAATTGGTGGTGCCGAGATCTATGCCTTGACCCTTCCTATAGCCGACCGCCTATACCTTACCAGGGTGGGTTTTGCCTTCGAAGGCGACACCCACTTCCCAAGTTGGGAGGAGCTCGGTTGGAGGATGCTCCACAAGGAAGAGCATAAACAAGGAGTAGAGTTTGAACACCCCTTCTCGTTTGAACTCTACGAAAGAGAGCAGAGATAAAGAGCATTCATTAAATAAAAAGATATAGAGATGATAAATAGAGAAAACTTAGCATCAAGCTTCGAGAGAGTCCGTCAAAATTCACCACTTGTTCACTGCATCACCAACTATGTAGCAATGAACTTCAATGCTAACGCGCTTTTAGCAATTGGTGCATCACCAGTTATGGCACACGCCAAGGAGGAGATGGCAGATATGACGGCAATAGCAAATTCACTTGTGCTCAACATTGGAACACTCGATGAGCAGTGGGTAGAAGGAATCTTTGCCGCAGGCAACTCAATGAGCCTTATAGGTCGCCCAATTATCTTGGACCCTGTTGGTTCTGGTGCTACACCATATCGCACAAGGATCTGCAAGAAGATCATTAAAGATTGTAAACCAACGATAATTCGCGGTAATGGCTCCGAGATTATGTCACTTGTCGATGCTGACGTTTTGAGCAAGGGCGTCGACAGCTCTGTATCGTCGGACCTGGCGTTAGAGGCAGCAAAGATTTTGGCTCAAAAGTCAGGTGCGGTTGTGGTAATTAGTGGCGCCACAGACTACATCACAGACGGCGAGAGAGTAGAGACAATTACAAATGGTTCAACAATGATGACTGCCGTGACAGCTATGGGCTGCACTGCAACAGTTATTATTGGTGCATTTGCAGCAGTTTGCGACTCCGCTTTCGACGCTTCACTCTACGCAATGGCACTTATGGGTGTTGCCGGAGAGCGCGCAGCCTCTATCTCGCCTGCTCCTGCTACTCTTCAACTCAATTTCCTCGATACTCTCTACACCATTAGTGGCGAGGAGTTGGCAAGCAGCGTTAAACAATGAGACCTAAGTTTGACCTCTCGCTCTATCTTGTCACCGATAGCACCTTAGCGGGCAGACGCTCTCTTGAGGAGATCGTCCGCGAGGCAGTTGCCGGGGGTGTCACCATCGTGCAGCTACGCGAAAAGGAGCTGCCAACAGGTGAATTTATTGAGCGTGCTCGCAGACTAAAGAGTCTACTTGCACCCTACTCGGTACCTCTTATTATCAATGATCGAGTCGATGTGGCTCTCGCCGCAGATGCAGATGGTGTTCACATTGGGCAGTCAGATATGAGCTATAAGGATGCTCGTGCTATTCTTGGCAAAGATAAAATCATTGGTCTCTCGGTGGAGTCACTCGAAGAGGTTGAGCAGGCAAACAGAGTCGATGTCGACTACATTGGAATATCTCCTCTTCACTCCACGCCCACCAAAACCGATACGGCTCAACCCTTCGGAATCGAGGGATGTACAAAGGCAGTCGATCTTTCGATTCACCCTTCGGTGGCTATCGGAGGCATCAATATCTCGAATGTCGCACAAACAATGGCATGCGGTGTTGATGGCGTAGCTGTCGTCTCCGCTATTATATGTGCCGACAATCCACGAGAGTCATCTGATGAGTTATTAACAATTGTTAACAACAATCGACCAAGATGGAGTACTCTTGTTCGTAGAGCGTCCAACAACCTATACAACAGTATTATAGCTCAACCATTCAATGTTGATATGATGAGTGGAGAGCTCACAAAGGAGCGATTTAGGCGCTATATTGAACAAGACACCATCTATATTATCAACTATTCACAAGAAATGTTAATAGTTGCTGATATGTTACCAACAACTATCCACAAAGAGTTATTTCGAAAATTTGCAATCGAGGGAATGGAGGCGGAGAAGTCTCTGCATGCTCTCCTTGTTGAACAACTTGGAGGAGTGAGCGCAGTCGAAAGTTCGAGAACTACGCAACACTATATGAACCACACTCGCCAGTGGGTGGATCGTGGTGATTTAGAGCTCTCAATGGCTGCCATCTTGCCTTGCATCTGGATCTACAGCCTCGTCGGACGCCACCTATTTGCCAACAGCAACCTCGAAGAAAACCCCTATCGCGACTGGATCGAAACATACGCCTCAGAGATGATGATGGAGGGGGTAAATCTCTCAATAGAACTTGTTGATAACCTTGCCGCAAACTCAACACAGAGCCGCAGAGCTATGATGCGCCAAGAGTTTCTCAAAGCTGTGTGGTACGAATGGGCATTCTGGGAGTATGCCTACAATGGCGTGGATGTAGAGCAAATAAGTAGCGAAAAACAACAAAATTGAAATAGTTAAACAATGAGATATAATAGAGTATTAACAATCGCAGGCAGCGATTCGGGTGGAGGAGCTGGAGTACAAGCTGACATCAAAGCGATATCGGCATGTGGCTGCTATGCCGCTTCGGCAATTACTGCCGTAACGGTTCAAAACACTGTTGGCGTAGAGGCGGTTCACCCCATTCCACTTGAGATATTGGAGGGACAGATTGAGGCTGTACTCAGCGATATTGGCGCCGATGCCATCAAGATTGGAATGATGCACTCCGCCGAAGTGGTAGAGGTGGTCTGCCGTCAACTGGATAAATTTGCAATAAAGAGTGTGGTTGTAGATCCAGTTATGGTCGCTACATCCGGTCATCGACTCATTGAGCAGAGTGCAATAGAGTCGCTCAAAGAGCAGCTTCTTCCACGCGCAAGAGTTATAACACCCAACATTCCCGAGGCTGAGATCTTGCTGGGTGAAAAAATATCCGACCAGAGTCAATTGGCACAGATGGCTCGCAAATTATCGCTGGATGGCAAAATATCTGTTCTTCTCAAAGCAGGTCACCTCACCGAGGAGCAGCTCACAGATGTACTCTACAATGCAGAGTCAGACGAGATAATATATCTTACATCAAAAAGATTGTCAACCCCCAACACTCACGGCACAGGCTGCACTCTGTCGTCTGCCCTCGCAGCAATGTTAGCGCGTGGCATGGAACTTAGCGACGCCGCAAAAGCTGCTAAGGAGTATATTAATTGCGCTATAATTTCTGGCGCTCAATTCGAAATAGGCAAGGGTCATGGCCCTGTAGATCACTTTTTTGCAAACCGTAAGTAAGACAATCGCATAAAGATTATTATCTCATACTCACCTCCCCGCGGGTGCTTGCTTTCTGTGCGCTGTTTTCTGTGCGCTTCGGACTGCCTCCGGCGGGCGGAGATAGCACCTCCGCGGGTGCGTATCATTGCGCTTTGGGCTTAGAGATTGCATCTCTAAGATTATAAAGATCAAAGAGTTGCCGCAAATAAATTTGCACAACTCTTTGGTCTTTATAATTTTTTAAATGCCTGTGGCATTTAAACCCAAATCGAGGTTCACCTCGCTGATGTGGTGGTGGCAACCGTAGGTTGACACAGAGATATCCACTATGAGGAGTGTTGAAAGTTCACTTTCAAAAGCTCATCATAGTGGATATCTCGCGGAGGGGCAAAGCCCCCACCACATCAGTGCAACACAAAAGTCAAAAACGAAGTTTTTGGATCCAAGCTTAGCTTGGTGCCGCGCGGCATGAGCGCGATATAAGCAAGCTATTCCAAGCAGCAACCCTGCGCGGCATGAGCGCAATGAGCAAGTTATTTCTTCGTGCGTGTTGCTTTACTATATTTAAATTTCTACGCCAAACTTAAATACGATCTTTTGGCAGAATTGTTCACCAGCCTTCAGTTCCACACTTGGGAACGATGGTGTGTTGATTGCATTTGGGTGGATTTGGCACTCAAGCGCCACTCCTTGGTAATCGACAAGAGGTTTTCCATTCTTCGAGGTTGGAGAGCCTCCAGCGAGCCAGTTACCTGTATACACCATAAGACCTGGGGCAGATGAGAGAACAGTTAGTGTACGTCCGCTCTTTGGCTCGCGCAACACTGCATTTTCAGCCAAGATAGACTTCTGCCATCCATCAACCACAAAGAAGTGGTCGAGACCACGGAAAGCCTTAGAGTTGTTGAAGTCTGTCTCTACAGCATTGCCCAAGCGGTTGAACTCGGTGAAATCCATAGGGGTTCCAGCAATCTCAAGCTCCTCGCCTGTTGGGATCTGAACATCGTTCATCTCCAAAACCTTTGTTGAGCAGAGTTTAAGTTCGTGCTCCAATACTGATGGCTCGTCGGGACCGGCAAGGTTGAAGTAAGCGTGGTTTGTAAGGTTTACGACAGTTGTTGCGTCTGATACTGCACGGTAGGTGATCTCCAAAGCACCCTCATCATCGAAGTCGAAGATCGCCTCTACATCGACTGCACCTGGATAACCTTGGTCACCATCCTCAGAGTGAAGCGACATAACTACACGGTTAGTTTCGACACGAGACTCCCAAATTCTAAGACCAAAACCATCTACTCCACCGTGAAGGTGATTAGGACCATTATTGATTGCAAGTTGGTACTCTTTGCCCTCGATTGTCATACGACCATCTGCCAAACGATTTGCTACACGACCAATGGAGCGACCCATAGCAGCACAGTCACGAGCTGTATTCTCGTAGTTGGGGTATCCCAACGCTACGTCAGCAATATTACCGTCACGGTCAGGTACGTTTACAGCAAGGATCGTTGCGCCAAGGTTGCACAACTCTACTGAGCTACCATTCTCTGAGCTCATTGTGTAAGAGATAATTGCCTCGCCAGTCTCGGTCATGCCGTAGACTTTTTGTTCAATAGTAATCATTTATTATTCTATTTTTAGGTTTGTTAAAATATAGTCTATACGTTTTAGTGTCTCCTCACGACCAATAAATGCCGTTACGTCATACATTCCAGGTCCCTTGCCGGCACCTACCAAAGCCAAGCGCAAAGTATTCATTACTTGACCCATACCATATTCTTTCTGGGCAATCCAGGCGTGAACGATAGATTCTGTATTTTCGAGCGAGAAGTCGTCGATAGATGCCAACACCTCACGCAACTCAGCTAAGATACGTGGGTTATCGCCCTTCCAATATTTCTTTTGTTGCTTAGTCTCATACTCGGTGGGGGCAACAAAGAAGTACGATGTAAGATCCCAAAGATCTGTGGTGAATGTTGCGCGCTCCTTCATAATGCCTGCTGCCTTGCCAGCCAACTCGTCGCTCACCACGACCCCATGCTCACGCAAGATTGGTTGGTATAGAACTGCCAACTCTTCGTCGGTTTTGCGGTGCATATATTGAGCGTTGAACCACTTAGCCTTCTCTGGTTGGAAGCGAGCTCCCGACTTCGACACACGGTCGAGCGAGAAACTCTCGATAAGCTCTTCGAGCGAGAACATCTCTTGCTCGGTGCCTGGGTTCCAGCCCAATAGAGCAAGCATATTGACAAACGCCTCGGCAAAGTAACCATCCTCGCGGTAGCCCTTTGCGGTATCGCCATTAGGTGCTTGCCAGAAGAGTGGGAATACGGGGAAACCCATCTTGTCGCCATCACGTTTCGAGAGTTTACCGCCTCCAGTTGGTTTTAGGAGCAGTGGCAAGTGAGCAAATTGAGGCTTGGATGACTCCCAGCCAAACGCCTTGTAAAGTAGGTAGTGAAGCGGAAGCGATGGCAACCACTCCTCTCCACGGATAACGTGCGAGATACGCATAAGTTTATCATCGACAATATTTGCAAGGTGGTAGGTAGGAAGAGAATCTACAGATTTGTAAAGAACCTTGTCGTCGAGAGTAGAGGTATTAACCACCACATGACCACGAATTAGGTCGTCCATCTCGACAAGTTCTCCCTCAGGCATTTTAAAGCGGATAACCCATTTTTCGCCACGTGCCTTACGCTCCTCAACCTCCTCAGCACTTAGGCTAAGCGATGTTGGTAGCTCGGTACGCACTGTGTAGTTGTATGCAAACGCTGCACCAGCCTCCTCGGCCTCCTTACGCTTTGCATCGAGCTCATCAGCAGTATCAAAAGCGTAGTATGCCCAACCATCCTCAACAAGCTGCATAGCATATTTGAGGTAGATCTCGCGACGCTCACTCTGACGATAGGGGGCATCGGGACCACCTACACCCACACCCTCATCAATCTCAATTCCGCACCATTTGAGCGATTCGATGATATAATCCTCAGCACCCTCGACAAAACGTTGCGAGTCGGTATCTTCAATTCTTAGGATCATCTTACCTCCATTGCGACGAGCAAAAAGGTAGTTATAGAGAGCAGTGCGCACACCGCCAATGTGGAGAGGTCCAGTGGGACTTGGGGCAAAACGCACCCTAACTTCTTGGTTCATATGTTATATATTTATCTTTTCAAAATTATCTAATCTCATCGTATTAGGACAAAGTTAAACATTATTTTTTAATTATCAATGCGAATTATATTTCTTGGCAGGGCAAACGCACGAAAAAAACGACTGTTCATCGCGCTCATGTCGCGCAGGTGCCGCGCTTGAGTTTGAAACCACAAGACTATCATCTTTTTTAATTTTTGTATTGTGATGATATGGCGAGGGGCTGACTCTTGCAAGAGTAAATAACGTAAAAAAATGCGACCTGAGTATTTCAGCAGAATAAAACTTTCGTTTTGCAATGGCAAGCACCTGCGGGGGTGCATATTCCCGTCCGCCGGAGGCATAAGAAATAATATTTTCATGCGTTTACTCTGTTATTTTACCCCACTTATTTGCATCAATACAACAAAAAGCCACCAGTTAATATTGCTATTAAATAGATCTAAGGAGCCACTCAACAATTACAAAAAGAGCTAAACAGTATAAAAAAAACAAAAAAAATACCTAATAAATTTGCAGATCCAAATTTTATCATTATATTTGCACCCGCAATGCCTCTTTAGCTCAGCTGGTAGAGCACGACACTCTTAATGTTGGGGTCCAGGGTTCGAGCCCCTGAGGGGGTACAATGCAAATCGCTAACTCATTGATTTTTCAATGGTTAGCGATTTTTCTTTTTAGATTTGTTCCCAAATTGTTCCCATACAGATTACGCAAAACCTGCGATAGAGGCTCTGTAAGCCTGATTAAGGTGTATTAAATGCAATTGAAGGCTTTCCCCACATTTTCCCCACGCTGAAATGTAAGGCTGATAAAATATAAACTTTGGGAACATCATTTTCCTGAATGTTCCCAAAGCACACGATAAAATAATCTTTATCCCTCCTTAATTTCGCCTCTGTCAGGAATTATATCATCTGACACTTTTGCAACAGACGCCCTACCTGGCAGTTGAGATCCCGTTCTCCTCTTCTCGTGGCACACTTTAATTAAACTCTCCGTCTGTTTTAATTCATTATCATTCATAAATTGAGTCGTATAATTATGTCTTAAATTAGAGTTTAAGTCTCCAAGATAATACGAATTCTTTCCTATAGAGCCAATATATGATCGAACTAAATTTGAGAATTCAATGGGTCTACCCGCACAAATAAGTAATGCTATTATATGACGAGTTACAGCACTATCTCCTTCATTTAAGTACTTCTTAAAAATTAGAACTAACTTATCTGAGAAGATATCATCCTTATACCAATTCATAATATTAAATGGCATTGTTGTGATAATACTTTTAATGTACAAAAGTACTGCTAATTTTAACATAAGCAGTATATTTGTACAAAGCTACAGCAAGAAATCATCAACATTGCCAGGATGGACAACCGAAAACTCACTACCATAACTCTCTAAAAATTTTGCAGGTGCTTTTGCCTTCGCTTTTGGATTCCACTTAAATTCGTAGGCCCTGATAGCTCCATCCTCCTCCTCCACGTAGTCGATCTCTTGCTGCTGTGCTGTGCGCCAAAACCAACTGTTACACCATCTGTTAGAGTAGTGGTTATTCTTCATTCGCTCCGAAATAAGGAAGTTCTCCCACAATGCTCCCATGTCACCCCGCAGCTCCGCTTGTGCAAAATTTGCTATTAGGGCATTTCGAATTCCATTATCGTAGAAGTATATCTTCTTGCTGCTTTTTAGCTCATTGCGCAAATTACGACTAAAGGAACTTAATCTAAATATCACGAATGTTTGTTCGAGTAGAAGTATATATTTCTCTACTGTTTTAGAGTCCAAGCCGCAAAGTTGAGCAAGTTCGTTGTATGACACCTGCGACCCAACTTGAAACGCTAATGCTTGGAGTAACTTAAGTAGTTTATCAGGTTTCTTGATCTGCTCCCACATCAATATATCTTTGTATAAGTAGCTATCCGACAGTTGTTTCAGAATCTCTTTCTCTTCGCCTTGAGAGGTAACCACATCGGGATAATAACCATAAATCAATCTGTGAGGCAACAATCGCTTCTCCTCCATAAGCCCATGGTGAGAGACCATCTCGGCAAACGAAATAGGGAATATTTTATACTCCCATTTGCGCCCCGTGAGCGGCTCATTGACCTTGTTGGCAAGATCAAACGATGAGCTACCTGTTGCAACAAGCTGCACATCGGGGATATTGTCAGTGATGAGTTTTAGCTTCAAACCTATATCTTCAATGCGTTGAGCCTCATCAATTACGACCACTTTTTTGTTGCCGATAATAGCTTTTAGACGTGTCGAGGTGACATTATCGAACAACTCACGCACATCAGCCTCATCACCATTTAGCCACAAAATGGCCTCCTCGGCAGAGAACAACTCACGAAGAAGTGTCGTCTTGCCTGTTTGGCGAGCACCCATCAAAATTATGGCCTTTTTTGACCCTAATTTAGCAGTTATTGCATCCTTTATAACTCTATCAACCATAATTCAAATTAGTTTACTTTCCGCAAAGATAGTAATATTTTCGGAAT
>JAWXTF010000017.1:0-64544 GCA_044433965.1 Rikenellaceae bacterium | reverse complement strand
AACCTTAAGAACTTAACCACCTTCACTTATATCTCTAATTTCTTAGTGAGCGAAAGGGACTGCAAAGATAAGTCATTTATTTTAAATCACCAAATCTTTTGCGATAATTCTTAAATTATTTTAAACCCAAAGAACTTTACAACGCCGTCTTGCCTTTGTTGCGGGTGCAAATATAGGGACTATTTTTGCTATAACCAAATATTTTAAGAACTATTTTTAAATTATTTTCATAACATTTTAGCTAAATATCTAAAATATAGTTGATTACCTGCTTCAACAGATTACACAAATCTCTAAATCTAAAAATTCCTTATCTATATATACTATAGGTATAGCTTTTAGAGTTGCAATCCATTTGGAAAGCCCTGCGATTTTAATGCAATCTCCGAACCATCAGGGGTTACCAGAAAAGCTCCTTTACGCTGCTCGGTAATGTGACCGATTATGTCGATGCAACCCAACTTAGCAACTGACTCTTGCAGTTCAAGGGGCAGAGTAAACATCAATTCATGATCTTCGCCACCGTTAAGAGCAGCAACAACAGGGTCGGAATTGAGCTCTGAGGCGAGTGCCGAGGTCTGTTTAGCAAGAGGTATGCGCTCTAAATAGATACGCGCACCACAATTAGATGCCTTGCAAATCTGCAAAATATCGCTGGCGAGTCCATCAGAGAGATCAATCATCGACGTTGGTATTATAGACTCCTCGGCAAAGGATTCTATAATATTTAATCTTGCTTCAGGCTTTAGGTAACTCTGTAGAAGATATTCATACCCCTCGAATTGAGGTGTTGGGTTATCCACATTGGCAAGCACCTGTTTTTCGCGTTCTAAAAGTCGAAGTCCCATATAAGCAGCACCAAGATTTCCGGTTATGCAGATCAAATCATTAACCTTTGCTCCGCTACGATATGTCACACACTCCCTTTTCACTCGTCCAATAACTGAGATTGAAATTACAAGTCCTGTTAATGAAGCGCGTGTATCGCCACCAACCAAATCGACATTGTACTCCTGACAAGCGACATTTACACCATCATAAAGATCTTCGAGAGCTTCGACTGGTAGCTTCGATGAGACTCCAAGCGAGATAGTTATTTGCTCGGGGAGACCATTCATTGCCAGAATATCGTTGATTCCGACAACCACAGCCTTATAGCCAAGATGCTTGAGTGGAAAGTATGTCAAGTCAAAATCGACGCCCTCCAACAACATATCGCTTGTACATAACAACAACTCATCACCCCCAATTTCGATCACGGCAGCATCGTCACCAACACCCTTTATGGTTGATGATCTATTAATTTTGACCCCTTGAGTGAGTCTATCGACCAATTTAAACTCTCCTAATTCAGATATTTCGGTTCTTTTGTTTTCCATATGTAGATATATAATTTACTTTTTTTTAGTACAAATGCGTATCGAGCAATGTGATTTAAGCAGTTAATGAGTTGTACAAATTAATTGTATACAACTCATTAAACACTTATAAAACATAGAGCTCTTAGCTCAATTCGCAAAATGAGCACTCGCGCAGGGTGCTTCGACATCAAAGAATAGAGAGTAAGAATCTTATTTAAGACTCTATCTCTACGCACAGATTACATTCTCTCGGGCACCGAGATACCCATCAAAGCCATACCACTTTTAATTATGCGCGACACTTGATCTGCAAGTTGAAGTCGTAAATCGCGAACCGATTGATCCTCCTCCTTAAGGATTGAGTGATCGTGGTAGTAACCGTTGAACTCCTTAGCAAGATCGTAGACATAGGCTCCAATCATCGAGGGTGCAAAAGCCTCACCTGCTCCCTTAACAACATTTGGATAATCAGCAATCATCTTTACAAGATTGATGTCATCAGCCTGTAGCTCACACTTCACACATCCACCATATGAGATTCCAGCCTCGGCAGCTTTACGCTTAATTGAGCAGATACGTGCATGCGTATATTGAATAAATGGACCTGTGTTACCGTTAAAATCTATCGACTCCTTAGGGTCAAAAAGCATCGTTTTCTTTGGATCCACCTTTAATATAAAGTATTTTAGGGCACCCAGACCTACTGTAGTTGTGATATCGGTGATCTCATCTTCGCTACAGCCATCAAGTTTTCCTGCCTCCTGAGATATTTCACGAGCCGAAGAGATCATTGCAGCGATCAAGTCATCGGCATCGACCACGGTTCCCTCGCGAGATTTCATCTTTCCTTCGGGAAGCTCCACCATACCATACGAAAGATGTGTAATATTGTCACTCCACGCATTTCCCAACTTCTTAAGTATAAGTTTAAGCACCTGGAAGTGATAGTTCTGCTCATTACCAACTACATATATCAGATCATCAAGATTGTTCTCCTCGAATCGACTATAGGCAGTGCCAAGATCTTGAGTCATATAGACAGATGTTCCATCACTTCGAAGCAACAACTTCTGATCGAGCCCATCAGCCTCCAGGTCAATCCATACAGAATTATCCTCCTTGCGGAAGAAAATGCCCTTCTCAAGTCCTTCATCAACTATGCTTTTTCCCAACAAATATGTTTGTGACTCGTGGTAAACTTTATCGAATGAGACGCCCAGAGCAGCATATGTCTTGTCGAATCCTTCATATACCCAACCATTCATCATCTCCCAAAGAGCATACACCTCCTCATCTTTTGACTCCCACTTACGCAACATCTCTTGAGCTTCGATAATCATTGGTGCACTCTTCTTCGCCTCATCCTCGCTAACTCCGCCTGCCACAAGTTCCTTAATTTCACCCTTGTAGTGCTTATCAAACTCAACGTAATATTTACCAACAAGGTGGTCACCCTTCAACCCAGAAGAGGCAGGAGTCTCACCATTGCCAAATTTCTGCCACGCAAGCATCGACTTACATATGTGGATACCCCTATCATTAACCAAATTAGCTTTAATAACCCTGTGACCATTTGCCTCCAAGATCTGCGCAACAGAGTATCCCAAAAGATTATTGCGGATATGACCTAAGTGAAGGGGCTTGTTTGTATTTGGAGAAGAGTACTCAACCATAATTGTACGACCGCTATCGGCAGCACGTCCAAAATCTGCTGTGGTGTAAGCTTCTTGGAAACATGTAGCCCAAAAAGATGCGGAGAGAGAAAGGTTCAAGAAGCCCTTAACAACGTTGAACCCGCAAAACTCGCTATTATTAGCCACAATGTGCTCTCCCACCTGTGTTGCAGTAGCCTCGGGAGCAAGGCGACTACGACGAAGCAACGGAAATACAACAAGCGTGTAATCTCCCTCAAACTCTTTTCTTGTCTTTTGGATCTGAACCTCCTCGATAGGAAGTTCACCATATAGCGCTGACAATGATGATGCAGCAACTTGTGTAATAAATGACTCTATATTCATATTGTAAAACTAATTACGATTAAAAGTACAAAGATAACTAAAAAAATCAGATTCTGTTTAAGTTTATCCCACTAAGTCAGGGCAAACGCACGAAATAAACCTGCTTATCGCGCTTATGCCGCGCGGGCACCAAGCTTAAGCTTGGATCCAAAAACTTCGTTTTTGACTTTTGTATTGCACTGATGTGCTGGGGCTTTGCCCCTGCGAGACATCTATTATGAGGGACTTTTGAAAGTAGACTCTCAACGCTCCTCATAATAGATGTCTCTGTGTCAACCTACGGTTGCCACCACCACCTCAGCGAGGTGAACCTCGATTTGGGTTTAAATGCCTTTGGCATTTAAAAATTATAAAGATCAAAGGTACGCACCCGCGGGGGTGCTATCCCCGCCCGCCGGAGGCAGTAAGAGATAATATTCTTACGCATTTGTTCAATTTTTTTATAAAAGATTATGAGATTAGCAAAAAAAGCTCTATTTTTGCAAAAACTTAATTTTTTTTAAAATGTTGAATATTGTACTATTTGGCGCACCTGGTTGCGGTAAAGGAACTCAAGCTGCAAAGCTTAAAGAAAAATATGGTGTAAATCACGTCTCTACGGGCGATGTAATTCGCGGAGAGATAAAGCGAGGAACAGAACTTGGTCGTAGTATGACAGAGTTTATTGAGGCTGGTAAATTGGCGCCAGATCAAATTGTGATCGATATGATTGCTAACTACGTAGTGGAACACAAAGAGGATAAGGGTAATATCTTCGATGGTTTCCCTCGCACAACAGCGCAAGCTGAGGCTTTTGATAAAATTCTCGAAGAGAATAACGATTCAGTAGATATTATGATCTATATGGAGGTACCCGAGGAGGAGCTCGTAAAGCGCATCCTGCTCCGTGGTAAGGATTCTGGTCGCGCAGATGATGCATCAGAGGATGTTATCCGCAACCGTATCTCGGTCTACAATGCACAAACAGCTATTGTGGCAGAGTACTACACTAAACAAAATAAGTATGCTGCAATCAATGGGTTGGGCACAATGGAGGAAGTTTTTGACCGTATCAGCGAAGTTATCGACGCTGCGATTGCATAAAAAACTCACGTTATTACAACACGAAGAAGCCTGTTCAACGCGCTTATGCTGCGCGAAGAACAGGCTTCTTCGTCTACTTTTACCTGCATACTACCCTATCAAAGCATCTGCTAAGCTTGCGAGAGCCTCACTATCTGAGGGTTTGTATGTTGAACGAATTGTAACTTCAGGCTCTAAGATTGTAATTCCCTTCATCTTCTCCAGCTCTGCTCTCATAACTTTTGCTGCACACGGAGCCCAAGAGCCATTTTGGATTATTCCGACACGACGATTTTGGAACTTCTTATCTTGAAGGTGGTGCAGGTAGTGGAGCATTGGAGGAAAAAGTCCCGCATCGTATGATGCAGCAGCCAAGACAAGTGTCTCTGAGTAGAATGCATCTTCGACAGCCTGCGCCATATCGTCACGAGTGAGGTCGCACAACTCGACATTCTCCTTACCTTTTGCTTTAAGTACACGCTGTAACTCACGTGCTACCTCTGCGGTATTACCGTGAATCGAAGCGTAACAGATCAAGATACTATCCTCCTCGGCTTGGTAAGTACTCCACATATCATACATCTTGATATAGTACTCGATATTGTCGCGCAAGATTGGACCATGAAGCGGCGCAATAGTACTAACGCTATATGGAGCCAACTTTTTGAGTAAGCTTTGAACATTTGCGCCATACTTACCAACAATATTGTAGTAGTAACGACGCGCCTCACAAGCCCAGCTACCTGAAGCGTCCGAAGCTCCAAATTTTCCAAACCCATCGGCACTAAAAAGTGTGCGAGAGGTAGATTCATAAGCGACCATCACCTCGGGCCAATGCACCATAGGTGCCATAACAAAGTGTAAAGTGTGCTCCCCAAGAGTTAGCGCATCTCCCTCGGCAACCTTATAGGCACGCTCTGCGATATTGCTCACATCGAAAAAATTATCGATCATTGCAAAGGTCTTAACATTACCCACGATCTGCATAGTTGGGTATGCCTCAGCAACCTTTGCCAAACCCGCAGCGTGGTCGGGCTCCATGTGTGTCACCACCAAGTAGTCTGGTGTACGCCCCTCAAGAGCTGCTTGGAGATTTGCAAACCACTCGTCATATTTACGAGCATCCACCGTATCGAGGATTGCCACCTTCTCATCGAGGATAAGGTAAGAGTTGTAGGTCATTCCCTCGGGAACAATATATTGGCTTTCGAAAAGATCAAGATCTTTGTCATCAACACCAATATAGAGAATTGATTCAGAAATATTTTGTTGCATTATATAATTTACTTTAAGTTATTGGGCACAAAATTACAAAATAATATTGAAAGACAATACCTTTACACAAAAAAAGATCCAGGGCAAACGCATTGAAAACAATTTCATACGTCTAACCTGGATCTTTTCAAGGATATCGATTCTAACACTACTGCCTATCCAAGGACAGCACCCGTTTCTGCATCGATAAATTTCTTACCATTCCACTCCATCTCCTCGACAATGATACCATCGAAATCTAATGGTTCATAGAACTTGATACCAGTAAAAGTATAGACAAAAGGTACAATCTCTACTGAGCCATCACCGAAAGGATCTGTGTAGAGTAGACGACGATTCTGCTGCGTGCGATCTGAGTCCAGCTCCATTTCGTACTGAAGACCATCAACTACAAAAGTATAGCTCGATAATTTTGACATCTCCTCGACCAACGCTTTGTAATCATCCATGATGTCGCTCCATGATCTCTCATCAGCAAGTGGTGTTAAGGTATATGTAACTCCGTTGCGCTTACCCGTAAGAACGATCTTTTCGCTTGAATAGCTAACTATGATAAACTCAAAATCACCACCCATACCAGCTGTATTTGATGACGATGGCTCTGAGTAGCGGTGTAGAGCATCGTTATAGGTATCGAAGTTGATAGAGGCTCCACCATCGTGAGCATAAGAGTACGTACTTCTGTCGGTGAAGTCACTCTCCTCATTCTCCGAAGTGATCTCTACAAATCCATCCTCAAAACGCATAAGCATCTGTATTCCACCATATGATAGTGTCTCATCGTAGTAAAACTCCATTGACCATCCATTAGGTGCCTGGTTAAGTATCTGCTCAACATCGGTCCAGATAACCTCAATTCTTTCTCCAGAACTTTGATCAAAAAGATCCTCATCGCTGTTACAGCTGACACAAAAAAGCGATATTATCGCTGAAAATATAATTATTTTTTTCATATTCTATAAATCTTTATGGATGGTTGTTACTCAAGTGAAAGCGAATAGTCGAAATCCCAAACCTCAGTTTGACGACGCAAGATAATATCTCTAAGCTCATCCATCTCAATACCCCATGACGAAAGTAGGTAGCTACGAATAATATCCAACTTTTGTTCGAGAATAACTCTACCACCAGCCTTAACACCATCGTCACCTACAGTCTCAGCAACAGCCATAAGAGACTCCCAATACGACTCAGTGTTGGTGATATAGGTTGAAAGAATCTCTACAAAATCCTCATCTGCATTGGTTGCAGAGTAACGAGTAACAAAACCTACTTGAAGAGCCGCAGCATCTGTAGTATAGGTTGCAAAACAGTCACTTCCCACATAGAGAGACGAAGAGTAAGACTCATACTCAGTAGAGTAAGGTTTAGTTTGGTGAAGGATGTGAGCAAACTCATGGTGCATAGTGTGGAAGTAGCTATCATTAAGAGCTGCTACACTATTTTGGTTATATACACCACTTAGAGTATTGACATCGTAGAGGAAGATAGCTTTACCACCCTCAGCCTCACCAAGCACAACGCTACCATCGTCGTTGTAAGAGGGAGAACCAACAAGCTGGATCAATTTTGGGAAGTATGTTTTCATAAAATCTGCACTTCCTGTATGCTCATCATAAGCACCCATCACCAAGTGAAGGGTCAACTTAGCCAAGAGGATAGACTCCTCGTAATCGGCAGGAGTTAACGTGGTATCCATATCGACTAAGATGTCGCTGTAACGATATGCAAATTGAATATTATACTCGCTGAGGTAGTATTTCTCCAACCAATAATCGAAATCATTGAGCGGTGTATTGGTATCTACGATTGAAGAGTTTGAACTTAGCTCTTCTGTTTTTGAGCAACCTACAAGAGAAAGAAGCGTAGCTCCAACAAGTAGTGCTATTACATAATATTTTTTCATTTTCCAAAAACTTAAATGATTAATAGTCAAAATTAACGAGGGTTAGGCTCAAAACCTGCGGAGATAACATCTACAGGGATCTGAATCGCATAACGTGGATCGCGAGGTGCAAGCTGATCCAAGAGGGTGATAGTTTGTGGAACTTTGTCGGTGTTGGTATTAGCAAATGCACGACGATAAGTTGTGTAACCGTAACGCTTCATATCGAAGAAACGTAGACCTGTGTGAAGAGTCTCCAAACGACGCAAGTAAGCAACTACGTGAAGCACATTCTCCTGAGTTCCTGAAGCAATAGTCATAGCTGGGTCCTCAAAACGTTTCTTAACTGTTGGCTCTTTATACTCGTAGTAAGCTGTGCGATCGGCCCAACTGTTGATACTTGATTCGGTGAGGTTACCACCAGCTATACGGTAGTTGCCAACCCAAGTGTTAATATCCTCTACTGCTGCTGCAAAGTTTCCGCTCATCGCGTAAGCCTCTGCACGAACCAAAAGGGTCTCATCAACGGTAAGAAGAACCTCCACTGTGTGAGGGTATCCAATACCTGCAACCTCATCAGTATACTCAAAGAGGTAGGGAACACGTGGGAAGAATTGCTTGTCGTAGGTACTACTATTAAGCGTAAGAATAAGCTGGTTAAGATCTCCCGCTACAGGTGCACCAAATGGAGCAGTTGCAGCCAAGATAGTCTCTGTTGCCGAAAGGTAGCTACCGTGATTGAAGTCAGTGTAAGCAGAATATGGACCAAAAGCCACACCAATTTGAGACATACCAGTAGCCATCAACAAGTTACACTTGTGTGAGGAGTCGATATAATCCAAAACAGCAAAGAGGTTATAACCATTATCGAGAGTACCATAAGCTTTGTTAGTAGCCAAATCACGTAGGTCACTTGCTGGATTTGATCCAAGAACCTTTGTAGCACACTCAACAGCCTTGTCATAATCTTGGTAGAAGAGGTAGAAACGAGCCGCAAAGGCGTTTGCTGACTTCACACCAAAGTGATACTTAGGAACTGATGCGATATTGTCGGTGATAAGAGTCAAACCCTCTTCAACATCGGCAGCCATATATGCATAGAACTCAGCTAAGGTGCCACGCTCATATTTGGGGTTTAGAGTTGTCTCTGCCTCAAACATATATGGTAGACCAAGATCTGAATCTGCATACGTCGGGCTGTATGCTTGGCAAAATACATTAGCCAAAATAAAGTGAGCATATGCACGACACATAAGAGCCTCTCCCTTAGCAGCCTTGAGTCGATCAGTAAGGTCGTCGCCATACTCCTCGATTGCACTCAAGATCTCGTTAGCAGATGCAATAGCACCATACTGACCTTGCCATACGTTCTGAGGACCATCATTTTGAACCTCAGTTACATCCTGCCACATTGCCAGCTCCTCGATATAGAGTTCGTTAACAGGGTTTTTGATATCGAGCTTATCGATATTGTCTGACGAAAATTCGCATGTAGTAAGGTAGGTATACGGCGAATATGCAGAAACCAGCATTGCAATAATTTTGTCCTCTGTATCGAGCTCTGTACGGTTATCTGGCACAACATCCAAGAACTCGTTGAATGCCTCGCAAGAGGTGAGCGTCGCGCCTGCAAAAAATAGCGCTACAAGAGGTATATATCTTTTAATATTCATAGTCTAAATAATTTTTTTATAATCCAATTCTTACAGAAAGAGTAACTTGTTGAGCAACTGGAACAGCCACACCACCAGAGTTTGAGAACTCAGGATCTTGACCATTGAGAGCCTTATCCGAGTAGATAAGGAATGGGTTAGTCATCTGCAACTTAAGCGAGAAGCTATTGAAGTCCAATTTCTGAATCAACTCCTTAGGGAAATCATAGCTTAACGAAATCTCCTTCATACGAACGAAACCACCATCTGCGATACGTGCTGTAGAGTAGTTGTAAGCATTGTAAGCATAAGCCAATGTGTATCCATACTCAGCATATTGACGAGCAGAAGCGATAACTGGGATATTTGTGGTTGCCTCGTCACCCGCTGTGATCCAACGATCTGCAAACTCACGTGGTGACGCAGAAAGATCAGAATATTGAGCCGAGAAAACTGGGTCAAGACGAACTACATTACCAAATGAATAGGTGATAAAGAAGTTCAACTTGAATGCTTTGTAGCTAAATGTGTTACCCAAACTACCATAGTCGGTTGGATCTGCGGAACCAGAGTAAACCAAGTGGTCGAGGTTCTCACGCTCCTGGAAGTTAAGATCAGAGACAGTCAACTCTCCAGCCTCATTGATGAATGTTGGAAGACCCTCACTGTTAAGACCTTGGAAGTCATATGAGAAGATTGAGCGAACTGGGTAACCTACAGCACCAAAACCTGAAGCTGTTACCATATCGATTGCACGCTTGCTTGACTCCAACTTAGTGATCTCAGATACAGATTTTGCATAGATAAAGTCTGTTGTCCACTTGAAATCACGAGTCTTAATGTTAGTTGAACTCAAAGAGAGCTCCCAACCCGAAGATTTCATAGCAGCCGAGTTACCATACTTAGTGATGATACCACCGATACCTTGAGTTGTAACAGTACCAATAAGGTCGTAGTTATCACGTGTATACCAGTCAGCACCTACATTGAATCGTCCACCAAATAGACTTGAACTTAGACCTACGTTGAACTCATTCTTCTTCTCATAGGTTAGCTCGCTATTCTCCAAATCGTAAAGAGTCAAACCAGACTCAGTATCACCAGTGGATGGACGCCAAGGGTTGTAGCTTGTGATAACAGCAGTTGAGTTAGTAACCCATGATGGACCACGGTCCGCTGTAAGTGAATAAGATGCCTTAAGCTGAAGTGCATCCATTACTGTTTGGTTTTGGAACCACTCCTCTTGGTCAACGTTCCATGCACCTGAGATGTTCCAAGTTGGCAACCAACGTGCTTGACGACTCTCACCCATTCGGTTGGTACCCTCGTAACGAATAGTTCCATTAAGAGCATACTTACCTTGCCATGAGTATGCAAGGTTGGCGAACGATGCAACATTGCGACTTGTGTAGTCTGTAAGACCATAGTAAGCAGTGTTTGACTCTTGACCCTTCTTAAATACCTCGTATGCATAGTAAGGAATCATACCCATAGAGTATTGCAGACCCCAACCACGGAACCAAGTTTCGTGACGCTCGCTTGAATTGATCTCCAAACCTGCATATGCGTTTACGATGTGATTATCGTTGATAGTCGTGCTGTATGATCCCGATAGACGGAAGTCATACGAGAACATCGAGTTGTCGGTACGTTTGTAGATACCTCCCTGAGGAAGAACTGTAATTGGCACCGCGTAAGCGTCATCTGGATCAGTATATAGGAATGAGTTACCATCTTGAATCATAGTAGTACCCATTGCACGATATGCCATCGCTTGATTTGAGTAGTCTGTGATATTGTGCTCTTGCGTTGCAGCGGAGTACTTAACAGCTCCCAATGCGCTGATATCAAGTCCCTCGATTGGGTTGTATTTCAACTCTGCTTGGAACTTCATATCGGCAGTACTAAGGTCGATGTAGTTATTATCAAGCTCATCAAGGATATTAAATGGAGCATAGTTACTTGTATATGTCTCATTAATATCAAGGGCACGCGAACTATTAAGGGCGTATGAGTAAGGGTTAATATCGAAGTCACGCTTCACCTCTCCACTAACAACATCAGTGGTTGATGATAGAGTTCCTGGCGCCTTTTGCTTACGGTAAGAGGCACTTGAGATCATACCCAAACTAAGTTTGTCGTAGATTTTGTAGGTAGAGTTAAGGTTAGCTGTGTAACGCTCCACCTCACTTGCAAGAGTCCAACCTGGATCAAACATAGCACTAAGAGATGCATAGTATTGAGCCTTCTCAGTACCAGAGGTCATACTTACAGAGTGAGTCTGCATGATTGAACGCTTGAAAAGCTCATCAAACCAATCTGTATTGATATACTCAGCTGTGTTGCGTAGGTATGCATTGCGAGCTGCCTCTGTATTTGCCAAAGAACCATTGTTAACCAACTCCCACATTTTACCGTAAACACCACTATTTGAGGCATTACTCAAAGTTGCATTGTTGAGCCATCCTTTGGTGTATAGCTCTTGGTATACCGACATCTGCTCTTGCGAGTTCATGATGTTATAGTCGTCATAAGAGGGGATATCACGGTAAGTAAACTCACCAGAGTAGTTAATGCGGCTTTCACCTGCACGACCCTTCTTTGTGGTGATTACGATCACACCAGCCATCGCACGTGCTCCATAGATTGATGTTGCAGAACCATCCTTCAACACATCGAAACTCTCGATATCCTCAGCATTAAGACCTGCGATAGCCGAACTAATAAGTGTTGCAGCATCTCCCGAAGCAAGAGCATCAGCATCTACATCAAGCACATCCTCCATGATTACTCCATCGACAACCCAAAGTGGTTTAGAGCTACCGAAGATTGAGGTAGCACCACGCACGCGGATCTTGGGAGCAGAACCGAAAGTACCAGATACATTCTGTACAGATACACCTGCCGAACGACCCTCAAGACCACGACTGATATCTGGCATACCAGCCAACTTCACATCGTCTGCCGACAAACGGTCAGCAGCACCGGTAAAGAGTCGTTTATCTGTTTTGGTCATACCAGTTACTACAACAGACTCAATAGCCTGAGCATCTGGATTTAGAGTTACATTAATTTTATCAGATACAGCAACAATAACTGTAGTATATCCAATGTAGGAAATCTCAAGCTCATTAGCATCCTTAGGGATGTTAGTAATAATAAAGTCACCATCAAGTCCTGTCATAACACCAAGATTAGTGCCGACAACGATGACAGATGCTCCAAGGACTGGTATTCCAGCCTCGTCCACAACCACACCCGAGGCCTTACGACCCTGCGCAAACGCAGAGGCTGAAAGCAAGAGTAAAGTGGTTAACGACAATAGGATTTTTTTAATCATAAGCGTCTATAAAAAAATTGTTAAATTATTATATAAAATACGCTACAAAGGTAGTACATTACAACCAGATATACAAATTTCAAGACCAATTAGTACACAATATATCAATCAATACAAATAACAGAACTATATCGTTACAGATTGTTATTATTTTAACTAAAATTCAATGAAATCATAATAAATTATCCGCAATACATAATCCATTGACACTCTAAACAAACATTAAAAATGATTATAATTTAGAAAAAAATCAGAATATTTTCTATACTTTTGTAATCAAAATGTCAATTATGAAGCAAAAAAGAGAAAAAGTAAGCACTTTTAATGTAGCCTACTCATTCTCTTAGTTTTTTATTAATGCAATAAATGCATTGATCTTTTTTCAAAAATATCGCTGTTGTCACCACCCTACTCACAGACAAGAGAGTTGGGTGTTATATCTTAGTATTGCTCCTTTTCGTTGGGGAAATCGAGCTCCTTAACATCTGCCACATATTGACCAATGGCATCAGTCATGACCGAGTGCAGATCTGCATAACGTCGCAAGAAACGGGGTGAGAAACCCTTATTAATACCGAGCATATCGTGCACCACCAACACTTGACCATCGACTCCCGAGCCAGCACCTATTCCAATGATTGGAATTGTCAACTCAGCCGACACTCTTTGAGCAAGCGCTGCTGGGATCTTCTCCAATACAATAGCAAAACAACCCGCCTGCTCCAAGAGTCGAGCATCCTCTATTAGTTTTTGAGCTTCAGCCTCCTCCTTTGCGCGCACAGCATAGGTGCCAAACTTATTGATCGATTGTGGAGTAAGTCCTAAGTGACCCATAACGGGGATTCCAGCCGACAAAATACGCTGCACAGACTCCAGAATCTCTTCACCACCCTCCAACTTAACGCAGTCGGCTTCGGTCTCCTTCATGATTCTCACAGCCGAATCGAGAGCCACCTTCGAGTTACCTTGGTAGGTACCAAAAGGAAGATCAACAACAACCAATGCACGTTCCACAGCACGAACGACCGAACGCGCGTGATAAATCATCATATCGAGTGTGATTGGGAGAGTGGTCTCGTAACCAGCCATTACATTGGCAGCCGAGTCTCCTACCAAGATAACGTCGATACCTGCTGCATCGACAATCTTAGCCATTGAATAGTCATATGAAGTTAACATTGCGATCTTCTCGCCACGCTGTTTCATCTCGGTAAGGCGGTAAGTTGTAACCGCTCTAACTTTACTTTCTACTGACATTTTTCTATAAATTAAAAATTGAGCGACAAAGTTAAAGTTTTGTTGCGAATTGACAAAAAAAATGCCATAAAACAACACCTCCCGCCACAGAGACATTGACAGAATGTTTGGTTCCAACCTGTGGAATTTCAATTGCCGACACCGACATATCGACAATATTTTGATCTACTCCCATCACCTCATTGCCAAAGATGAGTGCATATTTTACGCCCTCTTCAACTTCGAAGTCGTTGAGCATCACGCTATTTTCCACCTGTTCGATAGCAATAGGTTTATAGCCTTGCGCCAAAAGATCTGCAAGACATTCGGCTGTTGTTGGGTAGTAATGCCACGGAATAGTTAGCTCCGCGCCAAGCGCTGTCTTGTGGATATCTCGGTTGGGGGGTGTCGCCGTTATTCCACACAATGCGATACTTTCGACCCCAAAAGCGTCACTTGTTCTAAAGAACGAACCTACGTTTTGTAGCGATCGGATATTGTCTAACACAACCACAACTGGCAACTTATCGGCAGCGGCAAACTCCTCAACAGAGGGTCTACCGAGTTCATGATTTAAGATTTTTCTCATACTCTCTACCGAAGCGCTACCAAGTTACCGATTTGTAGTTACGTCCCCCATTGCGCT
The DNA here is from genome assembly GCA_044433965.1 of Rikenellaceae bacterium. Lineage (GTDB taxonomy): Bacteria > Bacteroidota > Bacteroidia > Bacteroidales > Rikenellaceae > Alistipes. Next base: position 50,069 of record JAWXTF010000017.1, on the reverse strand, counting down.
CCATCTCGACAAGCTCCATCTGGTAGTAGAGTGTCTCGAATGGTTGAACACCAAGCAGAGAATCTCCCACCTCACCATATGCCAACTTCGAGGGGATCCAAGCATTCACCTTGCCACCCTTACCAATCATCTTAACACTCTCCATCATTCCGGCGGGTAGCTCCTTGAGTGGTATCGTCAATGTGTCACCAGCTTCATACGAGGAGAAGATCTCCTCTCCATCAATTCGTGACACGCTATAGCGCATCGACACTAAGTCGTTGATTCCTTTCGGAGTAAGGCTCTCATCGCCAATAACTGCGATATTGTAGGTTAATCCACTCTTCGAACGAGTAAAGTCACGATTAGTCTTAGTTAACTCCTCTAAATACTGCTCCTCATATCCACGCTTACGCTCAGGCTCAACATAGGTCAAATAACGTAGATAGTAGTCGCGGGCATCGTCAAAAGAGATAATAGATTTCGCTCCACTACGCTCGACAATAGCACGACAAACAACACCAACATTAATCGTGGAGTCCATCGCCATAAGATTATCGGCAATATTCATACCTATAATATATGCCAAAGAGTCGGTCTCGCTCTTAAGCGCTGCGACCTGAGACTTAGGCTCATTTTTACACGAGATAAAAGTTGCAGCCATCAAGAGTGCTGCCACCAAGAACTTATTCATTTGCTATACTGTTTTTCTTTGAAAATATATTTATTAACGCCACACCCAAAAGCGCCGAAGCGATTGAGCCAAATAGAATTGCAATTTTTCCCTGATCGACAAACTCCATGCTAATGGCTCCAAAAGCCAGAGTATCAACAAAAATTGACATTGTAAAACCAATACCTCCCAAACAAGCCACCGAGAAGAGCATCCTCCACGAAGCTGCCGAGGGCATCTCAGCCAATTTAAGCTTCACCGCCAACCAACTTGAAACAAATATTCCAATAGGTTTTCCAAGCAATAAGCCAAAGAAGATACCCATTCCAATGGATCCACCACCTGTGCTGTGGGCAAAGATATTGAGATCATCGAAATTGATTGCAACACCTGCATTAGCCAAGGCAAAGATTGGCAAAATCACAAATGTGATATAGGGTGAAAGGATCGATTCCAAAATATGACTCATGCCAATAGAACCATATGATAGGTGACCAAGTTCCGAAAGATGGTTATTGTATAGGTCATGATCGTCATCTTTTGCAGCATCCACAATCTTTGCCTCTATGCGATCCGCTTGACGCAATAGATGTAGTTTCGAGTAACGAGGCTTAGTTGGGACCAACACAGCCATCAAAACACCTGATAGAGTAGCATGAATACCCGAGTAGTAGAAGAGCGCCCAAACTACCATTCCGGGCAAGAGATAGTAGAGTAAACGTCGCTCTCCGAGGCGGCTCATAAAGTAGATTAAACCCATTAACACAAAGGCACTTAACAAGCAAACCCAGTTGACAGCTCCTCCATAAAATATTGCGATAACCAGGATTGCACCCAGATCATCGGCAATAGCCAACGCCGTGAGGAATATTTTCAGAGAAAGAGGTACCCTATCGCCCAAGATCGACATAATACCAATTGCAAAGGCGATATCTGTTGCTGTTGGGATTCCCCAACCTCCCGCTGTCGGTGTACCACCATTAAACAATGAGTAGATTATCGCCGGAACAGCCATACCGCCAACAGCGGCGATTACTGGCAATATTGCACGCCTAAACGATGAGAGTTGCCCGATCATAACCTCTCGTTTGATCTCAAGTCCCACTCCAAAGAAGAAGATCACCATAAGACCATCGTTGATAAACTTCTCGACCGATAAATCCTTCGGAAAGACGATATTGAGACCATCATGCGAAGTGATATTAAAGGAGAGGTTAGCTGAAAGAAAGGCGTGGTACCAATGGCGCGTAGCCTCCAAATTAGCCAAAAGTAGCGCTATTACAACGCAAAGAACAAGAACAACTCCTCCAGCCCATGGCTCCTTGAGGAAGTGTCGACTGCGCTCCCCGAATTTGTAACGGTAACGCACCCAACTAAATTTTGAAATATATCTCATCTCTATTTAAAATTAGATTTCAACGTCTGTCCACACAACTTGTAGAGCATTCTTGCACCAACAATAGCATCTATTCGCTGCTTAGGATTAGGAGCAACCTCAACCAAATCAAAGCCTATGATCTGGCGCCCCGAATTGGTAACACACTCCAATAGGTAGAGTGCCTCATTGAAGCTCAAACCTCCACTCACTGGAGTACCTGTATTGGGGCAATAACTCATCGAAAGCCCATCAATATCGAAACTTATATAGACCTTTTGTGGGAGTTTTTCAACAATCTCTTGACACTGCTGCTGCCATGTAGCCCCCTCGAAACGAGCTCTACTAAGAGCATAATCATCAAATGATGTGACACGAGGTGAAGAGGTCGACAACTGCAACTCATCGTCACAATAGTCTCTCACTCCAACCTGCACAATTTGCTCTACTTGTTCGAAGTCACGAAGAATATTATACATGATTGAAGCGTGCGAGAACTCGAAACCCTCATATGCCTCGCGCAAATCGCAATGGGCATCAATGTGGAGAATACCAAACGAAGAGTGCTGCTCCGAGATTGCCTTGACCGCACCATAGGGTGTGGAGTGATCTCCTCCAACCAAGCCCACCAACTTACCCGCCTGTAGAAGCGCACGACATTGGTTGTAGATATTGTCATTGAGTTGTTTACAACCCACATTTACGTGACGTAGCGGACGAGCAATATGTTCGTCATCTACCCTACCACCCTCTTCGAGAAAATCTATAACTCGCTCAGCATCGCGGCGCAAACGCTGCGAAAGTTCATGCAACGAGTAATCGATCTCGGCAGTAGCAACTCCTCGGCGCCAAGCGTCGGGGGCTGAAGAGTCATAAAAATCGAGCTGCGTCGAAGCCTCGATAATTGCGTCGGGTGCAATAGCAGCCCCCGCGGCGTAAGAGACAGTAACATCCCACGGCGCCGAGACCAAAACCAACGCTGCTTGCTCTATAGTAAATGGCATCGAGAAGTAGGCTCCATTGTCTACACCTACACCATTTGGATCAAAATTCTCTAAACTCATATTGATTTGCGATTATAATAATGTGCAAATGTAAGAAAATAAATAATAAACCATTATTATCTTACGACTGAAAATTGTATATTTGCAAAAATTTTTTGAAATTCTCCAAAATTGAAAATCGTAATCGACTCAGCAATACCTTTTATTAAAGGGGTCTTTGAACCATACTGCCAGGTAGAGTACCTCGACGGCAAAGAGTTCAACAACAACTCTATAGCAGATGCTACAGCTCTAATTATTCGCACACGAACGCACTGCTCCAAGGAGCTTTTAGAAGGCACTTCTGTACGCCACATTGCTACTGCTACAATCGGATTCGATCATATAGATATTGACTACTGCCGCTCTCACTCGATAGGGGTCTCTACAGCAGCGGGATGCAACGCACGAGGCGTCCTACAGTGGATCGCTGCACTTCTTGCCTACCTCTCTTATAAAGAAGGATGGAGACCTCAACAAAAAAGATTGGGAGTTGTTGGCGTTGGTAACGTTGGTTCGCTTGTTAGCCACTACGCCTCAACATGGGGCTTCGAGGTGATCTGTTGCGACCCACCGCGCCAAAGGCGAGAGGGTGGCAACTTTGTGACTTTTGCCGAACTTGCTCACTCAGCAGATATAATCACTCTCCACACACCTCTCGATGCCACTACGCACCACATAATAGATTCAGAATCACTGAAACTCATCTCTAAAAAGACCCTTTTAGTCAACACCTCACGAGGAGAGGTAGTCGATACCAAAGCACTTCTTTCAAGTGGCAACCCCTTTGCGTTGGATGTTTGGGAGGGAGAACCCAATATTTGCAACGAAGCGCTCCAGAAGGCAATTGTCGCAACTCCACACATCGCCGGTTACTCCCTGCAAGGCAAAGCAAATGCAACAACAATGGCAGTAAGAAGTATTGCACATGCACTTCAACTACCTCTCACAGAGTGGCGCAGCAATGCTCCAACAACTCAAAACCGCGAAATTAGCTGGAAAGAGGTGCTCGCAACCATCACCAACTACTTCGACATAGAGAAACAGAGCAATGAACTCAAGGGGGATAAGACACAGTTTGAGGCGCTACGCAACAATTACAAATACAGAAACGAATATTTTTAAGGGTGAAAATATCGATTCAAGAGCGCTTTTAAAAATATGGCAATAGTTGTTTTACGCTACTTTATTCACATTATTAGCAAAAAAGATAACACATATTAAAAATATTATTCGTATATTCGTCGTTTGAAAAAATATATAACATGGCAGATAACAAATTAAAAATAGGCATCACTCAAGGCGACACCAATGGTATCGGCTGGGAGCTTATACTCAAAATATTCTCAGATATTAGAATTACAGAACTCTGTACTCCAATAATTTACGGCTCTTCAAAAGTAGCTGAACACTACGAGAAATTACTTAATACAGAGAAGATAGACTTCAACAAAATCAGCTCTGCTCGCCAAGCACGTACCGACAAGATCAACTTAGTGGAGTGTGGCAACCAAGAGATTAACGTTACCCCAGGCGTGGCAGCTGTAGAAGCTGGCAAGGCAGCAATAGATGCTCTCGAATGTGCAGCAAATGAGCTTAAGAGTGGCATAATTGACGCAATCGTAACAGCTCCTTTCAACAAAGAGAGCGTGCAGAGTGACTCATTCAATTTTACGGGACATACCGAATATATTTCATCTCTCTTTGAGGGTGAGTCAATGATGATGATGTGTAGCGACTTCCTAAGAGTTGGTTTGGTAACCAAACACATTCCACTCAGCCAAGTGAGCCAATCGCTAACGGTGGAGAAGATTGTGAGTGACCTCAACAATTTGCGTCTCTCGCTCAAAAAAGATTTTGGCGTCATTGAACCTCGCATCGCCGTTATGTCGCTCAACCCACACGCCGGCGAAGGAGGCATGTTGGGCGATGAGGAGCAAAATATTTTGCAGCCCGCAATTGTCGAGGCATTCAACCAAGGAGTATTAGCATTTGGTCCCTTTGCCACAGATGGTTTTTTTGCTGCATCATCCCACAAAAAATATGATGCTATCTTGGCAATGTACCACGACCAAGGGTTAATACCCTTTAAGGCTCTTTCGCCCGAAGGGGTAAACTTCACAGCTGGATTGCAAGCTGTACGCACCTCTCCCGATCATGGAGTAGCATACGATATCGCAGGCAAGGGAGAGGCAAATCCCGACTCTATGCGCAATGCACTCTACATGGCTATAGATATTGTACGTTCACGCCGTCGTTATTTTATCTCTCACGCCAACCCTCTTCAACGAGCTGAACGCGAGAAATCTCGTCGCGATATGTCGATTAAGGATTTCAACCACAACGACCACAAGTAAAACATTTTTTTGAAAAGACTCCTCCTTTGGTCTATTCCGTCTCGTAATTGTGGAAGGGTTGAAGAGGGTAAAAATTAAAATAAAAAAACTATGATTAAAGTTACATTTCCCGATGGCTCAATTCGTGAGTTCGAAGCGGGAACAACAGCCTATCAGGTTGCGGAGAGTATCAGCCCTCGTTTAGCTGCTGACTGCCTTGCAGCTTCGATAAACGAAGAGGTTGTCGACATGACACGTCCAATCGCAGAGGATGCCTCAATCAAATTCTTTAAGTGGGACGACCAGGAGGGTAAACAGGCATTTTGGCACACCTCTGCCCACCTTATGGCAGAGGCTCTACAGGAGCTATATCCAGGTATCAAATTTGGTATCGGACCCTCTATCGAAAACGGCTTCTACTACGATGTAGACTCGCCAACACCAATCACTGAGTCTGACCTTGTTAAGATTGAGGCTAAGATGTTGGAGCTTGCTCGTCAAAAAGAGCAACTCACACGCACAGAAGTACCTAAGGCAGATGCACTTAAACACTTTGCCGATTTGGGCGAGATCTACAAGGTTGAACTTATCAACGACCTTGAAGATGGAACAATCACCTACTACACAAATGGTAACTTCACGGACCTTTGTCGTGGACCACACATACCTACTACAGCTGGAATCAAAGCTATCAAACTAACTTCGGTTGCGGGAGCTTACTGGCGTGGTAACGAGAAGAACAAGATGCTAACTCGTGTTTACGGAATCACATTCCCTAAAAAAGCGCTTCTCGACGAATACTTAGCGATGATGGAGGAGGCTAAAAAGCGCGACCACCGTAAGTTAGGCAAGGAGCTTGAGCTCTTCGCATTCTCTCAACGTGTGGGTCAAGGTTTGCCATTGTGGTTACCAAAGGGAGCTGCACTTCGTGAGCGTCTCGAAAATTTCTTGCGCACTGTTCAGCGTGAAGGTGGCTATGAGCAAGTTATAACTCCACACATTGGCAACAAGGAGCTCTACGTAACTTCGGGTCACTATGCAAAATATGGCAAGGACTCATTCCAGCCAATCCACACGCCAGACGAGAATGAGGAGTTCTTGCTCAAACCTATGAACTGTCCTCACCACTGCGAGATCTACAAGGTTAAACCCCGTTCATACAAAGATCTACCTGTTCGCCTTGCCGAATTTGGCACTGTTTATCGTTATGAGCAGACTGGTGAGCTTCATGGTTTGACTCGTGTGCGTGGATTTACCCAAGATGACGCCCACCTCTTTGTTCGTCCAGATCAGCTTTTGGAGGAGTTCAAGCGCGTAATCGACATTGTGCTCTATATCTTCAAGACATTGAAGTTTGACAACTATACTGCACAGATCTCATTGCGCGACCCAAGTAACACCGAGAAGTATATTGGTACAGACGAAAATTGGGAGAAGGCGGAGAGCGCAATCATCCAAGCATCTGCCGAAAAGGGTCTAAACACAATCGTTGAGTATGGCGAAGCAGCGTTCTATGGTCCAAAACTTGACTTTATGGTTAAGGATGCAATCGGTCGTAAGTGGCAGTTAGGAACAATCCAGGTTGACTACAACCTTCCAGAGCGTTTCGATCTCACTTACAAAGGTGCTGACGACAAACTTCACCGCCCAATTATGATCCACCGTGCACCATTTGGCTCTATGGAGCGCTTTGTTGCAGTACTTTTGGAGCACACTGGCGGTAAATTCCCATTGTGGTTGTCTCCAGACCAAGCTGTTATACTTCCAATTTCGGAGAAGTACAACGACTACGCGGAGCGTGTTGCTGCTCAACTCAATAAGTGTGATGTACGTACTCAAGTTGATGACCGTAACGAAAAAATTGGTCGCAAGATTCGTGACAACGAGCTCAAACGTATCCCTTACCTACTTATCGTTGGCGAAAAGGAGGAGAGTGATGGCTTAGTCTCTGTTCGTGCCCAAGGAGATGGCGACAAAGGTCAAATGAGCATCGATGAATTTAGCGCATATATCTCGAATATCGTTAAGGAGGAGATCGAAGCAAACAAGATGAAATAGATAAAAGGCATAAAAATTGCTCCCCTAACGTGGAGCAATTTTTAGAATCTGTTTAAGTTTTTCTCGCTGGAATTGCTAAGAGAGATGTTGCTTTGATTTTCTCTCTTTGTGCGAGGCGCATAGCAATAGCTATGTAACGAGCGCAAAAAGAGAAAAGCGAAGTGACAGATCCTTAGCAAAATAGATGAGAGAAATTTAAACAGATTCTTATATTTTACCAAGAAAGTTTTGCATTAACAGAGAAAATGTTTTACCTTTGCAGTGTAAAACTATATATAACACACGTTTAACTAATTTTTGGGAGGACAAAGCTATAGCAGCACCAAAACCATTTCAACCAAGACCGTATAATACGGCCAACTCAGCACGACCAAAACCTGGCAACAACAGGAATCGTGGTGGCAGATTGCCAGAAAAAGAGAATCCAAATCGCATCAACGATGAGATTACAGCAGCTCAAGTGCGCATCGTAGGCGAGAATATCGAACAACCAATCGTGCTTTCGATCCGCGAAGCTATTAAACTTGCTGACCAGATGGAGCTCGACTTAATCGAGATCTCACCTAAGGCAGATCCACCAGTATGTCGTATTGCGGACTACTCTAAATATCTTTACCAGCAAAAGAAAAAGGCTAAAGAGTTAAAGGCAAACCAGACTAAGGTTGTAATCAAAGAGATCCGTTTTGGTCCACAAACCGATGATCACGACTACAACTTCAAACTTAAGCATGCTGAGAATTTCCTCAAGGAGGGTTCCAAGGTAAAGGCTTATGTATTTTTCCGTGGTCGCTCAATCGTCTTTAAAGAGCAAGGTGAAATCCTTCTTCTTCGCTTCGCTACAGACCTTGAGGAGTTCGCAAAAGTTGAGGTTATGCCTAAGTTAGAGGGTAAAAAGATGAATATGATTTTGGCTCCAAAAGTCAAAAAATAGACTCTTCGTAATATACAATAAGAACAGAGAGTGACTTGTCCAAGAGGAAGTCACTCTCTGTTTTTTTTATAGTGCATCTAAAAAAAACAGAGCTGTGAACTCACCAACTCCAAAATTGTTTTGTATCTTTGTAGCATGTAAGAATTGATAAAGATGTATCAAAAAATTATTAAACCGCTACTATTCAAGCTCTCAATCGAACAAGCGCACAATTTGGCTCTCTGGCTACTCCACATAGCCAGCTCACTGCCCTATGGGCGTCAGATACTCAAGGCGAGCTACAAAATTAAACACCCCTCGCTCGAAAGAGAGGTGTTCGGCACCAAGTTTCTCAATCCAGTAGGGCTTGCTGCGGGCTTTGACTGCAATGGCGACATCATCAACGAAGTTGCCTCATTGGGTTTTGGCTTTGTCGAGATCGGCACAATTACCCCCGAAGAGCAGGAGGGCAACCCTCAACCAAGAATATTTCGTCTTGGCAGAGATCAAGCTATTGTCAATAGGATTGGTAATGCTAATCGTGGTTGGCGCTATGCTATTGAGAATCTTCGCAAGCGTCGCGCAAAGATTGTGGTTGGTTGCAATATTGGTGTTGGTGTCAACACAAATCCCAAATATGCTGGTCAAGATTACCTTAAGAGTTTCCGCACACTCTATCAATATGCCGATTACTTCACGGTGAACCTCACCTCCGACAACGCAGCACTCGACACCAAAAGCTACGACGTTGAGACTCTTAGCAAAACTTTGGCTCCACTCTTTGAGTTTAGACGCGGTCAAAGCGAATATAGACCCATAATGGTGAAGATATCGCCAGACATCAGCCAAGAGGTGATAGATACAATAATCGATGTTCTGATCTCGACACCTCTCGACGGAATAGTAGCTGTAGCAGGCACTCGTTTACGAGACAACCTCAAGACAAGCCAAACATCACTCTCAAAGATTGGCGTAGGACGCTTGAGTGGTGCTCCACTGCGCAAACGCGCACTCGAAGTTGTGAGATATATCCACCAAAGAACAGATGGTGCATATCCTATAATCGGTGCTGGAGGCTTGATGAGCCCCTCCGACGTTCGAGAGATGCTTGATGCAGGTGCCTCGCTGGTACAGCTCTACAGCGGCTTCATATACGAGGGACCCTCGCTTGTCAAAAAGATATGTCAATCACTTATCAAAGAGGATAAAACGATTAACGAAAACTAAGAATCTGTTTAAGTTTTTCTCGCTAAATTCGTTAAGAGAGATGTTGCTTTGATTTTCTCTCTTTGCATAAGGCGCATAGCGGCGCCTATGTAACGCAGTGCAAAAAGAGAAAAGCGAAGTGACAGATCCTTAACAAAATAGATGAGAGAAATTTAAACAGATTCTAAAATCAAGAGTGGATAAAACTCCACAAAAATAAAACTTATGAATGCTTCAATTATAACAATTGGCGATGAGATCCTTATTGGTCAGATAGTCGACACGAACTCCGCATTTATAGCCCAAAGATTGAGTGACATTGGCTTTAGAGTCGAAGAAAAACTCTCTATTGGCGATGATAGTGAGCAGATACTATCCACACTCAGTAGATCAATCTCGAAGTTTAACCTAACTATTGTGACAGGGGGATTAGGTCCTACCAAGGATGACATCACCAAATATACTATAGCTAAACTATTTGGTTCAAAGATGGTCCACAACGACAATGTTGCCGAACATGTCAAGGAGTTAACCCGGAAAAGGGGCATCTCCTACAATGCTCTCAACGCAAGCCAGGCGATGCTCCCGGAGTGCTGCACACCCATCTTTAACCTTCATGGCACTGCTCCAGCAATGTGGTTTGAGCAAGAGGGCAACATCTTGGTATCGCTCCCTGGTGTACCATTCGAGATGGAACAACTTATGATCCATGAGATTACACCTCGTCTGAAATCACACTTCACCCTACGCGAAAATATTCATCGCACGATGATTACCGCCGGGCTCGCTGAATCAATCCTTGCCGAAACCATAGAAGAGTGGGAAGAGGCGCTACCCCACTACATCAAACTCGCCTACCTGCCAAGCTTTGGGCGTGTCAGACTTCGACTCTCGGCATATGAGGTTGAAGAAGCCGACATTGTTGAGCAGATCAACCAAGCATTTACAACTCTTGAGAGCATAATCCCGCAATATGTATTAGGTTACGAAGGGGCATCCATCGAACAGATCGTCCACGAGAAACTCACTCAAAGAGCTCTTAAGTTGGCGGTTGCCGAGAGCTGCACGGGCGGTGCTATAGCTTCAAAGTTCACCGCATTGGCAGGAGCTTCACAATACTTTGAGTGTGGAGTTGTTAGCTACAGCAACAACTCCAAGGAGTCACTCCTTGGGGTGGATCACTCTACACTTCTCAAATATGGTGCAGTCAGCAAGGAGGTTGCCACCCAGATGGCACTTGGCGTCCAAAAGTCATGTGGTGCAGACTACGCAGTGGCAACAACAGGTATAGCAGGACCCAGCGGAGGAAGCGAGGAGAAACCCGTAGGCACAGTTTGGTTTGGAATAGCCACTCCCACGGGAGCTTATGCCAAGATGATACACTGTGGTTCGGAACGCTCTCAGATCATTGGTCGAGCCACAGCTTCGGCAATCACTCTTCTCAACGAAGCATTAAAGTAGCACAATTTTAGAGATAAATAGCAGATATATAATCAAAATCCATTGTCATTAAAAAAATTATGATTATATTTGCGCTCCCTTATGGGGTAAAATAAAAATTAAGTATAATGAAAGTTTGCGAAATTACAGGTAAAGCGGTAATGGTGGGTAACAATGTTTCTCACTCACACCACAAGACAAAACGCACGTTCAGTCCTAACTTGAAGACTAAGCGTTTCTGGTCTGAAGAAGAGGGTCGCTGGATCACACTAAAAGTGACAGCTGCCGGAATGAAAACAATCAACAAAAAGGGCTTGGCTGTTGCTCTCCGTGAGGCAGTTGCTCCTAAGAAAGTTTACTAAACAACAGTAAAAAATGGCAAAAAAAGGTAACAGAGTTCAGGTCATCCTTGAGTGTACTGAGCAGAGAGAGAGTGGCGTTGCGGGTATGTCTCGTTACATCACAACAAAAAACAAAAAAAACACACCTGATCGTTTGGAGCGTAAGAAGTACAATCCATACTTGAAGAAGGTAACTTTACACCGTGAAATTAAATAATTTTAGCGAGTTATGGCAAAGAAAGTAGTTGCAACACTAAAAACAGGTGCAGGTAAACAGTATACTAAATGCATCAAAATGGTAAAGTCTGACAAGACTGGTTCTTACACCTTCAAAGAGGGTATCATCCACAACAACGAAGTTAAAGAGTTCTTCGACAAGAAGTAATTCAAAAGTTATTAGAGAGTTAGGTCATAAGAACCTACGCTAATACAAAGGGCATCCAAATTGGGTGCCCTTTGTGTTTGTAATCTTAGAGATGCACTCTCTAAACCAAAAATGGTACGCACCCGCGGGGGTGCTTGTTCCCGCCCGTCGGAGGGCAGTAAAAGCGCACAGAAAGCGCAATGGTATGCACCCGCGGGGGTGCTATCCCCGCCCGCCGGAGGCAATAAGAGATAATATTTTTCATACGTTTGCCCTGTACCCTCTATATATAATTTTGTGATTTATCTAAATTTTACTACATTTACAGTTGCTATCTAAAAATTATACCATGAAGAAAATTATACTCGCCACCTCAATATTTATAATATCCTGTGTGGCAACAAGTTGGGCAACTGCGCCTCACGACAAAATTACTGGGCAATATGACCGTCCCAGCTACTCACTAATCATCGTAAATAGCGAAGGACACAGCAGTGACATAAAGAAGTGGCTCAAAACATATACTCCCGACAATAAGTTTGATTATAACTACATAAAAACACAAACTATACATCACCGATATTCCAATGAAAATAAATATTTTTCCGAACTACGCAACACAATAGAGAAAACCTTTTCAAAAGAAAAGGTTGGACAACAAATAATATCATACATCTTCAATCGCCAAGCCGACGGTGAGATGAATGATTTAATTGTAAAACAACGAGGGCTCTACAGTGCATCGAATGACCAAGAGAATAATGCTACTGCTACTGCTATTGGTCACTCATTATTAGAGGATTACGGCTATACACTTCTCGAAAAAAGCTATATTGTAGTTATTGAATTTTTCGACTATAAATCTGAAGATGGCACAATGTCAGCAAAGGCAAGATGCCTACTCTACCGCATGAAACTCTCTGACGAACTACTCAACGATGTTATCTTTGGTCAAACATGGGTAGATGCCGATGATAGTACCGAGTCACGCAAAGCCAAAAATCAGATTTTCAACGATGTTGAATTTGAATTTGAGCTATGCGGATACTTCCACGAAACAGGTTATGATAGTGCGATGATGGAAGATAATAAAGACTATATGCAAGATATCTACAACCAGCTCTACAAAGATACACTCTACAAATTAGGTGAACACGTAGAAGAGTTTATGGTACAAACCCCACTCATTGCAACAGAACCACTCCAAGCAAAAATTGGCAAAAAGGAGTCTCTTAAGAATGGAGATCGCTACGATACTTACGAGCATGTAAAAGATAAAGATGGCAATCTTAAAGTTGTACGTCGAGGTATTCTAAGAGCTACAACAATCCCCGACAACAGAGTCGACAACAACCTATCCAGTGAGTTTATCCAGGTGGCTGGTCGCCAACAGAATGCAGGCTACATTCTTAAACAGCGCAACGATCAAAAGATGTTGGTAACACCCTATTACAGATGGGGTGCAATGGAAGGCTATGGTATCAACTATGACATATTAAGTTCCATCGAGACCAAAGGCAAAACGTTTTATGGCGGTTTGTATTTAAACTGGAGAAACTATGAAATGGAGAAACTCGGAGCCTCGCCTGAGTTACACGATTACGCGAAATGGTATGCTTGGGCATTAGGTGTACGTATAGTTCGCACGCACCGCTTTATGAGATACTTCGAAGCTGGGTTTAATCTTAATATCGGAGCCGACTTAATTACCAAACAGATAAGGGATGAAGATGGCGAGGTAGATAAAGAGCTCTCATTATCAGGTAGTCGTTTTGCACCAACCTTTGGCACGCATCTTAAAATCAATGTTTGGTACCCATTCCACATCAGTTTAGGGGTTGACTACACATGTTTATTTGGTGCAGGAGCCAGGCAAGATGATCCAGAGTCAGATGGATATCAATACTACATCCTCTACAACGACCTAAAATCATTGAATATCCATCGCGGCGGTCTTGGCTGTAGCGTCGGCGTCACTTACTTATTCTAAGGTTTTACCCACAGGGTAAACGCATGAAAAAAGAGTTGCTGTAAATAAATTTGCAGCAACTCTTTGGTCTTTGTAATCTTAGAGATGCACTCTCTAAGCCCAAAATGGTATGCACACGCGAGGGTACTTGTTCCCGCCCACCGGAGGGCAGTAAGAGATAATATTTTCTTGCGTTGACCCTATCTATTGCGTTACAACAATATCACCATACTCTGCAACAACCTGCTCATAAACAGGACAACTTGCAGAGATCTTAATCTCCTTGAGAACCTCACATGAGCCGAACGCATCCTTTCCAAGATGAGTCAATGAGCTGGGAATCTCAACAGATCGAAGAGCCTCGCTGCCCCAATATGCCGACTCACCAATATATTGCAAGGTCGATGGGAATGTGAGTGTCTCGATAGCAAAACCGCGATAGAATGCGTAATCACCAATCTTTGTCAACCCTTCGGGTAGATCGAGTGCAGGCAAATTATCACACGAGTAGAATGCATAACTATCAATCACGGTAACTCCTTTGGGAATATTTATCTCAACCATATTATCACAATATTGAAATGCCTTCTCTCCGATGTATGTAACCTTGCTGGGCAGCTCAATAACGGTAATATTATCGCAACTAAAAAATGCCTCTGCACCAATCTTAGTTACTGATTCTGGGATTGTTACAAAGTGAAATAGTTCACATTTGAAAAATGCGCGATAGCCTAACTCCGTTGTTCCTTCCGGCACATCGCAGTAGTATGGGGAGCCCAATGCCTCATACATCTCGTTTGTGAATACTACCGCTTTCTCCTCGTCATTTGAGGTGGTAGTTGCAGCCTTTGACTGAAGCGTCAGCACCATAGAAAACGCTACTATGGAGATAAATAATCTGTTCATGGTTATTGGTTGGTATTGGTTTATCAAGTTTAATAGATAGAGAAATCAGCAAAAAATGCTACAAATCAGCTAACAACTCCACACAAAAGGTTAGAACATATAGTCCCAAACAGGTAATTTTGTAGAAGATTCTTTGAGCGCCTCTTGCGCATTTGAGTCAAGATAGTTGCTCTTTACAACCATTCTAAAGATATAGTTATCGAACCACTCATCGGTAAATGCTAAATACCCTTTGTGACCGGCTGCGCTACCCCAACTATTCTCTACTTGCCATTTAATTGGTTTGTCATTATCGTCAGTATCACAAGCCATTAGAGTCATTGCATGTGAAGAACCACTCTGGCGTGTCAATATTCGTTGGCGCTTATCCATCGACAGGTCGATACCAAGTAAAGACTCCAAATCATACATACCTACAGCCATCACTCCTGCACTACTGTTAAGCTCCTTGCCAACGTCACATGAGATATACATAGACTCTCCAGCCTTAATTGACTTTAATGCAGCAGACTTAATCTGCTCATTGGGCAAGTTGAGATAGATCCAGTTTACACCCTCCTCGGTATTACGATAATTTTTAATATCATATACTTTGTAGTAGGGGCGAGTAGGATCGTTCATAACCATAATATAGCTCTCGGGAGTGTAGTTTTCGGGGGTTATATCGGCAAAAAACTTTTGTGGAGTATAATTCTCCAATCGCTTTACATTACCATCCTTGTCGGTATATTTCCAATCAAAGGTTACGGGAGGCTCACCCAAGCAGAGCGATAGCACTCGGTAAATGTCCTTTAGAGTTGCCATCTTTATTGCTTCAACATCCTTATCTTTAGCCTTTTGAGCAACAGCATCTCGGATCTCGATTCCACCCTTACGCAAACGCTCCTTCACTACAGAGATCATAGATGTTGTCCCGTTGGAGTGCACTGTTTCGGGCATAACATCGGCTGGTACAACGCCATATTTTTGAGCCAAGTTATAGAAATGATTCCATACTCCGCCATCGTCAGCTGGCGAGGAGAAGTAAGCAACAACCTCTCGATCATCGCCATCGCGCTCAGCTGTCTCTATGATATTACTCAAAAATAGATTTGACTTCTCGAAGATATCCCAGAAATAGTTGTAGTTATATGAGAACTCAAATGTCGAAAGGTTAAACTTTTCAACAAGCTGTGGACGGATAACATTCATCGAAGTAAACATCCAACAGCGACCCGACGAGTGTTGGTCGGTGATCGAGGTATTGAGCTTAGCGGTATACTTAAATGTGTGATCCACCTCATTTAAAACGTCATGGTCGAGCGCCAACTCCTTCAAATTCTTATTTGACTGAATTGCGTTACGAAGAGCCCTTGTTGTTGCATCCTCGTTGTACGAAGATCTTATCTCGCCAAGCGCCTCCTCACCAATAATATTGTTTTGAGCATGTAACGCTGTAGCCGAAAGCGAGAGCGCAATAAGTGTTAAGTGTAGTTTCATATAGTTAAAATTGTAGTTAATAACAAAATATCATCAAAAACAAAGGTAGTAATTTTAGTATAAATCTGCAAGTTTATCACAACAAATACCATGGTAAACGCACGAAAAAAACTACTTATCGCGCTCGCGCGGCACGAGCATCAAGCGCGATAATACGCACCCGCAGGGGTGCTTGTTCCCGCCCGCCGGAGGCAGTAAGAGATAATATCTTCGTAAGTTTCCCCTGCAACAAACACCGCGATTTGCGAGAACGCAATCCCACGAATGCAACTCATTACTATTTGTCGTACAAATAGAGCCTAAATGGATATTTCACTCCCTTAAGAGCTATGTGTCAGGATGTTCTATCGGCACGAGTTTTGATGAGTTAATTATATTTAGTTACATTTGCCACCCAGATACACTCTATTTTTTTTGACAACAATAAAAAAGTATACTATTTAGATTATGAATAAACAAAGATTGTGGCTTATCACCACTCTAACTCTTTTAGTAACAAGCTGCGGCTCTCAAAAAAAGATAACCTATCTCCAAGGAGTAGACCAAAACTATCAACAGCAGATTGGCGAGCGCTATGAGGCAAGAATCAAAAACGACGATTTAATTGCAATAATGGTAAATAGTCGGGATGCAGAGTTAGCACAAATATTCAATCTTCCACTGGTCAGCTACCAGACAGGAACACGCATTACGGGACAAAATACAGTTTTGGCATATTTGGTTGATGGGCAAGGCAATATAGATTTTCCCCAATTAGGTACGATTCGTGTGGCAGGCATGACTCGCAGCCAATTAACTTCCCACATCAAAGAGGAGCTTATCGAGCGTGGTCTTATTATGGATCCTGTGGTTACTGTTCAATTCCAAAACTACAAGGTGTCAGTTATTGGAGAGGTTGCGCGTCCGGGTAGCTTCTCACTCACGAGCGATAGAGTAACAATATTTGATGCTCTATCACTCGCAGGCGATATGACCATCTATGGCAAGCGTGACAATGTAAAGATTATACGCGAAGAAGATGGTGTGCGACACTTAGCCGTGGTTGATCTTCGCAAAGGAGACATATTGAATTCCCCCTATTACTATCTACAGCAAAATGATGTGGTATACGTTGAACCCAACAAAGCGCGTGCAGGTCAAAGTGATATAAATAGCAACAGATCATTAGGCACTTACGCCTCAATCCTCTCCGTTTTGCTATCACTGATATATATATTTTAACCATACAAATTGAAGTTTTACGACTATTGTTTTGTGCACCACCAAAGAAGATTTGTAACAAATGAAAAGTGATAATACGCAATACGCCCCACAAAGGGAGGCGAAAACACAGGAGGAGATCAACATCAAGGATCTGGCTGTGATCTGTTTCCAAAACAGGTTTTGGTATCTCCTCTCGATAATAGTAATGGTGGCTGTCGGCATACTCTACTCAATGTCGAGAGCAGATATCTACTCTCGCACTGCCACAGTAATTGTCGAAGATGAGGGACGAGGTGGCAGTGTTAGCGAAGCTGCTGCCTTTCAGGAGATATTTAGCATGGGTGGTGGCTCGGTATACAACGAGATTGGTCTCTTCGAGAGTAATCGTTTGATGTATGAAGTTGTGGAGCGTCTCCATCTGGAGACCAACTATGCAATTCGCACAAAATTACGCAAGAGTGACCTCTACAAGAGAACTCCAATCGATGTAAAATTTAGTGATATAGCGCCTAATCAGGATATTAGCTTCACCTTCAAACTACTTGATAATGGCAATGCAGAGATCTCCGAGCTGACCTTCTACAGCGCTAAAGACTCAAAAGAGGAGATAAAGCTCAAAGATATGGTTGTAGCCATTGGCGGCGAGATCAACACCGAATATGGCAGTTTCGTCATTTTGCCCACAATGTTTATGAGTGAGGAGTATCTAAATATACCTATTTTTGTCACACGAGACAACCCACGCAAGGTAGCACAGGAGTTTGGTAAGAGGCTGACAGTTGCACTTGTAGATAAATTTGCATCGCTGATAACAATCACAATCACCGACGAGAACACAGAGCGTGCAGAGGATATCATAAATACATTAATTGAGGTCTACAGCGACGACGCGATCAACGACAAAAATGTGATACTTACCAACACATCCCAATTTATCGATGAACGCCTCTCAATCATCGAAGCCGACCTGAAGGCTGTAGACTCCGAAATCGAGGAGTTCAAAAGACGCAACAACCTAACGGATGTGATCTCTGAGGGCAGCATGCATCTCGAACGGGTAACACTTATAGATCAAGCAAACCTTGATGTCAATAACCAATTGAGCATGGCTCAATATATGAAAAACTATATGGAAGATAGTTCCAATATAAATAATCTGCTACCTGTAAATGTCGGAATTACAGAGAGCAACCTTTCAGCTCAAATAACAGAGTACAACACGGCTATGAGCACACTAAAAAAACTTCTTAACAATAGTAGCACAAACAACCCCATTGTTAATGATTACCAGAATCTATTGACAAACATGCGCTCTTCGATACTTCTGTCGATCAACAACCTTATCGAAGCCCTCGAAATACAAGTGCGCAACTACACAAAAAAGGAGAGCGAGAACTTAGATAAGATCAAGGATCTACCCACACAACAAAAATATATAGTGAGCGTTGAACGTCAACAACTTATCAAAGAACAACTCTATCTATATCTACTCAACAAAAAAGAGGAGAGCGAACTTCAGCGCTCAATCACCGAGAGCAATTGCCGAATAGTAGATTATGCCGAGGGAAGTACCAAACCCATAGCGCCAAACAAAAAGCTTCTCATCCTCATAAGCTTTCTCATAGCTCTCACAATACCCTCGATAGCACTATACATCAAAGCGCTCTTCAACACCTCGATCCTCACACGAAACGACATTAAGAGCGCTACCTCCATACCCTACATTGGAGATATCCCACTCGAAAGATCTGCATCCACAGGCGAATTAGTTGTCGTGGAGGGGAGCAGAAGTGCTATCAGTGAGGCATTTAAAATCGTGCGCGACAATATAGATTTTATGAGTCTCAATACCAAATCAAAGTGTAGGGTGCTTCAATTAACTTCGCTCAACCCTGACTCGGGAAAGACATTCACAGCAATTAACATGGCAATGAGCATAGCCCTTAGCGGCGCTCGCGTGGTTATAGTCGACTTAGATATTCGCAAGGGAACTCTCTCCAAGGCATCAGGCGTTGGCATCAAAGTACCCGGCATAAGCCAATACTTAAGTGCTCGCATAACGGATATCGACCAAGTGATACGCCCCTACTCACCTGGTGTACCCTTTGATATCATCTCCTCAGGCTCGCTTCCACCCAACCCTGCTGAGCTTCTCAAAAGCGAAAGGTTAGCAGGTGTTATCGAGAGGCTCCGCACCAAATATGATTATGTTATTATCGACAATCCTCCCTACGGGGTTGTTGTTGATGCTGCAATTTGTGCACGGCTGTGCGACCAATCTATATATGTTATTAGAGCCGGAAAATTCGACAAACGATTCCTCGCCGATATAGAGGAGTTATACCAAAGTGAAAAACTTCCCAATATGGGACTGATACTCAATGGTGTAGATTACAAATCTACCTCCTATGGTTATGGATACGGATATGGTTATGGATATGGAAATGAGGAGGAGAAGAGCCAACATTGGTTGAGAGATATTCTGGGTGTCTAATGAGATACACTACCAAGATTATTAAAAATAAATAATACCACGACACATGCTATTTTTTTCAAGGAAACACAAACTCGCCGAAACTCCTATATTTAAAGGTCTTACAGATTATCACAACCACACTCTACCAGGTGTAGACGACGGCGTGCAACAATTAGAGGAGTCATTGATGGTTCTCTCCCACTTCGAACAGATAGGCATTAGCGAAGTGGTACTCACACCTCATGTGATGGTGGGAGTCAACGAGAAGAGCCACCAAATCAATGCTGCTTTCAGCTCTCTCAAGAGAGCATATCAAGGTGAGATAAAACTCACCTTAGGATCTGAGTATATGTTAGATAGTGGATTTCTCAACCAGATAAAAAACGGAGAACCTCGATTGATCGAGAAGAACAATATCCTTGTAGAGACATCCTACTTCTCAGCGCCATACAACCTCGACGAACTACTCTATGAGATCTGCATAGAGCAAATAAACCCAATCATTGCCCACCCTGAGCGATATCTATATATGCCTCGCTCAAAATATCACACTCTCCACGAACGAGAGTACAAACTGCAACTCAATCTACTCTCCTTTGCAAACCTATACGGCTCAAAGGTCTCCAAGAATGCTCTTTACTTACTTGAGCATGGTCTCTACAGTATGATGGGTACCGACCTACACAACCTTGCAAAATTCAAGCGCCTAATAGCCGAGATAAGACTTAGCGCTAAACATATAGAGATGTTACTTGCGCTAAAAAGCTAACTAAGTAGCCCCAAGTTTTGGATAAGATATTTTCATCCAAAACTTGGGGCTACTTAAAAAAAATAAAAATTACTTCTCCCAAACAAGATCAAAAGTAATCTCTGTCGCACGACCGTCGTCGTTAACACCACCGACAGTAAGCACCTTCATCACACCATACTTATCTGTTGTAAAGTTATATATAAAGAGATATGACGCACCAGTAACTTTTGGAGCCGATGATGACGGAGTATCGACATCGTAAGCCTCCAATGAGGCGTCATCAAAGGCGATTGTTCCCGCCTCGTAGGCTGCGATCATTGTTGCATGAGACGAAGTAGACTCATCAAGAACTCTAAACTTAGTAATGGTACCTGTTGTTGAGTCAAGGATAGAGTCCCAGGCGCCACTCTCTGTAATTGCAACATCATCACACTTGTAGTTCTTAAGCGTATTTGCACCATTCTGTGGGGAGTAAACACTAATTTGAGCATCAGACTGATCGTAAACAAAGAAATCAACAATTGACTCACTGCCCGAAACGGAGCAGTTAGTATAGATGATACCAGTTTCACAATCAATAAAGGAGCCATTATCAACAGATCCATCAACAAGACTCGACTCACGTCCATTCATCGCTACATTAGTATATTTGTAGTATGCATCAGTTCCTACATCGGGGGTGCCACCTTCGCCACCTTCACCACCTTCGGGAGCATATCCTTTCTCCCAGATTAGATCAAATGTTGCACTATTATATTTGCCAGAAGCAGTAGCATCTACAACAGCTGTATATTTGATGATACCACGCATTCCTGTCACCTCATTCATCACATAACCATATTGGTAAGTATCGACTGAGAATGTTGATGCATCGTATGATGTTAGAGTAGGTGTAAGCTTTGGTGTTGTTGAACCTGGATCGCTTATGCCCTCAAATGCGGTGTCGGAGAAGACAAATGTGCCCGACTCATAAGCTGCAATGATTGCTGCATGAGTAGCATCTGCTGGATCCAAAGCACGGAATTTAGTCGATACTGTATATAGTGCTGCCTCGACCTCGGTGAATGGTTCAGAACCTGTTGCGATAGCAACATCATTACACTTGTAGTTCTTAAGTTTGCCCGTTGCACTTGCTGGAGAGACCGTTGCAAAATAGTCACCATTAGCATATCCCATAAAGTCAACTACGGTAGCAGCATTTGCTCCCAACTCCTCCACTGCACACTCCGAGTAGAGAATACCTGTTTCGCAGTCAAAGAATGCCAAACCTTCGCCACCATCTGCCGAACGACCTCCAATGGTAACATCCTTGTAGTAATAGTAGTTATCGGTCTCGCCCAACTCAACCTCTGGCTCCTCTGGCTCTTCTGGTTCCTCTGGCTCAACAACTTCGTTAACCACACACTTCACAGGAATAGTGTAGTAGCCACCACTAAGATACTCTACAGCAGCCTCATTTGTGATAACTGTTGTATAGAGTGTTGGAGTTGTTGCACCACCCTCATTAACCGATAGAGTAATCTCAACTGTTACACCCTCTCCCGCCGCACGGTCAAAAGGAATTGCTGTTGCCAACACCGAATATGTCTGCTCCGAAACAACCACCGGAGTATTGGTGATTGAGATTGGCATATCGCCATCGCTCGTATAGCTAACAAAACTACTCTCGTCGATATCGTCTGTTAGGTCTATCTTGGCTGTGAGTGGTACATCCTTGAGTGTAACATTGGTGAGAGTATACTCAACATCCTCTTCAAGACCAATAAAATCGATGTCAAATTGCATTGCAGCCAAAGCATATGTCATTGCCACAGAGACGCTATCGGCAACTGTAATTACCTTTGTGCTGACAAACATCATTGCCGAGCTCACCTCTGTCGCTGGAGAGTCTAAGTTGCAAGTTTGGCTCGCAACGCTCACACTATACTCGTCACCGGTCACTGCATCAGCATCATATGGGTAGACCAAACGGACGCTCTTGGCAGCTGTTGAACCCGAGAAATAGTTCTCGTCGCCCATAGTAAATTTATCCACGAGATTGTCCTCGACCGAATAGGCGCCTAACTCTTCACCTGCTGCCCATGCAACACTCATTGCACTGCCATTAAGTGTTAAATCTGCACGAGTGTCGATTGTTGGAGGTGTCACCACAAAAGTTACATCAACTGGTTCTCGTTGGGTTCCTCCTTGGTCTGTACCTCCTGCGGTATCGTCTGTTCCAGACTCCGCACAGCTTACTGCCAAAGCAAATGCAGCTGAGAGAATAAGAAATTTTCTTGTCATAATAAATTAGGTTTTAAGGTTTTAAATTATTTATATTTAGTCTTTTCGGGCGTAAATCTCAACCTAAAGTTGGTTAGAGGTAGACATATTGCAAATTGACAAGTAGGTTAAACTGGTCAACCAAAAATACTATAGCAAATATAGCGTATATAATCGATAAAACAAAATGGTTTACCAATTATTTTTAACAAAATCGCAAATATTTATTCAACTTAATAAATATTATAGAAATAATTCAACAAAAAGAAGCTATCGAGAGCATATACCCTCAATAGCTTCACCAAACTAAACCTAAATAAACAAGCTAACTGCTAACGCAATTTAGCTATAACGTCGAGTGCAAAACGGCACTTCTCTGCAATTGCTCCCCAATCCTCAGACTTAATTACGTCTGCTGGGAAGAGTTGAGATCCCATACCTACACACATTACACCTGCCTTGATCCACGCTGTGAGGTTCTCCTCAGTTGGCTCAACGGCTCCTGTTGCCATGATGTTTGACCATGGAAGTGGAGCCTTCACGTTCTTTACGAATGATGGACCTCCCACGTTACCTGCTGGGAACACCTTTGTTAGGTCACAACCCAACTCTTGAGCCATACCGATCTCGGTTACTGAACCGCAACCAGGGGTGTAAGGAACCAAGTGACGGTTACAAACCTTAGCAACCTCAGGGTTAAGGTAAGGACCTACGATAAAGTTAGCGCCATACTGCATATAGAGAGCAGCTGTTGGAGCGTCAACGATTGAGCCAATACCCAAGATCATCTCTGGGCACTCCTTCTCAGCGAATTTCACAAGAGAGATAAAGACCTCACTTGCGAAGTCACCACGGTTGGTGAACTCGAAAGCACGAACACCACCATCGTAGCACGCCTTCAAAACTTTCTTAGACACCTCAGCGTCTTTATTGTAAAATACTGGTACCATACCAGTTGATTGCATTGCATTAAGCACTTGCAATTTTGTAAATCTTGCCATCTTTTTAATATTTTATATTATAGCTCCGCGGGGAGCACCCCGCCGCAGTCCGCGCAGGACAGTCCCAAACGTAAGTGTGCACACTGCCCTCACTCGAAAATTGTGATTTTTGCAAAAAAATCACGCGAGGGCAGGAGGTTCACAAAAACCTCAAATACGTAACTTTATATTGCGCCACACGAGCTATTTTTTTACAAAAAATAGCAATTTACGCGTGTGTGGCGTGTAGCAGGGGACTGCGCTAATGCCGCGCGGGCACCAAACAAGTTTGGATTTAGAAACTTCGTTTCTTATCTTTGAACACGTCCAGAAGCGTCACCGCCTGCCAACGCCTCAACCTCCTCAATAGATACGTGGTTGAAGTCACCATTGATAGTGTGCTTCAAAGCTGAAGCAGCTACAGCAAACTCCAACGCCTCACCCTGGTTTGGCTTAGTCAAAAGTCCGTGGATGATACCACCAGAGAATGAGTCACCACCACCTACGCGGTCAACGATAGGCTCGATGTCGTAACGCTTAGAGGTGTAGAACTCCTCACCGTTGTAGATCATTGCCTTCCAACCGTTGTGAGTTGCAGAGAATGACTCACGAAGAGTTGATACAACATACTTAAATCCGAAAGTCTCTGCCATCTGCTTGAAGATAGTCTTGTAGCCCTCAGCATCGGTGTGACCACCCTCAACATCAGCATCTGGTTTGAAGCCCAAGCAAAGCTCAGCATCCTCTTCGTTACCGATACAAACGTCAACATACTCCATAAGTGGACGCATGATAGATTGTGCTTTCTCCTTAGTCCATAGCTTCTTACGGAAGTTAAGATCAACAGAGACAGTTACTCCGTGACGCTTAGCAGCCTCACAAGCCAAACGTGTCATCTCAGCAGACTCAGCCGAAAGAGCAGGAGTAATTCCTGACCAGTGGAACCAAGCAGCACCCTCCATGATTGCATCGAAATCGAAATCTGCAACTGTTGCCTCAGCGATAGACGAAGCGGCACGGTCGTAGATAACCTTCGATGGACGCATTGAAGCACCTGTTTCGAGGAAATAGATACCTACTCGGTCGCCACCACGAGCGATGAAGTCGGTGTGTACACCAAATTGACGAAGAGCATTAACTGCCGCTTGACCAATCTCGTGAGTTGGAAGCTTAGAGACGAAGTATGCCTCGTGACCATAGTTAGCACAGCTAACAGCAACGTTAGCCTCGCCACCACCATAAATTACATCAAATGAGTCAGAACGAACAAAACGTTTGTTCCCTGGAGTTGATAGGCGAAGTAGAATCTCGCCCATTGTTACTACTTTCATAATTTTTTTAATCTGTTTAGTTTATTTTACTATTGTAAACCTTTGTTGCCCTTCATAGCAACCTTCTTGATTCCATCGGTCATAATAATTGACTCTGGTTTGTCAGGATAAACGTTAGTAAAACGGCAATCCTCGACTAAAAGGTTGCCTCCGAGTGTTGAATCTTCGACACCCAAACGGATGTAGTGCAGTACCCATTCGGTTATATCTTCAAACTTCGTATCTTTAAGAATCACATACTCAGAGTTGTACTTACCTTGCAACTCAACCTCAGCAGCCAAGTTTAATACACGGAAGCAGTCGTAAACATAGCAATCCTCCATAATGATATAGTCTCCACAACCATTAGGATATGCCTTAAATATTGCGCCACCATCCTCAACATTAAAGTTGTAGATCTCGCAATCATTCATCACAAGATGGAAGTTGTGACACGCCTCTTTACCCGTTGTAAATAGGTAATTTGCAGCATTAGCACGTCCCTTACCATCAAAATCAACACCCTCAATATTGAGAATGCCTGTATAGATCTCAAAGCCATACACAGTATCGGCCTTGCTCTCAATCTCAACAACAACATCTGCACCCTTTGCAGCCTTAAGAGTCACATCGCGGTGAATCTCGATTGGCTCGGTGATGACGTGTGAGCCCTCAGCCAAAACCAAAACATCGCCACTGTTTGCCTCTGCGATAGCTTTAGCCAAAAGGTTAGTTCCTGCCACCACTGCACGCTTCTGTGGAGCAGGCGCCGCAGCCTCCTTTGCACGAAGCTCATCGAGGTACCATTGAGGACCGCAATTCGTCTCGTTAGGAATAAATTTGTCGGCTGCCCAATCAATACCATAATCCTCGTAAACAGGAATAGTTACTCCCGTATTACTTGGCTTAAACTCAACGCTCTTGGTAACAGACTCCGCCAATGCTCCTTTGGAGTTAAAGATAACGTTATCGCTAAATTTCACTCCGTGGTCGCTGTCATGCTCCGAGATCAGATCCTTCATATTGACACCATAGATCATATTCTTAGAGATGTCAACATTCTCTGGTTTATCATCGCGGTCACGGTCGCCCTTACCTACGCAAAGTTCAAAGTATGAACCGCACTCTACAAATGTATTGTGCTTGATATCAACATCAACCACCTTGTGGTAGCCATTGATAAGAGTTCCTGGAACACCATTCATAATAGCCAAGCTACAGTAGAAGTTAGTTCCACGAAGCTTGTAGAAGAGGTTGTTTTCGACGGTGTGTCCCTCGTTGATAATGCGAACTCCACCTGTATTGTGAACCTCATTACCATTGAAGAAGTTACCCGTTACGATATTGCGATCACCATGACGAAGAGTCATACCACCTTGACACTCAAAGAAAGTGTTGTTGATAACCTGGTTCTCGCAAGATTTTATCGAAATGATCTCAACCTCACCATCACACTTATCGAAAAGATTCTCCTCAATGATTGTATTGGAGTTACTCTTCGAAACTTGACTGGTACCCACACGAAGAGTTTCGCCGCCGTTTGCACCATATGAAGGTCTCTTACCGAAGTAGTTACGATAGATACGGTGGTGGTTTTGTTGGCTAAGCTCGTCGTTTGGCCATACGATCATCGTAGGACCTTTGCAAGTTTTGCCCGCAAGATAGCAATTTTTTACGACATTATTCTTACCCCACACACTAATATACGTAGTTTGTATACTTTTTACTCTTGGGTTGAATGAATCAACCACACAATCGCTGATTATACAGTTGTTGGCATACTCACCTTTAGCGGTCTTAGTCTCGATCACATATTTATTCTCAATTCCTGGAGTCTCGCCCGTAAAGACCAAGCCCGAAACATTTACATACTCTCCCGAGATGCTGATTGAGGAGTTTCCCATAAGGACTACCCCACCTTTGGTCTCTGCCATCACCACAATAGGAGCTTCGGCAGCTCCCTTACCACGTTTCACAAATAGGCGAGAGTCATTCCAAACGCCATTTTCGAGTACTATAGTATCGCCTGCTACAGCCTTTTTAGCAGCCTCATTGAAATCATGAGCATTGCTCACCTCAATGGTTTTGGCTGAAGTACTACATGAGCACAACGATGCCAAAAGCAAAATTAAAAAGTTTCTTTTCATAATTATTTTTTATTCAAAAAGTTCTGGACTACCCAGGGTTAGGATAGCCCAGAACTGATTAGTAGGATCTTATTAAAGCGACCAGATGGCATCTATAATCATCGATTGACCATAGCTATTATCAGGATTCAAAGTAAGCGATTGAACCTTCATAATACCATACTTCACGTCTGGTGTAGATTTGTGCATAAGCACATAACTATAGGTACCTGTATCCATTTGACCTGCGTTATAAGCACTCAAACTTGCATAGAGAATTGGAGAAGATGTTCCTGGAGCATCGATAGCTGCCACAAGTGGATCATCGGCTACATAAGTACCATCGTCGCCAGCAGTAGCGCTTAGGTAGACAATAGTACCAGCCTCGTAAGCGTCGATAAGAGCTTTGTGGTCTGCATCGGATGGATCCAATGTACGGAACTTAATTGTAGTACCTGTTGCCGTTGGGCTCCAATCTGAGATTAGTGAACTAAGTGCCACATCACTACACTTGTAGTTCTTGTAGGTTCCCGATGAGTTGTGAGCACCGTTGATCTTAGCTTGGTTAGCACCACTATCGTAGAACATGATATCGAGGGTTGCGTAGTTGTCAACAATACCGCAAGCGTCATAGACAACACCTGTATCGAAGTCGAGGAATGCTTTGTCGTCACCATTACCATAAGAAGAGTTTGAACGTCCACTCATATAGATATTCTTGTAAGTGGTGTAACGCGCCTCGTTTGGATCACCATAAAGTTTCATCTCACTTGCTATCTCATCAACCTTATCGCCGTTGTAGACCATGTAGACTGCTCCCGTAAATCCAAGAAGTGTCTCGGTAGATTCTGTATAGTCATCATTGTAGTCCGAAGCGAAGAAGTTAGTAGCAATATCAATTGTGATTGAGTTTGCAGACTTGCTGATAATTCTCAAAGAGACACTCTCCTGGTCATCATTCATAACATATAGACTGCTGATTAGATCCAAGTTATAACCCTCAAGAGTCATTGGCGAGTATTTGGTAAGTGACTCAGGAAGCACTGTTGTGATTTGAGGTATAAGCACGATAACGTGGAAGAGACCCTGGTCAACTGCGGCATCGGAGCTACCATCGAAGTAAGTCAATGTAAGATCAACATCCGAAGAGACATCCATAAGTGGAATCTCAACAACAAGTTCATCCTCGCGTTGAGTGATGATTGTACCCGGAGTATCACCAAAGAGAACCTCATCGACAAAGTGTAGATATTCACCATAGAAGACTACCATCTGACCAACTTCACCCCAACTGCCGTCGGTTACCTCGGTCTCGATTGGTTCATTCTCGGTCTTAGGCAAATCTACACTCTCCACAACTGGAGTTTTGTAGGTTACCGTAAATGATTCTGAGTCGTAAGTAGCAGATGTATCGAAGTTGTTAATAACCTCGATTCCACCACTACGAGTATCTGTGCTAACAGTTACTACCATTTGATTTTGGTCAATACGGTATTTGATTGGGGCTTCGCCGCCACCAATGTATACATTCTTAATGATGTGAAGATTTTCACCATAGATAGTAACCTCTGTGCCTACCTCGCCCGACTTAGGTTCAAAATCGGTAACAATAGGATCCTCTACGGTAACGGTTGCCACGTAGACATCTTCTTGGCAGCTCGCAAAGAGCGTACAAAGAGCACCTACAAAAAGAGCCTTTATATAATTCATTGTTTTCATTGTACTCAATATTATTGGTTAGTAACCTGCGTTTTGTGTAATATTTGGGTTAGCATCAATCTCCTCTTGAGGGATTGGCAACAAGATAGCATTCTCGGTCACCTCCTCGATGTAGAGACCCTCATCCTCCATAGCCTCAGCATAGAATGGATCATCGTCATATGCTCCATTTACAATCTCAAGAACTCGATCAGTACGAACGATATCGAACCAACGTTGATTTTCGAAAGCGAACTCTTTTTGGCGCTCATCTTCGAGTGCCATACGCATTGAGTGCTTCGTGGTGTAGTCGGCAGCATCGAGCGCAGCAAGACCAGCACGCGAGCGAGTCATATTGATATACTCGATTGCTCCAGCAGGACCCTCAGTCTCGTTGATAGCCTCGGCAAAGAGAAGAACAACATCTGCAAAACGGATAATAGGCCAATCCTTGTCACCATCTTCATCGTTGGTGATTGGTGAGATATATTTGTTGACAAATGCATCGTCGATCCAAGTGTTGGTACTATTGTAGTAACCCTCTCTCACGTTATTATCCTTGCGAAGGTCGTAGACTGCCTCAGCTCCAGTTGCAGAGTCAGCAGCAGAGACCAAATACGAATCTATGATAATTGACGAAGGGTAGTTGTAGCTATTACCATCATTAGCAATCACCGAATCACCACTCTGCTCAGGTGCAAACCAGTTACCGAATGGGCTACCAAGACCAATACCACCAGAGGTATAACGGATAGTAAATAGAATCTCTGAGTTACACTCATTGCCAATATCGAATACATCGTCGTAGTTAGCCAACAGAGAGTGACCACTATTATAATATACATCATAGAGATACTCCTTAGCCTTTGAGTAGTCGTGAAGTGTCATATAGACCTTAGCCAAAAGCGCCTTGGCAGACCATTGGGTCACACGTGCAACATCGCTTGAACTATAATCTACATCATCCAGCATATAAGCAGCTTGCTCAAGATCTTCGATAATAAAGTCGTAAACCTCAGCAACTGGAACACGAGAGTAGTCGACAGCCTCTTGCGCCGAGATACGTGTCTCCACGATAAAGACTGGTCCAAAGAGACGAACCAAGTTGAAGTAGTGGTATGCGCGAATAAAACGTGCTTGACCCTCAATCTCGTTGGCTGTAGCGGTCTCGGTTACAACATCTATTGCGTCGAGCACAGTGTTGCAATTTGCAATATTTTTGTATGTTGCATACCAGTAGTCATAAACTGCTGGGTTGGTAGTTGTTACAGCACACTTATCGAACTCAATATTGGCGATAGTTGCAGTTGATGTACTTGTCAATTGCTCAACGCGAGTGTTGTCGGAACGCATCTCTGTCAACTTCCACTCATACTTCATTGGCTCTTGCAATCCAGCATAACATGATACAAGTCCTGTCGCAAGTTGGTCCGCTGTAGTGTAGTAAATATCCTCACTCAACTCTGATATTGGCAGTCTCTCAATCTCGCAGCTGACAAGCGAAGAGGCTAACAACAACATAGGTATATACTTATATAGTTTCATAATCTTTATTTTAAAATGTTCCTAATTAAAAATTAATATCAAGACCAACTGTCATAGTTCTTGCGATTGGATAGACACCACGTTGGTAACCTGCTACAAGTGGAGAGCTGTATGCACTGCTTGTGTAGCGTGATTCTGGGTTGATACCTGTGTAGTCGTCGGTCCACCAGTAGAGAAGGTTTTGACCTGTTGCATAGATACGTAGCTTAGACAAACCAATCTTCTTGAGCATATCTTTGCTAAATGTATAACCAATTGTTACATCGCTCAATTTGATATATGTAGCATCCTCAACAAGGTAATCGGTAAGCTCCCAACCGGTGAAACCACTTGTGGAGAATGTTGGAGTTTGTCCATCACCTGGATACTCCTCAGAGATAAAACGATTTGTGGTAAATGCCTTATCAAACTTCTTGATCTCAGAGTAGTAACCATCACCATTCATCACCTTACCGCCCATCGAACCGTAGATTTGGAATGAAAGATCAATATTCTTATACTTAAATGTATTTGTCAAACCCCAAGTGTAGTCTGCAAATGTACTACCCAAAGTCGTGCGGTCATCAGCATTGATAATATTGTCACCATTTTGGTCAACAAGTTTAAGTGTACCTGCAACTGGAGAGTTACCCACTGCAAATGTAAGTCCTGAATCATCGATCTCAGCTTGCGAAGTCCAGATACCATCTGTCTCATAGCCAAAGAATTGAATTGCTGGATCTCCTACGCGTGCCAAGTAGATTTCATTACGCTCACCATAAGAGAGAAGCTCTGTTTGAGTGCTACTCAACTCAAGAAGGCGGTTGTCATTGAATGCAAGATTAAGATTTGTAGTCCACTTAAAGTTCTTATTGTCGATATTGTATGAGTTGATATCAAACTCAAAACCTTTGTTACGCACACGACCAATATTATTCCAGAAGTTTGAGTAACCAGTGATTGCCATTGCTGGTTGCTCCAACAACATACTTTGAGTGATTGAATAGTAGTAATCTGCCGTTACATTGAGGCGAGAGCCCCAGAAGCTAAGATCCACGCCATAGTTATACTCTTCGGTTTGCTCCCAACAAAGGAATGTGTTGCCAAGCGTATCGCTTGTGTTAGCCAAACCTGCGGTTACAGATGATGAAGTTCCAAATGTGTAATCAGAACCAGAAAGAGTGTTGTAAGCTGCATAGTTATCGATATCGTTGGTACCTGTTATACCCCAACTTGCACGAACCTTAAGCTGATTGATAAAATCAAGATCCTTCATAAAAGGCTCCTCGGTCACACGCCATCCAAAAGATGCCGAAGGGAAGTAACCCCATTGATTGTCAGGTCCAAATTTTGAAGAACCATCACCACGAGCCGAAGCAGAAAGGAGATATTTATCGTCGTAGCTATAGGTAAGACGACCCAAAACAGATACAAGAATCTCGTCTGACTCCTCAGAGTATGTTACACGATCACCATCCTCATCGGTAATTGTAATATTGGTAGAAGCATTAAGTGTTGGAACCAAGTCTGTTGGGAAACCTGTACCATAAATTTGAGACCAACGATTGTTTGTTGTATTTGCAGTGTAACCAAGCAAAGCGGTTACAGAGTGCTTCCCGAAGTCCTTCACGTAGTTCAAGGTATTCTCGCTCAAAAGGTCGAGAGTCATCTTAGAGTAGAGAAGCGCGTAGTTGGTATCACCCTCCGATGAGGTATTTGCGTTGTGGTAACGCTCTTGACCATATTGTTTGAAGTAGAAACCATTCGATGAACGGAAGATAAGGTCGTCTGTGATATTGATATTGATATATGCCGAAGTTTGGAGAGCATAAGTCTCATAGTAACGACGGTCGTTCATCATCTTGAAGTAAGGGTTGTTGTTTGAAGTTCCCCAAGCTGATTGACCCATTACATCCACACTCTCTTCAGCATCTTCATCCCAATAGGTGAAGTCGATAGAGCCGTAGTGACGACCATGCGAAGCAGAACCAACCTCCTGACCTGTGAGGGCTGCTGAGAGCTCGTTGTGGAATGCTGGCATCCAAGAGTAGGTACGAATAAAGTCGATATAACCTGCTGTGTTAGACTCTTTCTTGGTGTAAGTTGGTGCGATATTAACTCCTACCGATACAGCATCAGAGAGTTTTGTGTCGACCTTAAGACGCACATTAAATTTATCGTAAGAGCTATTTTGCATAATACCCTCATCAGCCACATAGCTACTTGAGATATAATATTTGGTACCCTCTTTGCCACCAGAGACACTAAATGATAGGCTATTTACGGTAGCTACATCGCGCATAGCAACCTCTTGCCAGTTGGTATCTTCCCAACCATCTAAGCCAATCATATAGCCCCAAAGTTCTTGTTGACTACCTACAGATGCACCGCCTTTATCCTCCTCGTCGTAGAGCATATCGAGGTATTCGCCGGTTGTCATCATATCGTGTAGAGTGTAAGCGCTCTTGATACCAGTGTATGTCTTAATCGCATACTTTGGCTCAGAGGCGTTACCCGACTTAGTTGTCACAAGGATCACACCATTTGCACCACGTGAACCGTAGATTGCAGATGATGCAGCATCCTTAAGCACCTCAACAGACTCAACGTCGTTCATGTCGACCATCGAAAGTCCATCAGAAGAGGGGTAACCATCGACCACTACAAGTGGCTCGTTGCTTGCACTAATTGAACCCATACCACGCACACGAATTTGAGGAGTTGAACCCGCCTCAGACGTGGTATTAGTAATATTTACACCGGCAATACGACCTTGAAGAGCTTGGTCTACGCCAGTTACAGCCATATCGGCTAAATTTTCGTTGGCATACTTCGAAACAGAACCCGTCAAGTGAGACTTCTTCTGAACACCATATCCAACCACGACAACATCGTCTATCATTTGTGAATCCTCCACAAGTATCACGTCGAATTTGGTACGTGCACCAACCACATAGCTTTGGGTTTGGTAACCAATATACGACACCACGACGATAGACTTTTTTGAAGGAACGCTAAGAGAGAAGTTACCATCTATATCGGTAAGCGTACCTTGTGTACTTCCCTCAATTGTAACGTTTACTCCAACAAGAGTTTCACCCTGCTCATCGACTACATTACCCGTAATCTTAACTTGAGCAAACGAAGTTTGAGATACTAACAGCAGCAAGATGCAGCCAATAATTCTCTTTAAAGTTGCTAAATGTTTCATAGGTTAATTATGTTTTTTAGGTTGTAAGTGCACGGCAAAACCCTCAAAGTAATCGCCATGCTTGATAAGAGCACCTTCGCACACAAAATTGCATAGGTTATATCAGCACTCTTATTTAAGGTAGTCAACCACTTAGGTTATTTGCGGTTGACTACCATTAAATTGCAATATATTCTATCTACTAAGAGAAGAACATACCTCCATTAATATCGATGTTTGTTCCTGAGATATAGTCAGAATCATCACAAGCCAAGAATGCGATTAGATCTGCAACATCACCTGCATCGCCCTCACGACGCAATGGATAGATAGCCTTCATACGCTCGCGGTTCTCTGGAGTGTTGTGGATATCGTGGAACGATGTAGCGATAGTTCCTGGAGCAACAGCATTAACACGGATACCTTGAGGTCCCAACTCCTTAGCCATAGAGCGAGTAAATACCATAACAGCACCCTTCGCTGTAGCATACATCGAAGCACCTGGGCCACCACCGTCACGAGCAGCAAGCGAAGAGAAGTTGATGATAGAACCTCCGTTTGTCATAAAAGGAACTACCTCTTTGGTACACAACCAACAGCTCTTCATATTAACATCCATCAAGAAGTTATACCATTTCTCATCTTGCTCGGTGATCTTCTTACGACCTACGATACCACCTACTACATTAACCAAAACGTCGATAACATTGCCATAAGCCTCAACTGCCTTAGCAACCAATGCCTTAACCTCAGCCTCTTTGGTCATATCGCCTTGCACTGTGATACACTCACCACCTGCCGCTTTGATGATCTCAGCTGTCTCTTGAGCATCAGCCTCATTGTCGAAATAGTTAACGACTACCTTTGCTCCCTCAGAAGCCAATTTGATAGAGATTGCTCTACCCAAATCTCTTGCACCACCAGTTACGATAGCGACTTTTGATTGTAATTTCATAATTTGTTTTTTTAATATTAATTATTTTGAATGTTTTATTCTTCAATAGGTTCAATTTTCTTAACACAGCAGAATACCGCAAGTAACGATAGTGGAACCATTGCACCACACATCACAAAAAATAGAGTCCAGTTAGCTCCCGAAGTAATCATTGGAACCAACCACATACCGATCAAGGTACCCAATACGGCAGATACACCACCCAAACCAGCCAACGAACCAACAGTTTTACCTGAGTGAAGGTCGCTCGCCAAAGTCTGCATATTGACCATCGCAAATTGGAATCCACCCAACACAAATGCCATGCAGATAACAGCAACAGTAACCGAGGTGGCAGTAGCAGCAAAGTACATTCCTGGAAGGATAATCAATCCACCAACAACCATAGCACATTTACGAGCGAAGTTGAGCGATTTGCCAGAACGGATAAGGTAACCCGAGAACCAACCACCGATGATACTACCCGCAGCAGCACCCACATAAGGCACCCAAGCCGAAGCAGCAATCTCTTTGATATCGAGATCAAAGACCTGTTTGAGGTAGATTGGCAACCATGTAACAAACATCCACCAGATTGGATCGAGGAAGAAACGACCCAAGATAAGTGAGTAGTTACGCACGTCACGCAAGAGTTGACCCCAAGTTTTACCAGCTGGAACAACTGCGGCAGTGTCGCATTTTGGTTGACCATCGATGATATATTGCTTCTCCTCGTCTGTGATCCAAGGATGCTCCTTAGGAGCCTTCTTATTGATCAACAACCATGGAATAACCCAAGCAATACCCAAACAACCGACAACTACAAATGCTACTCTCCAACCAAAAGCGATAAAGAGGATAGGGATAATGATAGGAGCCAAGATGCTACCAACAGATGCAGCAGCGCCAAAAATTCCTTGTGCCAACGCACGTTCGTTAGTTGGGAACCACTCCGCGTTTGACTTTACGGTTCCAGGCCAAGGACCAGCCTCACCCAAACCAAGAGCCATACGGAAACCGATGAGAGAGACTTTTCCCGAAGCCAACGAGGTGAGTGCATCAGCAGCACCCCAAATTATAGCTGACAGTGAGAAACCCTTACGCGTACCAATCTTGTCGTAGATCTTACCTGATACAAGCTGACTTATACCATAGGCAATCATAAAGAAGATTGTGATGATCGACAACACGCTCTTACCCTGCTCATCTTGCTCGCCTACCGTGAGATTAGGATCAACCAAACCAAGATCGTGAGCGATTCCAGCATTTACTTTATAAGTAATAGTGTTGTTCACTACTTTCATCGCTGGATCAGAGAGGGGAGCAGTACAAGCCACCTCGCCTTTTTGATCGTAGAAGGTGTAGGTATCACCCGACAAACATACAGTGTATTTGCCCTCTACAGGAGCATCCGTGACAGTAAACTCATGAGACTGACCAACAAGGAACATATAGTTGAGCGTTCCACGGTCGAGATAGTTGATGATCGTAACCAACGCAATAAGCGAAAGAACAATCCATCTTAGATTCTTAATTT
This sequence comes from Rikenellaceae bacterium, assembly GCA_044433965.1. GTDB lineage: Bacteria > Bacteroidota > Bacteroidia > Bacteroidales > Rikenellaceae > Alistipes. Next base: position 13,999 of record JAWXTF010000017.1, on the reverse strand, counting down.
TCATAGCGTCAAAAGATTATTTAAGAAAATCTTCACGCATAGGAGAGAATACATCAATCAAGATACCTGCTTCGAGACATACAGCTCCGTGAGGTGCATCTGGTTCAATATAGAAACCATCACCACCTTGAAGGATCTTCTTCTCTCCATTGATCTCGACTTCAAATTTTCCACTTACAACATATGTCGACTGTGAGTGGAAGTGCTCGTGAACGGTACCTACAGAGCCCTTCTCGAAGAGAACTTTGACAAGCATAATTTGACCATCGTAACCCATGATTTGACGTGTGATTCCTGGACCTGGATTTTCCCATTTCAATTCACTCTCAAGTAGAAAGTTTGCGCTTCTTGTTTTCATAATAGCTTAATTTAAATTAGTTTAGTTTATAGATTTGGTTTATTTTGCGAAACTTAGGTAGTAGTTACCACTCCAACTATATTTGTCACCGTCGATCTCTATTGAGTGTTTCGACTTGTCGGATTTGGTATTGTTAACAATTGCGACCATCTGCTCACCATCGACATTTGTCAAACGTACAGCGGTATACTCCTCACTATCATAGATTGTCTCAATCTTGGCAATTTCAGGGTTTGTACCAATTGTCTTTTCAATGTTAAGGTCGTAACTACCATGCATTTCGAGCGTCGAAGCAAAGATGTGCGAAGCTTCACCCTCTTGACGTATTACTATTACTGGCTCGCTACGTAGATTCATATGTGGATCGTTAGCGCCTGTGCGGAGGTGGAAGATTGAAGCACCACCAGGTTTCACGGTCGATGTAAGACCATAGAAGCGATTATCCTGAACCCATGTAAACGACACATTCTCACTCTCCAACTTCATCTCTGACTCTTTCCACAAGTGTTGGTAGCCATGACCTGTGCCAAATGGTTTTAACGTCTCTCCCTCACGGGTGCTGTCGTAGTTGGTAAGCACCAAGTGACCTGTGTAGTGATAGGCAATATCATATTGGTGAGGCTCAGGGGCTGACACCTTATATATATCGAGCATAAAAGGATTAGAGCAGAAACCATTGTCAACAAGAGCTACAGTACGCTGCATAACAACATTCTTGTCTGCATAGGCGTTGGCATCTACTGCCGAGGCAACTTGAAACTTAGGCGAATTATAATCAGTATAGATAAATTCGGGAGCATACTTCGAAGAGAGTTTATATACGCCACCAAAGTGTGAAGTTTGATCTACTACAACCGTGTTGTGTGCAATTGACTGCTGAGCATAACTATCATTCTCTTCGGTATAGCGACCTCCTGACTTAGACTCAATATTTAGGAAACGCGCTGCACCATAATCGGTTAACATCTCATAGCCGTTATCATAAAGAGTAATATTGAGCTTATCGAAGTGACCGTGAGAGAGACCATGAGATGTTGCCTTAAGCACCAAACACATATTGTTACCCTCGGAGTTATTGCGAATAACAGCCACTCCACCTTGGTCGCCCTCGGCACCGTCACGTAGATACATAGACTCCGAGACAAAAGGCTTTTCGAGACCATCAATCAAACCCTCAGCAGCTTTCCAACCAGCCTCCGACACGAAGAATTTACCTTGGTTTTGGATTAACGTAAGCAACATTGGATCTTTAGTGATTGAGTATGCTACATCAAGAGCAATAATAAGTTCCTGAGTATTAAACGTCTTCAACAATCCATCATTAAACATCATAAGCGTACCATTGTACGAAAGTTGTATAAGTGTCGAAACTGCTTTCGACAACACGCCATCCTTCTCCTCATATATTTTCAACTCCGGTTGAATATTTTGAATCGCTTGAGAGAACAACATAAATGGCCAAATTGAGTAACGTTGGTAGTAGGGTCCCTCTGTAAAGTAACCATCTGGCGAAAATAGTTCGTGAATTTGATTTACGAAACCTGCTGGTGTCCCTGCGTCGGACTTTCCATTTTTCAGAGAACCATAGAGCGCCTTATCGACAAGATCTTGGTCTCCCATAGCATAACCAATCATTCCCACACCTGCAGTAGACCAAGTACCATGGTTATGCATCTTGTTGAATGTCTTGTGGTTGTTTGGCGTTCCATTCATAAAGAACTCTGTTGCCGGGTAGAATAGATCTTGTTCTATCTTCTTGCGATCCTTAGCCGACAGAGCATCATAGATACAATCATAAGCAACCGCCGTGTGAACCAACCAAACACTATCATTCAAAGTTTGCCAAAATAGCTTACCACGCACGCTCGATGTTGTGACAGGGTGTAGTGGAATTTTTGTATACATATCAGCATACTCCAAAAGCATATCGATAACAAACTTCGAATATTTTGCATCTCCTGTCAACTGATAGGCGATACCTGCATTGTACATAGCCACATAATTATCGCGATGTTGCTCGTGGGTGTAACCACCAGCCTCATCCTTGGGAGTAGGAACAGCGATGCCCAAAGCAATCGAGCGATCCGCACTGGCAATAATTTCATCAACCGAAGAGTCAAAAACCTCGGACTTACCACGATTTGACTTAATCAGCTCTACACTCTCGGGTGTAAGCAAAAGCGATGGATGCTCTTGAGCAAACAGCATACTACTAAAAAGTAGCGCCACGATTAAAATTCTAAATTTCATAGAGTTAGTTAATTTATTTGCAGTTGGTTTGGTTGTCCGACAATTGGTTTACCAATTATCATATTACAAAGATAAGCAAATAAATTGGTTTACCAAAATAAATTGAGGAAAAATATCAAAATAATTATTCTTTCATCAATTTAATAAAATATTAAATAATATACATCATCATATAAATATATAGGTAATCAACACTCTTAAATAACAATTTATGTTTAAAAACTAAGGATCACTCATAATCTACTATTATATAATATCATATACAGAACAAACCAGCGATTAATTTCCAGATAGATAGAATAATATTGGTCAACCAAAAATATCTACTATGGTATTTTTTAATAACAAAGGTGAAATATTCAAAAAAAACATACTATCTTTGTACACTACATTTAAAATTAAATTATACAATGGCAAAGGATAATCAAACCACAAACATAAAACCAAAGGATCAAGTAATACAATATATCCGCAAAGCACTACAAGATGGCGAATTGAAACCAAATACTCGCCTACCCTCAGAGCGCAACCTTGCAGAGATGTTCGACATTAGCCGCTCTGCTGTCCGCGAAGCACTCAAGACATTAGAGACATACGGAATTATTAAGACTCTACCTCAAAGCGGTAGCGTAATTATTGGTCTCGACATCTCGGCAATCGATGGTCTACTTTCGGATGTTATAAAACTTGATGCATTTGACTTTGCCTCACTCGTTGAGATGCGTGTGATTCTTGAGGTAAATTCAGCGCGCTTTTGTGCCCTACGACGTAGCGACAAAGATCTCGAAGAGATACGCTCAGCACTCCACAGCTACAACACAATCTATCCAAGCAACAATGCAGATGAGATTTCGGCTGCCGACTTTGCATACCACCGCGCAATAGTGTCGGGTGCACAAAACAGCGTGCTTCGCTCGATGTTAATGCTTATCACCCCCGACATTCTACACGCCTACCGTGCTCAAAGCATCTGCGCAAACGACACCTCCGATGCATTTGCCGAACACCAACTACTATATAAATATATAGAGGAACAAGATAGTGAGAATGCAGCTAAGACAATGGCAGAACACCTCAAAGGAGTTCTAACATACTCTGCTTCGCTTAGAGAGAACATGTAATAACGTCATTTTTGGATAAGAATTTCTTTTCCAAAACACCATTTAAAGAAAATCTCCCCAAACGGTTTGGGGAGATAGAAAAGGGGAAGTTTAAAAAGCTATGAATCTCTTTAAACTCCCCCACTTTGGTTTTTAACAAATTAATAAAAATAAAGCAAGCTCTATTTTTAAACTCAAAAGAGCTACAATGTTTGGTCTGGATACGGTGAACGCTCACCGGTAGCCTTGACAACTGGCATATTAGACCCCTCCGAGCGTAATTTATCACTCAAAATCTTTGCCAATTTTGCTGCAATAGCACTATTTTCTTCATTCGAATCAATTAAATTAAGATTCTCGCCAATGTCGGTCGCCACATTGTAGAGTTCATTTGTTTGAGTCTCATACTTATGAATAAACTTCATGTCGCCCAAACGGATTGCGCTACTTGGTTCGCCACACTCCTTAGTTCTCTCACCCCAGTTGTTGGGATAGTGCCAAAATATAGGACGCTCCGCATTGATGCTCTCACCTTGGAGTGCCGCCACAAAACTCTTTGAATCGAGCTCCTGAACAGTCTCGCCTTTGGCTCCTGCCAACTCCAATATTGTTGGGAAGAAATCTTCAATTATAATTGGAGAGTTGCTTTTGGTTCCACCCTTGGTCATTCCAGGAACATAGGCGATCATCGGTTCACGCACACCACCTTCGTAGAGCGAGCCCTTACCTGCTCTTAGCGGAGTATTCTTGCCAACACCCTCGAATGTTTTGGCACGTACACCCACCGTATAACCGCCATTGTCCGACATAAACATTATAATCGTGTTGTCGGCAATACCTCGCTGATCGAGATAATCCATAATATCGCCCAAGCTCTTATCCATTCCCTCGACGATAGAGGCGTAACGTGCCTCCTGCTCTTCGATCCCTTGATCCTTGTATTTTTGGTAGAAACGCTTGTCGGCATCGAACGGAACATGTACCGCATAGTGCGCCATATAGAGGAAGAATGGCTTACCTCCATCGAGCGCCTCATCCATAAGTTTCTCAGATTCGAGCGTCAAAGCTTCTGTAAGAAATATATCGGTATTGTGATACTCTTCGAGGTCTGGCACACCAAATATTTTACCATTAGGACGGTTGAGACCATACGCCATTTCGCCAAGGTAGCTACCCTGCGATCCTGCTGCATGACCACCAACATTACGGTCGAAGCCAACATTGAGTGGATTCTCGCTTGGGGTATCGATAGCCCCGAAGTGACCCTTACCCACGAAGAGAGTAGCATAGCCATTTTCACGAAGAATCTGCGGAAATGATGTTGCATGGTACGCCCCTTCAACCGAACCATCGAGCGTAAAGCCATTGACGTTCCATGGTTCAAATTCGAGCAATTCGCTCTCTTTGTCGGTGCTCTTATCTTTGTGTAGAGTCCAGTTGGTCACACGGTGGCGTGTTGGGTTCACTCCTGTCATCAAACTCACTCTCGATGGTGAGCTAATTGGGCTTGCGTATGCCGAGGTAAATTGAACTCCCTTTTGAGCCAAGCGCTCCATGTTGGGCGTCTCGAAGAGTCTATTCCAACGTGTGGTGTCGGAGTGGAACGGGAGCGATGTATCTTGCCAACCCATATCGTCGACCAAAAATAGAATGATATTGGGTTGTTGAAGTGGCGCCTGACTACACGATATGAGCGAAGAGGCTGCAAGTAGGGCTGTTAAACTTTTTTTCATAGATATTTTATGTTGGTTATTTGTTGCAAAATTAACTATATATTCTCATTTAATAGTTGTATTATCGTCTCAATTTTGTATAAATTTACACCTCTCATCCACCCCAATAGAACATTAGTCAAATTAGTATAGACAATTTGACAAGCGATTGTAGTGTCAAATATCTACCTTTGTTATAACAAAATCGAATGAGACAAAACAAAGCAATTTAAAATTTCAAATGTAATGAAAAAAAGAGTATTATTCACCCTCTCAATTTTTGCACTGTCGGCAGCCCTCAGCGGCACGGCAGTAGCCTCGAACCCCAAGCCATTTGTGATTCCCGAACTTCGTGAGTGGAGCGGCGGCGAAGGCTCTTTTGTGATAGACAACAAAACACAAATCATATTCGAGTCCGACGAGTCCAAGCAGGCAGCCCAAGCATTTGCCAACGACTACCTCAAGATGTTCGACCAGAAGATCAAAGTTAAGGAGAGTAGCAAACCCAAAGAGGGAAGTATCACATTTAATATTGTAAGTGATGAGTCACTTGGCGACGAAGGCTACACAATAGAGATTGGCGAGACAATAGAGGTGGCGTCGCAAACCCCACAAGGTCTCTATTGGGCAACTCGTTCACTACTCCAAATTGCCGACCAAGGCACAGATGGAGAGCTTCCAATGGGTAGCATCAAGGATTTTCCCGACTACGCCGTTCGTGGATTTTTGATCGACTGCGCACGTAAGTTTATTCCTCTCGACTACCTCGAAACATATATCGATATCTTGGCATACTACAAGATGAATCTGCTGCACATCCACCTCAACGACAATGGACTCAAAAAGTTCTTCCACGAAGATTGGTGGCAAACCTACTCGGCATTCCGTTTGGAGTCGGAGACATTCCCCGGGCTCACAGCGCAAGATGGTCACTACACCAAGCAGGAGTTTATCGACCTACAGAAGTTAGCAGAGTCGAAGCATATAGTTATAATTCCCGAAATCGATGTACCAGCTCACTCATTGGCATTTGTACACTACAAACCAGAGCTCGAAAGTGAGTATGCTACCAACTACCTCGACCTCTTTAGCGACGAGACATACGAATTTGTCGATGCACTATTCAAAGAGTACCTCGAAGGTGATGACCCAGTGTTCCGAGGCAAAAAGGTACACATCGGAACTGACGAATATAAAGTTAGCGAGGAGCAAAAGGTGCGTGAGAAGTTCCGTTACTTTGCCGACCGCTATATCAAATATGTAGAGTCGTTTGGCAAAGAGGCGTGTCTTTGGGGCTCACTCACCCACATGCATGGCGAAACCGAAGTCAAAAAGTCAGAAGATATAACCATGTTTATTTGGAATAACCCTTACGGCAACCCTACCGAGATGATCGACGATGGCTACAAGATTATCAACATCCCAGAGTCTAACTACATAGTACCAACTGCACCCTACTACAGCGACTACCTCAACATCGAAAAGATCTATCGTGAGTGGACCCCAGCTGTAGTTGCCGACGTAACATTCGAAGAGCGTCACCCCTCGATACTTGGAGGAATGTTTGCTATCTGGAACGACCGCACAGGTTCGGGCGTCTCGCTCAAAGATATCCACGACCGCACGATGCCTGCAACACAGATCATCTCGGCTAAGTGTTGGTCGGGAACCAATGCAACTCTCTCGTTCGAGGAGTTCGACAAGCGCCGTGCAACAACTGCCGAGGCTCCAGGCGTAAACTACGCTGGACGTGTGGGAGAGCCTAATTCACTGGTATATGAGAGTGCCGTGGTAAAACCAAACTCCACCACTCCGCTCGAAGAGATTGGCTACGGATATACCATTTCGTTTGACCTCGACGGACGCCAAGAGCAGAAGGGTGCTACCCTATTTGAATCTGATTTCGCGAAGTTCTACCTTTCGGATCCTATCAATGGTATGATTGGCTTCTCGCGTGATGGTTACCTCTACAACTTCAAGATCTCGACCTACAACAAAGATAACGTCAATGTGATGATCCAAGGCGATAATCTCACCACATCAATCTATATCGATGGTGAGCTTGTCCAGAAACTTGATGTCACCCTACGATATTTCCCTAATCCAGAGGAAAAAATGAAGTTTATCAGCACACTTGTCTTTCCACTTGCTCGCACAGGCGAGTTCGAAAGCAAAGTAACAAACCTCAAAGTCTATAACTACCAACTAAACAAATAACAACTATGTTGAAAAGAGCATTTTTAATTTCAGCCCTTGCGGCAATAGGCACCTCAGTTGCAGCGCAAAGCTTCAACGAGTGGAAAGACCCAAGGGTCAACGAGGTAAACCGTGCCACGATGCACACAGCATATTTTGCCTACCCAACTCCGAGCGAAGCCCTCAACGGCAAAAAGGAGACAGCAGAGAGCTACCAAAGTCTCAATGGTTATTGGAAATTCCACTTTGTCGGCAACTCAGCAGCACTCGACACCTCGCTCAATGCAGTTGATCTCAACGATATGGGCTGGGACAGAATTATGGTTCCAGGCGCTTGGGAGCTCAATGGATATGGAGACCCACTCTACATCAATGAGGGTTTCCCTTGGCGACGTCAATCGAATGTAGAGCAGCCCGGTATTCCCGTCGAGGGTAACCACGTAGGCACATACCGTCGCACAATCACCATTCCAGAGCAGTGGCAGGGTAAAGATGTAATAGCACACTTTGGCTCAGTTGCGTCGTGCTTCTACCTTTGGGTCAATGGCGAGTGTGTGGGCTACAGCGAAGATAGCAAGCTTAGCGCTGAGTTCGACATCACAAAGTACCTTAAGAGTGGTGAGAATCTGATCTCGCTCCAGGTGCTACGTTGGTGCGATGGCACCTACCTCGAAGATCAAGATTTCTTCCGCTACACAGGTATTATGCGCGATAGCTACCTCTATGCACGCCACCAAAACCGCATTGAGGATATTGTAATCACATCGACTCTCGACAAGAGTTATAAAAAAGGACTTCTCAATGTCGCTATCCAGAGTCGCGGCAACACCGAGGGTCACACCATCAACTACGAGCTTTTTGAATTGAGCGCACCCAACAACAACGGAGAGGTAGAGGCAGGTCGTAGCATTTTTAGCCGCACTACAGCAGCCTCTGCAAAGGAGTTTAACTATACGCTACCAAACGTAAAAAGCTGGAATGTAGAGTCTCCAAACCTATATTTGTTAGTCACCACTCTCTTCGACAATAGCGGTGCGGTAGTGGAGTCAATACCTCAAAAGGTTGGATTCCGCACAATTGAGGTCACAGATGCACAACTCTGCATCAACGGCAAACCTATTTATGTAAAGGGCGTTAACCGCCACGAGATCGACCCAATTACGGGTGGTTACGTCTCACCAGAGCGCATGATCGAAGATATCAAGATTATGAAGGAGCTCAACATCAACAGCGTCCGCACGTGTCACTACCCCAACGATGCACTTTGGTATGAGCTATGCGACATCTACGGGTTGTATGTTGTTGCCGAAGCTAACGTCGAATCGCACGGTCTCTTCTTCGAGGAGAAGACATTGGCTAAGGATGAAAACTTTAAGTTGGCTCACCTCCAACGCAACGAGCGCAACGTAAGAGCATACCGCAACCACGCTTCGGTTATAATTTGGTCGTTGGGTAACGAGGCTGGCATGGGCGAGAATTTCCTCAATGCCTACAACTGGATCAAAGCAAACGACAAAAGCCGCTTGGTGCAATACGAGATGGCTCGTGGTGGCGAAGGAACCGATATCACCTGTCCAATGTATGACTCCTACGAGACTGCCGAGGCATACGTTGCCAACAACCCCTCAAAGCCATATATTCAGTGTGAGTATGCTCACGCAATGGGTAACTCGATGGGAGGATTTAAGGAGTATTGGGACCTTATCCGCAAATATCCATCCTACCAAGGAGGATTCATCTGGGACTTTGTAGATCAATCACCTCACTTTACGACCTCATCAGGAGTCGATGTATTTGGTTACGCTGGCGACTTCAACGCCTACGATTGCGACCGTGACAAGAATTTCTGCAACAACGGCTTGGTGAACCCCGACCGTGAGCGCAATCCACATGCCGACGAGGTGAGCTACATCCACCAGTCGATATGGACTGAGATGCTTGACACCAAGAGCGGCAAGATATCAATCTACAACGAATATACATTCCGCGACCTCAGCAACCTCAAGTTGGAGTGGACTCTGCTCGAAGATGGTGCCGTTGTAAGCTCTGGGGAGGTGACAAATCTTAATATTGCAGCTGGCGAGAGCCGCACCATAGATCTTGGATACTCACTCGTGGGTCTCGACCTTAGCCGTGAGATACTACTCAATATCGACTACCGTTTAAAGACCGCTGAGCCACTCTTGGCTGCCAACCACCGCTTAGCAAAGGCTCAACTCGAAGTGACTCCATACGATGGTTATCACTATCAAAGAGCATACTCTCGCCCCGACCAAGAGGCATACGTCACAGCTCCCGTAGTCGATAAGGAGAACTACTATCTGCTTATTATAGATGGTTACGACTTCCACATCGACTTCTGCAAGAGCACAGGTTACATGACAAACTACACTATTGGTCGCCATTCGATTATCGAGAAAGGTGGTGCACTCCGCCCTAACTTCTGGCGTGCGGTGACCGACAATGACTTTGGTGCTCGCTCACAACTTGAGCTTGGAGTATGGCGTGATATAGAGCCTAAACTTGAGACACTCGACTACTCGCAAGAGGAGGATATGTTGGTTGTTACAGCACACTACACCCTCACTGAGGTCGACTCTAAACTTACGCTGACCTACGCTATCGACAAATTCGGAGGAGTAGAGGTAACCCAATCACTCGACACCGAGGAGGGTAAGAATCCAAATATGTTACGCTTCGGCATGCAAGTTGAACTCGACAAGCGATACGACAATTCGGAGTACTACGGACGTGGCGAAATCGAGAACTACAGCGACCGCAAGTCGTCGGCATTCCTGGGTCGTTACACTCAAAAGAGTGACGAGCAGCACTTCGAATACATTCGCCCTCAGGAGAGTGGCAACAAATGCGACGTGCGTTGGTGGCGCCAAACGTCGAGCAGCGGTCAAGGTGTGATGATAGTATCGCAAACACCTCTTTCGCACTCGGCACTACGCTACACAACAGCAATGCTCGACGAGGGCAACGTCAAGGAGAAGGCGCAACACCACTGGCAAGAGCTACAACAGAGCGATTTTGTAAACCTCTGCATAGATCAAACTCAGTCGGGACTTGGTTGCGTAAATAGCTGGCGAGCTCTTCCACTCGAAGAGTACCAAGTGAAGTGCGAGGATCGTTCATTTAGCTTTAAGATCATTCCCTTGCGATAACGCCTATTACCACTTGCTTGGTCTCTGCACTGGTGGTGTGCAGAGACCAAGCAAACCTGAATCCAAACAGTTAAAGTAGGGGTCAAAACATAAAAATTGTCGATTTTGGTTTACCCTTAATTTGCATAAAATACAACCAATCATGGAAAACAAGTATCAGCTACCCAAAGTGGGTGGCATAATTTCAGACTCTCTACCCAAAGAGATCACAGAACGCTACGAAAAGATCGCAACCAAGGTCTACGGCTCCGAGGAGGCAGGCGTTCAGTACATTGCCGATTGCATCGAGCGCTCCATCGAAGAGTTCGAGCTGCAACGCTCCACAGCAGATGCTTTCGACACACCTCCACTCTTCACATTAGGACTCTCCACAGGACGCACACCACTTGGACTCTACCGTGAGTTGGTTAAACGCTACAGAGATGGGCGTATCTCGTTCCGCAATGTCAAGATCTACTCCATCGATGAGTTCTATCCGATAGAGCCGACAAACCAAAAGAGCCGCAACTTCGGTATTCACGACACGCTGCTCGACAATATCGACATCCTAAAGGAGAATATCCACCTGCCCGATGGAACAATCCCCACCTCCGAGATGTCGAGCTATTGCCGAAGGTATGACCGCGAGCTAAGCAATATAGATCTATTAGTGCTCGGACTGGGCGACGACGGGCAGTTGGGGTTCAATGAGCCAAACTCCTACGAGAAGTCATCGACTCGTTTGGTGCAACTTAGCTACAATACGCGCAAGGTGCAGGCATCACGCTTCTCGGCTCTTGCTCAAACACCTCAAATGGCTATCACCGTAGGTCTTGGCACAATCATGAAGTCCTCGAAGATTATCGTAATGGCGTGGAGCGAGGAGAAAGCCGAGGTAGTACGCAAAGTTGTGGAGGGAGAGATCGACACAGCAACACCAGCTACAATACTCCAACAACACAATAATATAGAGTTTGTGATTGACGAGAATGCAGCAAACTTGCTTACACGCGTGCAGACTCCTTGGATGGTGAGCCCCTGCGATTGGAGCGCTGCATCTATCCGTAAGGCTGTAGTTTGGCTCTGCGAGAAGGTGAACAAGCCAATCCTTAAACTCACCTATAGCGACTATATCGAAAATTCGCTCTCTCAACTACTCGAAGCAGCAGGACCCTACGACCAAATCAATATTAATGTATTCAACAACCTACAACACACAATCACAGGTTGGCCAGGTGGCAAGCCCAATGCCGACGACTCGACTCGTCCAGCACCATCGCTGCCACACCGCAAGAGAGTGTTGATATTCTCGCCACACCCCGACGACGATGTGATCTCGATGGGAGGCACATTTATCCGTTTGGTGGAGCAGGGTCACGATGTGCATGTTGCATACGAGGTGTCGGGAAACGTTGCTGTTCACGACGATGTAGTGGTTCAAAATATGCACACGGCACTCGAAATGGGCTTTGAGGGGGAGTGCGAAGAGATCTTCGAGCTGATACGCAACAAACGAGCAGACCAACCTGAGCCACATAAGTTACTCAAAGTCAAAGGTGCTATACGTCGTTCTGAGGCACGTGCCGCATGTCGCTCAATTGGATTGGACGACAAGAACAATGTACACTTCCTCAACCTACCATTCTATGAGACGGGAGGAATCAAAAAAGGAGAGCTCTCACAGGCAGATATCGACATAGTAATAGCGATGCTCCGTGAGGTGAAGCCCCACCAAATATACGCTGCTGGAGACCTTACAGATCCTCACGGCACACACCGCACATGTATGGAGGCGATACTCGAAGCGCTCAAACAGATCGAGGAGGATGAGTGGCTCAAAGAGTGTCACTTGTGGCTCTACCGAGGAGCATGGCAGGAGTGGGGCATCGACATGGTTGATATGGCTGTACCTCTAAGTCCCGACGAAATGATTAAGAAGCGTTTGGCAATCTACCGCCACCTCTCGCAAAAAGATATTGTGCCATTCCCTGGCGACGATAGCCGTGAGTTTTGGCAGCGTGCCGAGGATCGTACTCAAAACACTGCTCACATCTACGACAAATTGGGCATGGCGGAGTATCAAGCAATCGAAGTGTTTGTAAGAATGTTTTAAAATGTAAAGGGGAGTTCTAATTTCTCCCTAAAATACTTTTCGGCTACTAATCACCATTTTTTGATTTTGCAAAAATAGGTAGTAGGAGCCACCACAACCCACCTTTGCAAAATCAAAAAAGGGCAACCATTAACCAAAAATTAAAATCAGGGAGAAAATAGAACTCCCCTAAAACCATGAGACTAATAATTGAAAAAACTAAGGTTGGTGTGGCTGCATGGGCTGCCAACCATATAATCGAAAGAATCAACGCAAAGGCAGCGACAAGCAGCAAACCATTTGTGTTGGGTTTGCCTACTGGTTCTACCCCACTGGAGACATACAAAGAGCTAATTGCGGCTCACAAAGAGGGAAGAGTATCGTTTAAGAATGTTGTAACATTTAATATGGATGAGTATGTAGGTTTAGCTAAGGAGCACCCCGAAAGCTACCACTCATTTATGTGGAACAACTTCTTTTCGCACATCGACATCGACCCTACATCGGTAAATATATTGGATGGCAACGCTGCCGACTTAGAGGCTGAGTGCCTTAGCTACGAAGAGAGAATTGCTGCCGCTGGCGGAATAGATCTATTTATGGGAGGCGTAGGAGAGGATGGACACATAGCTTTCAACGAGCCATTTTCATCACTCAACTCACTCACTCGCATCAAGACCCTTACCGAAGATACGATAGCTGTTAACTCTCGCTTCTTTGGTGGCGAGATTAACCAGGTTCCCAAGACTGCACTCACGGTAGGAGTAGGCACAATACTTAGCTCTAAGGAGGTTCTAATACTCGCCACAACCGCCAGAAAGGCTCGCGCAGTACAACAAGGAGTCGAAGGCGCATACAACCACGCTTGGACAATCACAGGGCTACAGGTGCACCAAAGCGGCATATTGGTATGCGACGACGATGCCGCAAGCGAGCTAAAAGTCTCGACCTACCGCTACTTCAAAGGAATCGAGAAAGAGAACTTGTTTAATAAGTAGTGTAATATTGTAGCTCCATTTTAACTAAGTAGTGCAAAATAATTATTGCGATATTTTTCGTATTTTCTTTGGATAATTGGCAAATATTTCGTATATTTACTTCATAATCAGAAGTTTATATGAGATACATTATACTTTCGGAAA
>JAWXTF010000016.1:0-65625 GCA_044433965.1 Rikenellaceae bacterium | reverse complement strand
CGCCCGACGAGGCTGTGAATTGGGCAACCATTAGGTCATCTTGTGCGGTTACGTCGGCGGGCATTTGGTAGCCTTTCAACGTGGTGCCCTCAGCAGTGAAGTTGGAGCTCGAAAGATAGGCATAGAACTTGATTTCGTTGCCTGTCCAGTAGAGAGTGTTGTCTGGTGACCACACGCCCTCATCATTCTTTGTAAATGTTGCGTTGCCGATAACAGCACCATCGACATCGACTGCATAGACAACAAATTCGTTGATCTCAGTGACGATCTCACCACGTGTGATAGTCTCGTTGGAGACGTTAAAGGTGATTGGCTCGCGCGACTCGGGCGCTGCATCTGCTGCAACATCTTTGCTGCATGAGAGCCCCAATAGTGAGAGTGTCACAATCACCATACTTAAAAATGATAATTTCGATTTCATACGCTTTAATTTAATAGTTAATTTCTTACCATAGGGGCGATCAAGCCCCTATGATATAAAAGATATTTAGGTATTAGAATCTAATAACTGCGATGTAACCAGGTACGCCATACGATGGCGTTTTGCTGTAAGATGAACAGTTTTCAGAACCAGAAGACAAATAGTACACAGCGGTTGAACTAATTTCTGTAGATGACCACAAAGAATTAATAGAACCAAATCCAAGACCTACATCAGAATACAAATTATAAATGCCGAAATGATCATTACTATTTGAATCTTCTGGATCACCATATTCACCAACCCTATCAAGTTCATTCTTAGCAGGAAGATACCAATGTCCCTTAGTTTCGTCGTCAGCATCTAAAAGAGCCTCTACCTCTCCTTTGTTCCAGCAGTTAGAACAAGCATCGCTATAACCCTTTGCTTCTTGTGTATTATAGTAACCACAATCTACATCGGTAGCAGAAGAATAGTTTGATGAATTACACCACGTAGTATCTTTAGTTGCACCACCCAGATCAAGAGCGAGTGCATAACCATCCGCAACATTGATATAGTAGATATAACCAATTGCATTGGATGTATTGTTGAGAACTATTGTACCATCAGAACAGATGTAGTTACCCACATACAACTCTCCATAGGCGATATCATCGTCATCCTCCTCTTCGGTGATACCACCACCAGAGGTGTCGCCAGATACCTGGATAGTGATTGATAGAGTCACCTCTACACCATTTACGGTAAATGTGATGGTGATAGTTGTCATACCAGCACCAACGGCTGTGATATTACCATCTTTATCGACAATTGCGACAGAGGGGTCGCTTGACTCCCAAGTTGCGTCATCTGCATCGATGCTCAACGTCACGGAGTCGCCATCTTTCAAGTCTAAGTCGATATCATCTTCGTCAATATCGAAATCCATAGTATTAGATGCGATAATTTTTTCGGCATCTACCGTGTAGTTGTATTTATTGCCCGCAACCCAAGTTGCATCCAACACATACTCTTTTTCGTTGCCCTCAGTATCCTCCGCTACAATCTTTAGGTTGTTTACTGCTTGTGGGATCACCATTAGATAGCCAGTATTGTTGGTGATCTTGAGCTCTTCACCCGTAGGGACTACAGTTGTATCGATTCCTGGCGAGTAACTACTGCTGCTCACTGCATCCAAATTCCAATCTGTGAAGTCGTATGTACCACTTGCCACAAAGTTTGACAAGCTGACCTCTTTGATTGCGTAGCCATCGGCACCCTTAACGCTGAATTGAACCAACGCAAGCGCACGTTTAAATGTGATAGAGACAGAACCACTCTTCTGGGTAGTTGTCGCAACAAAGATCTCGGGCTGAGCCTCAACATCGGTAGGCATTGTGTACGACAACGCACACTTATCAAGATCGAAACTAACACCACAGTCGCCAGCAACATTAGTGGTGTAAGCATAGAAGGTAACATCGTGACCAGTCCAGAAGAAAGATTTAGTGGTGCTGAAAGAGCCCGAAGCATCCTTGGTAAATTCTGCTTTGTTGATCACTACAGTACCCTCAGAGTCGACTGCATAGAGGTCAAAAGTTTTAAACGCATCGGTGGTCATAATAGAACCACGCGACATGCCCTCGGCTGTAACATTAAATGTAATAGGCTCTCTGGTCTCCTCTTGGGTCTCAACGATACTCTCTTGTTGAGGCTCTTGACTACACGAGATAGCCATACCGCCCATAACCATCACCAAGAGATACTTGGCAATTGATGATAAAGATAATTTGCTCATCATTGTTTTTTTTTGTTAATAATTAGCTTAAACTCAGTTACCATAGGGGCAGTCAAGCCCCTATGGTCTTAGTTTTATTTTTCGATATTTTTAGCAATTGTTGACTTGCTTTGGATATCGAATTGTAGAGAGATTATTCGAGATCAAAAGAACCACCGGAAGTTGGTTCTCCTGGACCAGTAACTGTGATAGTTAGATCTGGGTCGTATACGTTGATTGTTATTGTTTCACGGTAGAGTGTTCCAGACATAGAACCATATACACCTGTTTTTACTACTCTTAATCCTGGATTTTTACTTTGTATAGTATAATCGGAAGGATGACCTGCATATCCGTAATTGCAAGATGCAACATAATCGTAAGGACTACCTGTAAGTTCGTCACTATCCAGATATGTATCAGAAATTATAGATGTCGAGTAAGTGTTCGGCTCACGATAAGGATCATCTTCAGGATAGATAGCATAAGAAATATATACAGTTTTATTTACTGCCATCGTAATCTCAGTCTTATCAAATGAAATACCTGTGATTGGGTTGTAAACCTTAACTGTGAATTCAACCGCAGATCCATAAAGTGGAGTAGCTGTTACAGTAGTCTCACCACCTTTAACACCTGTAATTACACCAGCACCATCTACTGTTGCAATAGACTCATCTTCTGATTTCCAAGTAATGGTAGTCGGGCGACTGGGTGTCGCGTTAGTAGCAACAGTTTTACCAGCAAGCACCTCTAAATCATAGCTATCTGCTGTAATTTCTACGTCAGAAGTGTCAACATACTCACCAGTATTTAGGTTGATATATTTTAGGTAGCCGCAAGTCAATAGATCCTCCTTAGCCAATAGGGTGATTGTTTTATTCTCAACAGCACCGTCATTGTATGACAGACCAGCTGTAACCACTGCACCAGCAAGATTTTGCACAGGAATCATAAGATAGTTAACATCGCTATAATCTGTTGTCTCTAACAACTTAATAGGTAACTCATCAGTAGCAGTTGTATATTTAGAGAAATTCGCTGGGGTATATGTATCACCAAATGCGATATTAGCTCCATTCTTGAAGTTCTTGATTGATAGAGATTCAATTTTGTAATCACCCGAAGTGGTAAAACCAACGATTGAAAGTGTATAGTGGAAATTCAGCGTTACATTGAGCGATGATGCATTGGCTTCTAACGCGACTGGTTCTGCCATAACGAGAGTTGGTTGAGAAGCTACATCTGTTGGCATAGAGTATGAAACATAAGGATCACCTTCGTTATATTCGAATGTTACACCACTTGCCTCTGATCCTGCTCTTTGATCACTTAAAGCATAGAAAGTTGTAGTACCGCTTGATGGCAAGCTAACAATACCTGTTTGTTCCCAAACACCATCTTCATCTTTCACCATGTTGATTTTCGAAGGGGTTTCACACTCTGAGTTAACAACATAGATAGTTAGTGATTCAAATGTATCGTTAGTAAGGATAGAGCCACGAGTAGCAGCAGGCTCGTTAATTGTAAATGTTACTACGCGATCATCGTTGTTTACAACAGCTTCTGAATCCATAGCATCTTGACTACATGATGTAGTCAAAGCAGCAGCGATCATCAAAGATGATGCGATTTTATTAAAAAATTTCATAGCAATTTTGTTTTTTTGTTAATTTTTATTGAAAGATATTAACCAAGTTCTATTGTTAAAATATAAACTATCTAAACCAAGATATTTTCCATTATCCCAGAACAAGTCCAGGATAACAGAAAAATAGTTACTTTTATTAATTTCTTTTAAAAGTGTTGTGCGAGGATAGGTGACTATGATCCCATATTTTCATTATCAATATCTCCACCTGTTATCTCGCTACCAATACCAAAGGTAGTCACTCCGAGATTTAGAGTATCCACTGCACCAGCAACTGTAGCAGTAATTGTCACGTATCCACCACCTGCTATTATAAACTCACCAGTAGCGCTGTCAATTGTTAAAACGCTATCATCATTAGCTGACCATACAACAGGGTTTGACAAATTATCAGGAGTAACAACTGCTTTGAAGAAATCCTTTAAACCTACACTGCCTGATAGAAGTTGACCATCTGCTGTATCACCATTAAAGTTAATCTCAACTGTTGCAGATGTAGTTACTGTAATTGTTTTCTCTACAGTAACATTACCTGCGGTTGCAGAGATCACTACAGTACCAACAGCTGTTGGAGTAAGTACTCCATTGTCAATAGTTGCAGGACCACTAACTACTGCCCATGCAACTGTTTGATCTGTTACAGTATCGGGGCTAACTGTAGCAGTGTACACAAATGATGTTGCAGTAGCCATGTCAATTGTAGCCGCTCCAATGATTTCGACACCACTAACGGCAACTGGAGATACAGCAAAACCAAGAGTAGCTATTTGGCCATTTGGCAAAGTAGCTGTGATAGTTGCAGTGCCAACACCAACTGCTGTAACTACACCATTCTCAACTGTTGCAACACCTGCGTCAGAAGTACTCCAATCGATATCACTTTCTGAGTAAGTAGATGGCTCGCTAAGCGTAACTGAGATAGTCTCACGCTCGCCAATAGTCATATCGGTATCAGCGCTTAGATCATCGATAGAAGAGACTACAACAGTGACTGTAGTTGTGCCAGAAACACCATCCTTATCGGTTGCTGTGATAGTAACAACTGTAGTCTCTAAAACAGATCCCTCACTAAATTTTACATTACCCTCAGTGTCGATATCAAGGATGCCTGCGGGAGAAGTAGACCATTCGAAGTTATTGTCCACGCCGTTAGTTGTTGCAGAGATTGTACCTACAGTTACACCTGCAGCATACTCGATAGGGTTAGTAAGACCTGTTGTTACGATCTCTATCTTTGTTGCTACGGGGAATACTTCGGTTGCTTCGAATTCTTTATTATTTACGTCGACAACGACATTGATAGTAACTATTTCGTTGTAAGTTTCAGGATCGTAATTCGAATATACCCCAATCTCGATATTATTATGTGTCTCAGCAGCATATACTTTACCATCTCCGTCGAGGTAGATGTAGCTTGAATATGCATCATATTTATAGTATACACCTAAATCCTTGAGTAAATCAGGAGTATTAGCTGGCCAATTAATAGCGACGCTTTGACCTACTGAATAGTATGTTTTGTCACCAAACATATAGGTGTCATTGCTCTCATCATAACCAACAGTAGCGGCGTTGCCGCCACTACGTGTTAGAGATGAAAGATAAGGGTTACTTGCTGGAGCAGATGCTGGAGTAGTATTGCTTTTAAGGTATGCATCGAAACCACTCGTATCATGCTCTGTACTTAAGAGGTCTAACGTTGCAACGAAGTATGTTGCAGTTAACTTTTCTCCGCTTCCCATTGTGTAAGTTGCAGTCACTACTGCTGAAACATCAGCTAAAACACCTGTTACTAAACCGCTACCTGATACTGTGATACCATCAGCTGCACCACCATCAAGAACCTCGATTGACCACTCAACTTCCGCTTCAGTCACTACTTCCGCTTCAGTTGATGTGAAGGTAGCGTAAAGTTGAAGTGTGTGCATTGGAGAAGTTTCAACAGGTGATACAATCGTATATTGATATGAGTTACCATCGTCGTCTTTAGCTGTCTGTAGCTGAGTTTTATTGATAAGGCTATTGGTAGTATAATGGATTGAAAGTGCCCCAGAAGCCTCAACTGTGATCTCAACTGATGCAGATGAGCCTGATGCAGAAGACAAAGTAACTGTAGAAACTCCAGCCGCAGCACCTGTAACAGTTAGGCTACCATCCTCATTTTTTACAATGCTGATGCAATCTGAGCTGCTTTTCCATGTAAGTTGGTCGTCACGCACTGCCGTTTCATCTGTGTATGTAACATTAGGAGTGATAGTAACTGACTCGCCTACACTGATAGTTTGATTCACACCGATGTTTAGCGCTGTTACTGGGTTGTCAATAGTGTCGTCGAATGGATCTACGATACCTGCGTCTATACTACCCTCGTTGTCCCAATCAACAACCTCAGCACGAACCAAGATCTCAGTAACATCGAACTCAAGTTGGTAGTTGTATGCTTTACCTTGAGCCAAGGTAGCAGCAGGAAGTGTAACCACGTAGGTAGACTCAGTAACTGAGTGACCAGCATCCAATTGAGAGTCGATAGTTACGATATCGTAAACAATCTCAACTTGGATACCATCATCTGACAAACCCTCTGCTCCATTTGGAGGAAGTAGGAATAGGTATTGATCCTTGGTGAAGAGTGAAGTGTAGTAAGATTGTGCGATTGGAATAACGATACCAGTATTGTCGTAATTTGCAGCTGGAAGTTGACTATCAGTCTCTGTGTTGTTGAATGCCATGATTGACTCAAATGAGTAGTTAGCTGGCTCAGAAACCTCCCATGTACCATCTTGGTTGTGGTTAGTCTTTACGTCATCGGTAGTCTCATTGTCGAATGTGTAGACACCCTCAGTGAAGAACTCTGGAGAATCAATAACATTCATACTCTTAACTACTACGAATGATGCACCGTCACCAGATGCATTAGCACCATAAGATACATTGTCAACCTTAGTTTTTGCTGAGAATGTAGCACGTGTAAGTTGGTGCTTAAGCATAAAGGTAACTCTCTCTTGTTGACGTACCATATCCATGTTCTGACCCGCTACGAAGTCAACCATATTTACAGCATAATCTTTCAACTTCATCCAAACTTGTGGAAGTCCTTCAGCTGTGTTTGCAGTGTAACTACCCTTTACTCGGTTAGTTGATGACTCATAAGGAGCATAAGCAAAGAATGTAACTTTGTCTAACTCCTCGTTTGGCCAATACTTGATTGGATTGTAACTCCATACACTACTGTCATAATTGTAGGTAACTGATTGGTTGTACATAAAGTTTGGAGCAAATTTACCCTCGCCTTCATCCCAGGTATCTTGCTCAGTGTAGTATGCCATCAAACCAAAACCACTCCCTTTGAGTGCGGTTTGATCCAAAATTGTACCCTTTGTAGTTTGACCTACATAGGTGTCAAAGGTAATGACGTCAGGATTCGTCACATTGAGATCGCTGACTTCATTCTTTGTACAGGAAATCATAGCTGCTACGACTCCCGCTAATAAGAATAACTTCTTCATAAAATTGATTTTTAAAATAGGAATAAATTTAATTTGTAAATATTGTTTAATTTGTTATTTATTGTTTAAGTTGAAACTTCGCTCTTATATACATTATATTATAATGGAATATCAATCTCGTCGTCCCAGTCGTTGACCTCAGCATTGAAACCACCTTCGCCACCCACTGCAATGTCGGGCAAAACTATATTGCCCAAAGGGCAAATATTGATGGGTAGAACCTTGTCGAGACCCATCTCGGCTTCTCCCTCGTAGATCTGCGTAGTTACATCGAACACATAGGGCGAAGCTGGCGGCGTCGGGTAGATAAGACTCTCTTCGTAGGTGTTGTAGAGAGTAAATACTGTCTTTAGAGTGTATTGGGGCTCCAAAGACTGCTTAAGCGGACCAATGACTCTAAACTCAGCATCCATATAACCATCGCGACCATCCTCCGAAGTTATATACTTGTTGTCGAACTGAAAGGTTTGCGATGTTTGGGTCGTAGAGTACTCAGCACCGGCAAGGGTTACCGAGCTACTCATACCCAACATGGCTCCTGTTGCTGCACTGGCGCTGTGGAGATTCTCAACACACTCCTCAACGGTGACAATGTGGGTTAGTCGCTCAGGCTTCAAGTCCAATAGCTGCTTCATCTCGTCGCTCAACTCGTCGAAATCCGAAAGGGTGATAGCCTTTGAGGCAATAGTCGCGGAGTTTGATCTATTGGTGAAGTACTTCGTTTCGAGGCTGGAACGACACTCAATAACAACAAAAATCTTGTCTACCATATCGCGAGTGACAACAAGTGGACTCTCTTCGGCTGAGCGCCACGCTGCCAACAAGTCGGGTTCGAGACGAACCTCCAAACCATCAATCTTGGAGGTTGTAGAGCTTGACGAGATATAGGGGTTGGTGTAGTACTCGAAGCTATCGAAGCTATCTGTACCTCTAAAACCTACGTTGTTGGAGTACTCTCCCACGGTCTTGTTAAAGACTAAAACATCAAAAACACCTACGGGTACTTCGATATAGTCGTAGATCGCATTCGAGATTTTACACTCGATAGGATCACCCTGGTAGAGACTCTCCTCGGTGGGAAAGAGCCAAACAGAGGCACTATAGAGGTCTCCGTCGGGGTCGTTGTCAATATCCATCAATGCTCTGGTCTCCCAGTCGATAAGAACTGGTATCAGTGCTTTGGTGTAGAGGATCTCCTCCAACTTTTGGCGGTGACAGCCTACGACTGTAGTCAACACTACTATTAATAGTGTCGCTGCAACTGTTAATTTACGTATCATCTTGCACCTCCTTTCTTCTGTTTATTGTAGTGAAACATCCATACAAGTGAGACTCTAAGCGCTGTCGGTCCAATGTAGGTATACTCACCGGTCGATTTACGGATAGGGTGCCAATTGAAGTCGTAACCATCACCATATATCGCTGTGTAGTCTCGGTAATCAGTTTTGAGGATACCAGCACTAACAGAGTACTCCATACGGAGCGAATTTGATTTGTTGATGGAGTGAGCAAAACCGGTGCTCAGACCTGCTGCGACAAAAAACTCACCTTGCACACCCTTGCGGTTGTACTCAAAGTCGTATTTTCCACCTCCGGAGTAGATTCCTGCGTACCAGCCCGTTAACTTGGGCTTATCGGCGCGCGACCCAAACCAGTAACGCCCCTCTATATTGCCATAAAGAAGCTGCAAACGATGTCGTTTACTATCAGGCGTACCATCGTCCCATATCCACCACGGAAAAGTCCACTCTCCCATAACAGAGAATCTATCACCAATGGGTACTTCTATTCCTACATTTAGAACCGTTGCCAGATCAAAGAGTAAATTGGTTTTTACTGCCAAGATCGGTTTTCGAATATACTCTATAGTTGGTTCAAACTTTGGTGCCACTACCGGAATTGCAACTGGTGCAACATCAACAGTTGTTGTTGCAAGGGCTTCAAGCTGTTCTGCGACAACAGGAGAAACGACCGTTTGGAAATAGATCGTCACCACCTTACCTCGTCGAAGCTGAGGGTAGATATTGTAGAAGAGATCGCGATATACCTCACCATGTTGAAGCTCGGCAATCCGCTTATTACGACTATCGACCAATGTTAACCACCTATCACTGGGGTTCACCCTTCGCCAAGTCTCCTCTGGAACATTATCGAGTATATCAAGCACTTCATCTTTGTACTCCATATCGGAACTGCTTACCATCCTATGGAGCTTATCCCAGTCAGTAGCGGTATGCTGCTTGACAATTATGCTGTCTGGCACAGAGATTATATTAACCAAGTAGTCGTAAAGCGAGTTAGTTCGGTTAATCGAGAGTCTATCGTTGAGTTGGCGACCACCCTCGGGTGAGGTATAACTGTCAATCACAATCTTGTGTATGGTTGACATACTATCTTTTTGAAGCGTTGTAATCTGCTCTACAAGAGCATCGAAAGCTTCCTGATTTTGTCCGTAATCAAGATTAATCTCATAGCTATTGTGATAGAACAGTATCTCCGCGTCATTACCCTTCTCCCCTGTTTGACCAAATAATGGCACACAAAGAAGAAGAAGTGTTAGTGTATTTATTACTTCCTTCATAAAATTTAAGTAGCACCCCTTAGTTAAGGGTGATTTCACATAAAGCAAATATATGCAAAATATAATAGCATTCCAAATTAAATAAATATTTAATATAGTTTTTTATACAAAAAGGTATTTATACCAGTGATAGTAGTTACTTATATGGTATACATACCTGACCGTAAGAGCTATTATAATTTCACGCCCTCTTAATTACAAAAGGGGGATAACAACGGCAAATGTACATATTTTATTTTTATATTCCAATAAAAATATATTTAATATCGTATTTTGTCAATAAAAAAAAATTTACCAACCTTATAACAAACCATATTTCCTTACGTAATCAGCAAACAAAAAGGGGCTTCTTGCTCAATATCTTATTTTTTAGTACCTTTGCCAACGAAATAAATCGACAATATTAAAATGGGAAATAAGGATCAAGCGATAGGCGAGTACTCAATAACCTTTAAGGGGCGCAAACCAGAGGAGGGAGATGTGCTAATCAGAACAAAAAAACGATATCGTCAAAAAGGCGAGGTAGTCTCGGGTGCTGCAAAAATGAGAGCAGCCTACAAAACACGAATGGCTAAAAAAGGAGGTAAGAGATAGAACCTTTCTTTTTTAGGTATGAAGGGAGGGAAGAGGAGAAAGAACTCCTCTTCATATCAACACACAACAAAAGTCCTAAGCATTTCTGCTTAGGACTTTTTTTTGTGTGAACCTTATTACTTATTGGCTCTCTGCGCAGCATATTGCTTTGCATAGTAATCGGCGCGGTCTGTTGCGAGTACGTCAACACCTATCTCTACAGCTTTCTTGTGTCCCACAGTATCGGGATTTTCACCCTTGAGCGAAAGAGCAAGAACTTGGATATCTTTGGCGTGGATTCTATCTACCATATCTTTAGTAAGAGAATCCATCCACACTACAGCGATATTGGGCTTCCACTTCTCTATCTCGGCATCCATATTGGTCTCACCAGAGATATAAGCTTGCATTGTCTTGAGATTTGGATCTATAGAGCGCAATTCAAAATATGGCTCCTCTCTCATTGTGAAGTAGCAATGCTCCAACATGCCCTCCTCCTTGATAAGATCATACAACTCCTGGATTCCGCCATTACGGTAGTCAATGGTGATCTCAAGACCACCCTCCTTGGCACGCTTCAACACGTCACGGAAACGCGGAACACGCAAACCAGCAAACTCCTCGCCAAACCACGAACCTGCATCAAGAGTATCAATATAAGATGAGGGTTGCTCTGTAATCTTACCAGTACCATTGGTTGTGCGATCTAATGTGTAGTCGTGAAGGATATAAAATACACTATCAGAACTGATACATACATCGACCTCCGAAACATGCACTCCGTATTTGATAGCAGAGTCTATCGAAGCCATAGTATTCTCGGGCGCAATAACAGGTGTACCGCGGTGACCGCTCAATATTAACTCACGTGAGCTCTCCACTGCTGTTGTCTGGCATGATAGAAGCGAGCAAAAAGCTGCTGTTGTGACACATAGGGTTGTGAAAATTTGTTTCATCTCTCTTTGTTGTTTTAATTGTTTTGATTCTTAAATTTTACTGGTGCAAAGTAACGACTTTTTTTGCGATTAATAGTTGCATAAATATTAAATTTTGTTTACTTTTGAATTTTTAATAGAATCTGTTTAAGTTTTTCTCGCTAAAATTGTTAAGAGAGATGTTGCTTTAATTTTCTCTTCTTTGTGCGAGGCGCATAGCAATAGCTATGTAACGAGTAGAAAAAGAGAAAAGTGAAGTGACAGATCCTTAACAAATTAGATGAGAGAAATTTAAACAGATTCTTATATCTACATCAAATATCCATCAAAAAAAATGCTTTTTGATGCAGTATTTAGAGGTCACAAACATTTAGATGCTTGAGAGGGGATTCTAACGTCTACCTAAAATAGAACTCCCCTAAAGAGATAGATCACATAACTTAATTTAAAAATTTATGAGGAACAAACTTTTACTATCAACCTTACTTTTGCTCGGATTTAGTCCTCTCCTTGCAGCAGCGCAACAGCGGACAAACGAGCCTTGGAGAGAGAGATCTCCCTACGAAGTAACCCTGGGCATAAACCTTGGAACGCGTGATTTCTACTACAACGAGTATGGATTTTGTGATTTGGACAACAACCTTATAACTACAAGAACGCTCCAAATGCCATCCATAAATTTGGGTTTCACCTACAAACTCAACAAATATATTACCTTAGGTGCCATCGCAACATATGCTCAATCTAATTACGCAAAGAGCTCAACATATGATAATTCGGTAGTGCAAAACGACTATTACAGATATGTTGGTATCGCGCCCAGAATCAGATTCGATTGGCTCAATCATAAATATGTTACGCTCTACTCAAGTTTTGCTTTGGGTGCCGCCCTTACATCAGAGAGCGATCAAATAAGCAATACGTGCACCACAAGTACCACGGGCTACGTCGAAGCTACCTACATTGGAGTAAAGGTTGGTAATAGACTCTTCGGATTTGCCGATCTCTGCTCCTCCTCGACTGGAGCTATAAGGGTAGGCATTGGATATAATTTTAAATCTAAAAAATAGGACCATGATAAAGATACTAAAACATACCTCGCTTGCATTTGCATCACTAATGGCACTCTGCTCATGTAGCGAGAGCCTCCCCGAAGATTGCTCTGCACAATTTGCAGCCAATGTAGTCTATCACATCTACAGCAACTCACTTTTGCTACCTATAGCCGACATCTCGACAATGCATAAGGCGAGCGCATGGCTGGAACACGCCGAAGATGATAATCTTCGCTACGAGATTGAGGATCTATACTTCTCTAAAGTTGCACCTCGAAAAGCCGACAACATAGTCTACGTCATCACACCCAACGAAAATATTGTGATTAATGTAGAACACAACAACATCCCCATTGACCAAGCGGGTGCACAATGGGTGATAAAACCCGAGAGTAGCATCTCCGGCAAGAAGATCACCCTCAACAATATTGACGGCAAGGTGTGGAGCTGCACTCAAGAGGAGCCAGCTGGCGCCATCTCGCTAAGCTTCGAGATTGAATGTACAGATATCGACAACTACAACATCAGTTTAGAGGGTAGCAAAGATATAATATATGTCAATAGCCCTATTGTTGGTCAACGATTTGAAAGCTTCACCCAATTGGCTTATAGATCGCCATATGTACCTCCCTACCCAATAGGAACCCTCCTCGATATTGTTGATGGTTCCCTTACCATTGAGCTGCTATCCGATAGCGGTGAGGTTGTTGCAGGTGACAATATCGACGTAACATTCAAAAGCAACGATGGACTAACAACATCAACCTATCAAGATTATAACTATAGGAGCTTTAATCCTCTTATAAAATTTAGAGACAACACATTCTACTATCAAGATTACAACAACTTCTGTTATTATTAAGACGAGTTCGAGAAACAATCAGAGGTTGACATAAAGAGATCAAGGAGTTGCGCAAATTTATTTGCGGTCAGGGCAAACGCATGAGAAGTATTATTTCTTACTGCCTCCGGCGGGCGGGGATAGCACCCCCGCGGGTGCATATAATTGCGCTTTGGGCTTAGAGATTACATTTCTAAACCCAAATCGAGGTTCACCTCGCGGGCAAAACCACCCTATTCACTAATATACTCCAAACGCGGTTCTATATTTATGCTTGTATATGGTGTGTCTGACTCCGTGAGGTTCATCTTCGCAAGCAATCCAGACTCTTTAAGATGAGTTGCATCGTTAAGAATTAAAGTTACCTCAGCCTCATTTTTTGCAGCTTTCAACAAGCCCTTAAGTTCCGCCTCTGTAAGCTTTCGAGCATCGAGTTCGGCAAGAGCCACATATGCTCTCATCTTGAGATAGGCTCTATTCTCGCCCTCGACAATCTTGGATACCGCCTTAAGTGCTCGTTTATCACCCTTTATATGGTCACGATGAGAGACAAGAGAGGTTATACCCCACCAATTTTCAACATCATCGCTCGATGTAATCGCCTTATAGATATCATTGCGCGCTTTATTATATGGTATAAGTTGAAGATCTGCCGTGTAGCGATATATGGCAATCTCCTCTTGGTGATCTAAGCCATAAGCAGCAGGGTCGGCTAACCCCTCCTCAATTATAACGTTCTCGGGAATAAAACCCAAATCACAATACTCCTCCACCTTTGCAGATAACTCATTGCGCATATCTTCCAATGTAGCAAGATATTTTGGATCATTTGCCAAATTATTTGTCTCGTTAGGATCTACGCTTAGATCATAAAGTTCTTCGACACCAAATGGCTCAAAGAATACCGACTGGAGCGCATCAAGCTCACCGGCATGGTACATCTGGCGAGCCTGCTGAAAAGCGAGCGACTTGTAACGATAAAACGAATGTTGACCTTGGGTATGGTATGGAATATAGTTGCGCGAATAGCGGAAATTTCCACGATATAGCACACGGTTAAATGCGTAGAGATCATCAAATCTATCACCATAGCAGACAACGCTATTGCGGGTTGAACTACCCTTACCCACGAATGGTCGACCATCCATCTGCTCGGGAATCTCAAGCCCTGCAATATTGAGAGTGGTGGCACCCATATCCATAAATGAAACCATGCCATCCTCACGTCGATTAACCTCAACTGCCAACTCTTCACGCCACTGCTCAGGAACATATAACATAAGTGGCACTCTCAAGCCAGTGTCATCGGTGTAGCCCTTCGATTCGGGAAGAGCACCTCCATTGTCACCCATAAAGAAGATGATAGTATTCTCCAGCAATCCATCCTCACGCAACATCTCGATCATCTTGCCAAACTCCTCGTCACTCTCAGCAATTCTATCGTAGAATGTGGCATAGGTGTAGCGCACAAGGTCAGTATCTGGCAAATTAGGGTGAAGATAGACACTCTCAAGTGGAGTCTTGGTCTTTACATCTTCGTATGTCTTCTGATCGAATAACAGCTTCGACTCGTGAGTCACCATGGTTGAACGCACAAAAAAGAATGGTTGATCTTTATCCTCTCTTTTTCTCCAATCTCCCATCTCGCCATTAATCACACTCCATGCAGAGTCATCCAACACAACATTATAATCTGTTTTCTTCGCATTGCATGTGTAGTATCCACTCGCACGAAGGTATGAAGGAAACATATTGAGACCCTCTGGCATCGGTTTGGGAGTGATTCTACGGTGGAAACTACCCCCAAAACGTGGCGCATAGCAACCCGTGATAAGGGTTGTACGAGCAGCTGAACTCACAGGAGCATTCGAGAATGCATTATTATAGATAATCGCATTTTGCGCCATTGCCTCAACATTTGGAGTTGCAGCTCCTTTGCCTTCGTTGTAAAGGGCTAAGTATTGAGGTGATAAATCCTCGGTTAAAAACCAGATTATGTTTGGTCTGTCACTCCTTTCGGCAGCAGCAAGTGTTGAGAAGGCAGCTAATGCTACCGCTAAAGTTGATGCTCGTTTCATATTATTTTAAATTTTAGATTTGGCGAAGTGTGTCATACTGCAATCAGCACAACAAAAAAATTTCTATCAAAGTTAAGCAAATAATTTGGATTTACGTATCATATTGCAAAAAAACAGGATAAACGCACGAAAAATATTATTTCTTATGCCTCCGGCGGGCGGGGATAGCACCCCCGCGGGTGCGTACCTTTGCGCTTTATAATTTTTAAATGCCTGAGGCATTTAAACCCAAATCGAGGTTCACCTCGCTGATGTGGTGGCAAAGCCCCCACCACATCAGTGCAACAAAAAAAGTCAAAAACGACAGTTTTTGGATCCAAGCTTAAGCTTGGTGCCCGCGCGGCACGAGCGCGATAAGCAGTTTTTTTTCGTGCGTTTGCCCTGCAAAAAAAAAACAATACAACTTTCTACAAAGATAATCTCAACACATCACCTCTTCGCCGCACATAGAAGGTGATTCAAGCCAAATTTCACATATAATCTACAATTTTAAGTTGCATTTTTGAGTTTATATTAAAAGAGATTGTTAAAATTTGTTAAAAAGTAAATATGATTAAAAGGGATAAAAATTGATTTATTTATGTGATATTAGTAGTTAACAGGGTAAAAAATTTACATATTGTAACCAATTAAGATATATATATATATTTAGCAGTAATTTATTTGTGATTCTACAAATTTGCATATATATTTGCGAAATTACGGTTTTGCGGTAAAAGCAGGAAATAATACAGACGAATACGATACTAAATACAAAGAGACTATGCAACACAATCAGAACTTAAAAAAACAGGGATTTTATGATCCGAGCTTCGAGCATGATGCTTGCGGTGTTGGATTATTGGCTAATATACATGGCGTAAAGTCGCATGAGATCATCGAAAAAGGACTTCAGGTACTTGAGCACATGGTACATCGTGGAGCTGAGGGCGCAGATCCTCTAACAGGTGATGGTGCAGGCATCATGGTGCAGATTCCCCACGAGTTTATCCTTCTCCAAGGTATAGCAGTGCCAGAGAAAGGTCGCTACGGTACAGGCTTAGTATTCCTACCCAAAAACGAAGTTGACCAACAAAAGGCTCTCGATATTATCAACACAGCTATCCAAGAGGATGGACTGTCTCTTATTACTCTTCGTGACGTCCCTGTCAACAGCAGCTTGCTGGGTGTTGGTTCAAGCGCATCTGAACCAGATATCAAGCAGATTTTTGTTGTTGCACAGCAAGAGAGCGAACTCACACTCGATGCTCAACTCTACTGCTTACGCAAAAAAATCGAACTTAGAGTTGCTGAATCTGATATTGAAGATAAAGTATCTTGTTATATCGTTAGCCTCTCGACCCGCATTATTATATATAAAGGTATGCTCTCCTCGATGCAGCTGCGCCACTACTTCTTCGACTTAGTGAACCCATACTTTACTTCAGGAATGGCTTTGGTTCACTCCAGATTTAGTACCAACACATTCCCCACATGGTCTTTAGCCCAACCATTCCGTTGTTTGGGTCACAATGGCGAGATCAATACAGTCAAGGGTAACAGATTGTGGATGGAGGCACGCGAGAGCGTTTTATCGGCAGCAACACTCAGCGGAGCTGAACTCGGTCCTATCGTTCAAAAAGCGATGAGTGATAGTGCTTCGCTCGACAATGTTTTGGAGTACTTCGTGATGTCAGGTATGAGTTTTCCTCATGCACTATCGATGTTGGTTCCCGAGAGCTACAACGACAAAAACCCTATCTCTCCAGAGCTAAAAGCATTCTACGAATATCACAGTATTTTGATGGAGCCATGGGATGGTCCTGCAACACTTCTATTCTCAGATGGTCGCTACGCAGGAGGTATGCTCGACCGCAATGGTCTACGCCCAGCTCGTTACGTCATCACCCAAAACGATACTATTATCATCGCCTCTGAGACTGGCGTGCTAAACTTCGATGCTGCCCACATCAAAGAACGCGGTCGACTAAGACCCGGTAAGATGATTATGGTCGATATGGAAAAGGGTAAAATATATGATAATGATGCTCTCAAGGAGGAGTTGGCTACCGCTCAACCCTACAAAGAGTGGTTGTCAAAAAATCGTATCATACTGGATCAGATCAGCTCAGGACGTGCCGTCAAATATAACATAGAGGATTACGCTCGTAAGCTACAAGCCTTTAGCTACACCCGCGAAGAGGTCGAGAAACTAATCCTCCCGATGGCGGTAACGGGCAAAGAGCCTGTAAACTCTATGGGTAACGACACTCCTCTTGCTGTACTTTCAAAAGAGCCTCAGTTGTTATTTACATACTTCCGCCAACACTTTGCTCAAGTCACCAACCCTCCTATCGACCCTCTTCGCGAGGAGTTAGTAATGTCGCTTAGCAGCTACATTGGTACAATTGATAAGAATCTTTTGGAACCTAACCCAGAGCTCTGCAAGATGGTGGAGCTTAAGCGCCCAATTCTAACAAATGCAGAGTTGGATATTCTATCAAACCTTCGTTACAAGGGCTTTAAGATGGCTAAGATCGCTATGACATTCCCCGCTAAGGAGGGTGCTGAGGGTCTTCATGCAGCTATCGAGCGCCTCTGTGTCGAAGCAGAGCAAGCGGTGGATGCCGGTTGTCACTACATGATACTTAGCGACCGTGATGTCGATGTGGATAATGCTCCTGTGCCCTCACTCTTGGCGGTATCGGCTGTTCACCACTACCTAATTGGCAAGCGCAAACGTGTACAGATAGCATTGGTTGTCGAAACAGCGGAAGCACGCGAGGTAAACCACTTCGCAATGCTACTGGGCTTCGGAGCGAGTGCAATTAATCCATACCTCGCATTTGCCGTGATTGACGACTCGGTTAAACGCAAGGATATACAACTTGACTACCACACAGCAGAGAAGAACTATATTAAATCTATAGACAAGGGATTACTCAAAATCATCTCTAAGATGGGTATCTCAACGATATGTAGTTATCGTGGAGCACAACTCTTCGAGGCAGTAGGTATCAGTTCATCGGTTATCGACAAGTGGTTTACGGGTACTACAACAAAGATCGAAGGAGTAGACCTTGCTGATCTGACTGTCGACCTACTCAAAGAGCACTCAAAGGCATACGACGAAGATTTTGACGAAACAAAGGCTCTACGCTACGCTGGAATATACGCCTATCGCAAAGATGGCGAGCACCATGAGTGGAATCCAGATACAATAGCTACCCTTCAATTGGCAACGCGTCTGGGCAGCTACAAGAAGTTTAAAGAGTATAGTTCAATTGTCAATGACAAAGAGAGTCCAGTATTTATCCGTGACTTCTTCGCCTTCAAACGCAACCCAATCGACATTTCACTTGTTGAGCCCGTCGAAGCCATCACTCGCCGTTTCACCACTGGCGCCATGTCTTTTGGTTCAATCAGCAAGGAGGCACACGAAGCTATTGCGATCGCTATGAACAAACTTGGAGGTCGCTCAAACACTGGTGAGGGTGGTGAAGATCCAGCTCGTTTCACCGCTCGCGAAGATGGCACATCAGCGCGCAGTGCAATTAAACAAGTCGCATCGGGACGTTTCGGCGTAACTTCAGAGTACTTGGTCAATGCCGACGAGATTCAGATTAAAGTCGCACAGGGTGCAAAACCCGGTGAAGGAGGTCACCTTCCTGGCTTCAAGGTCAACGAGGTGATTGCTAAAACGCGACACTCAATTCCTGGAATATCGCTTATCTCGCCACCTCCTCACCACGACATCTACTCGATTGAGGATTTAGCACAACTTATATACGACCTTAAGAATGTTAACCCAAAGGCTTGCATAAGTGTTAAGTTGGTCTCTGAGAGTGGCGTAGGAACAATTGCTGCCGGTGTAGCAAAGGCCAAAGCTGACCTAATCGTTATAAGTGGTAGCGAAGGTGGTACTGGCGCGAGCCCTGTTAGTTCTATCCGCCACGCAGGTTTACCATACGAGCTTGGATTGGCTGAGACCCAACAGACATTGGTTCTCAACAACCTCCGCGGTCAGGTAAGACTCCAAACTGATGGTCAACTCAAAACCGGTCGCGATGTGGTTATATCAGCACTTCTTGGTGCTGAGGAGTTTAGTTTTGCTACAAGTATTTTGATTGTGCTGGGTTGTGTGATGATGCGTAAGTGTCACCTCAACACATGCCCCGTAGGTGTGGCAACTCAAAATGAGGAGCTACGCAAACGATTCTTAGGTCGCTCGGAGTATGTGGTTAACTTCTTGACATACTTAGCAGAAGAGGTTCGCGAGATATTAGCCGAGATGGGATACACCTCACTCGACGAGGTTATTGGTCATCCCGAACTATTGGATGTTGACCCAGCTAAAAAGGCGGCAAAAACCGACCATCTCGACTTCGAGAAGTTGCTATATGTGCCTGCCGAAGCTGCCGAAAATCCTATTCGCAAGGTAAAAGATCAAGATCACGATATCGCAACTGTTCCAGATCGCCGCCTTATAAGTGCAACAATTCCTGCAATTGAGTCTCGACTACCAGTCGAAATCGAGATGCCAATCTGCAACACAGATCGCTCAGTTGGAGCAATGCTTTCGGGTGTTGTGGCAACTAAATATGGCAACGAAGGTCTGCCTAACGATACTGTCACCTGCAAATTTAAAGGTTCGGCAGGACAAAGTTTTGGAGCATTCCTATCTCACGGTATCACTTTCCGACTCGAAGGAGATGCCAACGACTATGTTGGTAAAGGTATCTCGGGAGGTAAGATTGTTATTGTACCACCCTCAGGTGCAACTTTCGAATTTAGCGAAAATATCATCGCGGGTAACACTATTCTTTATGGTGCTACTTCGGGTGAAATATACATTAACGGTAGAGTTGGAGAGCGCTTCTGTGTTCGTAACAGTGGTGCTATTGCAGTGGTTGAGGGTGCTGGAGATCACTGCTGCGAATATATGACTGGAGGACGCACAGTGGTTCTTGGTACGGTAGGTCGCAACTTTGCAGCTGGTATGAGTGGTGGTATCGCCTATGTTTGGAATAAGGAGGGCAACTTCGACTACTTCTGCAATATGGAGATGGTTGAACTTACTCTTATCGAGGATCTTGCCGACAGCCGCGAGCTTCGCTCATATATTGCCGAGCACTACAAACAGACTGGTAGCCCTCTGGCTAAAAAGATGTTGGATTCATGGTCAGATGAGTATGTTGAACAGTTCATCAAGGTGACTCCAATTGAGTATAAAAAGGTATTGCAAGAGGAGAAGATCCAAGCCTTGCAGCAAAAAATAGATAAAGTTGAACGTGATTATTAATTTGAGGTAAGAGATGGGAAATCCTAAAGCATTCTTAACAATAAAGAGAAAAGAGGCTGGCTATAGACCAGTCCACGAACGTATTCTTGACTTCGGAGAGGTCGAGCAGACGCTCAACGAAGAGGATCGACAGCTACAAGCATCACGTTGTATGGATTGCGGCGTGCCATTCTGTAATTGGAGCTGCCCGCTTGGCAACAGACAACCAGAGTGGCAAGATCTAATCTATAAAGGAAAGTGGAAAGAGGCTGCCGAGTTACTACTCGAAACTGACGACTTTCCTGAATTTACAGGTCGTATATGCCCTGCTCTTTGCGAGAAGGGATGCGTACTAAACAAGAGCAATGAACCTGTGACAATTAGAGAAAATGAGGTTGCGATTATCGAAAAAGCCTTTGCTGAAGGCTACATACCCCCCTTTGAGCCAAAGAGACGAAGCGGCAAAACTGTTGCTGTAATTGGATCTGGACCATCGGGTTTAGCATGCGCCAATCAGCTCAACCGAATGGGACATAGTGTGACCATATTCGAAAAAGATGAAGCCGCTGGTGGTCTATTGCGTCTGGGCATACCTGATTTTAAGCTCAATAAGAATATTATTGATCGCCGCATTACCCTCATGGAGCAAGAGGGTGTTACATTTAAATACAACGAAAATGTTGGTGTAAGTATCAAATCAACAGATATCCTCGACAATTTCGATGCCGTATGTGTAACTATCGGCTCTGGCGTACCACGAGATTTGGCAAACGTCGAGGGACGTAGCCTCAAAGGTGTTCATTTTGCCTTGGAGTATCTGCAACAGCAAAATCGACTTGTGGCAGGTCAACACTTCGAAAAGGAGGAGCTTATCAATGCCAAAGGCAAACACGTTCTTGTAATCGGTGGTGGCGACACAGGTTCGGACTGTATCGGCACTGCAACTCGCCAAGGGGCTGCCAAAGTTACCCAAATCGAGATTATGCCTAAGCCACCAGTTGAGAACAATCCCGACACCCCATGGCCATACTTCCCCATTGTATTAAAAACATCGAGCTCACACAAAGAGGGCTGTGAACGTTTTTGGTCTCTCGACACCGACAGATTCGTTGGTGAAAATGGTCAAGTAAAGGAGGTAGAGGTGACCGAAGTGGAGTGGACCAAAGATGAAAATGGTCGCATGACTCTCTCTAAGAGCAACAACCACAAAACGATTAAGGCAGATCTCGTATTCCTTGCAATGGGTTTTGTGAATCCGCTCTACGAAGGTCTGCTTGAGCAGCTGGGTGTAGATCTTTCGGAACGAAAGAATGTATCTATTGGCAAAGCAAATCAAACATCTGTCGACAAGGTATTTGCAGCAGGTGATGCCGCAATGGGTGCAAGTTTAGTTGTTCGAGCTATTGCATCGGGTAGAGCAGCTGCAAAAGGAATTAATGATTTTTTGCAGGGTTAATAGATCAACAATCTGAATTAGATCTAATCAACACTGCATTTAAAAAGCAGTTCTATTTTATCCCTAACTATAAGAATTTGTTTTAAACAGATTCTTATAGTTTTTTTTAATGCCTATCGTAGTTAGACCCAAATCGAAGTTCACCTCACTGACACAGTGGTTAAATCCCATGTGGGATCTCGATGACACTTCCATCAAAATTGTAGATGATTGAAAAACTGCTTCAATTAATTTTTTCGTATTCCAATAAAATTACATACCTTTGCATAAGCAATTGGTTCCTTCTTTACGCCACTAATCTCTTAATGGCTATAAATGACATGGATTAAAAGGGAATACCGTGTGAGTCGGTAACAGTTCCCGCTGCTGTAAGTTCCTCGCCCTCTGGGCAATGACCCGATCTCTTTTGCCACTGGGCTTCTGGGAAGGCTTTCGGATCGTTGGAAAGAGTCAGAAGACCTGCCTTTGCTACCGAAATAAGATTTGCAGCCTACGGGTTTATGGGCTTAAGATCAAATTATACTTGCTACGTAGATCGAACATCTTTCGATGTCTCGCTGTGTGATTTGTCTCTTCTGTTCGACCCGATAGTCTGCATAGAAAAAAAAGAAAAAAACAGTAAAAATATTGACTATGTATGTAATTAAACGCAATGGCGAACAGAGAGAGTTTGACCCAATAAAAATTGTAAACGCAGTTATCAAAGCGAGCACAAATATTCCAACCATCAGAATTGGAAAGAGTGAGATCTTGGGTTTTGTAGAGTCCAAAATTGAGTGCGACCTACCTCTCGAAGTTGAGGAGATCCAAGATAGAGTAGAGATGTGGTTGATGGCGAACTATCCACAAGTGGCAAAATTGTATATAATCTACCGCGAAAAACACAAAGAGATTCGCTTTATAAAGGGTCGTGCCGAATATATTGAGAGTTACGCCTCAAGCGGAGACAATGCGGCAGAGTCCTCAGAGGTCGATGCAAATGCAAATGTTCAAAACAAAAATGTAGCTACTCTTGAGGCTGAACTCTACAAGACCACCAATATGGAGATTAGCCGTTACAGAGTTATACAGGAGCTTAAGGCAAGGTATGGCGAAGAGGCGCCCGACTACGTTGCAGATCTTCAATCACGCGTAATATATAAACATGATGAAAACTCCGCACCGGCAATTAAACCCTACTGCGTAGCGGTAAACATGTACCCCTTTCTCAATCGTGGTACCTCCTCGCTGGATAGGCTCAACACTGTCGCACCACACAATCTAAACTCTTTTTGCGGGCAATTCAACAACCTTGTTTTTCTTCTCTCATCACAATTTCAGGGAGCTGTTGCCTTTGCCGAATTTTTCAACGTTTTCACATATTACTGCATCAAGGAGTGGGGCGCGGATTTTTATCTTCATGACACAGAGATCGTATCACGCAATATCAAGAGTGACAAAAGCATCTCGGATGTTGTGGAACAATGTTTCCAAAATATAGTCTACACAATAAACCAACCAGCAGGAAACCGCAGTTTTCAATCACCATTTACAAATGTCTCATACTTCGATAAGTATTACTGGAGTTCTATGTTCGATGATTTTGTATTCCCCGATGGTTCTAAAGTGAATTATGAACAGGTGAATTACATTCAACGCAAATTTATGAAGTGGTTTAATGCAGAACGCAAAAAATGTCTTCTTACATTCCCTGTCGAGACCGTGGCTATGCTACACGATGGCAAAGAGTTCTTAGATCAAGAGTGGAAAGAGTTCACCGCCGAGATGTATGCCGAGGGGCACTCATTTTTCACCTATATCAGCGACAATGCAGATAGCTTAAGTAGCTGCTGCCGCCTACGCAATGCCATCAAACCCGAATTTAGTTTCACCTCGGGCAACGTTGGTGTAGCTACAGGTAGTAAATCTGTCATCACAATAAACCTAAACCGTTTTATCCAAAATATCTGCACAAATGGTAAACGCTCATTTGCCGAGTGGAGTCAAGCAGACAAGGAGATAATGACAGGTGAGCTCAAAAAATTACTCTCAAGGATCTACAAATATCACCAAGCCTACAACGATATCCTCATAAAATTGCAAAAGAATAAAATGCTACCCGTCTACGATGAAGGATATATCTCACTCAACCAACAATTCCTCACAATAGGCATCAATGGTTGTAATGAAGCTGCTATCTTCCTCGGATTGGAGATTGTCGACAACGAAGAGTACCGCGAATTTTGCAGACTTATTACCTCCACAATCTCGACTGAGAACGCAGCTAACACCACACGCGAGCTACGCTTCAACACCGAGTTTGTACCTGCCGAAGGTCTCGGTATCAAGAATTATGATTGGGATAAGTCCGACGGCTATTGGGTACCCGAAGATCGCAACTGCTACACCTCATACTTCTTTATGCCAGACGACGATAAGATATCACTACTCGATCAGATGCGCCTTCACGGGCGTCACTACACCGACACATTGGATGGCGGCGTAGCTCTTCATGCCAACTTAGAGGAGCACCTTACAAAGACTCAATACCTCAAGGTGTTAGATATTGCAATCAAAGAGGGTACCTCCTACTTCACATTCAACATTCCCAACAGCAGTTGCGACAAGTGTGGATATATCACCAAAACGCCAATCACGAAGTGCCCAAAATGTGGCAGCGAGGAGATAACATGGTGGACCCGTATAATTGGATATCTACGCCCAATTAAAGGATTTAGTAAGGGACGTAGAGTGGAAGCAAATCGCCGAATTTACAACAAACCACAATGTTAAAATATACAGATACAAAGATTGTATTTCGCGAAATTCCAGACGAAATAACCTTAGCGATAAATATTAGTGGCTGCCCTTGCGCTTGCGAGGGCTGCCACTCATCGTATCTCGCTGAAAATATTGGCGAAGAGCTCACCGAAGAGGCAATAACACAACTTATCGAACGCTACAACACTATCAGCTGCCTCTCGTTTATGGGCGGAGATGGAGAACCTTCCGAGGTATCTCGCTTAGCAAAATTTATCAAACAACACTATCCAGAGGTGATGGTCGCCTGGTACTCGGGACGCGACACCCTCTCCGCGAAAATAGAAACAACAAACTTCAACTATATCAAAATTGGAAGTTATCAAAGCAGCTTAGGTGCATTAGATAGCCCTACAACAAACCAACGCCTATATAGAGTCTCCCAACAAGGAGAGTTAATCGATATTACTGCCAAGATGAGATAAAATTTTTCATACATTTACCCTGATAATAAAGCCTATATCCTTTTATCTTTCATATAATTTATTTAAATTTGCAGATACCAACCATGTCATCCGACAACAGATGCAAATAAAACCTAAACAATTATGGATAGAAAAAAATTTTTAACTCTATGTGGGCTAACCACTCTCACTGTATCTACACCACTACTGTCTCATGCAATGTTTATTGACAAGAAAGAGTTTGGAGTGAAGGGACTTAAAGGGTGGAAATATTTAGGAGATAAAGAGACAAAGAGTATATCACGAGAGAAATATAAAGAGTTTGCTGTTGCCATCTTAGGAGGTGGATTTGCAGGCATCTCGGCAGCAGTTGCGGCAGCTCGCCATGGAGCCAAAACTGTATTGATTCAAAATCGCCCCGTCCTCGGAGGTAATGCATCGAGTGAAATTCGTGTTATAGTCAATGGAGCCTATCGCTTCAAAAATAAATTTGGAGTAGATCGCGAGACGGGAATTATTGAGGAGATACTTCTTGCTAACCGTTACTATAATCCGCAGCGCTCTTGGTCTGTGTGGGATCACGTGATATATGACTATGTTACAAGTGAGCCCAACTTAACACTTCTGTTAAACACTCAGGCAACCGAAGCTGTGATGGATGGCAACAGAATAAAAAGAGCTATCTGCTACCAAAGCACAACAGAATCAAAGATTAATATAGATGCCAAGCTCTTTGTAGATTGCTCGGGCGATGGTCAGTTGGCTGCCAATGCAGGTGCTGAATATCGCACGGGGCGAGAGAGCAAGGCTGAATTTGGTGAGATATATGCACCCGAAAAGGCTGATGGCTGGGTAATGGGCGACACCATTCTATTCCACACTAAGAACTGCGGCGCATCTATCGATTTCACACCACCATCGTTCGCAATAAAGTATGACCCAAGTAAAATGAATAAGAGGGCGATAACTACGTTGGAGTGTGGTTATTGGTGGGTAGAACTGGGCAGCAACCTTGATATTATCGACATATCTGAGGATAATCGACACAAACTTCTGGCCTAC
Source organism: Rikenellaceae bacterium (assembly GCA_044433965.1). Taxonomy (GTDB): domain Bacteria; phylum Bacteroidota; class Bacteroidia; order Bacteroidales; family Rikenellaceae; genus Alistipes. The sequence continues at coordinate 39,244 of JAWXTF010000016.1, read as the reverse complement.
GCATATGGAGCATGGGACTATATAAAGAACTCTGGTAAATTCCCACAAGCAGCACCTATGGCATTGGATTGGGTGGGATCGATCCCTGGACGTAGAGAGTCTCGACGATTTATGGGAGATTATATGTTGACAGAACGAGACTTCACACTATATCGCAAATTCGAAGATACAATTGCATTTAGTGGAGGATGGTCACTCGATGAGCACTGCCCAGGGGGAATTTTAAATAGTGAAGATCCGGCAAGTTTCTTCCACTGTCACTTCGAACGCATGACTGAAGTTCCATTCCGCTCTCTATACTCGAAGAATATAGACAATCTACTCTTCGCAGGACGCAATGCAAGTGTATCGCACATTGCGCTCTCCTCCACTCGAATTATTGGAACATGTGCATTAATGGGGCAAGCAGCAGGAACAGCGGCAGCGATGTGTGTAGAGTACTCCACTACCCCACGCGGCATATACCAAAATCACATCCACGAGCTACAAGAGCGCCTAATAAGAGATGATTCATACCTACCTTATCGCCCAGCAAGTGGTGAAAACGATTTAGCTCGCAAAGCTACACTCGAAGCATCATCGACACTCTCGGGCGATGTCCTAAATCTTATTGATGGTTATGGTCGCGATGAATTAGATGCAATCCACCATTGGGAGTCAGAGGGATTAAACCCCGATTTAACACTAAAATGGAGAGAAGAGATTGATCTCTCGAAAGTTGAAATCAAGTGTGATAGCAACCTACACAAAGAGATTCAACTTGAAGATCCATACAAGATGAAGCTCTCGGATGGGAAAATGCCAAAAGAGTTAGCTAAAAAGATCTCTGTTGAGATTTTCAAAGATGGTCAGTGGGTAGAGATTGCAAATATAGACAACAATATACGTCGTTTAGTTAAATTTACATTCCCCAAAGTCAAGACCACAGCCCTACGCGTAAACGTAGAGGAGACATATGGAGCTTCTAACGTTCGCCTATTTGAGGTTCGATGCTACTAACCTTGTGGGAGCGTTACAGCAAAGTGCAGAATTTCAATATTCTCAAGAGATAACCAGGACTTGAGTTTTGTAATGGCATAAATTATATCTTAAATACCCTCAGTTATCGATAAAATAACTGAGGGTAAATGCATAAAAACAATTTTGAAGAGTAATCCGTTTTACTGTATTACCACCTCTGTATCCAATGTAACAGTGAACTGCTTTCCACTTTTGGTATATGTAAATACTGGTCTAATATTGTAGACATCTCCCGATACGGTTTTATTAGGATATGAGTTAAATTGGACCTCGGTAGTGGAGGCTTTATACTCGAAATAGATTCTTACATCAGCTGCTCCATATGAAGATGGATCTCCTTCGCCAGTACAATAGAAACAGGGACCATTTGCAGCATTTCCAGCTGTAGAGGTGTAGGAGAGTGTGCCATTGCTGCTCATCAAACCTACAGCAATCATACCCTCAGATGGGCTTGAAGCGCGACCTAAGATAAGATCTGGCACCTCACTCTCATCGACCAAAAAGGCGCGAGCAATCTCCGAGATGATGGTATCGCCCTCATCATTGATGACATAATCTGTAATGCTTATTGCAGAACCTACCCACCAACCTGTTGCAGTAATGCTCTCAAGCGAGACTGGAATTGTTAGATTTTGCAATATTGGATCCATGCCCGCAGCATATTGGAAAATTGAGATTGTCTCACTTTTGTTTCCCGCAACAAGTTCGATTGTCGCCTCACGAGACTCATCGCTTGTGTTGGGTGAAACATTCAACACATACTCAAATGAGCCCATAGCGCCTACCGCGTCTGGAGCTGAAACCCAATCTCCATCAACAACAGATATTGACCAATCTTTATTGGTGATAAAGTTCACAACAAAGCTCTCATCAGTGCTAAAAACTTGAGCATTTGCACTCGAATTTAGAATTAAATAAGATGTGTCGAGATCTGGAATCTCAATATTGTTCTCCACTGGTTTATCGCACATACTCAACAGTGGCATGGATGCCAACAAAAGCAACGCGGCGATAACGTTTTTAATTGTAAGTTTAGTTTTCATAATGGTTAGTTATTTAATTTTTGTTATATCTCTGGTTTACAACTACAAATTTACAAACTTCATCTCTTCAAAAGATGTGTTTTTCAACGATATAGATGTATTATTTTATTTTTTTGTTTTCTGGCTCAACATAACAATAAACCAGAACCCAGATTTCTACCAATAGTTAGCATGATGAACAGGTACACCCTCCAATCTACACTTGGCAACAGCGAGTATTCCCATAACAGCAGGATGCTTTACCTTTGCATTTTCGATCTGCCCAAATAATGGCACAAAGCTCTTTGCTCGCTCCAACTCCATTTCATTTAGCGCGTTAAAGGCGCATAATGCCTCTTCGGAGTTGTCGCTGGTCAAGCTCTTGCTAAAAACATCACGAGCATACTCATTTTCGACAACATTCAACACTGCGGCAGCAGCCCAAATTTTGGCAGGTAGATATTCGAGCAAAGGAAGAGCCTCAACGACTTTATCGACATCCGCCTTAAGATTGTCTCGTTGGGTGTAGAGACCTACAGCTGCCCAAAAGCTAACAAAACCATTATCCGCTTTGAGCTGTTTAATCTGCTTGCCTATCACCTTCTTGCCCATTCCATTGAGGTAGGCAGTCTCCAATATCTCCTCGAATGGATAGAACTCATCATCCAATCTCAAGTCGTATGGAGTCTCCTTTTTGAAGTACTCTGCCAGGGTATATTCGGGCATAAAGTTAGCATCTCGACTCTCCAACAAGTGCTCCTTGAGTGCCTTGCGCATCTTCTTAACAATTGATTTGTGCTTTGGCGACTCTGCAAGGTTGTTGATCTCCCACTTATCGTTCTTTAAGTCGTAGAGATACTCCACACTACGCTCAGTTACAATTTCCTTTTGGCAATCATTAAGCACTCCCGCAGCCAAGTCAGCACGCATATGTATTTGGATATCAGCAGGTTCATAATAGTTGATCCAACGTACAAATGGTTGATAAGGAGTAAAGGTACGTGAGTACATATAACGACCATCGGTAACCGTGCGGGCAAGGTCGAAGTTATCGTCTACCCTATCGCATTGACCAAATACATACTCCTTTTTCTGCTCACGACCCTCCAAATTAGCCTTTGGCAGAAATGGCACACCTTCGTGATATTCTGGTAATTTGATTCCAGCCAACGCCAAAACAGTTGCACTCATATCCTCGAAGCTCACCAATTCGTCGGTCACAACACCGCTACCCCAAGGGCTCAAATCACTATACATCTCCGGAATGTAGAGAACAAATGGTACTCTATGACCCGACGATAAAGCGCTACCCTTAGCACGTGGTATACCCTCGCCGTGATCCGAGAAACAGAAGATAATGGTGCTATCCTTCAATCCATCCTCCTCCAAAAGTTGAAGAATACCCCCCATCTCTTGGTCGGTGCGAGCAATTGAGTTGTAGACGCGCGATACATCTTTGCGCATATCGGGAGAGTCTCGATAGAATGGAGGCATCTCGAATGGAGCATCTACGGGCAGAGTATTTTCGGGTTTTAGACCCGATAAGATCTGCTTTACGTAGAGGTCCCAAGGATTAGTCATCGTCTTGGATTGGTGCGAGAAGTTACTGTTGTAGACCGCAAAGAATGGTTGTCCAGCAGCTCTATTGCGCCAAGTAGCCTTACCGCTACATTCGTTCCACGAGTCAGCAGCCATCTTGCGGTGCTGGTGGTGATTGTAGTCGGTTTTGTAGTTGTTGGTAGTGTAGTAACCAGCATCCTTCAGGTATTGAGGAAAACCCTTGACAAATTCTGGTATTACATATCCACTACGGTGGTTTCCTGTACCAAACTTACCTGGCTTACATCCTGTAATCAAACAAAATCTACTTGCCGACGAAACTGTTCCAGTCGAGAAAGCATTTGTAAAACGAACGCCTTCGCTGGCAAGTTTATCTATTGTAGGCATCTTTGCCATCTCGTTGCCATAGCATCCGATAAATTCGGCAGAGGTATCTTCGTAGGTCAACCACAAAATATTTGGACGGGCAACCTCCTGAGCAGCGGCACTTAGTCCTACGGCTGCACAAACAAAAGATGTTGCAAGTGTTAAACTCTTCATTATAGTTTGTTATCTTTAATGTTTAAATTCGAGCGGTGAGTTTTTGAGATTTCTATCGAAAAAGTCGACTACTCGATCCATACCATAGTAGCCACCAAGAGTGTGACCTTGACCAGGTAAAACAAGTAGTTCGAAATATTTTTCAGACTTAACCAATTTATCGACAACCTGCATCGTAGAGGCTGGGTCGACATTGGTATCCATCTCGCCAACGATCAGCATTAGGCGACCTGTGAGACGGTGCGCATTATCGACATTCGACGACTCTGCATACTCCTTGCCAATGGGGTAACCCATCCACTGCTCATTCCACCAAATTTTATCCATACGATTATCGTGACAGCCACACGACGAAGCGGCAGCTTTGTAGAAGTCTCCATGGAAAAGAAGCGCTCCAGTAGAGTTTTGCCCTCCTGCCGATACTCCATAGATGCCTACCCTATCCAGGTCGAAACTTTTGTATTTATCAGCAACAGCCTTAATCCAAAGTATTCTATCGGGGAAGCCTGCATCTTTGAGATTCTTCCAACATACGTCGTGGAATGCCTTCGAACGGTTGTAGGTTCCCATACCATCTATCTGTACTACGATATAATCGTGTGTAGCAAAACTCGAACGGTAGTAGGTGTCGATATGGAAATCATTGATGACATGTGAGTCATGAGGACCTGCATAGATATACTCAATAACAGGGTACTTCTTAGTTGGGTCATAACCTTCGGGAAGGTAAACATTGCCCCAAATGTCGGTCACACCATCACGTCCCTTTGCCACAAATACTTGGGGTGTCATCCATCCTGCCGCCTTAGCTTCGGAGGCGTCGCCTCTTTCGAGTGTCATCACCTCGGCACCATTACGCAATTTGCGCAGAGTGCTCACAGGCTCAACTTCAGGAGTGGAACATACATCGACAAAGTATTCACGGTTCGGTGAGATATAGATTTTGTGGTTCCCAGGCTCTTTGGTCAACTCCTTAAAGCCTTTACCATCGAAGTCCACACGGCAAAGATGAGAGTAGTAAGGATTCTCACCCTTGTTGCGACCCGAAGCGGTGAAGTAGATCTCCTCCGCCTCTTCGTCGACATAGAGCACATCTCGCACAACCCACTCACCAGATGTAAGTTGTAGCTTCACAAGATTCTCGCCATCGGCATCGTAGAGGTAGAGGTGACGCCATCCGTCACGCTCCGATATCCACAACATCTCGCCACGCTTATCGAGATAGTGGCGCCACACTTTGTTGTAGAAGATAAAGGTTGGTGAGCTCTCGTCGATAACCACCTTAGTGGTACCGCTCTTCACATCGACCTTAACCACTTGGTAGCGTTGGTGACCTCGCTCATTAAACTCAAATATGTAGCTTTTAGAGTCGGGACTCCATCTCAAATAGCGAATATCGAACTGGTTGGTGTATGCCGCGAAATCTACATCCACCTTCTGATTTGTGGTTAAGTCAAACAACACAGGAAGAGTTACAACCAACTCATCACCAGGCTTTTCATAGATATTGGAGTGTAGTTTAGGCTGCACTTGATCCGCGGGTGACGACTCCACAAAGGTTACCTCTCGCTTCTCGACCGCACGCACCTTGTTGACAACGACATAGGTCGAGTCGGGCGAGAATCTAAAATTAGAAGTATAGCTATTTTGAGTTGTTCCATCGAAGCTAAGCTGGAGTGGTTTGTCATCCTTCTCTTTTCCCTTGAGGTATAGGTTATTATCTTTGATAAAAAGTGAAGCCTCAGCACCTTTGCGAGCCTCTTTTTTGGCTTTGGGCTCTACCTTTTCAACTCTCTCCTTACTCTTCGCCTCGGGGTTAACCCTATATATTACAGCGCCCTCGGGAGTATTTACCGAGTAGGTAAAGCTGCCATCACTATCCCAAGTTGGCACAACGGCATCACCATAGAATAGTTTTTTGTACTTGTGTTGCGCCTTCGAAGGCAATGAGCAAGCAAGCAACAGAGCTAATAAAATAATCTTACGCATAATAATCTCTTTATATTGAGAGCTGCGACTAATATTCTCAGAAAATCATCAAATCTTTTTTAGCCGCAACTCTCGGTTTAACGCGCCTTAACCACGTCACCACATCTCGTCAAAGAGTTAAAAACTCACCTTTCTACCAACCAGTATTCTGAACGAGATTTGTATTCTTCATAATTTCACTATTTGGAATTGGGAAGAAGTTCATCTTCTCCTCCCAGTTACGATCTATTGTAGCTCTATCGTAGTTAACAACTCCATTAGTTTTGGTGATCTTCGCTACATCGACACTATCAAACTCCTCAGAGCCAATCATCCAACGACGAACATCCCAGAAACGGTGCGCCTCAAATGCCAACTCAACCATACGCTCATTACGATAATATGAGTTAAATGTTGCCATGTCGGCAGCCTCTACAGTTGGTATTGCGCGGTATGCCTTCAACTCGTTGAGCTTTGCCACTGCTGAAGTCTCAAACTCTGCATCAGTGGCATTAGGGTCTTGGAAGTAGTTTGCCACAGCCTCAGCATAGTTTAGATAGAACTCACCAACTCGATACATAATCCAAGAGTGCTTAGCGGTGGTCACCTTACCTGTACGAAGATCTACCGATGGATCAACAAACTTACGTAGGTAGTAGCCAGTTGGGGTTGCTCCCAAAGTTGGTGCAGCATTTATACCACCATCGAAGGTCTCAATTGGGTTTGTATTCCAGTTTGGCCAAGTAGCAGTTCCATTATAGACGATAGTCTGTGCAAAACGAGGATCACGACCTTCGTATGGGTTAGCTGGATCGAAACCGCTACCCTCTTCACTCGACAAAAGTCCAGTAGACTGCATACGATAGGCATCAACCAAAGTTTGAGATGGGCAGTTACCAGAACCGCCACCATCTACTCCAATTGGGAAGTTATAGTACTCAATAGAGTTAAGTGTACCCAAGCGACGAGCATAGATTACATCTGATGATTGGAAGTTGCTGGCACCCGATAGATTAGCGTAGCTATCCAAACATTTGCCATCCTCGGCAGCTGCGTCAAGAAGTGCTTTTGAGGTTAAAGCAGCTTTATACCACAACTCGGTTGCATCTTCGCCTGCCTCAACAAAGAGAGGGCTTGCCGCATACATCGCTGCGCGTGCTCGAAGCGCCAAGATAGTAAGGTCGGTAATACGCCCCGATTCTGCATAGGTAATTGAAGCATAGTCATTTGGAAGCTTACCAGAGATAGCTTCACACTCAGCATCGATAAATTCGAAGATCTCGCGCGCTGGGGTTCGAGCCACACTATTTGCCTCTTCAATAGAGAGATTCTCGGTATATAATGGAGCATCACCATATGTCTTTACCAATTCAAAGTAGAGGTAAGCTCTAATAAAACGAGCCTCATATTGGTAACGATAGTAACGCTCGATTTGATCCTCGAAATCGGTATTGAAACGATACTCCGCAAAATCATACTTAGTCCAATTTTCGAGATAGAAGTTAACAGCATTGATACCATAATAAGCATTACTCCAAACAGTTGAGTTATATTTGGTTGCACTCCATGTACCATTGGTAAAGATATTCACACTTGAGCCCACCCAAGCAAATACAGCCTCATCGCAAGCCGAAGCCAAAGTACCACCCGAATCGTAGCCAAGTAGACCATTCTCCAATTTAGAGTAAAGATTAGTAACATAGTTGTTGACACGTTGGAATGAAGCAAAAACCTCAACCTCGTCGTATGCTGTCACCTCGCTATATGCCAACTTCTCAGAACAACTCATCATCGAAGCGATGGCAAATGCAGATAGCAAAGTTTTATTTAATGATTTAAGAAACATAGTCTTAGTTTTTATAGATTAGAAACCAATTTTAACACCCACGTGTACTGAACGATCTGTTGGGTAGTTATTAGAAACATATTCAGGATCATATAGATCCATCATATCGAACGAGAAGAGATCTAAACCACGAACATAGATAGTCGCATTGTGCATAGAGAGCTTCTTCAACCAAGATTTTGGCAAGTTATAGTAGATCTCGCATGTACGTAGCTTGAGGAAAGAGGCATCTGCCAACCACAAGTCGCTACTCTGAGTATTGTTGCTACTTGCTTGAGCCGAAAGACGTGGGAAGAGAGCCGTATCAGCTGTTTCGGGGGTCCATCTATTGTCGTAGTAGAATTGTGAAATATTGTTGTTGCTTGTTAGTGGGCGGTAGATGCTGGTTGTATTTAACCATACACTATAGTTTGCAGCACCTTGGAATACCATATTGAAGCCAAGACCTCTCCACTCAGCACCTAAGTTAAACGAGAAGTACTGCTCAGGGCAATTTACGTTATAACCCATCGCAACATAGTCGTTAGCGTCGATAAAACCATCACCATTTTGATCTTTATATTTGATATCACCTACCACAACCTCCGAGAAGAGTTGAGTTGGGCTATTTTTGATATCCTCCTCATCGGCAAAGAAACCATCTGTCTCCAAACCAAATGGCTGGTTTATTGGCAAACCTGTTGTTGCCAAGTACTCCTCAGCCACTGGAGCCTCGATCTTCTCGACGACCTTGTTCTTAGCATAAGTAAACATTGCTCCCGCATTAATCACAAATTCATCAACTTTTTTGTTGTAGTCGACTCCAATCTCAAGCCCTTTGCTTTCGACAATACCTGCCGCTACATATGGTGCAGGAATACCAAATACAGAACTTACATCACCACCCGAAGTTAACATAATTTGATCTCTACGTTGATAGTAAGCATCGACATTGAGCATTAAACCTTGGAACATACCCATCTCAAGACCTACATTGTACTTTGTAGCGCGCTCTGGCGAAAATTCTCCAGTCTTGTAACGACCTTGGTACAATCCTGCATAGTAGGTGTAGGCGTCGCCAAAGTAGTAGCCACCACCTGTGGCGAACGATGCCGAAGTAAGATCCCACTCAGGAACATATTCTGTGTGAAGAATACCATAAGAAGCGCGTAGTTTCATATAGTTAATCCACGATGAATCTTTCATAAAATCCTCTTTCGAGATCAACCAAGCCGCCGAAACAGTTGGTGAGAATGCAAATTTATTATCTTCTGGAAGTTTGTTTGAACCAGAGTAAGTAAGAGCTAAATCGGCAAAATAGCGATCTTTATAGCTATACTTGGTATAAGAGGCAAAGTTGAGATAGTAGAGAACATTGTATTGAGAACTTGCACGATAGTTGTTGTAGTTCCACATCAAAGTGCTGTAGATGTTGCCCTCCTCTCCTAACTTATGGTCGTAGTTTAGAGCTGCACCAAAGTATGCACGAGTATACATAGTACCATTGAGATTTTTGGTAAACGCCAACTCAGTCTCCTCACCTCCAGTATAACGGATATAGTCTCCCTCAGCAGAAGATGAGTCGATTTGATCTGATGCATATGCGTAGCTCTTAGAGTAGATATCCCAATAAGTAGTTGCATTGTCGTAAGCCAACTTCACAGTTGCACCAAGTCCCTCGGTAATAGCGCTCAAATCTTGCTCCACTGTAAAATCAGCATTCAGAGTGCGAGCATGAGAGCGAGAGTAGCCAGTAGCCGTGAGACTTGCTATTGGGTTCTTTCCTCCCCAAATTAGATCACCGCCCCAGATACCATCTTCGGTTTTGATTGGATAAGCAGCAGAGGGGACATTGTAGGCATATGCGATGTTAGTGTAGATATTTGAGTGGTTATACTCGGTGATATTACCCATCAAGTTAGCCTGCATCTTTGTAGTATTAGTAACATCAATGTCGATATTTGTTCTAATATTTGCCTTTGAATACTCAGCTTGATTTGAGTAACCATCATTAGCCTCTGTTCCTTTGTAGTAACCTGTAGTATTTTGCAGATCAAGCATAGTGTAGTAACGCATCTTCTCGCCACCACCTTGGAACGTTAGATTATACTTGTTAGAGTGTCCAAGCTGACCTATCAACTCATCGACCCAATCAACATCAGGATAGATAAATGGGTTTGAACCATCCTTAAATGCCTTCACCTCTTCGGGCGTGTAGCGTGCATCCATATTGTCGTTGGTATATGCCTCATTGACAGCATTTGCATAGTCATATGAGTTTACCATCTCTTGGATGTTGAGGGGTTCAGAGACTCCATACTCGTAGCTCAAAGAGATGCGGTGTTGCTTGTACATACCTCTCTTAGTTGTCACCGAGAGAACACCATTGATACCACGGTAACCATATAGTGCTACTGCTGCTGCATCCTTGAGAACGGTGATCGACTCAACCTCATCGATCGAAAGATTTGAGATTGGACGCTCAATTCCATCGACAACCACCAAAATAGTATTGTAGTTGAGAGATTGCGCACCACGAATATAAAAACTTGCCTTCTCGTCCCAAGTGGCACCACCATTCTGAAGCGAGGTAAGACCCAAGCCCAGACCAAATATTCCATTGATAAGGTTTGTTGCCGAACTCTTTTCAATATCTGCTTTGTCGATTCTCGAAACCGAAGCCGAGGAGTTCTCCAAAGAGGAAGATTTGATAAATGGGTGAATCGAGATACTCTCAGTTGTTGGATCCATCATGATCTTCATATCGCTACCGGTAACCGCAACTGACTTTTGAGCATCGGTTCCTGTCACAACATTTAGCACATCGTTAATCTCTGCATTAATCGAAAATGATCCATACTCATCCGTAACTTTTATATCACCTACTCCATCTTCAACTGTAACAACTGCGCTCTGTATAGGGTTGCCAAGATTATCTACGACAACTCCCGTAATGACCTGCTGTCCGAGTGCTGGTAATGCCGAACCAAGAAACAACAGGATTGCTATTTTATTTCTCATAAAATTTCTTTTTTTTTAATTTCTACTACCAACCTGGATTTTGGATTATACCATAACCTTTGTTCACCTCATCAGAACCAAATGCTGTAAGATACCACTTAGGGTTAAATACATATCCCTCAGCCCACATCGAACGCGTTTGAGTTGTGAACTCAAATTTCTCTACAGTGTAGTTATCATCGTCATCTTTGCGAAGTTTGATACCGTGTAGCGGTGTTGTGAAGTTTTCAGCCATCTTGTTGCGGCAGAGGTCGAAGAGACGAACATCCTCCAAACCAAGCTCACATGCACGCTCACGTAGGATCTCAGGGAGTAGATTATCAGCAGTATAGGTAACAGTTGGGTTCGATACCTCAAGACCGCGCAAACCTACACGAGCACGAACCATGTCGATCTGCTCGATTGCCTTTGCAACATCGGGTGAAGAGCATTTGATAAGCGCCTCAGCGTAGATTAGGTAGACCTCAGCCATACGAAGATATGGCCAGAATTTTTTGCGTCCATAGTTCACCTGACCATCAAGTGCATATTTGTAGCAGCCGAAACCTGAAGCATATATACCTGATTCTGTCTCAGAGTATTGCATCATATGTTTACCTCCAATATACATCTCGGCTGGGTTTCCTTGATACTGAGCACCTTCGACAAGCATCGTCTCATAAAGACGTGGGTCGCGCGAGCTAAACATCTTGACGTCAAAATCAGTAACCATGTTTGTGCTTGGGTCAACGGTCCATTCAAATGGTGCACCTGTGCTCATTGGGAACATCTCGAAGTACTCCAAAGTTGGGGTGTAAGCACCTCCTGGGATAGAGTAGGTAAGGAATGTACCAAGCGAGGTTTGGTGACGACGTGTAGAGATCAAGATCTCGGGGTTGTCGTAGCCGCTTCCGCGAAGGGTATACGCATCTCTAAATGCTACACGGTAGCCATTTGTCACCTCCGTCACAGCAACACTCTCGTTACCCGAAGATTGTAGCAAGCCGTAGTAACCCTCAGATTCGACTGCTGCAAAGAACTCATCACAAGCTGTTTTAAGATCATCCCAAAGCTCTTGTTTAAAGCCTCCAGTCCAGACAAGTTGTTGAGTCTCAGCCTCAGTTGTACCACCGTAGAAGCCTTCATCAGAGTTAAATAGCGGACTTGCAGTAAAGAGTAAAATTTTACACTTGAGAGCCATAGCAGAGGCGCGAGTAAAACGACCATCCCAAGTTGCATAATCTAATTCGCTCAACACCCATGGTAGGTCGTCGGCAGCTTCGTCCAAGAGTTGAATCATAAAGTCGTGAGTCTCCATAAGTGTAGCACGACCAAACTCATAGTTTGAGTCCAAGGTAAGATACTCCTTCACAAGTGGTAGACCTCCATAGTGGCGATACATATCGAAGTAGCGTGATGCAATAATCACCTTTGCTTCGGCTACAAGTCGAGCCTTCTCTTCATCGTCCATATCGGGTGTCATCTGTATACCGTCAATAAAGTTCCAACCTGCACGAATTGCCTCCCAGCAACCCTCTCCATCGTAATCGAAACGGGTGTGGGTAGACCAATTCTCCATTGATGAGCTATAAGCATTTACGTAGTATGAACGCGCACACTCATCCCAACCCATGTGAGAGTGCCAGCAGTCTGCCAACGCCTCAAATGAACATTGATTCATCTTACCATCGAGAGTAGCAAATGCAAATGGTAAACCTGTATACATATAGAAGTAAGTCCTCCACAAGAAGTCGCGTGTGTACTCAGCGTTCATAAAAATTGTTTCGCGTGTAGTATCTACACCAGGGCTCTTCTCCAATGCATCATCACCCACTTTGAGATCCTCAACACATGAGCTTAGTGCCACAACTGTTGCCGCAGCTATAATTATTTTATTAAATATCTTTGTCATATCTTTATCGTTTTTTAGAATCCAATCTTAAGACCCAAGTTAAATATCTTCATTACTGGATAACCTGGCGTAGCATTTGACAATGCCTCAGGATCGTTTAGCTCAAAATCTGTAAATGTAAGTAGGTTATATCCAGATGCTGTTACATCCAAAGTGCGAACTCCTAAGTTTTGAAGATACTTAGAGTTGATTCTATACGAAACCTGAATATTCTTCAATCTTACATAACTTGCATCAACAAGCCATAGATCTGAGTTAGCGTAGTTGTTCTTGATGTTTGCAAGAGTTGCACGAGGTAGAGTTGCTGTATCGGCTGTTGCCTCGGTCCATCTATTGTCGAATTGGTATTGCAACAAACCATATTGGCTGTTTGAACCCATCGGAACAAGGAATGTCTCCGCCAATTGACGAGAAGTATTCCAAGCATAGTTAACCATCATACTAAAGCTAAAGTTCTTGTAGCTAAAGCCAAGCGTAGTTGCTCCACTATACTCAGGGTTGTTGGTGTAACCAATTGGCGACATATCATCCTCTGTTACTGCGCCATCTTTATTGAGATCGACATAGATACAATCTCCATTTTGAAGTGTTGCACATCCGATAGCCTCTTGGCTTGCCATAGGTACTCCAAACTCAGACTCGTAGCGAGCTTCTGCATCCTCATCGTAGAAACCCCAGAAAGTATAACCAAACTTCTGACCCACTGGCTGACCTGTTTGATACAAATAAGTCTCGTTTGGCGCAACCTCATCCATCTCAATTACTTTGTTACGAGCAAAAGAGAGATTAGAGCTGATGTAGTATCTAAAATCTTTACCAATTTTGTCGTTCCAACCCAATACAACCTCATAACCACCATTCTCAACAACACCATAGTTTACCTTTGGCAAAGATGCTGCAAGGTGAGCAGGAACATTGTTACGAGTCAACATGATATCCTCACGACGCTCCGTGAAGTAGTCAAGATTAAGCTTTAGTCGAGTGTTGAAGAAACTTGCATCGATACCATAATTTTGCTTGTATGCCTTCTCCCAAGTTACAAAAGCATTACCAATTGTGCTCTCATATGAGCCCTCTTGCCAAGTTGCCAAGTCGGTACCAAAGTTGTAGCCCCAAGCGTAGCCAGCAACATAAGAGTCGGGAAGATACATAAAACGAGAACCACCTGTTTGGTCGTTACCCACAACACCATAAGACCCACGGAATTTGAGATAAGAGACAACCTTTTGGTTCTTCATAAACTCCTCCTGGGTCACCACCCAACCAAGAGACGCTGAAGGGAATACACCATAACGGCGATCCTCGTGGAAGTTTTCGGATCCATTGTAACCCATATTTACATCGAATAGGTAGCGTGTATCGTAGTCATATGTTACACGACCTACCAAGCCTACGTAACCTGTTGGCAACATTGTATATGTCGAAGGATAGTACTCCTTGGATTGATTGTAGAGAACAAGTCCCGAAACATTATGCATACCAAATTTACGAGCATAACGCAAGCTTGCATCATAATACCAGTTGCGATATGCACCGCGACTCTCCGAGTAACCAAGCTCCGAGTCAGCTCCCGACTTACGTAGACCAACCTCACCAGAATCTGTCATAATCGGCATATAGGTTGCCAAAGCATCTGTACGAGTCTTTGTGATGTAGAATGAGCTATTGTAGGCTCCTTTGATGTTGAAGCTAAGCCCCTTGGTCAATGAACTCAAATCTTGCGTTAACGACATATCGGAGTTCAACACATTGTTTGAGGTGGTGTAGTAACCTGCACCATAGAATGCATCGAGCGCATCACAAGTATACTCACCATCAACACCTGGGATATAGTCTGGATTACTCTTAATCCACTTACCCTCAACAATGCCAGCACCATCAAAAGGAGTTGCACGATAGATGTGACGGAAGAGCTCTGAGTCAGACGATGTTGAGATTGGACGCTTTTTGTCAGTTACACGACCACCAATGTTTACAGAGAGTTTAGTACTCTTTGTAACATCGTAGTCGATATTTGCACGGTAGTTATAACGATTGTAGTTAAAGTTATAATCATATTCGTCGCTGAACTGCTCCAAAAGACCATCTTGAGTTGTAGCTCCTGCCGACACGAAGTACTTAACCTTCTCGGTACCTCCCGACACATTAAAGTTGGTTTGAGTCTGCACAGCATAATCCTTAAAGATATAATCAACCCAGTCAACGTCTGGATAGAGCAATGGGTTGCTCTGATCTTTGAAAGCTGCAATAACGTCATCTGAGAAACGAACATCGCCCGCAGCAACACCATCATTCATCTGTGCCTCATTGTAGAATGTTGCATAGTCAGCACTATTTGTAAAGTCAAGCATCTGAACAGGAGTTTGGATACTTAGCGAAGTCGATACATTGATACGTGCAGGACCCTCTTCACCACGTTTAGTGGTAACCAAGATCACACCATTTGCACCACGCACACCAAATACTGCTGTAGCCGAAGCATCCTTAAGCACTGTAATATCTTCAACCTCGTTAGGGTCAAGTTGCGAGAAGTCACGCTCAACACCGTCGACCAACACAAGAGGTGATGTTGAACCAGAAAAGGTACTCACACCACGCACAAGAATCGTTGGGCTGTCGGCACCTGGCTCTCCTGAGTATTGAACCGAAGTAAGACCTGGGATACGACCAGTTAGGGCGTTACCCATAGATGTAGTTGGAGTTTTGAGGATCTCATCGCTTCCTACAGAAGAGACAGCTCCCGTGATGGTAACTTTCTTTTGAGTACCATAAGCAATCACCTGCACCTCTTCGATGTCGACTCCATCGGCAGCAAGCTCAACGCTAATTTGTGTTCTATTGCGACTCACAGCAATAGTTTTGGTCTCGTAACCCAAATAGGTCACAATAATCTCGGAGTTCGTCGCCGACAGGTGAATTTCAAACTCACCATCAAGATTGGTTGCAGTACCATTCTGTGGATTTGCCGAGTCGATAACGGTAGCACCAAAGAGTGCAGCTCCCGTATTGTCCTTAACGACACCCTTCAACACCCACGATTGTTGGGCTGAATCTGTGTAGAGCTGGTTTGGCGATGCATAGAGCCCCGTAAAGGAGATCATCATCAATACGACCAAACAGAACCTCACAAAATAGATAGTTCGGATTTTAATCATAATATTAGTTTTTTAGGTTAATGGTATATTACTTTTATAAGGTAAGGATAGATAAATTTATAAAAATCTCACACCTCTTTTTTAATCTAATGCGAAGGTAGGCGATAGCGACTTAGAACAAAATGTATTTTCTCCCAATTTAGATGCACAAAATTATTATTTTGAGCAACATCATACATTTATATACATTTCGACACTCTAAGTCGCTACTTCCAACTAACCAATTAAATAATATAATAAATTTATTAATAAAATAGGGAGTCAATACTCTTCGCCTCGACAAGCACAGCAGGTTCAAAATCATCGCTATTCATATAATCAAGCAGCGATTTTTGCATTTGCTGAGCTTCAAGACTCTTCTCACTATCGGTCAAGATATCTGCACTACAGATAATTAGCTTACCACGACCCACCTTCATCTCAACGATCATACCCAATGAGCGAGCAGTAAACCAATCGTCGATAATACGTACAACAGGCTCAACATCTGCCTCTAATTTATGCATTGGAATGGCATTGCAACGAGAGAGTGCATACCACCATTGATAGTCACTATAGTACGATGTTGGGAATTGAGACAATGCAGGGTGTGCAGGATCACACAAGATACCAAAGGTGTGAGGTGCTTGACCGTTAGTCCACATCGTGTTCCAAAAGACACTCGAAAAACCAACTGCCACGGAATCCGCTTTTTCGTTCTTCATAGTTCCGAATTTAGGCGAAAGCAAGAGTGTTTCTCCCTCTTCAAGTCGTTTTTTGGTCGCCTCGTCCCATACCGAAGAGACAATCACATCTCTCTTTTGAGCCTTATCGTTGGGGTAAACCCAGATATTCCAACGGTTTTTGTAGTCGACAACCTCAATCACAAGTTGCATCTGCTCAGCTTTGTCGACATTGATTACTTGTGAGATTGAACCAACTTTGCTTAGCGCTCCTGTTTTGATAGTTTGCTGCGGAAGAGCTCCTTTGTAGAGTGTTTTTCCCTTTGCATTGTTTATCTTCCACTCAACACTCGCATTGGTCATATCTTCAGCTGCAAATTGTGCCACTTCGACATCTGCCTCAACTGCCTCTCCCGAAGCAAATATAAATCGTTTCATGCGAGCCAAAGGCACTACATCGTTACAAAATTCGCTATACTCCTTAGCTGTCACATACTCCTTAGAGTCCCAAAATGGGTCGAGCACACCCACCAAGGCTGAACCCTGACCTGGGAAGTCATGAAGATCCAGAAGTTGGAATCCGCCAAAATTCTCGGTGCGCAAAAGTGCCTCAATATCTGCTTTATAACACAAAACTTGAAGTCTTCCCGAAGCCATCAAAAAGTCATGAGCCAAGTGCAATAGACCACTATCTTCGAGTCGATCTTCGAAAATATCAAAATTATTTGCCTTAAGCACACCATCATATTTCTTACGCTCATCCAAGTTAGGATAGACACACCATTGACCAATTTCGTGACTTACGATAGGTGTTGTCTTATTGTTGCGAGCACTCCAATCATAAACCGAACTTGGAGCCTTAGCATTTATCTCGCTCTTAAGACTTTGAGCCCATCCCTGGATTCTAATTGGTAGACAGTGCCAATCATTCTCATCGATCGATGCCCAACCAGATGCAGTATTTATTAGGAATCGAGACTCCTTAGATTTCCAATATGTTACAAACTCTCGCAGATAGTTAACGTGATTTTTACCATGAGGCTCATTTCCATAAGAGAATAGACAGAATGAGGGGTGATTGCCATACTCCTTTACAATTCTCTCGCTCTCCTCATATATATATTGGTCTATAGGTTTGCCATTTCCAAGATCCGGGCACCACGAACTACACTCAATATAGAGATAGAGACCCAACTTATCGGCTGCATTGAATGCCGCACGTGGAGGACACCACGAGTGGAAACGGATGTGATTGAGACCATGCTCCTGACAGATTTTCATGATGCGCTCCCACGACTTATCGTCGGTTGGCGGGAAACCAGTTTTGGGGAAGATAGCACACTCTAAAGTTCCTCGAAGGAAAGTTGGACGACCATTAACCACAATCTGGCGCTCCTCAACTGTGAGCTTGCGCAATCCAAATTGCTCGGTACGCTCCGAGCTCTCGTGCGCGGTGTTCAACGCAACTTTAAGCTCATAGAGGTTGGGGTTGAACTCATCCCACAGCGCAAAGTCAGCACTCATATCGTAGCTAAGTTCAACAATATTCTCACCCGCCTTAAGTTCAACATCATACACCTTTGACTTAAGAGATTTACTCTTGCGACCCTTGGGTACAACCTGCAATTCAACTTCAGCACTTTGGGCATCTACTGCCTCGATAGTGAGTGATGCGGCGATTGCTTTCGTCTCGAAGTTCGGAACTATCTTGATCTCTTTGAGATGTGAGGGTTCATCAACCTCAATTGCAATCTCACCAACCATTCCATTCCAGTTGGATTGAGTATTATCTGAGATAGAGTGCGAGTCAACACCAGGATTAATATCGTTGATGCTATTATCGACAAGTATTGTCAATTTATGCTCTCCTTCGCTTAGTGCAGGCAGCCTATATTTGTGAGGTACAGCCAACGAATTGAGACTTCCTAAATTTTGACCATCGATCCACACCGAAGTTTGCCAGTGTGGGCGTTCAAGATTAAGAGTAAGGCTCTTGCCTACCATATCATCGGTTACAGTAAAACTCTTTTGATACCATGCAACACCTACATAGTAGAAGTCGGGCGTCAACCAAAATGCGATTTTGGTGTTATCTGCTTCGCGGTATGCTGCATAAGCATCACTCTCGTACCATACATAGTTCCAAATGCTACCGGTCCATTTGGTATCTTTAGTTACCTTATCGCCAATACCATTGGTGTTGAGTGAACCAGGCAATTTAAGGGTCTGATCGAAGTCGCTATTGTACCACTTCTGGGCAACACCAACCTCTTCACGGTCAAGCTTATACCGCCACTCACCCTTTAGATTTATTATATCCCCTTTGCCCGAAGCAGAGAGACCTCCAATGCTCAGCAGAGTAGAAAGAAGTAAAAGTTTTAGATTTTTCATGGTTGTTTTTTTGGGTTAAGATTAGACAAAGCAAGCACAACCTGTGCTCTTTGATCGAGTACTGGATATATATATAACAGTATGTAATTAACTAAAACAGTAACTCTTAGCTCTACTATTTGATAAGCTCTCTTTCGATCTCCTCCAAAGATTTATTCTTAGTTTCGGGAACGAATCTAAATACAAATAGGAATCCAAGCAAGCAGATGAGACCATAGATCCAGAAGGTTCCGGCAGCACCCAACGCATTATTAAGAAGCGGGAAAGTGTAGGTTAAGATAAAACTTGCAAGCCACAAAGCAAAAGTTGCGATAGACATAGCAACACCACGAACTGCTGTAGGGAAGATCTCAGAGATAACAACCCACATGATAGGAGCCAACGACATTGCATAACATGCGATAGCTGCAACTACAATAATCAACAATGCGACACCAGAGAGGTTGAAGTAGTAAGCTCCACCCATCAAAAGATAAATTAGGGTCAAACCACCAGCACCAATCAAGAGGAGTGGACGACGACCAAGTTTATCGACAAGGAACATAGCCACAACAGTAAATACAACATTAGTAACTCCTGTAACCACAATATTCATCAAGATATCGGAGACACCGTAGCCTGCAGCGGTAAAGATCTCTTGGGCATAGTTAAAAATAACATTAATTCCGCACCATTGCTGGAATACAGCCAAAACAATACCAATAATTAGAACCATACGCATCGAGGGGTGGAACACCTGCTTAAGACCTCCACGAGAGCCATCCGAAGCGATGCTTTGAACAGTCTCAGCGAACTCTATCTCGACTTGCTCCTCACTCATAATCTTACGCATAATTCTCTTTGCCTCCTCGGTTTTGCCTTGGGTCATCAACCAACGCGGACTCTCGGGGATAAAAAATGCACAGATAAAAAATATTAGTGCTGGAGCATTCTCCAACCAGAACATCCATCTCCAGCCCCATTGACCATTCCACGAGGCACTAATCATCTCGACAGTCGAGTTTTCGGCAACAGGCTCTGCAATAAGCCAATTGGCGATTTGCGCCGCAAGGATACCAATAACAATTGTCATCTGGTTGAGCGAAACGAATCTACCTCGCATATTAGCTGGTGCGATCTCTGCTATATACATAGGTGAAAGATTTGAAGCAATACCAATTGCAAAACCTCCCAACACACGGTATAGAATAAATGGTGCGAAGGTGGAAACGGCTCCCGTACCTACTGCTGAAAGTATAAAGAGGAATGCAGCGATAATAAGCATCTTTTTACGACCATACTTATCACTCATCACTCCAGAGATCACAGCACCAACGAGACATCCAAGTAGCGCACTACTCATTGCCCAACCCTGCATCGAAGGAGAATTAACAATATCAAAGAATGACTCATAGAATGGCTTAGCACCACCGATTACTACCCAGTCGTAACCAAATAGAAGTCCTCCCATAGCCGACACCAGAGAGATTAAGAATAGATAATAGATCTGTTTTTGTTTCATAGGTTTTTGAATTAGTTTTTTAGTTATGACAAAATTAGATAAAATATTTCTCTTGAAGGATGTCAATAACTCCTATTTAAATGTAATAAATCACTAAATGTAAATACTACTTGTGATATTTAAATTTATTTACATTATTTTTGCAAAACCAAAAACAAAAACCATGTGAGATGAGAACAGGATTCAAAGGCAGTAGAACTATCGTCGTACCATCGTTGATTATTAATCAATTATTAGATGATGATTTTATCGCAAAACTACATATCACTGATATAGGACATTTTCCCTCGGCGAGCCTCCACGAGGTTAAGCGCGAGGAGGGTATACCCCAATATCTACTTATATATTGCATATCGGGCGAAGGTTGGTACGAGATAAATCATGTTCGACATGAGCTAAAGATGGATCAACTAATTGTACTTCCAGCCGACACACCCCATGCCTATGGTTCATCCAAGAATCGCCCCTGGACAATCTACTGGATCCATTTTGCTGGTGAATTGGCAGGTTACTATGCAAATACCCTACGCAAACCGGTTACGATAAACCCATGCGGTGTCTCTCGAATTTCGGATCGCATAAATATATTTGAGGATATCTTCTCAGCTCTCAAACATGGATTCAACCGCGAGAATATGGCATTTGCCTCTTCGGCGCTCTACTACTTCTTGGGCTCTATCAAATTTATCCATATATTTCGCAGTGCCGACCACCCCGAAAATGCAGACAACGACAAGGGATTGATTGACGGAGTATTAAAATATATCCATGAGAGTATCGAGAAGCGACTAACTCTCAAAGACCTATGCCAATATATTGACTACTCAGAATCTTATTTTCTCACCCTATTTAAAGCTCATACCGGCACGACACCCAACAAATATATCATAAAACTCAAGATGGAGCGCGCATGTGAGTTACTTGAAACCACCGATATGAAGATCAATCAGGTGTGTCAAAAGATTGCAATCCCCGACCCTTATCACTTCTCGAAGATCTTCGCAAAGAGTATTGGAATGTCCCCTACTGCATACAAAAAGAAGATGCACAAACTACATGAACAAAATCTATCCACATCAGATACCCCCCAAGAGGAATAGTGAATTTACAACAAAAAAGGCTCTCCTAAATCCACTGCTAAGTGAATTAGGAGAGCCTTAATTATATACACTCTAATTAGAATAGATCTTCAGTGTAACCAGTATAGCGGTAGCCAGAGAGCTTCATCAATGTGAAACCATTACCATCATCGCTATATTTTACATATGCTGTAATGCTATCAACAGTTCTTCCCGAAGGAGTCACTGCACCATCCTCAACGATTTTACCATACAAGACACTCATCACGCAACCCTCGTAGGGCTCTGCATCGATACACTCAAATGTACCTGCTTGATAATCGACAGAGCACTTAACGGTGGTACCCCAGAAGTTATTATCGACAAACAACATCTCGTCAGAGGTATTAGCTGCTGTATTTGATGTTATTACTGAGAATTTTGCCATTCCATAACGATCAGACCAATCCTCACGTGCGTCGAGCTCAGCCTCGGAGAGACCCATTAAGTTTGGATCCTCCTCACCATAAAAAATTGACATATACTCAGCCTCATTTTGCAAGATGGTTACAGTCCAAGTACCTGCCATCTTCTCGACAGCAGTGCCACCTGGCTCAGCGTCGGTATACACGCTACACGATGAGAATACACCAACGATTGCAGCTGCTATAAGAACTATATATTTTTTCATAATTTCTTCTTTTTTGATTAACTTAAATCGCTTATAATCCTAATGAGATGTGGAATACCATTACACCTGCATATGCTACATCCCAATTAATTGTGCCCGTTGCTTCGTCGTAGTAGGCATTTTCGTATGAATCCATCGAATCGCCCCAACCTGATACGTCACCCGACAAGATATCAATCGAGTTATCGTCGTTAAGTTGGAAGTAACCAACCATTGCATAGTCAGAACCATAGCCAACACCTTGGTCGTAGTAACCTCCAATAAGGTCAGATACGTAGAATATTCCTGGCTCCAATTGAAGAACTGTAATTGGGAAACCAGAGAAGTTCGAGATAGTTCCACTATAGTTTCTGTAGCTACCAGGCTGCAACGTCCAGAATCCAGACTCGATTGGAGAAGCAGATGAATCAGAGACCATCACAGTTCTTGTGTCAGAGACACCAAAACCATCTTCGTTGAATACTTGATACAATAGAGTATATATACCAGGGGTTGATGTATCGACCGAACCAGTTACAACTACAGTTGAGCTAACATCCTCACCATTAAGCTCGGCAACATAGCCTGGATCAACATACTCTTCGCCAAGACTCCAAAGGATTGTGCTTTCACCCAATAGCTCCAATGTCGCGTAGTAGGTGACTTTCGAAGTATCTTCGGTTGTAACTTCGTGGCATGATGTGAATGATCCTACAGCAGCCAAAAGAAACAAACTATATATTAATTTTTTCATAATTTCTAAGTATTATTTGTTTGTAGCTAATTATTTCACATCCCACCAAACCTTGGTATCTGCCGCTTTAGCCGATGGAGTATTTGCATTGAGTGTACGAGCAGTGTATGGATAGAACATACGCTTGAACAATCCGCCAGACTCAAGAGCATTGGTCGAAGGAATAATAAGATCGCCGGGGTTGTAGATGGTAGGATCTGCAAAGATCGCCTTAGCCGAAGATGAAGAGACAGCGGGCACATCTGTACGACGCATCTCACTCCATGCCTCCATATTATCCATGTAGAATAGAGCAACCCACTTCTGCATATAGATAAGTTCCAACTTGTCTGAAGCAGCGCTCCACGAAGCACCACCAGCCAATAGGTCGGCAGCACCACTCATTCCACGAGCTGCAAAGTCAGCTGCTACGGCTGTCTCGTATGCTGTTTGAGCCGCTGCTGCGTCGTTGTTGAAACGGTACTCAACCTCAGCAATAAGGAATTGAAGGTTAGCTTGAGTAAAGATAAATGCTGGACGTGCGGCACCAGAACCATCAAATAGCTCATAGTTTACAGCACTTACATTTACGTTCATCCAAGTTCCATCACTTGTCCAAGTCTTAGCATCGGCTTTTGCTCCTGGCATCTGACCGACGTACTTACCATCATTAGCATTAACATTGAATGCGTAACCAATACGATTGTCGTTGGTGTAGCTCATATACGAGATGATAGGATAAGCAGCACAGTGGTTACCAGTTCCAAGTTCGTAGTAGCTTCCGTAGAATGGAGAGTAGTTGTATTGCGATGCGCCATAGGCGTCAATCTTAGCATCACCGCTAAAGAATGCTCCCTCTGCTACAATAGCTTTAATTTTACTCTCAACCGATGTGTCGTAGTCGCACATACGGAGATACATACGCAAACGAAGTGCATTAGCATAACCCAACCATTGGTCAACATCCATATCGAACATCATGTCGGTCAAGGTCATCAATTCGGGTGCAGCTTGGTAAGCATCGATTGCAGCCTCCAACTCAGCCAGAACTCCAGCATAGACATCTTGACCCTCGTCCCAAATAGGAGATGGCACAGAGCTACCTTTTAGCGCTTCGCTATAGGGGCACTCGCTCATATTGTCGACCAAAAGTTGAAATGCAAAGGTACGCATAGCGGCAACTGCAAGCAGATCGGCTGTATTGGTGGTCTTGGATTTGATATCCTCAATATCTTGGAGCGCACCAGCAAAGAGACCTGAGTAGGCACGGTCTATGGTTTGGCTCGCCTCGGTAATCTGCTGCCAAGTGATTTCGTTAAATTGGTTCTGCTCTGGCGACTGTTCGAAGTATTGAGCAAGAAATCCAGCGTAGTTAAACATCACATCGCACGAAGCTGCTGCAATATAATTTTGCACAGATGGGAACAACAAGTCTGGTGTTATGCTTTCGTTGCTCGGCGTGTTTGGATTGGTGTTAATATCCATATCACATGAAGTGAAGAGAGCGGATACACACAATGCTAATAAAGATATTTGTTTCATTTTCATTGTCGTCGATTATTAGAATTTAACCATTAAGTTGAAACCGTAGTAACGTGAGCTTGGGTTTGCTGTCCACTCTCCGTAGTTACCCTCAAGGTCATTACCGAAACTTGATGAATCAGGATCCATAAATGTGTTGGTGTCTGGAGTCCAGATAAATAGATTGTTTCCAAATGCTGAAATGCGTGCAGCAGTTAGAGGAGTCGAAGCAAGCCAGCTTTGAGGAAGATTCCAACTAAGCGATAGCGAACGTAGTTTGAGGTATGTCTTGTCGACCAAGAAACCGCTATCCATCTCAGAGCCACCTGCATCCCAATATGTGTAGATGTTAGTGTTGTCGAGTGGTGTAGTGTTCTCTACATAAGTAACTGTTCCATCTGCGGCAGTGACTGCATTAACTGAATTTGGAACCACAAATGGGTTACGGTCATTGTATGCAGTTTGGATTGCATTACCAGTAAAATAGGTAATATCCTTGGTACGTGAGTACATCAAACCACCCTTACGATAGTCGAAGTCAGCTGCAAGTGTGATACCTTTAAAAGTAAGACTTGTGTTGAAACCTAATTGGTAGTCATAGTTCATATCTCCAACGATAGCTTGATCCTCTGCTCCAACAGGTAGACCAGTAGAAGCATTACAAACAATTTGACCATCCTCGGTTGTTTGTGGAACTTGCGCTTTGAAGGTACCTACTGGGTAACCCTCGATAGCATACATTCCGATACCACCCGAAAGACCATAGATAACTGTCTCGCCACCCATCTCTTCAGGAAGGCTAACTACCAAACTATTGTTCTTAGTGTAGTTTACACCAACCTCCCAAGTGAAGTCATCGGTGCGAACAGGAACTACATTTAAGAGCAACTCAACACCCTTGTTTGAAACCTCTCCAAGGTTGGTGTTTTGTGCTGAGTAACCGCTCGCTGGATCCATCGTAAGTGAGTAGATCTGGTTGTTGGTAGTACGGTCGTAGTATGCAGCATCGATATTGATTCTGTTGTTGAACAACGCAAGGTTAAGACCAAACTCAAATTCTGTTGTCATCTCTGGGCTAAGAGTAGCACTACCCAAAACGTTACCTACGGTGTAAGCATTGTAGCCCGAAGAGCTGAATGGGAATGCGTAATCGCCCCAATAACCATAAGCTGTAGATTGTAGATAGTATGGGTTTGTCATGTAGACATCAGCATCGTTACCTGTCTTACCCCAAGCAGCACGCACCTTACCAAATGAGATGATATCCTTGGTCTGGCTTGGAAGAAGCTCCGAGAATACAAAACTTGCAGTAACACCAGGATAGAAGAAGTCGTTGCTTCCTTGTGGAAGTGTTGACGACCAGTCGTTACGAGCTGTAGCAGTAAAGTACAACATATTGCGCCAACCCAAATCTACTTGAGCATAAACACCCATCAAGCGACGAAGTGATTCGTAGGTAACAGTTGTAGCAGGGCTCGAAGAGTTGCTAAGGTTGTACCAAGTTGGGATTGTAAGGTCTACGATACTCGAATACAGATAGTTTGCACTACGCTCATTGCCGTTGAAACCAACAACTGCATTGAGGTTTAGCTCCGATGTAAGATCCGCACTATAAGTTGCCATGATGTCGTGGTTGTACTCGTGGCGACGTGTCATCTGAGTTGTGTATGAACCAGTCTCACCAACAAATGGGCTACCTGTACCTTGACCCTCACCATTAGGAGTTCCCTCGTAGTACATAGCGTAGAGGTTAGGCTCTCCCATGCGAGTTTCACCTGTAGATGAATCAAGACCAAAACGGTACGAAAGCTTAATGGCATCGGTGATGCTGTAGTCTACTTGGAACTTACCATAGATACGCTCTGAGTTATACTCATTCATGTAGTTTTCGAGAATGTAGTATGGGTTAGCCACACCATAAGGAGTGTAGTAGTAACCAGGAGTATTGAATGGGTCACTTTGATCCTCCAAACCTATGATGCTAATATCACGTGGTGTTTGAAGGATAGAGTTATACATCGACAAACCTTGACCAGTAGTTGCATAGCTGTTCGACTGGTTAGCATAGTTGATCGCAGTAGAGACTTTCAAATCACCAATAGTGTGGCTACCGTTTGCCGTAAATGTATACTTTTGGTAGGTGTCGGCATCTGTTGGGATCATACCATCGTCGCTAACTTGCGAGAACGACACATAGTAATCACTCTGGTCGGTAGCGCCATTAAACGAAATACTGTTGTTGTAACGGACACCAGTCTCGAAGAAGTCGAGTGTATTATCCTCGAATGCGCTATAAGGCTTCAACTTCTGTGAGTTGTCGTAGATATTACCCCAGATTTGCTCGGTACCGTCGAAAACTGGACCCCAAGAACCATTTTCAATGTCGGTCTTGTCGCCATACCAACCCATACCGAACTCATTTTGCATCTGTGGCAAACGCAATACCGAGCTCAACTGAACACCACCATTGTATTCAACACCAATACCGTTATTCTTTTGACCCTTTTTGGTTGTTACGATAATCACACCACCAGCAGCACGGCTACCATAAAGCGCTGTTGCGGCAGCACCCTTAAGGATTGTCATGCTCTCTACATTGTCGGGGTCGATAGCAGCAGCACCATTACCGAAGTCGTAACCAGAGTTAAGACCATCAGAAGAGTATACTGCACTATTATTCATAGGTACTCCATCGACTACATAAAGAGGTTGGTTAGAACCACTTAGCGAACTTACACCACGGATAACAACAGATGTCGAAGCACCTGGATCCGATGAAGTAGATGAGATACTAACACCAGCCACCTTACCTGCCAAACCTGTCATCATGTCGTTTGTTCTCTTTGCCGAGATCTCATCTCCCGAAACAGCTGTTGCTGAGTAACCTAAGCTCTTCTCGTCGCGCGTAAGACCCATTGCTGTCACCACAACACTCGAAATCTCGTGGGCGTCAGACTTCAAAACTATTGTCATTTTTGGTTTTGCAGCCACCTCTTGGGTCAACATACCGATGTATGAGACGATAAGTGTTGACGCTGCATTTGGAACACTGATACTAAACTCTCCATTCTGGTTTGTCACAGTACCAATAGAGGTTCCATCTACTACTATGGCAGCTCCAACAACTGCCGAATTGTCATCCTCCGATACGACTTTACCTGTCACAGCAACTCTTTGTGCCTGTGCGAAGCTAAAGCTCATCAGAAGTAACAATGTGAAAAAGTGAATCTTCTTCATAGAAATAAAATTAATTGATTAGACCATAACCTTACTTACGATTTATAACATAAATAAAGGAATTACTTTTGATTTGTTTCTTTTTCTTTTTAAAAAATATTAATTAAACATATATTTACATTTTACAATTACCTCAATGTGAGGCTCTGAGCATATCAGCCTATGGCAAAGGTACAATTTTATCCACCTTGACTTGTTAATTTTTATTAAGAAATTCAATAAAAAAAAGTGGAAGTTTCAAAATGTAATTAAAACCATATATTGAGAGTAATAATTTATATTTCTTTTAACTATTTTTTATAAAATTAACACAACGTTCACAAATTGGTATTCCAATTGACCTCAATATCGCTCTATATAACCTATAGCAAGGATATTAACTACCATTAGTGAGCCTTGACAAACCAAAATTCTATTATTTTTGTCCCAATCCTCAACCACCTCTCCAAGCGCAAGAAACATTTGCGGGCAGGGCAAACGCACGAAAAGTATTATTTCTTATTGCCTCCGGCGGGCGGGGATAGCACCCCCGCGTGTGCGTATCTTTCTTGCTTTCTGTGCGCTTCTTGCTTCTTGCTGTGCGCTTCGGACTGCCTCCGGCGGGCGGAGATAGCACCTCCGCGGGTGCATACCATGGCGCTTTGGGCTTAGAGATTGCATCTCTAAGATTATAAAGAGCAAGGAGTTGCCGCAAATAAATTTGCACAACTCCCTGCTCTTTATAATTTTTAAATGCCAAAGGCATTTAAACCCAAATCGAGGTTCACCTCGCTGAGATGGTGGTAGCAACCGAAGATTGACACGCATCAGCGCAACAAAAAAGTCAAAAACGACAGTTTTTGGATCCAAGCTTAAGCTTGGTGCCCGCGCGGCACGAGCGCGATAAGCAGCTTTTTCGTGCGTTTGACCTGGCAGGAATCTTCTCTACCTGCTATTTACTTAAATCTGTATTGTGAACTCCCAACACCGCTCGACCCGAAGGATCGTTTAGGTTTTGAAATGAAGCATCCCAAGCCAAAGCCGTTGGTGTGCTACACGCCACCGAAGGCACCGAAGGCACACATTGGGCTGCTGTTTGCGAGGGGAAATGCTCCTCAAATATCGTGCGGTAGTAGTACTCCTCCTTGTTTTGAGGTGGGTTGATTGGGAATCGCTCCGCAGCATGCTCCATCTCACGGTCCGAAACTGCATCTGTTGCCACCTGTTTTAGAGTGTCAATCCAGCTATAGCCCACACCATCGGAGAATTGCTCCTTTTGGCGCCATGCAACCTCTTCGGGCAACATATCTTCGAATGCCTTACGCAAAATCCACTTCTCCATACGACCATCCTTCGCCATCTTTGCTTCGGGATTGATACGCATTGCGACATCCATAAACTCCTTATCGAGGAATGGCACACGACCTTCGACACCCCAAGCCGATAACGCCTTGTTGGCACGGAGGCAGTCGTAGAGGTGCAACTTATCGATCTTGCGGATAGTCTCATCGTGAAACTCCTTTGCATTTGGAGCCTTGTGGAAGTAGAGGTATCCACCAAAAATTTCATCTGCACCCTCGCCCGAAAGCACCATCTTGATACCCATCGACTTGATTACACGAGCAAGCAGATACATTGGAGTTGATGCACGCACCGTAGTTACATCGTATGTTTCGAGGAAGTAGATCACATCACGTATTGCGTCGAGTCCCTCCTGCACGGTGTAGTGCACTTCGTGATGTACAGTTTTGATGTGGTCAGCTACTTTGCGAGCAGCCACCAAGTCGGGAGCTCCCTTCAACCCCACAGCAAAGGAGTGTAGCTGAGGCCACCAAGCTGCATCGGCGTCGCCAGATTCAATACGGTGTTGCGAATACTCCTTTGCAACAGCCGAGATAATCGAGGAGTCTAAACCTCCCGATAGCAACACACCATAAGGCACATCCGACATCAATTGACGTTTTACCGCCGCCTTAAGCGCATCACGCAACTCTTCGACCGAAGCGTCGTTATCCTTGACTGCATCATACTCAAACCAATCACGGTTGTAGTAGCGGGTCATCTTCGCATCGCTGCTCGAATAGTAGTGTCCTGGCAAAAAGGGTTTGATCGTGCGACATGTACCCTCCAACGCCTTAAGCTCTGAGGCTACAAAAAACTGTTCGTTTTCGTCCCATCCTATATATAAAGGTATAACTCCAATCGTATCACGAGCAATTAGGTACTCATTACGCTCCATATCGAATAGCGCAAAGGCAAAAATACCATTGATCTTTTCGAGCAGAGCCGCACCCATCTTTTGGTAGAGTGGAATAATAACCTCGCAGTCGGAACCAGTTTGAAACTCATACTCACCCGCAAGTTCAGCACGGATCTCAGCATGGTTATAAATTTCTCCATTTACAGCCAACACAATCTTACCGTCGTTGCTATAGAGAGGTTGTCCTCCCGACTGAGGGTCAACAATCGAAAGACGCTCATGAGCTATAACAGCCTTGTCGCCACAATAGATTCCAGACCAATCTGGACCACGGTGCCTAATGAGTTTTGACATCTTTAGCACCTTGGTGCGTTGCTCCTCGCTTGCCGATTTAATATCGAATAATCCTACAAATCCACACATATACTTAAATTTTTAATTTACGATTTATACTATTTATTATTTGTCTTAGTGTAACTCCTCTTTTGTTTGGTATTAATATAAATAATTTGTGTTTGGGTTAGTGATAATTTAAATATTGAACTATTACACTCTCTTCGTTGATGTTTCAATATCGCAAAGTTATACTATTTTTTGTAAAAACGGCAAATAATTTCAAAAAAGTTTGACAAATGTTATCTATTATTTAATCGCTCTTTTATGCATGTTTTATTGTATTTAAATTTTTTTTTTATAAATTTGCCAAATAAAACAATCTGCGGTCATGAAAATATCAGTTATTGGAGGTGGTAATATGGGTGGTGCTATTGCATTTGGGGCTATTTCTCAGGGAATAGTTACAGCTAATAATGTCACTATTTCGCATCTAAGCACTAAAATGCACCCACTTTTTGGCGAACTTACAGAACAAATCTCGCTCGAAAACGACAATCTAAAAGCTATCGCGGAGGCTGATCTAATAGTTTTGGCTGTTAAACCTTGGCTTGCCGAAGAGGTGCTACAACAAATCTCACCGTTACTACAGCGTGAAAATCAATCTATTATCTCAGTAATAGCAGGATTATCATTTACTCAAATAGCTTCAATATTAGAGTGCGATGCGCTCGGAGAGCTACCACTATATAGAGTTATACCCAACACCGCTATTTCGATTGGTGAAGGTGTATCAATAATTTCATCTTACCGCTCAACAGAGGAGTTAGACGAAAAGGTGAACTCCCTCTTTGCTGCACTTGGCTCTACGTTCAATGTCGAAGAGTCAATGATGGCGCCTCTCACCTCGCTTTCGTCGTGTGGTATCGCTTTTGCTCTTCGTTATCTCGATGCTTCGGCTCGTGGTGGCGAGCAGGTGGGTATCGACCCACAAATGTCGCTCGAAGTTACACTCAAAACTATGTTGGGTGCTGTAGCGATGCTTCAACGCAACGCTTCGCAACCACAAGTAGAGATCGATAAAGTGACAACCAAGGGGGGAATAACGCTTAAAGGTCTCGAAGCGATGGAGAGAGAGGGCTTCTCGAAGGCTGTCGCATGTGCAATAAAAGAGAGTAGGTAGAGTATGGAGAAGGCGTATAAATCAGTGGTAGTTAAGATTGGTAGCAATGTCCTAACACACCCCAACGGAACCCTCGACACAACACGTTTGTCGTCGCTCGTCGATCAAATCGTCGAGTTGCGTCGTGCTGGCATCAAGGTGATTGTGGTCTCCTCAGGTGCTGTTGCGGCAGGTCGAAGCGATGTTGCGCCACTTATTGGACGTCTCGACTCAGTTTCACAACGACAGCTCTTCTCGGCTGTTGGTCAAGTGAAGTTAATCAATAAATATTACAATTTATTCCGTGACCATGGTGTAATTTGTGGTCAGGTGCTAACTACAAAAGAGGCATTTTCGACTCGTTCGCACTACCTCAACCAACAACACTGCATGCGCACGATGCTCGACCACGATGTAATTCCTATTGTCAACGAAAATGATACAATATCGGTCACAGAGTTGATGTTTACCGACAATGATGAACTTTCGGGTTTGGTGGCAACTATGATGGATGTCGACGCACTTGTGATATTGAGCAATATCGATGGAGTCTATGATGGTGATCCTGCGATAGAACACTCAAAGGTAATCCGCTTGGTAGACCCTTCGGTGACAGATCTTTCGGAGTTTGTTGCTGCTTCAAAATCAACACTTGGTCGTGGCGGCATGCTCACCAAAAGTCGCATAGCTTGTAAAGTAGCAGATCAAGGAATTGAGGTGATAGTAGCAAATGGCAGAACTTTGGACATCTTACCCCAATTACTACTCTCTAACGAAGATACGCTCTCTACTCGTTTTATCCCCTCCTCACGCAACACATCGAGCATAAAACGATGGATTGCACACAGCGATGGTTTCGCAAAAGGAAGCTTGATAGTCGACACAAATGCACACAGAGCACTACTTAGCGGCAGCGCCAAAAGCCTACTTGCAGTAGGTGTAATTGAGGTCGAAGGAGAGTTTGAAAAACACGATATAGTAAAGATCAAATCGGAGGGAGGAGCCACGATTGGCCTCGGTCGAATTGCAGTTGACAGCACCGAGGCACGAGCAACAGCAGGCATTAGAGGCCTAAAACCAGTTATTCACTACGACTACCTATACATCGAAGAATAGATAATCAATTATGACTCTTACAACCCAATTTTCGGCAGCACTCAAAGCCTCACAAAGCTTTGCGATGCTTTCTCAACAAAAGATAGATAGTGTTATTGTAAAACTTGCAGAGGCAACTCTACAAAACATAAATAAGATATTGGCAGCCAACGCCAAGGACTTGGAGCGTTACGATGCTTCGAACCCAATGCGTGACAGATTGCTGCTCACCTCTGAACGAGTAGAGGCTATTGCTGCCGATATGTTGAGTGTAGCTCAACTACACTCGCCAGTTGGTGAGATCATCAGCTCGACAACTCGTCCCAACGCAATGCGCATAGACAAAGTTAGAGTACCATTTGGTGTGATTGGAGTAATCTACGAGGCTCGCCCCAATGTTAGTTTCGATGTGTTTGCGCTCTGCTTCAAGAGTTCAAATGTCTGTATACTTAAAGGTGGTAGCGATGCAGAGCACTCCAACGCTGCTATTGTCGAGCTTATCCGTTCGGTGCTTCGCTCAGAGGGGATTGACGAAAATGTGGTGACCCTACTACCCTCTCAGCGTGAGGCTACAGCAGCACTGCTTGATGCTGTAGGTTATGTCGACTTGATTATTCCTCGTGGAAGTTCAGCGCTGATTAACTACGTTCGAGACAATGCTCGTGTTCCAGTGATCGAAACAGGAGCAGGAGTTTGTCACACCTATATAGATAAGTATGCAGATATAGCAAAGGCAACGGCTATTGTCGAGAATGCTAAAACTCGTCGAGTAAGTGTCTGCAACGCTCTCGACACTGTAGTAATCCACAATCAATGCTTAGATGATATGCCTCAAATCTGCGCTCCATTGGCAGCTAAAAGAGTTATAATATATGCCGACAAAGAGGCGTACAAGTCGCTCAATGGGAATTATCCAGCAGAGCTACTATTCGAGGCAGATGAGAGACACTTTGGCAAGGAGTTTCTCGATTATAAGTTGTCGGTGCGCACCGTTGAGAGCTTCGATAAAGCGGTAGAGCATGTCACGAGATACACCTCGCACCACAGTGAGGCTATAGTTACAGAGAGCAGTGAGCGAGGTGAGTTATATTGCAAAATGGTGGATGCTGCATGTCTCTACATCAACGTCTCTACAGCATTTACCGACGGTGGTCAATTTGGATTTGGCGCCGAGATAGGAATTAGCACCCAGAAGCTACATGCACGAGGTCCAATGGCACTTGCAGAGCTCACAACATACAAATACATTGTGAGGGGCAACGGTCAAGTACGCTAATTATTTTATAATCGAATTAAAGAAAAAAATAGATATGAGAGTTTTAAAATTTGGAGGAACATCAGTCGGCTCGGTCGAAAGCCTGCGCAATGTGCAGCGTATTGTAAATAATTCATCCGAAGAGATGGTAGTTGTTGTATCAGCATTTGGAGGTGTTACAGATATGCTTATCGCTACGGCTAAGAGTGCCCAGGAGGGAGGAGCCCAATATATAGCTACTTTCGACAAGATATTGGAGCGCCACGCTACAATGATCGAGGGTGTGGTTGAGCCTCAATTCCGAGAGGAGCTCTATGAGCGTTTACGCCCGCTATTCGAGGATTTGACAAATATATTTAAAGGTATCGACCTCATTCGTGATCTTTCGGACAAGACGATGGATACGATAGTTAGCTATGGCGAACGACTCTCTTCGACAATCATCTCATATATATTGAACGATGTGACGCTTATTGACTCCCGCGAGTTGATAAAAACACGTCAACAGATTGGTAAGCACATCGTTAGCTTCGACGAGACAAACACTCTTATTCGTGAGCGATTTCTCTCCCACTCGCGTGTTTCGTTGCTTCCTGGATTCATTGCCTCGGATCTCAAGAGTGGTGTCGTCACTACTCTTGGACGTGGAGGATCTGACTATACTGCTGCAATTTTAGCTGCTGCTCTCGATGCTGAAATTCTCGAAATATGGACAGATGTCGATGGCTTTATGTCGGCTGACCCTCGCGTCATAAGCAATACATATGTTATCGACCACCTTTCATTTGTCGAGGCTATGGAGCTTTGCAACTGTGGCGCTAAGGTTATCTACCCACCTACCATCTACCCTGTATTCTACAAGAATATACCTATAGTTGTCAAAAACACCTTCAATATGGAGGCTCCAGGAACCTTAATTTCGAGCGATACGGGCAAACATGGTGGCAAAAAGGCGATTAAAGGTATATCTTCGATCAACGATACAAGCCTAATTACAGTCAAGGGTTTAGGCATGGTCGATGTGATTGGTGTCAACTACCGAATATTTAGAGCCTTGGCGAAGGGTGGAGTGAGTGTATTCTTGGTGTCGCAAGCCTCCTCGGAGAACAACACCTCGATTGGTGTGCGTAATGCCGATGCCAAAGCTGCGGCTGCTCTGCTCGATGCAGAGTTTGCACACGAGATCGAAGTTGGCGAGATGGAACCTGCAAGCACAGAGCATGAGTTAGCTACGGTAGCAATCGTGGGCGACAACATGAAGCATACTCCAGGCATAGCGGGTCAACTCTTCAACACATTGGGTTGCAATGGTATCAACGTTATAGCGTGTGCACAAGGTGCTTCGGAGACCAATATTTCGTTTGTAATTAAACTCTCGCAACTTCGCAAAGCGCTCAACGTTATACACGACTCCTTCTTCTTGTCGGATCACCAAGTTGTAAACCTATTTATAGCAGGAGTTGGATTGGTTGGTGCACACCTTTTGGAACAGATCAGAGAGCAGCAAGAGATACTACTTGCCGACAAGTCTCTTAGAGTAAATGTAGTAGGTCTATTCAACTCGCGCAAAGGCATCATTCAGCGTCACGGGATAGATCTTAAGTGCCACAAACAATCACTTCTGGAGTCCGAGCGGGAGTCTACCCCCGAACAAATCGTTCGCGATATACTCGAACTCAACATCTCGAACTCAGTATTTGTTGACTGTACTGCAAATGCCTCTGTAGCATCTATCTACAAAGAGCTACTTGCTCACAACGTATCGGTGGTTGCCGCCAATAAGATCGCTGCATCATCGTGCTACAACAACTACAAAGAGTTGAAGTCAACTGCCAGAAGTCGAGGTGTCAAGTTCCTCTTCGAGACTAATGTTGGTGCAGGGCTTCCAATTATCAACACCGTAAACTCACTAATAAATAGTGGCGATAAGATCACACATATTGAGGCTGTAGTCTCGGGGACGCTCAATTTTATCTGCAACACAGTAAGCCCCGAGCGACCATTATCTGAGGTTATTACGATGGCAAAAGAGGCTGGCTACAGCGAACCTGACCCACGCCTCGACCTCAATGGGTCGGACGTAGTACGCAAACTTGTTATCCTCTCGCGCGAGGCTGGCTACCAGATAGAGCAGGAGGAGGTCGAACGCAATCTATTTATCCCCGAGGAGCTTCTCGAAGGATCTTACGAAGAGTTTGAAGCCAAACTCCCCGAGATTGATAAGTCATTCGAAGCAATGCGTGCCGAAGCAGCATCCAAAGGAATGAGACTGCGCTTTGTCGCTAAGTTGGAGGGTGGCAAAGGTTCTGTAGGACTCCAAGCGGTAGATTCCAAACACCCATTCTATGAATTGGAAGGAAGCAATAACTCGGTACTACTCACCACCGAACGTTACAAGGAGTTACCTATGGTTATTAAAGGTTACGGAGCAGGTGCAGCAGTTACGGCAGCTGGAGTCTTTGCCGACATTATAAGCATTGCAAATATTCGCTAACAAAATGTGAGGAGAAAAAAACGATGAAGTATATAGTAATTTTAGGCGATGGTATGGCAGGATTGCCTATCGAAAAGCTTTCAAATAGAACAACTCTACAAGCAGCCAACAAACCAGCAATCGACAAAGTGACAGCTTTGGGTCGAACTGGTCTTTTGCGCACAGTGCCTGATGGTTATGAGCCTGGTAGCGAGGTGGCAAACCTTGTTGTTATGGGTTACGACCTGGACAAAGTATTCGAGGGACGCGGTTCACTTGAAGCTGCAAGCATGGGGGTCGAGATTGAACAGGGTGAGTTAGCAATGCGCTGTAACTTAATTACACTCACTCCCGATGGTTTAATCAAGAATCACTCTGCTGGTCACATCTCAACCGAGGAGGCTGACATACTTATAGAGTATCTTAACAAAAATTTGGGTAATCAAGAGATAAAACTCTTCTCTGGTGTCAGCTACCGCCACCTGCTCAAACTCAAAGGTGGCAACAAAGAGCTCAAATGCACTCCACCACACGACGTGCCAGGTACTCACTTTTCGAAAGTGATGATAACTCCACAATCCAAGCAGGCAGAGGCAACAGCTAATCTACTCAATGAACTTACACTACGCTCGCAAGAGCTACTCAAAAAGCATCCAATCAACCTAAAACGCCAAGCGGAAGGCAAAGAGCCTGCCAACTCAATTTGGTTGTGGTCACCAGGTTACAAACCTGCGATGGAGACTCTACACGATAAATATGGAATTAAGAGTGGTTCGGTGATCTCGGCAGTTGATTTAATCAAAGGCATAGGCGTTTATGCTGGTCTCAAAGTTATTGAGGTGGAGGGTGCTACAGGGCTCTACGACACCAACTACGAAGGCAAAGTGAGCGCAGCAATAGAGGCTCTCAAAACAGATGATTATGTCTATCTGCATATTGAAGCAAGCGACGAAGCTGGTCATGAAGGTGATGCAGAGCTTAAAATACGAACTATCGAGTACCTCAGCCAGAGAGTAGTAGCCCCAATATTAGAGGCTGCAAAAAATATGGATGATGACCTCACAATTGCGATTCTGCCAGATCACCCAACACCATGCGACTTACGCACACATACGCGAGATTCAATCCCATTTGTTATCTACAACCCTCTCAAAGAGGGTGACAAGGTAGCAGTGTATGATGAGTTTTCGGTCGAAGAGGGGTACTACGGCGAGATCGTAGGCGATCAATTTATGGAAGAACTACTAAAAAATTAGAAAATATGCACTACTATAGCACAAATAAACAGGCACCAAAGGCATCTCTTCGCGATGCCGTAGTTCGAGGCATCGCGCCCGACAAAGGATTATATATGCCCGAGGAGATCAAACGCTTAGGCTACGACTTCTTCGAGAACATTGACAAAATGAGTTTTCAAGAGATCGCCTACGAAGTTGCCGACGCATTCTTTGGCGGCGATGTCGATGCTGTAAGCCTACGTGAGATCATCACCTCTACTCTAAGCTTCCCCACTCCTATTGTAGCGGTCAAAGAGGGAATATACTCTCTGGAACTATTCC
The DNA here is from genome assembly GCA_044433965.1 of Rikenellaceae bacterium. Classification (GTDB taxonomy): domain Bacteria; phylum Bacteroidota; class Bacteroidia; order Bacteroidales; family Rikenellaceae; genus Alistipes. The sequence goes on along the minus strand of JAWXTF010000016.1, from coordinate 1,413 downwards.
ATGGTCCTACGCTTGCTTTCAAGGATGTGGGAGGCTGTTTTATGGCGCGCCTTCTGAGCTACTTCATCAAGCGTGAAGCTAAAGAAGGTTTAGTCAATGTATTGGTAGCAACATCGGGGGACACCGGTAGCGCAGTGGCAAATGGCTTCTTAGGGGTCGAGGGAATCCACGTCTATGTACTCTACCCCAAAGGCAAGGTGAGCGCAATTCAAGAGTGTCAATTTACGACCCTCGGTCGCAATATCACTGCATTAGAGGTCGATGGAACATTTGATGATTGCCAAGCGCTGGTCAAGGCTGCATTTGCCGACAACCATCTCAACGAACATATGACACTCACAAGTGCCAACTCAATAAATGTCGCTCGCTTCCTACCCCAAGCATTCTACTATTTTAATGCCTATGCTCAGCTCAAAAGAGTGGGCAAAGAGCAGGAGTTGGTGGTAAGTGTACCGAGTGGCAACTTCGGAAATATCACAGCTGGACTTATAGCGAAACGCATGGGGCTACCAATCAAACGCTTTATAGCTGCCAACAATAGCAATGATATATTCTTACAATATCTCAATAGTGGAGTCTACTCTCCACGCCCCTCAGTAGCAACTATTGCAAATGCAATGGATGTAGGTGACCCAAGTAACTTTGCTCGCGTGTTGGATCTATATGGCTCACACGAAGCTATCACAGCAGATATCTCGGGTTGCGCATACACCGACCAGCAGATTGGAGAGTCAATGCGAGAGTGCCTCACAGAGAGTGGGTATCTACTTGATCCTCATGGCGCATGTGGCTACCGCGCACTATTGGAGAGCCTAACACAAGAGGAAACAGGAGTATTCTTGGAGACTGCACACCCAGCTAAATTCCTCGATAGGGTCGAAGAGATAACTCAAACTAAAGTCGAGATACCCGCTCCACTTAAAGCATTTATGCAAGGTGAGAAACAGAGCATAGAGATTGGTAACGGCTTCGATGAATTTAAAAGTTTTCTCCTCGCTCAATAAATATGTAAATACCAAGTACTGGGCAAACGCACGAAAAAACTGCTTATCGCGCTCATGCCGCGCGGGCACCAAGCTTAAGCTTGGATCCAAAAACTGTCGTTTTTGACTTTTGTATTGCACTGATGTGGTGGGGGCTTTGCCCCTCAGCGAGGTGAACCTCGATTTGGGTTTAAATGCCGTAGGCATTTAAAAATTATAAAGATCAGGGAGTTGTGCAAATTTATTTGCGGCAACTCTTTGATCTTTATAATCTTAGAGATGCAATCTCTAAGCCCAAAGCGCAATGGTATGCACCCGCGGGGGTGCTATCCCCGCCCGCCGGAGGCAGTCCGAAGCGCACAGAAAGAAGTGCACAGAAAGAAGTGCACAGAAAGAAGTGCACAGAAAGAAGCGCACAGAAAGAAGCGCA
>JAWXTF010000015.1:0-68117 GCA_044433965.1 Rikenellaceae bacterium | reverse complement strand
TGAAATATCAATGGCTACCATTCGATGCTTATCTGAACTTTATGAGACTAAAAGCACGAGTCGCCGAGGTGCTGGATTGCGTAGGATCAAAATATCGCATTAATTTTTGTTGATTACTTATTTGTATCATTGTGGTATCTTTCTACTACTAAATCTTATACTATAATTAATTCTTATCTAAAATGAAGAAAATTGACACAACAAAGGTGCTACCTATCGCTTTAGGCGCATCAATCCTATTGTTCGGAGCATTGCTTGCGCTGAAAGCTATTAAGATTACATCTGCGGATAGTATCTCACTTGCGGATATTGTCTCAGTAGTAGCACTGCTATCTTACACGCTCGCTACCCTTGGAGCATTTATTAAGAAAAGTTTTGTAAAACAGCTCCTACTATTCACACCACTACTTAGCTTGGTGCTATGCGCTACTGCCGGAGGAGCATTTATCTCATCTTTGATGTGGATGTCGATATCATCATTGGGACTTGCTGCATTATACCAAGTAAAAGTTGGAAATATTCCATATTGGAATATCATTATGGGCGAACCAAATAGCACAACTACACTTATAGAGAATATTGCTCAATTCTTTAATAAGTCAGCAAATCAAAGTAGCGACGAGATTATCGCGAAAAGCATCAAGAGCGGAAATATTATTGTCGCTGCTGCAATCGCTGCAATCGTTGCACTTCTTATCTACGCTTGGGGCAGGGTAGATTTTAATATTCAGTGGAATTTGTTTGAGTCATGGATGACACCAATACTCTATGTTGTAGGTCTATGTATCACCATATTTAATCCTGTTCCAAAATACACCTCTTGGTTAGTATATAAGGACAGAGATGGAAAAGAGACTCATAGAGAGAAGGATAATGACATCATTGAGTTTATGTTCAACTCATTCTTTTTGCCAATGCTCATTAGATTCTTCGTATATCCGATGGTTGCTGCTGCAATTATATACTACCCAATCATGTGTATCCTTGCTCTTGTAGAGGCTATAATACCAATCTTGTTCCTTGCTATTATAGCTGCAATAATACCTCTATATATAATCTTCTCAAAAGGGATATCTTCACTCAACAATAGAGGCGTTATATCAAAGTTTGCCCCAATTTTTACAATCGCCTTGGTTGCCCTAATTGCTTTGATTTGGCTGCAAAATACAGACAACAGGTTTACTCCTTATTTTCAGTCGGGAGAGGATACTCAATCTACAAAAATTGAGACTGTTGTAGATGAAGTTGAAGATAGCACAGCTACAATCGACTCATTAAAAGTGGAATAACAAACCTACTATATCTGTATAGATAGTAGTCTTATAACAGGGCAAACGCAGGTTGACACCACCACATCAGCGAGGTGAACCTCGATTTGGGTTTGAATTATAAAGACCAAGGAGTTGTGCAAATTTATTTGTGGCTACTCTTTGGTCTTTATAATCTTAGAGATGCAATCTCCAAGCCCAAAACGCAATAGTATGCACCCGCGGTGGTATAGAGAACCTAATCCGTGATTTTAACAGGGCGTATGCGGTGACCGTAGGCGGTAGTTATTCGTTTTACCCAGATATCTTTCCCCGAAAGGTAATGGTAATAAGCATCATCATCGTCTTCTTCCGATGATCTGTCAGAGAACCAGAACGACGTTATTTCTTTATCACTCTTTAGAATACCTTTGTTGGGGATTATATGACCCGACATTTCGAAGTAGGCAGTATTAGTATAATCATGGCGCGATTCCCACTCTTCATAAGCGGCACTCACTGGCACACACCAGCCCAATGGCGATGGGTCGAAGAGGGATTTATTAAATATATTTTCATCATTATTTGGTATTGAAATATCATACCACAAGTAGTCATTCGCACCGTATTCTGTGTCGGTTGGCTCTGAGCACCACCCAGCAGCGCGTGCATAAAATGTATTGGGAGTTTGCACAGCGGTGGCGAATGTAGCTTTATCTTTTACTATTTCCCACCCTGTGAGGAGTGAGAAGGGATCTTTGCGTCCCCACTGGTAGAACAATCCATCCGCACTCATGTCATCGTGGCTACCTAAATCTCGATCCATAGCAAATGTTTTGGCGTATAGCCCCGTAGTCCAATAATCAGAGTTCTTGGTGTAGCGATGAATCTCACCACCCTCAACTATGTAACTTCTGGCATCTGTTGGTGTGGGATTCTCGGAATCGGGGTTGTAGTCGGTCACCCACAAATGCCAACTCCACAGAATAATTTCCTCGTCACCAATCGTTTTGTTCACGGAGATAAGAATATTTCCTATCTCCCCATTTGCAGGTAACGTCACCTTCATTACAGCCTTTGTTCCGTCGCACACAAAGTTCATCGAGGTCTTGCTTCCCGCAGGAATGAAACCTTTAAAGCGTTCGACAGTTGTAGCACCTGTGTAGAGTTCTGCATTGTCGCACCACTCAATCTTCGCGCTCCACTCTGTGTCGCTATCTATCATATACGCCTTGGCTTCCTTCTTGCTAAGCCCTGAGTAGCCGTACCAAAAGGTATTGATTCGTTGATCTATAGGGATATAAACCTCTGTTACTTCGGTATTTTTCACGATATAACAATTCGAGGTTTGCGTAATATCATACTCTATGGTCTCTGTTTTAAGATCAATGATGTAGTTGTATTTAGCCCCTGCAATCCACTCGCTGCCCGACTCAAAGTTGAGATCTATTGACTCTACTTCATCCTCTACTTTTACCTCTATCGTGACATCCGTAATATCTTGAGGTATCATCATCAGGTAGCCATTCGACGCTGTAATTGAGCTCGAAACACCTCCAAATCCAGGTGCAGTGCTCCCCTCCTTGATACCGAGATTGTAGGATTGGTCAGATCGCTTAGCTGGGGCACCCCAATCTATATCTGAGCTATCCAACGATAGGGTTGCCGCTGCCACTATATTACTAAGTGTAACCGCTGTGATCTTGCGCGATGCATCTCCCTTGACACTAAAAGATATTGCTGCCAATGCGTGGCGAAACGTCAACCCTACCGCTCCTTGGTCTTTAACCCTGTTGTATGCAGGTTTTGCAACCATTAGGTCTGGTTGCAGTGTGTTCTCTTGTGGTACTTGGTAACGTATCGTTGGCATCTTGTCGCTCTCCTCTACGATGGTGATTCCATTATAATCAGAGGCAAAGGGTGCGTAGGCGAAAAAGGATATGAGTTCATTTGGTTCGGTGGTCCACTCCTGAGGTGACTTATATACCCATTTGTCGCCAACATGCTCAACCAACTTATTCCGCATAAGGTTTGGCTCAGATATCTCTGCATCGGCATATAAACCTTGTGTGAGCGTTGCAAAGACTCCTATGTTAGAGAGCATCTCCACACTGTCGATGGGTGTTCCCTTTGTGCAATTACTATCTTGAGAGATAAAAAAAGAGATGTTTTCGCGTGATGTGTAGATGTTATCAACATTCGAAGACTCACAAGAGATCAGAAAAACAAGGATGGCAATCAGTATACTTTTAAATTTCATAATAGAATTTTTCTCATAGCGTTCGCAATTACCGTGCCACTATGAGTTGCCATCTCTCCCATTGTCCACTGCTGGAACTTTAGAGCTTACGAATAACCTTGCAGGGATTACCCACAGCGATGGAGTTTTCGGGGATTGATTTCACAACTACGCTACCTGCTCCAATTACGCAATTGTCGCCAATCTCGACCCCAGGCAGGACTGTTACACCTCCGCCAATCCATACGTTGTTGCCTATTGTGATGGGCTTTGCGAACTCTAAGCCTTTGTTGCGCTCTGCTGCATCCGTTGGGTGAGTAGCGGTGTAGAATCCGCAAGCAGGGGCTATGAAAACGTTGTCGCCAAAGGTAACTTTTGCGCCATCTAATATCACAAGGTTGTGGTTCGAGTAGAAATTTTCGCCAATCGAAATGTTGTAACCATAGTCGAACCATACGTTCGGTTCGATGGTGAATGAGCCCTTGCAGTTGCCCAAAAGTTTGCGCATAGTTACGTTGCGCTCCTCGCTGTTCGATGGTCTGAGATGGTTGTAGTCATAGCATAGCTCCTTGCATGCCTCACGCTCCGCAACTAACTCCACGTTGTTAGCATCGTAGAGCTCTGAATTTATCATTTTCTCCTTCTCTGTCATAGTGTAAAATTATATTCGATTTAACATATAATCGGCGACACTTTGTTGGTACGAGCTATAGGTAATTTAGACCCGCCTATTAGAGTTATCTCCTCCTTGCTTGCACTCTCAATATAGTCACTATTAATTAAATATGAGCGATGTATTCTTATAAACTTAGATTCTAACTCTCTTTGCCAAGTTGAAATATTTATTTCAAATTATACATTCGGATTAAAAAGATTATATATTTTGCAATCTAACTCAACACATTCACCAACTCCGGCTTCATCTCATCATCGATCTAACGGTAGAGAACAAAGGCTTGCTGTCATTCTTGTATCCCGATAGTAAACCCAGGGCAAACGCATAAAAAATATTATCTCTTGCAGCCCCTCGGCAGACGTGTATACACCCGTGCGATTTTGGCTGCAAGAGATTTCACCTCACTACGCTTTGAAGAACATCGCCTCCACCTTAGCCACCACGTCATCAGCTTCGGGAGTGAGCGAGAATGTATGCATAGGTTTTAGGTAGCAGAGCTCTTTGCCTCGTTGGCGCAGCTCCTCGCCACCGCCCGTAATATTGAGCATTATTGTTGCCTCTTTGTCGACCTTTCCATCTGCTACTGCTTTAATTAGCGTTGCGGTAGCTACTGCCGAAGCAGAGTAGATATCTATACCCTCGGTCTCCATAAACAACTTCTTAGCTCTACGAGCCTGAGCATTTGTCGCAACCATCATCTCGCCATTTGTAGCTTTAAGTGCGTCGTAGAGACCTCCCACAATTCCATATGGTGGTTTGCGATTCGATAGAACCTTGGCATCGATAATCTCAACATCGCGGCGTGCATTGTATTCGTCGTAGGGCAACATCTCGCGGGAGTCCACTCGCCAAGCGTCGTACATAGGTACGAAAGGTGCATTTTGCGACACTACAAGTCTCATGGTATTTGAGCCATAAGAGCCATCTTCGATCAAACGTTGATTCGCCTCCCACGCAGCAATTGCACCAGTTCCACTACCTACCGCTTGGAAGTAGTAGTCGGGTATACGACCAATAGTTGTTACAGCCGAGAGAACCGTGCAAGCCATACCATCACGACGTGCGATATTTTTCGCGCCTCCCTCAGCATAAAATTTATCAGATTTCAACGCTAAGTTACTGAGGTGAATAGCATCGAAGTAGTCGCCACCCTTCTCGGCAGCTATCAACTTCACACAAGGATTGAGAGCCTCGGTAAACCAAAGTGCGTCGAGGTTGTCGGCAGGTACCGACAAAAGGAGTTTGATATTGTTATCCGAACAAACCTTAGCAAATGCACGTGCAGTATTTCCTGCCGACGCTACTACCAAAATTCGCTCCTCCTCATCGTTGATACGAGCGCACACGCTATAGGCCTCAGTCTCCTTGAATGAACAAGTTGTCATGTTTGCTCCAATCGAGGGGTAGTAGCCATTGAATGTGATGTATAGGTTCTTTAGACCAAGCGCCTCAGCCAACCCTTTACTCTTGTAGGTTACCGGAGCAGAAGAGCCCTTTAAGGTACGTTTGATTGGCAACCAATCTGCAAATTTGTAGAGCCCAAGATCATTTGCGCCAACCTCCAATTGCGGCTTCGAGTATTTAGCACGGATCAACGAGGGTGAATTACACTCGCTATCATCCATTGTCCAACCATTGTCCTCGAATTGGCGTCCTGTTGCCACGCACTCCAATGTATACTCTGTTGCTTTGAAATCTTCCATTTATATTTGTTTTGTAATTTTTAAGACAATCTATTTTTGTAATCTTCGTAACCAAACTCTTTTATCACCTCCACCGCGCCATCGCTGCGAGCAATAGCAATTGAGGGGTGAGCCACACCGTTGAACATTGTCGTTTTGACCATAGTATAGTGTATCATATCCTCGAATATGATCTTATCACCTACCTTTGGGCGCTGCTCAAAAGCCCAAGTGCCACAGAAGTCGCCAGCCAAGCAACTGTTGCCTCCCATGCGCCACTCCTGGTCACCCTCCTTGGGGTCGTGAGCACCAACAATGGTTGGTTTGTAGGGCATCTCCAAACAGTCAGGCATGTGACATGCAAACGACACATCGAGCATCGCTGTGCGTACTCCACCATTCTCTACGATATCTTCGATTTGCGAAAGCAAAACTCCTGTACGCCAAGTAAATGCGCTCCCTGGCTCCAGTATCAATCGCAAGTGAGGATGACGAGATTTAAACTCACGCAACACCTCAATCAACTCTTCACAGTCGTAGTCGGCATGTGTCATTAGGTGACCACCTCCCATATTTAACCACTTCAACTCAGGGATAAAACGACCGTAGTAACGCTCAAACGACTCCAATGCCAAGCGTAGGTGCTCGGGGCGAGACTCACACAACACATGGAAGTGGAAACCCTCAACACCAGCAGGCAACTCTTCAATCTCTTCGGGAGTAACTCCCAATCGAGAACCCGCCACACAAGGGTTGTAGAGATCTGTTTCGACTGGCGAGTAGCGAGGGTTGACTCTCAATCCACACGAAATTCCGTTGAGCAGCGCACGCTGACCAAAGCGGTGGAATTGTCCAAGTGAGTTGAATGTGATGTGGCTACTTAGCGAGATGATCTCGTCGATATTGGCATCGGTGTAGATTGGTGCATAGGTGTGAGCAGGTGAACCAAACTCTTCGAATACCAAACGAGCTTCGGCAAGTGAGCTTGCTGTAGCTCCGTCGGAGTGAGCTGCCAAAAGTGGAAATATACTCCACATTGCATTGGCTTTGAGTGCTACTATCACTTCTGCTCCCGACTGCTCTCTAACGTAGTCGATCTGAGCGAGATTCGAGAGTAGTAGCTCTTCGTCTAATATGTAACTTGGAGATTTTACTCCATCAAAATTTATCATAAATATTGCTGTTGACTTTTAGCAGTGAACAAAAATAGTAAAACTACTCTATATAATAGGTACACACAGGTCAAAATAAGTATTTGTACTTAGCGCGTTCGCTTATCCCCAAGAGAGCGAGAAGTGCATTTGGAGGAGCAAAGATAAAAAAAACAAAAAAATAATCAAATTTCCCCTATCCTCAAATAGCGCAATAAGCTACTGACATATAACAATATAATCCAATATATTATTTAAAAAGTCGATAGAATAACACAATAATTTTTAGCCAATATTTCAGCCTATTTATGCCCAAAGAGGGTGATGTAGTATTGAAAAGTTTTACTATCTTTGTCGAAGAACAAACTTTATAAACAAATCTTTAAGCGAAGAGAACCAATGAAAGGAATTGTATTAGCAGGAGGAACAGGCACGCGTCTCTACCCTATTACTAAAGGTGTAAGCAAACAGCTACTACCAATCTACGACAAACCTATGGTTTACTATCCAATATCGGTATTGATGTTGGCTGGTATTCGCGAGATCCTGGTGATCTCGACTCCCGACGACCTGCCAAGTTTCGAACGACTTCTTGGTGATGGCTCTTCATTTGGGGTGACTCTAACGTATGCCGAACAACCTTCGCCCGATGGATTGGCACAAGCCTTTATTATTGGCGAAGAGTTTATTGGCGGCGATTCTGTCTGTTTGGTCTTAGGCGACAATATCTTCTATGGAAGTGGCTTCTCGGCTGCACTCGCGGAGTCGGTCCAAGCAGCCGATGAGGAGTCCAAAGCTACAGTTTTTGGCTACTGGGTTGCCGAGCCTGAGCGCTATGGTGTGGCAGAGTTCGATGCTGAGGGCAACTGTATCTCGATTGAGGAGAAACCTCAGAAGCCTAAATCGTCCTATGCGGTGGTAGGTCTCTACTTCTACCCCAACAAAGTGGTGGAGATAGCCAAAACGATAAAACCTTCGGCACGAGGCGAGTTGGAGATTACAGCAGTCAACCAACAATTTTTGAGCGACAAGCAGCTTAAAGTTCAGATCTTGGGTCGTGGCTCCGCATGGCTCGACACGGGTACCCACGACTCACTTAGCGAAGCTTCGACATTTGTAGAGGTTATCGAGAAGCGTCAAGGGCTCAAGATTGCATGTTTAGAGGATATTGCATACCGCAACGGTTGGATAACAGAAGAGCAGCTAAGAGAGATTGCAGAACCAATGCTCAACAATCAATATGGTCAATACCTTATCAAAGTTATCAACGAATTTAAAGTTCAAAAGTAGCTATGAAGAGAATAGAAACAGCAATTGAGGAGGTAGTGATTATTGAACCTCAGCTTATTGGCGACAACAGAGGTTACTTCTTCGAGTCATTCCGCGAGAATGAATTTCAAGAGAAGGTAAGTCGCGTAAAATTTGTGCAGGAGAACCAATCTAAATCAAGCCGCGGAGTGTTGCGCGGTCTCCACTTTCAGCGAGAGCCATATGCACAAAGTAAATTAATTCGAGTAGTCAAGGGTTGCATACGTGACATAGCGGTCGATATCCGCAAAGGTTCACCAACCTATGGAGAGCATGTTGCGGTAGAACTTAGCGACGAGAATAATCGACAAGTTTTTATACCTCAAGGGTTTGCACACGGTTTTGTGGTGCTTAGCGACGAGGCAATAGTTCAATACAAATGCGATAATTATTACTCTGCCCAAAACGAGGGAGGGATACTCTGGTCCGACACCCAACTCAATATTGATTGGGGAATAGAGCCCAACGAGGCGATACTTTCAACAAAGGATCTTGAGAACCCCACACTCGAAGAGTTTGATTCACCCTTTATCTACGTAGCTCATGAGTAAAAAGGTATTAGTAACAGGTGCCAACGGACAACTGGGACGAGAGATAAGAGTTGCCACCAAGAGGAGTTGCGACAACTACATATTTACCGATGTCGAGGAGCTCGACATAACAAATAGGGATGCCGTAGCCGAGTTGGTCGACGCAGGAAGGTTCGACGTAATCGTAAACTGTGCTGCCTACACCAATGTGGATATGGCAGAAGAGGAGGTCTCCTTAGCCGACCAAATCAATCGCCAAGCTGTTAGCCACTTAGCCGAAGCAGCTAACGCCACAGGTGCTACATTTATCCACATATCGACAGATTATGTATTTGATGGCAAAGCATATACGCCCTACCAAGAGCGTGCTGCGACATCGCCACTTGGGGTCTATGGCAAGACAAAGTTGGCAGGTGAACGACTTATCACAGTTTCGGGATGCAAATATATTATTATCCGCACCTCGTGGCTCTATTCGCGCTGGGGCAAAAACTTCGTAAAGAGCATGCTGCAACTCACCGAACAAAACGAGAGGTTAAAAGTTGTATTCGATCAAGTTGGGTCACCTACCTTTGCTGGCGATTTGGCGGAGGCTATTATCTCGATCATCTCGCACGACAAGTTGAGTGAAGTGGGAACCTATCACTACAGCAACGAGGGCACATGCTCATGGTACGACTTGGCGCACGAGATATGTGTGCAGAGCCACCACAGTTGCATCATCGAACCAATACATTCGTCGCAGTACCCCTCAAAGGTGCCACGACCTCACTACTCGGTGCTCGACAAAACAAAATTCAAAACAACATTTGGTACCGACATACCACACTGGACAACAAGCCTTAAGGCACTAATCAAGGAGATGAAAGGAGAGTAAATTATGGAGTTCAAAAGAGAGATTATAATCACTGGTGGAGCTGGATTTATAGGCTCGCATGTAGTTCGACTTTTCGTTACTAAGTATCCCGAATACCACATTATCAATGTCGATAAACTCACCTATGCTGGCAATTTATCGAATCTTGCAGATATCGAGAAGTTGCCAAACTATACCTTCGTTAAGGGCGATATTTGTGACTTTGAATTGATGGTCGACCTCTTCCGCAACTATAGAGTCGATGGTGTGATCCACCTGGCAGCTGAAAGCCATGTCGACCGTTCGATTAAAGATCCTTTTACTTTTGCTCAGACCAATGTGATGGGTACTTTGTCGCTACTGCAAGCAGCCAAGAGTTGTTGGCAAGGGCAATACGAAGGTAAACTATTCTACCATATCTCAACCGATGAGGTCTATGGTTCACTCGATTTCGATTCGGAGCTCTTCACCGAGGAGAGTTCATACGACCCTCATTCGCCCTACTCTGCTTCGAAAGCTGCTTCTGACCACTTTGTGCGAGCTTTTGCCGATACCTATGGTCTGCCTGTGGTGATAACAAATTGTTCGAACAACTATGGTCCTTATCAATTCCCCGAAAAGTTGATACCTCTATTTATCAACAATATACGTAACTCTAAACCGCTGCCAGTCTATGGCAAAGGCGAGAATATCCGTGATTGGCTCTATGTTGAGGATCACGCACGAGCGATAGATGTAATATTTCACCGTGGTGAGGTGTCGCAGAGCTACAATATTGGCGGGTTCAACGAGTGGCGCAATATTGATCTCATTGAGGTGATAGTAGCTACAGTCGACCGACTATTGGGCAACGAGGAGGGGCACTCTAAAGATTTGATAACTTATGTGACCGATAGAGCTGGTCACGACCTTCGCTATGCAATCGACAGTTCGAAACTCAAACGAGAGTTGGGCTGGGAGCCTTCACTCCAATTCGAGGAGGGAATCGAAAAGACCGTTCGCTGGTACCTCGACAATCCGGATTGGTTGGAGCATATCACTTCGGGTGAGTACGAGAACTACTACCAAGAGATGTATAGCAAAAGGTAGTCAATGAAGATCAAAAAGAGCCTTTTTTGGAGCGGAGTAGATAAACTCTCGACACAAGGGCTTCAGTTTCTGCTAACGATGATTATCGCTCGCACGGTCTCGCCGTCTGCCTATGGTTTGGTGGCGATGACCACCATATTTGTTGCCGTCTCTCAAATATTTGTCGATAGTGGATTTTCTAATGCACTGATTCACAAACAAGAACGCAAACCGATTGATTTCTCGACAATCTTTATTTTTAATATTTTCCTCTCTATTTTTCTCTATCTGCTGATCTGGATGGCGGCACCTTGGGTTGCGCAGTTTTACGAAGAACAGGAGTTGGTGAGTGTGTTGAGGGTTGCAGCACTTTCGATTATCATCAACTCACTTTCGATTATCCAAAGAGCGATACTTACGATAGCGATAGATTTCAAGCGACAAACAGTTATCTCACTTGTGGCAATTGTGGTGAGTGGAGCGCTTGGCATTGCCTTTGCCTATCTCTCGTTTGGAGTTTGGGCGTTGGTTTGGCAAACTCTTGCATTTCAATTTGTCTCGATGGTAGGACTCTGGTTTAGCACTCAGTGGCGACCGCGATGGGAATTTTCTACGGACTCCTTTCGAGATCTATTTGGATATGGTTCCAAGTTGCTCTTGTCGGCACTTATCGACACCATTTATTCCAACCTAAACTCAATGGTTATCGGTAGGCGATTTAGTGCACAAAGTTTGGGATACTACAATCGAGCCTATGCCTTTTCGTCGCTTCCCACATCAAGCTATAGCTTGATCGTGACACGTGTGCTGTTTCCCTCGTGGTGCGCATTGTGTAGCGATGAGGTTGTGCGATGTGACTTTAAGCGATACATCTCACTAACTTCGTTTGTTGTAGCACCCATAATGGTTTTGCTCTCAATGCTTTCGGCTCCACTTATCGTGCTCACTCTTACCGCAAAGTGGTTGCCTTCGGCTAACTATATGAGCGTGCTTTGTGTGGCGCTTATCGCCTTTCCGTTGTCGGCAATCAACGACAATTTATTGAAGGTTAAGGGGCGGACAGATCTGTTTTTGAGGGCTGAGATCATAAAAAAAATCATTGGCGTTGCACTAACCCTAACTGCTCTTAATTACGGTGTTATGATGATCTGCTATGCTCTACTTTGTACACAATTCGTAGGACTTCTAATCAATATCTACTATGCCCAAATTGCTATTGGTATGCAAATTGGTGTGCAAATCAAAATAATTGGCATAAGATTAGCAATTAGTGCTTTGGCTTCTGTTGCAACCTCGGCACTGCTTCAACATGTGGTGCTTGGTAATATCTGTAAAATCGTGGTGGTGGGGGTAATATACACCTCAATATACATACTCCTGTCGGCAATAGTAAAAATAGAAGAGATAAAATTTTTATGTCAATTTATAAGATCGAAGAGATGAAACGAATAGTTACATATAACGCCTTAGGCGAAAAGAGGCTCAAAAAGGATCTGGTGATAGAGCTCCTAAAACATATTATCTACTGCATATATGCTCCACTTTGCCAACTTCTGATCGGTATTGCAGCCAAGCGCCAGAGACCAAAGCGTTTTAAGGTTGCCATTTGTGCAATCTTCAAAAACGAAGCAGAGAATCTGCAAGAGTGGATCAGCTACCACAAATTGATTGGCGTAGAACACTTCTACCTCTACAATAACTTCTCGGACGATGACTACCTAAGGGTGCTCGAACCATTTATCGCAAAGGATGAGGTAACGCTCATTGGTTGGCAATACAAATATGGACAGATGAGCGCCTACACCAACTGCCTCGAACGCTTTTCGAGTGATGCTAATTGGATCGCTTTCATAGATTTAGATGAGTTTATATGCCTTCGTGAAGAGATCTCGCTCGGCAATTGGCTACGCAAGTTTAGGCGTTACCCCTCGGTTATGCTCAACTGGAAATTTTTTGGTACTTCGTCCCTCTTGGAGCGAGATCCATCGAAGCTAACAATCGAACAGTTTGACTCTTCGTGGGCGTGTTTTACCGATGTCGGAAAGTCGATTGTCAACACCTCATTTGTCTTTGATGAGTGTTACCATGTTCATAGGTTTCGAGCTCGTCTTTGGGGTCTGCCGCTCTATGCAGTCGATGAGTTTGGTAGCTTTGTGATATTTTGGATCTATCGCCGCCACAACGACTGTCGAGAGTCTAAGGCACAACTAAATCACTATTGGAGTCGCTCATATGCGGAGTTTATCTACAAAGAAAATATGCGTGGCGATGCCCTAAGCGAAAAGAATGAAAAGATACGCAAGGGACTTATGCAACAACGGTTCACCTACCACGAGAGCCAAAATACGGTGAAAGATCACACAATTCAGCGACATCTCTTGGCGCTAAAGTTGATAATGGAAAGAGTATGATCTATCTGCTTCCACTCCTCTTTCTCGCTCTATTTGTAGTAGTCAGCGAGTACCTTAAGCAGCCCAATAAATTAGAGAGTTCGATCATCTACTTCATCTTTCTGCTCTACTACACTACCCTTGTAGCGCTCCGCTATAGAGTTGGTATAGACACGCTTAACTACATGGAGAGCTACAGCATGGTGGGCTCCTTAGACAAAATCGCACAAAGTGGGGTCACAACTAATTTCGAGCCTCTCTACATCGGTTTGTGTTTGATATGCAGATCTATCTCCGAGGAGTTCGTTGTGCTCCAAATTGTACATGTGGTGATTATCAATATACTAATCACTCGCTTCATTTTTCGCAATACTCGCTACCGCCTCACCGCGCTACTTCTCTACTTGATTATGGGTTTTCTCTACTTCAACACCGAGATCATCAGGGAATCTATCGCTGTAGCACTATTCATCAATGCTATAGAGCTACTCAAAAACAGAAAATATCTCTACTATTACGCTATAATGATTATCGCTTCGGGGTTCCACACATCTGCGCTAATTACCCTCTTCGTACCCTTCTTTATGCAGATACGATTTAACAAACTCTTTTTTTGTCTACTTGCGCTATTTATAACTCTTCTATATCTATTTACATATGGCAAAGTGGCTCTACCACTCATTGGTGGAAGCTACTCGGTGGCGATGGATAAGGTGATAGGGTACCTACAAGCAGACTCGCTCAATCTAAATTGGATAATTGTCAACATGGTTCGTTCTGTAGCACTACCTGCACTCTTCTTGACACTATACAACAAAATTGCAGCGCAAGGAGATGAGTTCCGCTACTCCAATATGATTCTCCTCTATATCATCGTAGGCTTTGGCATGCTTTTTATACAGATTATATTTGCTCGCATTGGAAACTATTTTCTCTTCTTCTATGTGTTATTGCTCACAGAGCTTTTTCACAAACTCAAAGAGAGTCGATTTCGGTGGATGAACTCTACTTTGCTAAGTCTATTGTTATTGGCTCACGGTCAATACTACTTTCGTAGCACAGACAATATAGTGATAGGAACGCGCCAATACACACAGTGGTACCCCTACTCATCTATTTTCGACAAGAGGGTTGATTCACAACGCGAGAAGATGTGGAATAGATAAAGAGAGGAGTGACCTCTCCCTAAAATTTAGCTTGTGATCTGTATTTTACTCTCCACCTACAATGGTGAAAAATATCTCGAAGAGCAACTTGATTCGTTGCTCGCTCAGCGCGATGTAGAGACAACAATCTTGGTTCGTGACGATGGCTCCACCGATAGCACCTGCTCGATCTTGGAGCAGTGGCAGAGTCGTGGGGCACTCAAATGGTACCAGGGCGAAAACATAAAACCCGCAAGAAGTTTTCTACAACTCCTCCGCGACGCTCCCCAAGCAGATTTCTATGCCTTCTGCGACCAAGATGATATTTGGCTCGACGACAAACTTAAGAGCGCACTCGATAAGATTGAGACATGCTCCTCACCAGCGCTATATATCTCGCAGACAAGAGCCGTTGACAGCTCACTCAAGGAGCTATCACACCGCAGAAGAGAGTTTAACCACACCTTTGGCGAAGCTCTAATAACCAACCCCTCGACAGGCTGCACCAACCTTCTGAACAGTGCTCTACGCAACGAAGTTATCGCAGCAAATCCAAGTTTTGTCGCCATGCACGACAGCTGGGTATACCAAATATGCAAAGCTATTGGCGGCTACATCTACTTCGATAAGCAGCCTCATATACTCTACCGCCAACATGGCAATAATGTTGTTGGCAGCAGCAGCTCACCTCGGCGCACATTCAAAAGGAGACTCAATTTGCTCTACGGCACTGCCGGGGGCGAACGGAGTCGAGCAGCCTCAGAGTTGCTTACCTCATTTGGCAAACGAGCTACTCAAAAAGATCTTCAGTTGCTCCAAGATCTCAACAACTACCGCCAGAGCCTTGCTGCAAAGTGCCGCCTGCTATGCTCTTCGCAATTGTGCACAACCTCATTCAGCCTCAATGCAAAGGCTAAAATTGCAATTCTATTAAATAAATTTTGATTATGAATATTTTAGTATTACTCTCGACATACAACGGCGATAGATACCTAAAAGAGCAGCTTGACTCTCTTCTTGCTCAAAGAGGTGTTGTGCTAACTATTCTAATCAGAGATGATGGTTCTACAGATAGCACTCCAACCATTATCGACCATTATTGCCAATTACATAGCAATATCGAGGCAATAAAGGGCGAGAATATTGGATGCGCTCGCAGCTTCTTTTCTCTTATGAGCCACGCTTCGAAAAGGCCTACGCGATTTGACTACTATGCATTTTGCGATCAAGATGATCTATGGCTCGACGATAAATTATTGAGTGCTGCAAAGATCTTAGATCTTTATCGCGACAACCCTCATAGGCTGTACTACAGCGTAGCGACCTTCGTTGATGCCAATTTGCAGACTCTACACATAAGCAAAATAGACCCCACAAAAGTAAACTTCGCCACCTCTCTCACTCGCAATCCAGCATTGGGTTGCACCATGCTATTTAGCTTTAGACTTCTCTGTGCAGCATCACAGATTGAACAATATATCGACTCCGATAGGTTCAACCCCACACTGCTTCCACTTCACGACTCGTGGCTAATTAAAGTTGCTTTTGCAACCAATAGCTACATAGAGTGCGATCAAACACCCCACATACTCTATCGACAACACGACAACAACGTCACAGGCTCGAAGAGTATATTCGAAAGATATAGCAACGCCCTCAAACGGCGCATTGCCAAAAGAGGGCAATTCTCACATACCGCTACCCTACTCTACTCGCTCTATGCCACACAACTAACCAAGGAGAACCACACAACACTCAACAAACTACTCAACTACAAAAATAGTCTACTCAACACACTCATATTTAGTCTTAGACTAAATCTACAAGGAGAACTACTTCTCGACCGACTTATTTGGAGACTCTACATACTCAATAGATTATATTAAGGGGAATTATTAGAAGTCCCCTTAAGCACTAAACAATTGGGAGGAGACGCACTTCCCCTTATAAGCCACTATGAAAAAGTTATTTATTGTAGTCAACATCGACACATTCTTTCTCTCGCACCGCAAAGAGATTGCTCAAAAGGCTCAAGAATCTGGGTACCAAGTTACCATCGTCACAAAAAACAGCGGTAGATTTGAAGAGATCCACCAAATGGGACTCCGCACAATAGATCTGCCTATAAGCAAGGCGGGCAAAAACATCTGGGAGGAGTTCAAGACCTACCTATTTTTACGTAGGCTCTACTCACAGGAGCAGCCCGAGATAGTACACCATGTAGGACTTAAGTGCATCCTTTGGGGTACTTTGGCTGCCAAACACGCCAGAGTGGGTGCCGTGCTCAATGCGGTAAGTGGTTTAGGAGTACTCTTTGCCTCAGACAACCATTCTATCATCTTAAGGTTAATGCCTCTGCTTCTACGTTACTCTCACCGTCAAGACAACTTGTCTATTATCTTTCAGAATCGTGATGATGAGAGACTATTTATTACCAACAAGATTATCTCTCCCTCGCAAAGTTATTTGATAAAGGGGTCGGGGGTAGATCTCAATAAATTTTGCTACACACCAGAGCCTACAAACAGCACAAAAATCAGAATACTATTCACCGCTCGCATGGTGGTTGACAAAGGAATTTATGTACTCACCTCCGCTGCCATCAGACTCAAAGAGAGATACCAAGATCGAGTAGAATTTATTTTGTGTGGCGGGTTGGAGGAGAACCCCAATGCCGCCAAAGCCTCTGACCTTAAAGCTCTCTGCGATGGGACATACATCCAATGGATTGGCTATAGTGACGATGTGTTGGGAGAGCTGAAAAGATGTCATATCGTTGCCTTTCCATCCTACTACAACGAAGGACTACCCAAGTCGCTTATCGAGGCTAATGCCGTTGGGCGACCTATTATCACCACCGACAATATTGGTTGCCGCGATACGGTAAAAGATGGGGTAAATGGCTTCCTTATCCCAATTAAAGATAGCGAAGCACTTGCAGAAAAACTAACTATTTTAATCGAAAATAGTGAACGAAGGAAACAAATAGGGCTCGAAGCACGTAAATTTGCAGAGAGGGAGTTCTCGATTGAAAATGTCGTGAATCGCCACTTAGAGATATATGAATTATTAACAAACAAAAAGGTAGATGAAAGTATTAGTAACAGGAGCAGCTGGGTTCATCGGTTCGTTCGTCTGTAAGAGACTCTTGGAGCGTGGTGATGAAGTTGTTGGAGTCGACAATATCAACGACTACTACTCTCCCGAACTCAAATTTGGACGCTTAGCTCTGCTTGGTATTAGGCAGAGCGAGGTGGAGTGGCACAACTATACTCAGAGCTCCACCTTCGAGCGCTTTAGATTTACTCGAATAGATATCGAGGAGAGAGAGGCGATGCAGCAACTATTCGAGCAGGAGAGCTTCGAGAGTGTGATTAACCTCGCAGCTCAAGCGGGGGTACGCTACTCGATAGAGAATCCATACGCCTACACTCAAAGCAATATTTGTGGGTTCCTCAATATATTGGAGGGGTGTCGCAACAAGAGAGTAAAACATCTGATCTACGCAAGCTCAAGTAGTATCTATGGTCTCAACGCCAACGTACCATTTGCCGAAGGCGATAGCACTGCACACCCTGTGAGCCTCTACGCTGCCACCAAGAAGGCTAACGAATTGATGGCACACTCCTATAGCCACCTCTACAACATCCCCACTACAGGAGTTCGATTCTTCACAGTATATGGACCTTGGGGACGCCCCGACATGTCACCATTTTTGTTTGCCGACGCTATCCTCAACGACCGTCCAATTCGTGTCTTTAACAATGGCGATATGTTGCGAGACTTCACATATATCGACGATATAGTCGAGGGAGTTGTGCGCATTGTCGATTCTGTGGCGCAACCCAACGAAAAATGGGATGCAAAAAATCCCGATCCAAGTAGCTCCTCCGCACCTTATCGGATCTACAATATTGGCAACTCTCACCCCGTTAGATTAATGGATTTTATTGAAGCATTCGAAGAGGCATTAAACCGAAAAGCAAAGAAAGAGTTTCTACCTATGCAACCGGGTGACGTCTACCAAACAAATGCAGATACCACCCTATTGGAGCAAGCTATTGGATTTAGCCCAGCCACGCCTTTGAACTATGGTGTTCATAAGACAGTTGAGTGGTACAGAGAATTTTACAAGATATAAGAGATTAAACATTATGAATATTGCAGTAGTAGGAACTGGTTACGTGGGTCTGGTATCAGGCACCTGTTTTGCCGAGATGGGTATCAATGTAACCTGTGTAGATCTCCTCGAAAAGAAGATTGAAGCACTCAAAAATGGAGTGATACCAATATATGAACCAGGTCTGGAAGATATGGTTAAACGTAACTTCAAAGCAGGACGACTCAACTTCACAACAAACCTAATAGAGTGCCTCGATCGCGTAGATGTGATCTTTTGTGCTGTTGGAACACCACCCAACGAGGATGGTAGTGCCGACCTACAATATGTGTTGGATGTGGCACGTACCATTGGTCAACATATCAACAAATATCTTGTCGTGGTAACCAAAAGCACAGTGCCTGTTGGAACCTCTCAACAGGTAAAAGAGAGTATTCAAGAGGAGATTTCAAAACGAGGTATTGAAGTACCATTCGACGTGGCATCCAACCCAGAGTTTTTGAAAGAGGGTGATGCCATAGATGATTTTATGAAGCCCGACAGAGTAGTGGTTGGTGTGGAGTCAGAGAGAGCTAAGATGCTCTTGGAGCGTCTCTACAAACCCTTTATGATGAATAACTATCGTCTGATATTTACCGACATTCCCTCCGCCGAGATGATTAAGTATGCAGCAAATTCGATGCTTGCCACACGTATCAGCTTTATGAACGAGATAGCAAACCTTTGCGAATTAGTTGGAGCCGATGTCAATATGGTACGCAAAGGTATTGGCTCAGATAGTCGCATAGGCTCCAAATTTCTATACCCTGGTTGCGGCTATGGAGGCAGTTGCTTCCCAAAAGATGTTAAGGCACTAATCAAAACTGCCGAAAAGAGTGGATACTCAATGAATCTCCTCAAGGCAGTAGAGGAGGTTAACGAGGGGCAAAAGAGTATACTTTTCGAGAAACTCTCCAAACATTTCGGAAATAATATCGAAGGAAAACGAGTAGCAATGTGGGGTTTAGCATTTAAACCAGGCACTGACGACATGCGAGAAGCTCCAGCCTTAGTGCTGATAGATAAGATATTAGAGGCTGGTGGTAATGTCAAGGTATATGACCCTGTTGCCATTGATCGATGCAGACAACTAATTGGCGACAAGGTTGAGTATGCGGCAGATATGTATGATGCTGCGCTCGATGCCGACGCCCTCATGCTGGTCACCGAGTGGAAAGAGTTTCGCGTACCAAGTTGGGGTGTACTCCGCAAAACAATGGCGCAACCCGTGATTATCGATGGTCGCAACATCTACGACCACACAGAGACCATCGAACATGGCTTCTTTCACTATAGCATTGGTCGTTAGCAGAGAGCGCAAAGCGCCACGGAGAGAGCAGTGTAAACGCACGAAAAAACCTGCTTATCGCGCTCATGCCGCGCGGCACCAAGCTAAGCTTGGATCCAAAGACTTCGTTTTTGACTTTTTTGTTGCACTGATGTGGTGGGGCTTTGCCCCTTCGCAAGAGATCTACTATGATGAGCTTATGAAAATGAATTTTCAACGCTCCTCATAGTAGATCTCTTGCATGTCAACCTTCGGTTGCCACCACCACATCAGCGAGGTGAACCTCGATTTGGGTTTAAATGCCGTAGGCATTTAAAAATTATAAAGAGTGAGGAGTTGTGCAAATTTATTTGCGGCAACTCCTTGCTCTTTATAATCTTAGAGATGCAATCTCTAAGCCCAAAGCGCAATAATACGCACCTGCGGGGGTGCTATCCCCGCCCGCCGGAGGCAGTAAGAAGCGCACAGAAAGCAAGGCAAGAAGCGCACAGAAAGCAAAATATACGCACCCGCGAAGGTGCTACAGGCTCATAAGTTCAGACTTCAGGATTTGATCAAAGCGATCTCGCAGTTCCTTTTTATTGTTGATTACTGCACGAAGTTCGCGCAGGCGCTCAGCATTACCAGACTCTGATATATATAGCTTTAGGTAACCGCCCTCAGCATATTTTGCTTGGAGGTGGCTATCAAATCGTTCGAAGTGTTCATCGGGAGTAGCTGTTGGGTTCTGCTTGAGACCATATTGAACTGTGCGACGAAGAGTCACCTTGGTAGAGATTATGCGGTCAGCCTCGGCAACTATTCGCCCATATATCGAACGTGGCTCTCTTGCGGCAGATGCGCGATGATCTTCTATTGCCTCACTCATTGTCTGCCGTTGCGACACATCAAATATATTTGCAATAAATTTATCTGCAAGGAGTATCTCTGCCGAAACAATGTGGTGACGCTCGCGCCCCTCGCAGAGCCCAAGGTCGTGAAATGCTGCTATGATGTAGACCATCTCGTGATTCACTTCGTAGTTTGCAGCAAGTGTAGCACTCTCTTCAATTACCGTTTGCGCATGGTCAATATTGTGCGCACGATCAAACGCGGTGTAGAGGGGCAATATCTGCTCCTCTACATACTCAATTATCTCACTACGGATCATCTATTTAACTAATTGCGATAAGTTCAATATCGAAAATTAGGGTCGAGCCACCGGGAATATCATCCATTGTACGATCTCCATATGCCTCTGCCGAAGGGATATATACGCGCCAGCGATCACCTACTCTCATCGCTCGAAGCGCTATCTGCCACCCCACAATCACCTCGCGAAGTCGAAATGTCTCGGGGTAGTTATTTACGCGAGAAGAGTCGAAGCAGTGCCCCGATATTAACTCACCACTATAGTGCACCGACACTATACTATTTGCTTCGGGAGATTCTCCCGCTCCGCTTTCGATCACTTTGTAGAGAACTCCTCGCGGCAGCACCTTAGTATCTGCTTGAGCTGCTATTGTCTGTAGATACTCCTTATTGCGAGCAACATATTCTGGTTTTGGTCTCTTTGCCATTGTGGTTTAAAATCCTTTGGGTTTAAGCACTATATATGGAATCATCATCTCCTCCATCGAGATGCCTCCATGTTGGAAGGTATTACGATAGTAGCGTATGTGGCGATTAGCATCGTTATTATAGACTAAAAAATCGCTATTGTAAGCAAAAATATAACTTGATGTAAGATTGCTCGCCGGCAGTTGTATATCCTCAGGACGAGTCACCTCATACACATCTTTGGAGTTGTATGCTAAGTTGCGACCACACTTATATCTCAGGTTTGCTGATGTTTGCTTGTCTCCGGTCACCTTCACCGGATTGTCGACACGTATGGTACCATGGTCAGTCGTGATAATTACCGTATGCCCACGCTCCGAGAGCAACTTCAACATCGCGTAGAGCTCCGAGTGTTCGAACCACGAACGGGTCAACGAACGGAACGATGCATCATCCTCGGTAAGGTCGCGGATAATGTCGGTCTCGGTACGAGCATGCGAGAGGATATCGAGGAAGTTGTAGATCACCACCGAGAAATCTGCCTCATATATATGTTGCATATTTTCGAGAAGCTTGCGACCCTGCTCAGGGCGAATAATTTTATCGAATGTAAGGTTGTAGCTTCTGCCACTACTCTGGATATTGCGACGCAAGAACTCCTCCTCATATTGATTTTTGGCACCCTCTTGGTGGTCGTGCAACCACTTATCGGGCATCAATTTAGAGATTCCAAGCGGCATAAGTCCCGCGAAGATCGAGTTGCGAGCATATTGGGTTGCAGTAGGCAAAATTGCACAATATAGCTCATCGATTGCCACATCGAAGTACCCGCGCAGATATGGACCAATGGCACGCCACTGGTCGTAGCGAAAGTTGTCGATAAGAAGCAACGTAGTCTTGCTATTCTCGTCAACTACCGGGAAGATCGAATTGCGCATAATGGTATGCGACATGGTTGGTGTCTCCTCTGAGCGGTTGTTGATCCAACTGTAGTAGTTGCGACGCACAAACTTCGAGAACTCTTGCCCCGCCTCACTCTTTTGGTAACCAAGCACCTCACGGATTCCTTCGTCGTTTGCTTCGGCAAGCTCCAACTCCCACGAAACTAACCGTTTGTAGATAAGACACCAATCCGAAAAAGTGGTTGCCATTTGGAGCGATGATGTGATGCGACCAAACTCCGAACGGTAATCGGCAGTGGTCTGCTCGGTTACAAGTTGTTGGGAGTGCACATTCTTCTTAATCGAAAGAAGCACCTGGTTTGGGTTGACTGGTTTGATAATATAATCGGCAATCTTCGAACCAATTGCTTTGTCCATAATATTCTCCTCTTCACTCTTCGTAACCATGATTATGGGAGTATCGGGACGAATTTCTTTGATCTGAGGTAGCGTCTCAAGACCTGTCATTCCTGGCATCATCTCATCGAGTATTATCAAATCATAGCTCGACTCATATGCCATATCAATTGCATCGTAACCGTTGTTACAAGTCTCTACATCATATCCTTTACCCTTGAGAAACAGCACGTGCGGCTTCAAGAGTTCAATCTCATCATCTACCCAAAGTATCTTTACCATAATCGTCTATATTATTTAATTTCGCTTAATTGGAGGGTAACACAACTCTCTAATTATAATTTATCACCTATCGTTTGAAACTGGAAACAAAGATAATACTTTTTTTTCGTACCCCTTATATAATATAATGTATCATAAGGTTAAATTATTGCTCTACTCTACAAATATTGTTACAATAATTATTCGAGGCGTTATATTTGCTACTACCAAAATTTAAATTTTATCGACTATAACACTCTTGAAATGAAGCTAAAAGAGCTGTTAAATAGGTAAAAAAAACAAATAAGCAACAAAATAGAACCTAAGATAATTAAAAAAATGAGATAATCCATTGTTATTTGTTTTTTAATTTATACCTTTGTTTGCTAAATAACAGTAAACTAATAATTAGCTAACTTAAACATATTTTTTTATGAAAGTATCACACATTGAACATCTTGGTATCGCGGTGAAGAGCCTCGACGAGGCGATTCCATACTGGGAAAACGTATTAGGTTTGAAATGTTACGCCATCGAGGAGGTTGCTGACCAAAAGGTTCGTACAGCATTCTTTATGTTGGGTCAAACAAAAATTGAGTTATTGGAGCCTACTTCAGAGGAGTCTACAATCGCTAAGTTTATTGAGAACAAAGGCGTTGGATTCCACCACATGGCACTTGCTTGTGAGAATATCGAAGAGCAGTTGGCAGATGCTGAGGCTCAAGGCATTCGCCTTATCGACAAAACTCCACGTGGAGGTGCAGAAGGTCTTACTATCGCGTTCCTTCACCCAAAATCAACTCAAGGCATCTTGACGGAGCTTTGCGAAAAGAAATAAATAGATCAATAATATAGTTATGAGCGAAAATCAAATTAAAATTAAAGAGTTAGTCGATCGCAGAGAGACAGCCCGTCAGGGTGGTGGTCAGAAACGTATTGATGCTCAACACGCTAAAGGTAAGTATACTGCTCGTGAGCGTATCGCAATGTTGCTTGACGAGGGTAGTTTTGAGGAGTTCGACATGTTCGTCACTCACCGTTGCTACGACTTCGGAATGGAGAAGAGCCACACATTTGGTGACGGTATTGTGACAGGTTACGGTACTATCGACGGTCGTTTAGTTTACCTTTTTGCACAAGATTTCACTGTGTCAGCAGGTTCACTCTCACTCTCAATGGCTGAGAAGATCTGCAAGGTTCAAGATATGGCACTTCGCAATGGTGCTCCATGTATCGGTATCAATGACTCTGGTGGTGCTCGTATCCAAGAGGGTATCAACGCATTGGCAGGTTATGCTAACATCTTCCAACGCAACGTAATGTCGTCAGGCGTTATCCCACAGATCTCAGCGATCTTTGGACCATGTGCTGGTGGTGCAGTATACTCTCCAGCTCTTACCGACTTCATCATCATGAAGAGCCAGACTTCAAATATGTTCCTTACAGGTCCTAAGGTTGTTAAGACCGTAACAGGTGAGGACGTAACACAAGAGCAATTGGGTGGTGCATTTATGCACACAACCAAATCTGGTGTTTCTCAATTCGCAGTAGAGACCGAGGAGGATGGTATCTCACTTATCCGCGAGTTGCTCTCATACATCCCACAAAACAATATGGAGGAGGCTCCACTTGTAGTTTGTAACGACAAGATCACTCGTTTGGATGATTCACTCAACGAAATCGTTCCTGACAATCCAAACAAACCATACGACATGACAGACGTTATCCGTGCTATCGTTGATAATGGTGAGTTCTTGGAGTCTGCATCTGGTTTTGCTAAAAACATCATCACATGCTTCGCACGTTTCAACGGTCAAAGTGTAGGTATCATCGCTAACCAACCTAAGTTTATGGCTGGTGTGCTCGATAGCAACGCTTCGCGTAAGGCTGCTCGTTTCGTTCGTTTCTGCGACGCGTTCAATATTCCAATCGTAACTTTGGTCGACGTTCCAGGATTCCTACCAGGTACATCTCAAGAGTATGGTGGAGTAATCACTCACGGTGCTAAGCTCCTATTTGCTTATTGCGAGGCTACAGTACCAAAGGTAACTGTTACTTTGCGTAAGGCTTATGGTGGTGCATATATCGTGATGTCGTCTAAGCACATCCGTGGTGACATCAACTACGCATGGCCATCAGCAGAGATCGCTGTAATGGGTGCAAGTGGTGCTGTTGAGGTACTTCAAGCTAAAGCTCTCGCTGCATTCGACAATGCCGAGGAGCGTGCTAAGTTTGTTGCCGAGAAGGAGAAGGAGTACAACGATAAGTTCTCTAACCCATACAACGCAGCTCGTTACGGCTACATCGACGATGTTATCGAGCCTCGTAACACTCGTTTCCGTGTTATCCGCGCATTGCAATCTTTGGCATCTAAGCGCTTGCAAAACCCAGCTAAGAAGCACTCTAATATTCCATTGTAAAGATTACCACTATGATAATGTTATTAAATTCAACATGGGCGTGGTCGGAGATCTTGTGGATTTCACTCATTGGATTCCTCTTGGTACTTGGTATGCTCTTGGCGTTGGTAGTTGTAATGAAGATCTTTGGTCGCATCTCAATGGCTGCTGCCAAGTCGACTGAGATCAAAATCGACCTTCAACCACAACTATCGGGCGAGGAGATTGCAGCAATCGCAACAGCATTGCGTATGCATATGGGTGAGCGCCACGACCGTGAGTCAGCAATCTTGACAATCATGAGCATCAAGCGCGCATACTCACCTTGGAGCTCAAAGATCCACGGATTAACTCAACAACCACAACGCAAATAGATTAAACACAATAATGAAAGATTACTCACTTAAAATCAACGGACACAAATATAGTGTTCAAGTCAACGACCTAAACGAAGAGTCAAAAATGGCTAAGGTCGTTCTCAATGGCGTATCTTACGATGTTGAGATTGATGGTGTTAGTACGATTCACCCAAAGGTAAAACCTCAAGTGGCTCGCTCTACTCAATATGCTACTAATGTAACCCCAAGTTTGGTAGAGTCAACTCCAGTTGCTGCGGCACACACAGGAGCTGGTCACGCTGTTCGCAGCCCACTACCAGGAACCCTTGTCGACATCAAGGTTGCTGTCGGAGCTAAGGTTTCACAGGGTGATACTCTCGCAATCCTCGAAGCGATGAAGATGGAGAACAATATCGACGCAGATGTATCTGGTGTTGTTAAAGAGATCTCAGTGCAGAAAGGCGCTACTGTAATGGAGGGTCAAATCTTACTTGTGATTGAATAGCCATGCTTAACTTACTTGCCTCAGAATCAAACTTTGTATTGGAGAGCCTTGAAAACTTCGCAGCTTCTACTGGTATCGCTACCATGATTAGCTCGTTTGGAGGCTTCAGCAGTCTACTAATGATTGCTGTTGCTCTCTTCCTTGTTTACCTTGCTATCCGCCACAAGTTTGAACCATTATTGCTGCTTACCATTGCTTTTGGTATGCTACTAACCAACTTGCCTGGTGCCGAGATGTACCACGCAGAATTGTTCAAAGGTGGTCACGTTCATTGGGATATCTTCGTCGATGAAGCGGGTCTTATGGACTACCTCTACTTGGGCGTTAAGCTCGGTATCTACCCTTGTCTTATCTTTATAGGCGTGGGTGCGATGACCGACTTCGGACCGCTTATCGCTAACCCTAAAAGCTTTGTATTGGGTGCTGCCGCTCAGATCGGTATCTTCCTAACATTTATCGGCGCATATGCTTTGGGATTCGCTCCAAACGAGGCTGGTGCAATCGGTATCATTGGTGGTGCCGATGGTCCTACCTCTATCCTTTTGGCTTCTATCTTGGCGCCAGAGTTATTGGGTCCTATCGCTGTTGCAGCATACTCATATATGGCATTGGTTCCTGTGATCCAACCTCCAATTATGCGTGCCCTAACAACCGAGAGTGAGCGTAAGATCAAGATGAGCCAACTGCGCCCTGTATCGAAGGGTGAGAAGATCATCTTCCCTATCATGATCGCAATCATCATCTCTTTGTTGCTACCAAGTGCAGCTCCTCTTGTAGGTTGCCTTATGTTTGGTAACCTAATGAAGGAGTCTGGTGTTGTGGATCGTCTTAGCAAGACCGTTCAAAACGAGATGATGAATATCGTTGTAATATTCTTAGGTCTTACTGTCGGTGCTACAGCTACAGCAGAGGCGTTTATCAACATCCGCACATTAGGCATCATGGTACTTGGTATCTTAGCATTCTGTGTTGGTACTGCTGGAGGTGTGCTCTTTGCTAAGTTCCTCAACCTGTTTGCTCCAGAGGGCAAAAAGATCAATCCACTTATCGGTTCAGCTGGAGTTTCGGCAGTTCCAATGGCTGCTCGTGTCTCGCAAACTGAGGGTCAAAAGGCGGATCCAAGCAACTTCTTGTTGATGCATGCTATGGGTCCTAACGTGGCTGGTGTAGTGGGTTCGGCAGTTGCTGCTGGTATCTTCCTTGCTTTCCTTCGATAAGTTTTTTAACCAATATGCTAAAAAAGAGTTGTGCACATATGTTGCACAACTCTTTTTTCTTAACAATCAGCCCAAGACATAGTGATGTGCAGGGCAAACGCACGGAAAATATTATTTCTTGCTGCCTCCGGCGGGTGCGTACTTTGCTTGCTTTCTGTGCGTTTCGGACTGCCTCCGGCGGGCGGGGATAGCACCCCCGCGGGTGCGTACCTTTTGCGCTTTGGGCTTAGAGATTACATCTCTAAGATTATAAAGATCAAAGAGTTACCGCAAATAAATTTGCACAACTCCTTGCTCTTTATAATTTTTAAATGCCAAAGGCATTTAAACCCAAATCGAGGTTCACCTCGCCGGGGGCAAAGCCCCACCACATCAGCGCAATACAAAAGTCAAAAACGACAGTTTTTGGATCCAATCTTAAGTTTGGTGCCCGCGCGGCACGAGCGCGATAAGCAGTATTTTTTTCGTGCGTTTACCCTGATTTTTCTCACAAAAATCCCACTAAAACGAATATTTTTTTGTATATTTGCATGTTATTTACTGTTAAGACAAAAAGATGAGTACTGAACAAGAAGAGATAAAGCAACAAGGTGAATATTCGGCATCGAATATTCAGGTACTTGAGGGCTTAGAGGCTGTACGTAAGCGTCCAGCAATGTATATCGGAGACACTGGCGAAAAGGGTCTCCACCATTTAGTTTACGAGGTTGTTGACAACTCTATTGATGAGGCATTGGCAGGCTACTGTGACCATATTGAAGTTACGATCAACCCAGATAATTCTATTAGTGTAAGAGACAACGGTCGTGGTATTCCCGTAGACTATCATGAGAAGGAGAAGAAATCAGCTCTTGAGGTGGTTTTGACCGTGCTTCACGCCGGAGGTAAATTCGATAAGGGTAGCTACAAGGTCTCGGGAGGTCTCCACGGAGTTGGTGTGTCGTGTGTGAATGCACTCTCGACACTTCTTATCGCCGAGATCCACAAAGATGGTAAAATCTACCGCCAAACATACAGCAAAGGAGCTCCAACATCTCAAGTAGAGGTGGTAGGAGAGTGCGAAGATCGCGGAACTATCGTCACATTTAAGCCCGATGGCGAGATCTTTACACAAACAACAATATATCGCTACGACATCTTAGCGAAACGTTTGCGAGAATTAGCATACCTTAACAAGGGTATAAAGCTTACACTCACCGACAAACGTGAGGTTGAGGGTCGTGAGGGCGATCTAACAGAGACTTTCCACTCTGAGGATGGTCTTAAGGAGTTTGTAGAGTACCTCGACGCAACTCGTGGTGAGAAGATTATTGAGTCTATCATCTACCTCGACACTGAGCGCAATGGCGTACCAGTAGAGGTAGCTATGCAATACAATAACTCATTCTCGGAGAATGTTCACTCGTATGTTAATAATATCAACACTCACGAAGGAGGTACACACCTAACTGGTTTCCGCCGAGCACTCACACGCACACTTAAGAAATATGCTGATGAGTCGGGAATGCTTGCCAAGCTAAAATTCGAAATCAACGGAGACGACTTCCGCGAGGGTCTCACAGCTGTTGTCTCGGTGAAGGTTGCAGAGCCTCAATTTGAGGGTCAGACCAAGACAAAACTTGGTAATGACGAAGTATCAGCAGCTGTTGACCAAGCAATGTCGGCAGCTCTTGGTCACTATCTTGAGGAGAATCCTAAAGATGCTAAGGCAATTGTGCAAAAGGTTATCTTGGCAGCTACGGCGCGCCATGCAGCTCGCAACGCACGCGAAATGGTTCAGCGTAAAACTGCTCTTTCGGGCGTAGGTCTACCAGGTAAGCTTGCAGACTGTTCGAGCCGCGACCGTTCAATTGCTGAGATTTTCTTTGTCGAGGGAGACTCGGCGGGTGGTACTGCAAAGCAGGGACGCGACCGTAACTTCCAAGCTATCATGCCTCTTCGCGGTAAGATCCTAAATATTGAGAAGGCTCAAGAGCACAAAATGTGGGAGAACGAAGAGATCAAAAATATGTTTACGGCACTTGGTGTAACTATTGGCACGGCTGAGGATAGCAAAGCTCTCAATATTGAGAAACTTCGCTACGACAAGATTATAATTATGACCGATGCCGATGTCGACGGTAGCCACATCGCAACATTGATGCTCACCTTCTTCTTCCGCAAGATGAAGGAGTTGATCGAAAATGGTCATATCTACATCGCAACACCACCTCTATACCTTATTAAAAAGGGTAAAAATGAACGTTACTGCTGGGACGAGACAGAACGCGAAAAGGCAGTAGAGGATTTTGGCAACAAAGGTGTACACATTCAACGCTACAAAGGTCTTGGAGAGATGAATGCGCACCAACTTTGGGATACTACGATGAACCCTGATAGCCGCATCCTACGCCAAGTAACGATTGATAATGCTGTAGAGGCAGATCGCGTATTCTCAATGCTTATGGGAGACGAGGTGCCACCACGACGTGAATTTATTGAGCAGAATGCTCACTATGCAAATATTGACGCTTAATTTGGTGAAACTATGAATGTTACAGTAATTGGAGTTGCAGGAGGCACAGGCTCAGGCAAGAGCACACTTGTAAAGTGTCTTAAGGATGCCTTTCAGGGAGATGATGTGGTTACTATATGCCACGATTATTACTACAAAGCGCACCCTGAACTGACATACGAAGAGCGCTCAAAACTCAACTACGACCACCCGCAATCGTTTGATACTGAAATGATGGTAGATCACATTGCAGCTCTAAAAGATGGAGTTGCAATATCACATCCAGTATACTCTTTTGTCGAGCACGACCGCTTAGATGAGACTGTAACACTGATGCCATCTAAGGTGATTATCGTAGATGGAATCCTTATTTTTGAAAATAAGGATCTTCGTGACTTGATGGATATTAAGGTCTATGTCGACACCGATGCTGACCTGCGCCTATCTCGCAGAATCTTGCGCGATGTGTGTGAACGCGGTCGCACGATGGAGTCGGTTATCTCGCAATATGTTAATACGGTGAAGCCTATGCATGACGAATTTGTTGAGCCTTCCAAACGATATGCAGATGTAATAATCCCTGAGGGAGGATTCAACTCGGTTGCAGTATCAATGCTTATAGAGAGTATTAAAGCACTGATAAACAACAAGGAGTAATAAATCGATAAAAATTATAAAGATCAAGGAGTTGCGCAAATCCATTTGCAGCAACTCCTTGATCTTTATAAGCCCAAAGCGCAATAATACGCACCCGCGGGGGTGCTATCCCCGCCCGCCGGAGGCAGTAAGAAATAATATTTTTCTTACGTTTACCCTCTTACGCACCGTCGGATTAAGCAGCAACTGCGCTACCAATAAGGAAGGTTGCAGCTACAGTAAGGATCGCGTAGAGCTCAGGGAAAGCAGCGAGGATAAGGGTTTTACCCATCACATCGTGACCATTTCCAATTGCAGCGATACCATTAGCACAAACTTTACCTTGGTAGATAGAGGATGCAAGATTTACGATACCCACCAAAAGACCAATACCCAAAACAGCTGCACCTTGCAACAGAGAGATATCGGGGGTAATTAGGTTAAAGATACTTGTAACCATAAAGAAACATACGAAACCGTAGAGTCCCTGAGAACCTGGAAGAGCCGAAAGTACCATGTAGCTACCAAAAGCGCCATCGTTCTTTTTCATTGCACCTACAGCTGACTGACCACAAATTGCTGTACCTACAGCAGATGCAATACCTGCCAAACCTACCATCAAGGCTACACCTACGTAAGCCAAAATAATTGCTGTTGAATTCATAACTGAAAATTGTTTTAATTATTATTATTTACTTATTTTTTACTTTAATGGATCGAATTTGCGTGTAGCCATCTCGAAACCTGCATTTTTGAAAAACTCCACAAATGTGAGTCGCATAGGGTGAACAAACGACGATATGGTCGACATAAATAGGTTGATGCCGTGACCAATCAAGAGGATTATAGCAGCTCCAATTATCGAAACTATTACCCCTCCAATTGGCTTGCCTTCGATTCCCGCGTCGAGCCCTGTCATTCCGAGCGCCAAACTATTGAACACCAATGCTAAGACACCGCCCGAAAGACCAATCGCGAAGAGACGAATATAGCTCAATACATCACTCAAAAGACCAGTGATATTGTTGTACGTGTCCCAAAGACCTGCTCCTACATTGGCAAAGATATTTTTGTCGGGTGAGTTGAAGAATAGCATCAACACGAACGATACGACAACCATAGCAATAAATGGAATCGACGAGAAACCAAACGCTGTAATACCCATAGCCGAAAGAGCTGCCGAGAGCGATGCTGAGAAGATAAGCAAGAACCAACCGAGCGAACCCAACGCATATTTAAAACCAAAGGTGCGTGAACAAACTACGATATTTACCGCCATACCCAACAATATTTGGAATACACCAATCATCATCGAGATAGAGAAGAAATCTTGCTGGAAGTTGATAAAGCGGAAATCCTTGAAGAGTGGAGCTGCCGAAATCGACATTCCAAAGAACGAATTTGCGAAGAATCCAAAGAGAACCGCCGCCGCACCACACATTATCGAGAGCCACGATGCCTGTCGCATTGAGGCTCCTCCCTTAAAGTAGAGACCCAATCCAGCAGCCAAGATCACTGCACCGTAGCCTGCATCGCACAAACAGATGGCGAAGAAGAGCATGTAGAATGGCGCAAAGAGCGGTGTAAGGTCGAGTGAGCCATATTTTGGTAGGGCATACATATCGCCAATCATCTCGAAAACTCGTGGAAACCAACTATTTTTGAGCTTCACTGGTGTATCATCCTCAGGCGTTGGCTGACTCTTGATGTAGATCACACCCGAATACTCATCCAAGAGTGCATCTACCTTCGCCGAAGTCTCTTCCTCTGCCCAAGCGGTCATCACAAGTAGCGCTCCATCAGCTGCTTCGGTAGCCGAAGAACGTACCTTCGACGCTTGAAGTTCTCTTACGAGCTCCACTCGCTCTGCCTCGATTGAGTCCAACGACTTAGCGCAAGCCGAAAGTGATGAGGTGAGAGCTGCAAATTGCGCTTCAAGCTCTTGAACTTTAGCGAAATACTCCTTCGCTGTCATCTGCGGACGCTTAATCTCTTGTGCATCTATCATCACATCGGAATCATCAGCAGTAGCTACAACCACAAAATATGAGTTGCCATCGACGCTGCGAATAAGCTCGATAAGTAGCTCACTACCCCACTGCTCGACTACCTTTTCGTATGCCGAATCATTAGCCATAAAGTAGTGCAGCAACACACCTCGTGCCTCTAACTGGTCGAGAGTCTCAGTTGAAAATTCACCCCAAGCCTCTGCCTCTTCGCCACTCTTTTGTAGCTGAGCAATCTCGCTTTTGAGTTGTAGACGCTGTGCATTGGTCTCAGCGTAGAGCGCATAGGCTGCTGCCTGATCTGCTGGCGCAACAGAGTTATCGAACTCCTCGCTTGCGCCAAACTCTGTGAGTGCAGCCTCGGCTTTGGTGTGCGCCTCAATCTCAAGGATCATATCACGTTCCTTGTCCGAAGGCTCCCAATTAGATGTTGTCACATCAACAAGCGCCAACGCACGAAGTCGTTCGATAAAATCCTGGTACTCACGCGAGTAGAGCACAAAGTCATATTTTGACATTCTGGCTATCATAACATTGCCCCCTCCTCGGCTGCCTGTTGTTTAGTTTTTACAATTTTTTGTGCCGACTTCGAAAGATTCTCCTCATCCTCCATAAATCGTTTGATCTTACGCATAGCATCCTCATAACCAGGGATCTGCACCTTTTCGTAGAGGTTCACCTTTTGGGTGGTCTTGCGACGTGCATAATCGAGCAGCTCCATCTTTAGATTGTAGAGCTCAAATTCGAGGCTCAAACGAGCCATGCGCTTAAGTAGGTCAACCCCCGACGAGAACCAGACAGGTGACGAAAATAGATCATAGGGCTTCTGCTCATAGATCACCTTTTCGAGGATTGGGGTGCGCACACCCGCAATCTTTTGTGTCTTTAGCTCAACGTCGGCAATGCGGATAAGGGTAGGGTCAAACTCTCCCCACAACAGCACCATGTAGTCGTACTGCTGAGTGAGAGCATCCAACTGCTCGCGAAAATCTCGTGCAGCATCCTTAGCTCGCTTAACCTCGGAACGTAGTGCCGACTCTTTACTCTTGATGGTAGGCAGTGCCTTACGACGCATCTTGAGCTGTTTGTCGAGATCTCCGAGCGAGGTTTTGTTATATTGAAATTTGATTGCCATAAGCTTAAATAGTTTAAACTACGCTTTCCAGTAGGTATCGATAAGTGATTGCTTGATGGTAACCTCCTCACGAGAGAAGTTCTCAGCGAAGAGAGTCCAAGCGGTGTCGAGCATCTCGTCGATTTCGATATTTACATCAATCGAGAGCAGCTTCTCGGAGTAACTACGTGCGAATTTAAGTGCACGCTCGTCGTAGTCCGAAAGATCGAAACCATTCTCCAACTTAGTCTTTGAGTTAGCTGCATCGGCAAACAGACGAACGCAGGCATTCATCACTTGAGGATGATCCTCACGAGTCTTCTTACCAATCACGAGTTGCTTGAGTCGAGAGAGCGAACGGAAGGGGTCAACGATAACCTTACCAGTATCGGAGTCGTTACGTAGGAACAACTGACCCTCGGTGATGTAACCCGTATTATCTGGAATAGCGTGGGTGATATCACCTCCCGAAAGGGTTGTAACGGCGATAATTGTGATTGAACCTCCGTTAGGTAGCTGTACCGCCTTTTCGTAGATCTTCGCCAAGTCCGAATAGAGCGAACCAGGCATTGAATCCTTCGATGGTATCTGGTCCATACGGTTCGACACGATAGCCAACGCATCGGCATAAAGGGTCATATCGGTCAACAACACCAACACCTTCTCGCCCTTATCCACTGCAAAGTACTCAGCAGCAGTTAGTGCCATATCTGGAACCAACAAACGCTCTACTGGAGGATTCTCGGTAGTATTGACAAACGAGACGATACGGTCGAGCGCTCCAGCATTCTCAAACACGCTCTTGAAGTACAAGAAGTCATCGTTGGTAAGTCCCATACCACCCAAGATAATCTTGTCGGCCTTAGCACGAAGTGCCACATTTGCCATAACTGCGTTGTATGGTTGGTCGGGATCGGCAAAGAAAGGAATCTTTTGACCCGAAACGATAGTATTGTTAAGGTCGATACCTGCGATACCTGTTGCGATAAGCTCCGATGGTTGGATACGGCGGAATGGATTCACCGTAGGTCCACCAATCTCACGCTCCTCACCTTCGATTGGTTCGCCACCCTCCAATGGTTCGCCATAGGCGTTGAAGAATCGACCAGCCAAGTTGTCTGAAACACGGAGCTTTGGAGGCTCACCTTGGAAAATAACCTCGGAGTTTGTAGCCAAACCCTCGGTTCCTGCAAAGACCTGAAGCGTAACGTTTTCGCCCATGATCTTTACTACCTGCGCCAACTCGCCTCCTACGGTTGCCAACTCCTCATTGCCAACTCCTGTTGCTTTGAGGGTCACCGTAGCTTTGGTGATATTGTCGATTTTGGTATATACTTTTTGAAATGCACTCTTAGTCATAATAATAGGCTCTTTTTAAAGTTATGAAACTTTCTCATTGATTAGCTCTGCAATCTGTTTATTATACTTCTCAAACTCTTCGGATTGCCATACAGAGTAGTTCATCTGACGCAAAACGTTGATAAGCCCCTTGAAGAATTGAGAACACTCTGCAAAGTCTGCAAAGTCGAACTCTTTATGGCAGATATCGAGCACCAAGTTGTACATAAAACGCTGACGATCCATCGGACAAGTTGCATCGATATCGTCGAAAGCATCTTGCTGCAAGATCGTAAAGTCGATAAGCTCCGACTTCCAGAAACGCTCGTGGTACTCCACTGGCACACCATCGTCACCCAAGATATTGATCTGGTCGTTTGCCTCCTTACCACGTTGAACGAGGGTCTTGCCTTCGTATACTTTGTCGGTCCAATTCATCTCTACACGCTCATCGAGGTAGCTCTTAACCTCTGGATACTCCAAATACTTTGAGTATGAGTCGAGTGGGTCGATAGCGGGATAGCGCTTAGAGTCGGCACGACCTTGCGACAAGGCATAGAAACAGCGAGCTGCCTTTTTGGTTGACTCAGTTACTGGTTCCTTGAGGTTACCACCCGCAGGCGATACTGTACCAAGGAATGTCACCGAACCACTCTCTCCACCAACAAGTTTCACCAAACCTGCACGTGAGTAGAAGTTCGAGATAATTGCCGAAAGGTCCATAGGGAAGGCATCTTGACCTGGGAGCTCTTCGAGTCGGTTCGACATCTCACGCAATGCTTGCGCCCAACGTGAAGTAGAATCAGCCATTACAAGCACCTTAAGACCCATCGCACGATAATATTCACCAATTGTCATACCTGTGTAGACCGAAGCCTCACGTGCAGCAACTGGCATGTTTGATGTGTTACAAATAATAATTGTACGCTCCATTAGGTTGTGACCTGTACGTGGGTCGATAAGCTCTGGGAACTCAGCGAAGATCTCCACAACCTCGTTGGCACGCTCTCCACAAGCTACGATGATGATAACATCGGCTTCGGCTTGCTTCGAGATAGCGTGTTGAAGTACTGTTTTACCTGCACCAAATGGTCCTGGGATAAATCCTGTACCACCCTCAGCAAGAGGATTAAATGTGTCGATTGCACGTACACCTGTCTCCATCACCTTCGATGGGCGTGGTTTCTCGGTGTAGCTACGTACCGCACGTTTCACTGGCCACTTTTGAACCATCGTTACATTGTGGTCTGCGCCTGCCTCATCGGTGATAACAGCCACCGTATCAGTGATTTTATATTCGCCTGCTTTCGCTATCGATTTAACCTTAAAGTTGCCTTGCATTACAAATGGAACCATAATCTTGTGGGCAACCCACTGCTCCTTAACCTCACCTAACCACGATGCAGCCTCTACCGCATCGCCTACCTTAGCGATAGGTGTAAAGCTCCAACTCTTATCGTAGTCGACAGCCTCGGTCATCGAACCACGTTCGATAAAGAGACCCTCCATCTTTTCGAGGTCGTTTTGCAGACCATCGTAGTTACGAGAGAGGATACCTGGTGCCAATGTCGCCTCAAGCATGTGACCCTCGAACTCAACTTTATCTCCGATTTTTAGACCTCGTGTAGAGTCAAAAACCTGAACGTAGGCAGCATCGCCCACAACTTTGATGACCTCAGCCATCACTTTGGTATTGCCGCAATATACGTAACAAATCTCGTTTTGACCCACTGCTCCGTCGGCCTTAACGATTACGATATTCGAGATAATACCATTTACACGTCCCGTAGTCTTCATTATATTTTGCTATTATTTATTTATCTTATCCTTTGCGCTAAGCTCCGCCATCAAAGCATCAAGCATTGCACGACCCTTAGCTGGGTCGAGTGCTGCCCAACGTGCTACTATATTGAGCTTTATGAGATATGCCATTACGGCGCTGATGTTAAAGTAGTCGAACGATGAAGCTTCATCAACCTCTGCCCAACGGATGTTGTCGACCTTATGCTCCTTTTCGACTATATTTGGTTCATCGTTGATAGCGGCAATCAATGCATCGACGTATGGCAATTCACCCCTCAAACCGAAGTCAGCAGCCGACGAGCGACGCAAAGCATCGGCAATCTCGCCTCCTCCCACAACAACCTCGTCGACCGAGACACCTGTGAGTCGTGCCGAGATAGCCGCAGCAACGTTTCGCACATTGCGATCTGTCTGGCTCCACTCCCTCACAAAACGTGACGGGGAGGCAGCACACTCAGCGTAATATGCCTCGAATAGAGCCTTCTCGAAACTTGCCGACGTATCGACATCCTCCGCCTGAGCTGCATCACTCGAAGCAAAAGCTCTCAAAACATTTGCTATTCTACTTGGTGTGCGTTGTGGTTCGGTCAGCTCCTCTTCGATCTCTTCACCAGTGAGGTTACCCAACACGTTGTGACGTGTGCGACCTGCTCTGCATGCCGAAAGGTTCTCGCAGTCATAGTAGGTGTAGAGCAGTTTCACTGCCTTTGCATCACGTGACGACACCTCACCCAAAATCTCGTCGATAATGGATTTCGGCTCGAAGCCCTTGTTCTCGGACTCCAATGTGAGCTCCTTTAACCCTGCAACCAAGCAGTAGTATTGTGACTCAAACATAATCGTTATGCCTTAAATAGAATTGCTGAGAGCTTCTCGCGGATGTAACCACGCATCAACGCGTCGAAATCCTCATCTGAGAATGAGATATAGTAGCCGCCGCCCTTAGCTCCAACTTTAAATCCGCTGCTAACCTGTTTAGAGTAGCCCACTTCGACACCTGCCGCCAGCAACTCCGCTGCACTCTTGGTGATTGCTCCATCCAACTGAGCTTTTTGAGCCTCAGGCAAAAGAGCCTCCAACGAAATTTTCGAGGAGTCTGCACCGTTCCACGAAACAGCTACTGCGAGCAACATCTCTTTGATGAATGTGGGATCTATCGTAGCAGCTTTGATTGAGTCGGCAGTCGATTTTGTGACAATTGCATTTTCAAGTTCGCTCTTGATCTTAGCGATAGCTTGCTTTCCAGCCAACGCAATTTCGGTCATCGAGTTCTTCTGAGTATCCTCAGCTGTGGCTTGCGCCTTTTTAATAATTGCAGCTGCCTCGGCTGTAGCATCTTCGACAATCTTTGCTGCCTTAGCCTTTGCATCTCCAACCAAAAGATCAGCCTCTTGGCGACCCTTCTCCAAGCCCTGGTCATAGAGCTTTTGCGTTAAAACCTGTAGTTTATTCTCCATAATAGCTACTATATATATGTATTTATTTATTATTTTACACTTTTCGCACACCTGCACTAACAAAGGTAATAAATTAATTTCGAAAAATTCAATAAATTACTATTATTTTAACTTAATGTAAATAGATTCATAACACTCAGTAGTATAAAACAATTATTGCCATATTTTTAAAAGCACTCATAAAAATACACCAACAATTATTTTACCCAGGGTAAACGCACGAAAAAAAACTGCTTATCACGCTCCTACCACGCGGGCACCAAACTTAAGCTTGGATCCAAAAATTATCATTTTTGGATCCAAGCTTCTTTTTAAAGTTAACAACAATTACGATATAAGTTTTAGCCTCACTACCGCAATAGGATCTAAGTAGTGTAAAACAATTATTGCCATATTTTTAAAAGCACTCTTGGAGCGATATTTCTCACTATTAAATTTCAATATAGAACTACTATATTTTCGATTCAATAGCAAGAAATCTCATCTCCAATAGCACCCTTAAAAACATACCAATAATTATTTTACCCTACTTAATAGGCGATTTTATCCTCCTTCATGTCCCACAATTTGAAAGCCTTGATCGCCTCCTCTTTGAGCAACTGCTCCGAAGGGATTGATCGCATTGCAGGGTTGAGAGGGATCTGGTCATAAATAAAAGAGTCATCGAAGTTAATCTCTTGGGCATCTGCTCTACTATTGCCATAATATATCTTGCTGATACCAGCCCAGTAGGCTGCACTCAAACACATTGGACAAGGCTCGCACGAAGAGTACAATATACACCCTTTCAACGAGAATGTCTCAAGGGCACCGCAAGCCTTACGGATTGCATTTACCTCGGCATGTGCTGTAGGGTCGTTGGTAAGAGTGACTGAATTTGACTCTTTCGAAACTACCACACCATCCTTAACCACCACAGCGCCAAAAGGTCCACCACCCTCATTGACACTCCTCAACGAAATATCAATCGCCATTTGCATAAACTTATTATTCTCCATAATGCAGATACTTTTTTTGTCTTTACGTCGTAGTCCTTACGCAAATTTTAAGCCTTAATAATTCGCTCAGCCACCCAATCGCCAACTTCACTTGTGGAGTAGCTCTTTGCGCCCTGCGAGGCGATATCTTGAGTCACAACACCCTCTTCGAGCGAAGCATCGACAGCGTTGCGAATAGCACGCCCCTCTTCCATCAACCCAAAGGCATACTCAAACATCAAGGCTGCCGAGAGAATCGTAGCAACAGGGTTTGCAATATTGAGTCCTGCCGCTTGTGGATAAGAGCCATGGATAGGTTCAAAGACAGATGTGTGGAGACCAATCGAAGCCGAAGGCAACATTCCGAGTGAACCTGTGATTACCGAAGCTTCGTCGGTAAGGATATCGCCAAACATATTTTCGGTAACCATCACATCGAAGCGAGAAGGCCACTGTATAAGCTGCATCGCTGCATTGTCGACAAACATATACTCTGTCTCCACCTCTGGATAGTGCTTCTCGATCTCTTGCGCCACTTCACGCCAAAGTCGAGAGGTGCACAACACATTCGCTTTGTCGACTATAGTAACTTTTTTGTTGCGCTTCATAGCATATTCATAAGCCAAAACCACAATTCGCTCAATCTCGTGACGTGAATAGACACAAGTGTCGTAAGCGGTGTTGCTATCCTCGCTTCTGCCCTGAGGACGACCAAAGTAGATTCCTCCCGTAAGTTCACGGATACACATAAGGTCGGTACCCTCCACAACATCCGAACGAAGGGGAGACTTGTAGAGAAGTGGTTTGAAGGTTGTCACAGGACGAATATTTGCATAGAGACCCAATTTTTGGCGCATCGCAAGTAGTCCCTGCTCGGGACGAACCTTAGCCGAAGGGTTGTTATCGAAGCGAGGATCTCCAATAGCACCAAAGAGCACAGCATCTGACTCCATACAAACTTGGTGGGTCTCGTCGGGATAGGGGTTACCCACAGCATCTATAGCACATGCACCAACCAACGCCTTGGTGGTGGTGAAGGTGTGTCCAAACTTTTTGCATACGCTCTCGACACTTTTGAGAGCTTGATCTACTATTTCGGGTCCAATGCCATCGCCTGGCAAAAGTGCAATATTTAAATTCATAATCTGTTTTATTTTAATTTTTATCGTCTATCTGATTTAGCATCTTTAGCGTGGCTTTGATCGCTGCCTCAGTTTGGTCAGCATCCAGACCACGAGTTTTAATGATTCTACCATCGTGCTCCCATGTAATTATGGTCTGCACAAAGGCGTCGGTACGTCCTCCTGGTGGGATATCGACCGTGTAGTTGGTGAGCATTGGGAACTTTGCACCAAGCTCCTCCTTGTATATCTTGCGAATAGCCTTCACAAAGGCATCGAATTGACCATCACCCATCGCTGCTGTCTCGTAAGCCACTCCATGTATATCGAGTTTGACAACCGCCATTGGGTGGAGACCCTTGGTGAGTGTCACCGAGTAGTGAAGCAGTTGAATATTCTCCCTGGCGTGGGAGTTGCTCAACACATCGGCTACGATGTAGGGCAGATCACTCTGCGTCACTCGCTCCTTCTTGTCGCCAAGCTCTATAATTCGCTCTGTCACCTTACGCATAGAGACCTCGTCAAGCTCGATGTGGAGAGCCTCCAAATTCTTAGCAATATTTGCTTTACCAGAGGTTTTCCCCAGTGCATATTCACGTGTGCGACCAAAACGTTCGGGCAACAAATCGTTGAAATATAGATTGTTTTTGTTGTCACCATCTGCATGTATACCAGCGCATTGTGTAAATACCGACTCTCCAATTATTGGTTTGTTAGCTGGTAGGCGAACTCCCGAAAAGGACTCTACCACCTCGCTAACGTAGTTGATCTTGCTCTCGTCAATATTAGTTTTTGCATTAAGCTTATCGTGGAGAACCGCTACAATGCTCGACAGAGGGGCATTACCAGCTCTTTCGCCCAGACCATTTATGGTGCAGTGTATACCTTTAATACCTGTTTTTGCCGCTGCAAAGGCATTTGCCACTGCCAAATCATAGTCGTTGTGAGCATGAAAATCGAAGTGTAGAGAGGGGTAACGACGCACCATCTTGTAGCAAAAT
This sequence comes from Rikenellaceae bacterium, assembly GCA_044433965.1. Lineage (GTDB taxonomy): Bacteria > Bacteroidota > Bacteroidia > Bacteroidales > Rikenellaceae > Alistipes. Next base: position 26,874 of record JAWXTF010000015.1, on the reverse strand, counting down.
TCAAAGGTCTCGTAGGGGTTCAACACACCCAACGTGTCGGGCAGCATAAACCTCTCTATTGGCTCCGCTGCAAGTGAGTCGATCATATCATAGACGTAGGAGGGTGAGTTTAACATTCCGCTCGACCAATCCTCCAAATATAGATTCACCTTGACCCCCCGCTCCTTTGCCATCGCAATATTACGTTTCACATCTGCCCAATGCTCCTCGGGACTCTTGCGCAACTGACCCTCGCAATGTTTGAGTGAGCCCTTTGCCAAGAGGTTCATTGTGCGGCAATTTGAATTTGCAATCCACTCTATCGAGAGTCCATTGTCGACAAATCCAAGCACCTCAATCTTCTCGATACAATTGTGACGTAGCGCCCAGTCGCACACCGCTTTGGCAGCCTCTGCCTCGCCCGAAGAGACTCTTGCAGAGGCTATTTCGAGTCGATCCACTTTCAGCTCATCAAGTAGTAGGCGTGCTATACTTAGCTTCTCTTGAGCCACAAACGAAACACCAGAAGTCTGCTCGCCATCACGCAGGGTGGTATCCATTATCTCTAAATGCATACTAACTCCGTATTATTTGGCGTTCTCCCAAGCCTCAATTTTATCTCTATTGCTAAGCAGGTAGTCGATATCATCGTAACCGCTCAACAAACAATTCTTTTTATAGGGGTTGATGTCGAACGTCTCGCTCTTGCCACTCTTGTCGCAACTAATAGTTTGCGCTTCGAGGTCGACGGTTAGCGTAAGCGCAGCATCCTCTTCGATTAGCGCAAAGAGCTCAGCCAAAAATGGCTCCGACACCACCACTGGTAACACTCCATTGTTGAGCGCATTACCCTTAAAGATATCGGCAAAAAAGCTCGACACAACAACTCTAAATCCGTAGCCTCCTACCGCCCAAGCAGCATGCTCACGGCTCGAACCGCTACCAAAGTTTTTGCCTGCCACAAGTATCGAACCACTGTAGCGAGGGTTGTTGAGTACAAAATCTGGATTCTCCTCACCATCTTTGTTGCGTCGCCAGTCGTAGAAAAGGTTGTCACCAAAGCCCTCACGGGTGGTTGCCTTAAGAAAACGAGCTGGGATTATTTGGTCTGTATCTACATTCTCGATTGGTAGAGGCACACAAGTCGAGGTAAGTTTTTTAAATTTCTCTATCATCGTTCTGTTTCGTTAAAAAGGTGAATTACAAAAAATCACGTGGATCGGTGATCTTGCCTGTGATAGCCGCCGCTGCCGCCACCAAAGGACCCGCCAAAAGTGTACGTGCTCCAGGACCTTGACGTCCTTCGAAGTTGCGGTTCGAAGTCGAAACAGCATACTTTCCAGCTGGCACCTTATCTTCGTTCATAGCCAAACATGCCGAACAACCAGGTTGGCGAACCTCGAAACCAGCCTTCTCGAAGATCTTGTCGAGCCCCTCACGGCGGATCTGCTCCTCGACTGCCCACGAACCTGGAACCAACCACGCAACGACATTCTCGGCTTTGGTGTGTCCATCGACCATCGAAGCAAAGGCTCTAAAATCCTCTATGCGACCGTTGGTGCAGCTACCCAAAAATACATAATCAATGCTCTTACCAAGCATCGCCTCGCCTGGTTCGAAGCCCATATATTCGAGTGATTTGCCATACGAAATTTGGCTACTCTCGTCCATACTCTCTATAGTTGGAATTGTACCACCAATAGCCATTCCCATTCCTGGATTTGTGCCATAGGTTATCATTGGTTCGATATCTTCAGCATGGAAAACTACCTCCTTGTCGAAAGCGGCATCCTCGTCGCTATAGAGCTTGCTCCAACGCTCCATGGCTGCCTCCCACTCCTTGCCTTGAGGTGCAAACTCACGCCCCTTAACATAGTCGAATGTGGTTTGGTCGGGAGCAATCATACCGCCTCGTGCACCCATCTCGATGCTTAGGTTGCAGACTGTCATTCGCTCCTCCATCGAGAGCGAGGTGATAGCCTCACCTGCATACTCCACAAAGTAGCCTGTGGCTCCTCCAGTGGTCATCTGCGAGATGATATATAGAGCCAAATCCTTGGCTGTAACACCTCTGCCCAACTTACCATCAATTGTTATACGCATCTTTAGCGGTTTGGGTTGGAGTATACACTGCGATGCCAGTACCATCTCCACTTCGCTGGTGCCAATTCCAAATGCAATAGCTCCAAAAGCACCATGAGTCGAAGTGTGCGAGTCGCCACAAACGATTGTCATACCTGGTTGAGTGAGTCCATTCTCGGGACCTATAACATGGATAATACCATTCTTCTTGTGACCCAAGCCCCAAAGAGTCAGACCAAATTCGGTGGCATTCTCGGTGAGCGTTTCGACCTGTTTGCGTGACACAGGATCCACAATAGGCTGATCTTGGTTGAGAGTTGGTATATTGTGGTCGGGTGAACAGGTGGTTTGGGCAGGGCGGAACACCTTCAAATTGCGCTCACGGAGTCCGGCAAAGGCTTGCGGACTGGTTACCTCGTGGCAAAAGTGGCGGTCGATGTAGAGTTGCGAAGGACCTCCCTCTACTTGAGTTACTACATGCGCATCCCAGATTTTATCAAAAAGTGTTTTCATCTTGTATCTTGTTTTATACGATTACAAATTTATTAATAGCATCGAGATAAGCCTCAGCCGAAGCCGCTACGATGTCGGTGTTTGCTGCAAACCCGTGGTAAAGATTCTCCTCGTAGAGCACTGTCATGTGGACCTTTCCCATATCGTCGCTACCATTGGTTATTGCCTGGATCAAGAACTCTTGCAGGCGCATCTTGCGACGAATAATAAGCTTGATGGCTTTGATAGCAGCATCTACTGGACCATTACCCGACGAAGAGGATTCGAACTTCTCGCCAGCAATATCGAGACATATTGTTGCTACCGAACGGATACCAACTCCCGAAGTTACCTGCAAGTAGTCGAGCTTGATGCGTGCATTTTGCGAACGCTCCTTACCTACCAACATCAATACATCGTCGTCGTTGATATCCTTCTTGCGGTCGGCAAGTTTGAGGAACGCATCATATGCCTTGTCTAATTGATCTTTGTCGAGCTCTACACCCAACACTGTTAGGCGGTGTTTGAGCGCTGCACGACCACTACGCGCCGTAAGAACGATTGAGCTCTCGTCGATTCCCACATCTTTAGGGTCAATAATCTCGTAACTCTCACGATTCTTCAATACTCCATCTTGGTGGATTCCCGAAGAGTGCGCAAAGGCATTGCGACCAACGATTGCCTTGTTGGGTTGCACAGGCATATTCATCAAATTCGAGACCATGCTGCTGATACCACTTATGCGTTGGGTGTTGATATTGGTGTCGATATGCAACTCGTGGTGACTCTTAAAGATCATGGCAACCTCTTCGAGTGCGGTGTTACCTGCACGCTCGCCAATTCCGTTTATCGTAACTTCGGCTTGACGCGCACCATTTATAATACCTGCAACGGTGTTGGCTGTCGCCATTCCCAAGTCATTGTGGCAGTGGGTGGCAATGGTCACATTATCGATACCCTTGACATTCTCCTTGAGAAAGCGGATCTTGCGACCAAACTCATCGGGAAGGCAGTAGCCCGTAGTATCAGGAATATTGACAACTGTAGCGCCAGCCTTGATTACCGCCTCGATCACACGAGCCAAGTATTCGTTGTCGGTACGACCTGCATCCTCGGCATAAAACTGCACATCTTCGACAAAAGTTTTGGCATACTTCACAGCTGCAACAGCACGCTCAATTATCTCCTCACGATTGGAGTTGAATTTATATTTGATGTGCGGATCAGAGGTTCCAATACCCGTGTGGATACGACCACGTTTGGCATATTTGAGCGCTTCTCCGGCAACTTTAATATCGTTTTCTACGGCACGAGTAAGTGCACAGATGGTAGGCCAAGTTACCGCTTTCGAGATCTCGACCACCGAGTGGAAGTCTCCAGGGCTCGACACTGGGAAACCAGCCTCGATTACATCGACTCCAAGAGCTTCGAGAGCCTTGGCTACTTGAATCTTTTCGAGAGTGTTGAGTTGGCAGCCTGGAACCTGCTCGCCGTCACGTAGCGTGGTGTCAAAAATAAATAATCTGTCGGACATAGTTTATAATAGTTTAATTTTTAATATTTCAATATATAAATCAAAAAGACCCTTCATTACCGTAAAGTTAAGAAAGGTCTTTTAAAAAAATTTTAATTAAAGTTATGCCTACGCACCATTCTTACTTCTGTTTTTTTGGGTCAGAGATAATAATCAGGGTGCTCAGTAGTGTAATATTGTTATTCATAAATGTAGCTAAAATTGCGTTTAAACTTTAATCATCCGCCACAAATATAGTTATTGTTTTTGAATGAAAAAATTTAAAATGAAATATTTTACATTTCTAACTAAAAGAAATAAAGATATATATAGCTAAAAATATTTCGATATGTTATCAACAAACACTCTTTTGCATATTAATTGATAGTAGATATGCAAAAATTATTCTCAATGGTTATATTTTGTAAAAATAATATTTTTTTTTAATTTTTTGATTTGTTAAAAAAGTTTCAAAAATATTTGTTTTTGCAAATTTTGTTTTCTAAATTTGCTGCACGGGGAGGGGATTAAATAATTAACTATGTTTTACAGAGGATTAAATAATTAACTATGTTTTACAGAGGATTAAATAATTAACTATGTTTTACAGAGGATTAAATAATTAACTATGTTTTACAGAGGATTAAATAATTAACTATGTTTTACAGAGAATCAAATAGATATTGGTGGCACACTTTACAATTTCAAAATTCGTAAGGGAGCAGCCTCATACACATATAATAAATAGTAAGAAGTATAATTTATTGAATGAGTCCTGTCGCAACTTGCGGCAGGACTCATTTTATTAAAAGGAATTATCAAATATGAAAAGTTATCAAGTAGATCCAAACGGTTATTACGGAAAATTTGGCGGAGCCTACATCCCCGAAATCCTACATAGAGTAGTTACTGATTTGCAACAGAGTTACCTCAAGGTGATTAATGATCCCCAATTCTTGGGGCAGTACCACGCACTGCTTCGCGACTATGTTGGTCGTCCTTCGCCACTCTACTTGGCTCGCAGACTCTCGGAGCGCTACGGTTGTAAGATATATCTCAAACGCGAGGATCTCAACCACACTGGAGCCCACAAGATCAACAACACAATTGGTCAAATACTCTTGGCTCGTAGAATGGGTAAAACTCGCATTATTGCCGAAACTGGAGCGGGTCAACATGGAGTAGCTACCGCCACGGTCTGTGCGCTAATGAATATGGAGTGTATAGTATATATGGGCAAAACTGATGTCGAGCGACAACACATAAATGTCGAAAAGATGAAGATGTTAGGTGCAACCGTCATTCCCGTAACATCGGGCAATATGACACTCAAAGATGCAACCAACGAGGCAATTCGTGATTGGTGCTGCCACCCTGCCGACACCTTCTACATCATTGGCTCAACGGTTGGACCTCACCCCTACCCCGATATGGTGGCACGCCTTCAATCTGTTATTAGCGAGGAGATAAAACGCCAATTCTTGGAGAAAGAGGGGCGCGAGAATCCAGATTACCTCGTAGCATGTGTCGGAGGTGGAAGCAATGCGGCAGGTACCATATACCACTTTTTGGACGATGAGCGGGTCAAAATTGTTTTGGCTGAAGCTGGAGGGTTGGGAATCGAGAGTGGCGAGACTGCTGCCACAATCCAAATTGGCAAGATGGGTATTATCCATGGTTCAAAAACATTTGTGATGCAGGACGAAGATGGTCAGATTGTTGAACCCTACTCCATATCGGCTGGTTTGGACTACCCAGGAATTGGTCCCATTCATGCAAATTTGGCTGAAACAGGACGCGCCAAGGTGGTAGCTGTCAACGACGACGAGGCGATTGCTGCGGCATATGAGTTGACTGCACTCGAAGGAATAATCCCAGCTTTGGAGTCTGCACACGCTTTGGGAGCACTCCAAAAGATTGAGTTTAAACCTACCGATATAGTTGTTTTAACCGTATCGGGACGTGGAGACAAAGATATTGAGACCTATTTAAAAAATCGATAGCAATGGAAAATTTCAGATACAAGACCCTCACCAAACAGATTTTGGGAGACCTCTACACCCCTGTAAACATCTACCTCAAGGTGCGTGACCTCTACCCTCAATCGGCACTTATGGAGAGTTCCGACTCGCACGCTGCCGAGAACTCAATCTCCTACATTGCCCTCGACCCCTTAGCCTCTTTTGCCGTTAACCGAGGAGTAGTTACAGAGACATATCCCGACAATAGCCGCAAGGAGTATCCTCTAAGCGAGCAGACAAAAGTCGAAGATGCGATCAGCAATTTTATAGGACAATTCTCAGTCGAAGGACAACACAAAGAGGTGTGTGGTCTCTACGGCTACACCACATTCAATGCTGTGAAGTACTTCGAACATATCGAGATTAAGGAGAGTAGCGACGACTCGAACGATGCTGCCGACATCCTCTATATTCTATATCGCTACGTATTGCAATTCAATCCAATACGCAACGAACTGACCATGGTTGAACTACTCTCCGAGAGTGAAGAGAGCGGACTCAAACGACTCGAACAAGCGCTACTCAATCGCAACTATGCGTCTTACAATTTTTCGCTCACCGGAGAGCCATACAGCACTCTTAGCGACGAGCAACACAAGGCAAATGTGCGTCGTGGTATTGCACACTGCATGCGTGGCGATGTATTCCAGATTGTTCTCTCTCGACGCTTTGTGCAACCCTATGCAGGTGACGACTTCAAAGTCTACAGAGCCCTACGTAGCATTAACCCCTCACCCTATCTCTTCTACTTCGACTTTGGCGGCTTTAGAATCTTTGGCTCCTCGCCCGAGACTCACTGCAAGATAAGTGGCTCGCAAGCCTACATCGACCCAATTGCTGGAACCACCAAACGGAGTGGCGACTCGATACAAGACCGTGCAGCAGCAGATGCACTATTGGCTGACCCCAAAGAGAATGCCGAACATGTTATGTTGGTCGACTTGGCTCGCAACGATCTTAGTCGCAACTGCCACAATGTGGAGCTACTCTTCTACAAGGAGCCTCAATACTACAGTCATGTAATACATCTTGTGAGTAGAGTGACCGGCACACTCAACCAAGGAGCCTCCACCATAAAAAGTTTTGTCGACACATTCCCCGCTGGCACACTGAGTGGAGCGCCAAAGGTGAGAGCGATGCAACTTATAAGCGAGATCGAACCTCACAACCGCGGTGCCTATGGTGGATGTATCGGTTTTATTGGACTCAATGGCGACCTCAACCAAGCAATAACTATCCGCACCTTTGTGAGTCGCAACAACGAATTGTGGCTCCAAGCAGGAGGCGGAGTGGTGGCACGCAGCAACGACGAGTATGAGTTGCAGGAGGTCAACAACAAATTGGGAGCATTGAAACGTGCTATCGACTTGGCTACACAATTAAAAAATTAGAGCGCTATGAAGATATTGATTTTAGATAATTACGACTCGTTCACATACAACCTTCTGCATATGGTCAACGATCTTGGCTACCATAACGTCGAGGTGCATCGCAACGATAAGATCTCGCTCAATGAGGTGGAAAAATTCGACAAGATAATCCTCTCGCCTGGCCCGGGAATACCCTCGGAAGCAGGTCTACTACTACCCCTTATAACGCGTTATGCACCCCACAAATCAATACTTGGAGTCTGCTTAGGGCACCAAGCGATTGGCGAGGCATTTGGTGCCAAGTTAGAGAACCTCGCGGAGGTCTATCACGGTGTGCAAAGTACTATTCGAGTAACCACCTCGGAGAGTCTCTTCGAACATCTCGACAGGGAGTTAGAGGTGGGTCGCTACCACTCCTGGGTGGTGAGCACAGATCAATTTCCCGAAGAGTTGGAGGTGACTGCCATAAGTGAGGAGGGGCAAATTATGGCTCTTCGCCACAAGAGCTACGATGTGAGAGGAATGCAATTTCACCCCGAATCGGTACTTACACCTGAAGGAAAGGCTATCTTGAGTAACTTTTTGAAAAAATAGAGTTAAAGATGAAAAATATACTATACAATCTTTTTGAGCACCGCTACTTAGGTCATAAGGAGGCTCAAGCAATATTACAGAATATTGCCAATGGCAAATATAGCGATGTGCAGATCGCCTCGCTGATAACTGTATTTTTGATGCGCAACATCTCGGTCGAAGAGCTTTGCGGGTTTCGTGATGCTCTGCTCGATATGTGTATCCCGGTAGATCTTGACGAATTTTCGCCTCTCGACATTGTGGGAACTGGTGGCGATGGTAAGAATACATTCAATATCTCGACTGCCGCCTGTTTCGTGGTGGCTGGTGCTGGCTACTCGGTCGTGAAGCATGGTAACTATGGTGCGACTTCGGTGAGTGGTGCAAGTAACGTGATAGAGCAACATGGCGTAAAATTCACTACAGATGCCGCAAAACTTCGTCGCTCTATCGAAGAGACCAACATCGCCTACCTCCATGCACCTCTCTTCAATCCAGCGCTCAAGGCTGTCGCTCCTGTGCGTAAGGCGCTGGCGGTTCGTACATTCTTCAATATGTTGGGACCCTTAGTCAACCCCGTAAAACCTCAGCATCAACTCTTGGGAGTCTACAACCTACCTCTTTTGCGACTCTATAGCTACACCTACCAAGCGAGTGGAACCTCTCACGCTGTAGTACATAGTCTCGATGGCTACGATGAGATCTCTCTCACCAGCGACTTCAAGGTCTCAACATCGCTCCACGAAAAGATCTACACCCCCGAATCTCTTGGGTTTAAACGCTACAGCGAAGCGGAACTCTATGGAGGCGACACACTCGAAGAGGCAGCTAAGATCTTTTGGTCGGTGTTCGATGGTTCATCAACCGAGGCTCAACGCGATGTGGTATTGGTCAATGCAGCATTTGCAATTGGCGTTCGCTGCCCCGAGAAGCCAATCGAAGAGTGTTTGTCTTTGGCTAAAGAGTCGCTCGAAAGTGGACGCGCAAAAGCTACACTTCTCAAATTCATAAAGCTAAATAGTTAAGTTATGAGAGATATATTAACCGAGATAGTTGCCTCGAAGTATGATGAGGTGCTATGTGCCAAAGCGTCAATACCTCTAAATGAACTTATTGCCGCTTCGCGCGATATGCCGCCAGTGATCTCCATGAGCCAAGCGCTCAAAGAGTCGAAGAGTGGAATAATAGCTGAATTTAAACGACGCTCACCCTCCAAAGGTTGGATCAAAGAGTCTGCCAACGCCTCAATAATTCCACCCTCCTATGCCGCTGCTGGAGCCGCTGCACTCTCCATTTTGAGTGATCGAAAATACTTCGGAGGTTCGCTACGCGACATAGAAACAGCTCGACCACTGGTCAATATTCCCATTCTACGCAAAGAGTTTGTGGTTGACGAGTATCAACTCTACGAAGCTCGAAGGGTTGGTGCCGATGCAATTCTACTGATCGCCGCAGCACTCACCCCCAATAGATGTAGCGAACTTATCGCAAAGGCTCATGAGATTGGTCTTGAGGTGCTTTTGGAACTTCACGACCAGAGTGAGGTTGACTACATAGAGCCTTCAGTCGAGATGGTGGGAATCAATAACCGCAATTTAGGTAGTTTCCACACAGACGTTGACACCTCCTATCGCCTCTCGGAGCTCCTGCCAGAGGGTGCTGTTCATATCTCAGAGAGTGGAATATCGTCATCAGCCACAGTGTGTGAGTTACGAAAAATAGGCTACCGCGGCTTTCTGATTGGCGAGAACTTCATGCGAACCGAGACTCCAGGAGACACACTTGCGGAGTTTATCAAAAGCGTTGAGAGCTATGAAGATTAAGGTGTGTGGAATGCGTGAGGGGGAGAACATACTCGCCATTGAGCAGTTAGGGGTCGATATGATTGGCTTTATCTTCTACCCCAAATCGCCTCGCTATGTCGAGCAGTGCCCCTCAAATCTACCCTCTAAGGCGGCTAAAGTTGGGGTCTTTGTAGATGCTCAAATAGAGTTTATCACCTCGAAGGTTGAGAGTTTTGAGCTCGACTATGTGCAACTACATGGTGCTGAGAGCGTGGAGCTTTGCGAAACACTCACAAAGCAAGGCATGAAGATCATCAAAGCCTTCGCTGTCGATGAATCTTTTGATTTCAACACGACAAAACCCTACGAGCACCTCTGCAACCTCTTTGTTTTTGACACCAAATGTGGTGAGCATGGCGGCTCAGGCAGGCAATTCGATTGGTCTACGCTCGACGCCTACGCAGGGTCAACCCCCTTTCTGCTAAGCGGGGGGATTGGTTTAGAGAGTATCGACGCGCTAAAAAACTTCCGACACCCCCGACTCGCAGGCTACGACCTCAACAGCCGCTTCGAGAAGAGACCTACGATTAAAGATACAAATAAACTATCAATATTTTTAGAAGAGTTAGAATTAAAGAGAGATGAATAGAATAAATAGACTCTTTGAGAGCGGCAAGAGAGATCTGCTTTCAATATACTTTTGTGCTGGCGCACCAACGCTCGATGCTACAGCCGAGGTGATTAAGTGCCTCGAAAAAAATGGCGTTAGCATGGTCGAAATAGGTATTCCTTTTAGCGATCCAATGGCAGATGGTGTGGTGATTCAAGCCGCCGCAACCGAGGCTCTACGCAATGGAATGTCACTTCGCTTGCTCTTTGCTCAACTACGCGACATCCGGACCGAGGTAAGTATACCACTCATTTTGATGGGTTATCTCAACCCAATAATGCAGTATGGGTTCGAGAACTTTTGTCGTAGCTGCGCAGAGTGTGGCATCGATGGGGTGATAATTCCAGACCTACCCTTTGCCGACTACCAGGAGAGCTACCGCACACTGGCAGAGCAGTATGACATCAAGGTAATAATGCTTATCACACCCGAGACAAGCACCGGGCGAATAGAAGAGATCGACCGCAATACAGACGGTTTTATATACATGGTCTCATCGGCTGCAACAACAGGTGCTCAACAGGATTTCAACGCAACTAAAATTGCATATTTCAACAAGATAAATGCAATGAAACTTAAAAACCCACGCATGATAGGCTTCGGAATATCGAATAAGGCGACCTTCGACGCTGCATGCCAAAATGCACAAGGTGGCATCATAGGCAGCCACTTTGTCAACCTCCTCAGCTCAGAGCGAGATCCTCAACGTGCAATTGAAAAGTTGAAGGGATCGCTCAAGCTGTAGAGGTCGGGGAATATCTACTCCAAGGGGTCGTTCGTTGCTTGCTTGCTGTGCGCTTCGGACTGCCTCCGGCGGGCGGGGATAGCACCCCCGCGGGTGCGTACCATTGCGCTTTGGGCTTAGAGATTACATATCTAAGATTATAAAGATCAAAGAGTTGCCGCAAATAAATTTGCACAACTCCTTGCTCTTTATAATTTTTAAATGCCTTTGGCATTTAAACCCAAAGCGAGGTGAACCTCGCTTTGAGCAAAGCCCCCACCACATCAGCGCAACAAAAAAGTCAAAAACGACAGTTTTTGGATCCAAGCTCAAGCATGGTACCGCGCGGCACGAGCGCGATAAGCAAGCTTTTACATCTGCTGTTACCCTATTAAAAGAGGTAGCCCACAGAGAGTTGTACATTGCCCGGTGCACAATATTGGTAGTTACTCTCGCGAAGTGTTGAGCCACCGAAGTGACCATCAACACTCTGGAGTGATATGCGATTTGATTCACGCGCATAGTCAACTCGATCTCTATTGCCAAGCAAATTATCGACCGAGAGTCTCACGCTTAGGCGTCCACCTCGATCAAACCAAAAGAATCGCATCACACTAATCTCCACATCGAAGATATCGCCAAGTCGCTCTTGGCTAAGTGCTGCATCTTGGCTCTCAGGACTTATAAATGCCTGTGATAGTAGTCGCTCGCTGCGCCTAATTATTGATGGCTGCACATACCGCAGGGCGGCATAGGAGCTCGATAAGTTGAAAATATATTTGTTTAATCCGAAGTAAGCGATATTGGCTGTTGTGGCAATCTGTGGTGAGTTGCCCAACGTTAAGCCACTCATCAGAGAGCGGGTAGGTGAACTAATTGTTGTCAGATCATAATCATCAAAGAGTTCAACATAGGGCTCTTTATCGTATAGATATCGACCCGCAGCAAGCGTCACACCAAAACGCAAATCATGATGGAGACGCAAATCTGCGGTGAGCTCCACACCATAAGAGCTATAGCCAATCTCGCTCACAAAACCGCGGCACATGGTTTGGCTAAGATCATCATAGAGCCAATAGAGGGAGGTGCCATTGCGAGAGCTTAGCGCATAGAGTTCACCATAGAGTGTGAATGATGGTTTGTTGAATCTAAAGCTAAGAGACAGAGAATTTATCCTCTCACCGCTAATGGTTGGCACCAAGTAGTTTGAGGCAGTTTCATTGATAAAGACACTGCTACTATTGAGCGAGAGACGGCACGAAAGAGCTTTAAGAGCAATGTAGCAGAGGGGCGACAGGGCATGACCCACAGAGAGGCGAATATTGTAGGGTGCATACTCCACCACGGTCGACTTACCCAACGAGGCGGCACCCTCGAAACGCTCCTTTTCGAAGTGACCAAGACGATAGAGGCTCTGACGACCTACTTCACCCTCGAAACTGATATCAAGTTGCGAGGTACGGAGGTTCAACCTAAGGAGAGCATTTAGCAATGAGTTGTCGATGGAGTAGTCGTAGCCAAAACTCTCTCCCTGCAAAACAGTATTGTCCGGAGAGAGTAGATTGTTTTGTAGCGGGAGGGTCTTGTTGTAGTTATCACCCAAAAACTGGTCATAATCGACAAAATGATCCGCACCCAACAGATCATTAATCTGCTTAAAATTACGGTCATTCTCAACCAATCGCTCCACCCCATAGAGCAATGTTAAGCGCTCGCCAACCTCCGTATGAATAAGTGCAGATAGCTGGTAATCAAATCTTTGCGACACTCTATCTTCAAGCAAATAGAGAGCATTACCATCGAGCGCAATTGAGTTTAGTCGCACTAATTCATCCCAATTGATTTGGGTGTGCGACACGTCGTTTGTACGCCAAATTTCTGATACATAATCTCGGATCTCACCTTCGGGGAGTGCGCTGGGCAGCTTGGAGTAGTAGTCCGGGATGGGGGTAGGTGCATTATACCACCCCAGGGCGCTTGTAGCTTGCTGTGAGTAATCTACCTGCGACTCTACAATTAGAGTTGAACCACCACCAATTGGATATTGATAGTGTAGCGAAAAATCTGGTGAGAGTATCTGCCGTACTCGCGAGTTGCGAACCTCCCCATTGTAGAGACCCCAATTGGGGTTATAATAGTTTGTTCCTACAAGTTCAAAGACCTCGGGCGTGGATCCATTCTGCATACCTCGCATAGAGTAGTAGAGCGAGGTGTTAATCAAAAGAAAATGTTGATCTGCAAACCGTTTTGTGAGGGTTATCTCGGGCGAGAGAGTATTGCGAAACACCCCGTCCACAAACATATCGCGACCTGTTTGGCTCCACAAAGAGGCGTCGAGCGACCAATCACGATCAAGTAGTTGCGCGTGTGAGGCTCTAACCGCCAGCCGGTAGTTACTCTTTGAGGTGTAGAGCGTGATCCCACTCGTGGGCAGTGGCTCCTCAAGGAGTTGAAAGTAGTTGTATCTTGGCTCAACTACTTGAGCCGAAGTGGTATAATAGAGACCCCTACGACGTGATGCTCCTTGAACCCTGTAGTAGCGGGTGGCATCGGCGTAGCTGTCACTTCCAAATGTGGTTGGTGTACGAAAAAGCGTGGTGTCTACCTCGATCATTGGCTCCTGCTCATCTTGGCGTAACAAAGAGGAGGAGGAGTCAAAGATGTAGTAGTCATCACGCTCTTGAGCCTTCGATATGATTGAAGTTGAGCCAAATAAAGTCAATAATACCAATCTCTTCATAGCTCAGTTTCAGTGTGTTAAATAATGATCGCAGTTCCTATTCTCTGTTGTAATTTCATATGTTATACTCTCGCTTCGTTTGAACCTCAAACAGATCCTAAACCCTTTTGAGTGTTTCGATAAGTAGCTTCCAGAATTTATCGACTGTTGCAATTTCCAACCTCTCCTCAGGCGAGTGAACACCTCGAAGAGTTGGACCAAAGGAGATCATATCTAACTGGGGATACTTCTCCAAGAATAGACCACACTCCAGACCTGCATGTATCGCCTTGATTAGCGGCTCTTGACCAAAGAGAGAACGATAGCTCTCAACGGAGAGTTGCAACATCTTAGAGTCAGGATTTGGCGCCCATCCTGGATAACCATCGGAGTGGGTCACCTCGGCTCCCGCAAGGGTAAAGACAGACTCCACCATCTGCATCGCATAGGTCTTAGCACTCTCGACAGACGAACGCTGCGAGGTTGTGACAACAATTTTATTGTGCTCTTCAAACTTTACTGACGCCAAATTCGTAGAGGTCTCGACCAAACCCTCAACCGCTGCCGACATCGCTATCACCCCATTGGGAAGTCCCACCAAAGCATTTATAAGTGCCGCTTGAGTAGAGAGATCTATCATTGTATCGATGTGAGGCATCTCGTTGAGAGATATCTTGAAGTTGGGCTCACGGAGTGCAAACTCACTCTTCATATCTGATTCAAAGAGGTGGTAGTGCTCCAAGAACTCATCGCAAAGGAGTTTGGGAATAGCAAAAATTGCATATGCCTCACGCGGAATAGCATTGCGAAGGTTACCACCATCGAAGTAGCAGAGACGCAAATCAAAACTATTCATACCATCCCAAAGTAGGCGGGCAACTGTCTTGTTGGAATTTACACGCCCTTTGTTGATATCGTCACCTGAGTGACCTCCCTGAAGATCCGAAACATCGAGACGGAAGAAGGTGTAGTTCTGAGGTGATTTAACATCTTGATAGGTAAATGTAGCAACTGTATCGATACCTCCAGCACACCCAATAAATAGTTCACCCTCATCCTCCGAATCGAGATTGATAAGAAGTTTTCCCTCCAGCATGCCATCCTCCAATTCGAAGGCTCCTGTAAGCCCAGTCTCTTCATCGACCGTAAAAAGCGCCTCCAGTGGACCATGCTCCACCGTAGGGTCGATAAGCGCAGCCAATGCCGCAGCCATTCCAATACCACAGTCGGCGCCAAGAGTGGTGCCATCTGCTTTGACCCAGCCATCAACTATTCGTGTACGGATTGGATCCCGCTCAAAATCAAACTCCACATCAGAATTTTTCTCACACACCATATCGACATGTGATTGCAGAATCACCGTTGGCCGAGACTCAAACGAAGGTGAGGCAGCTGCCCGAATAACCACATTGCCTATCTTATCACTCTTATATTCGAGATTATGTTCTTTGGCAAAGTTAATAAGCCAAGCAACAATCTTAGCCTCCTTCTTTGATGGGCGTGGTACTTTGGTAATTGCATCGAACTGCTCCCACACCAAGCGTGGTTCGAGTGAAGATATCTCTGACATAATAAATCTGTTTTATTGGCAAATATACATTTTTTTTTGCAAAATGCCGCTTTTCTCTGAATATTTCTCAGGACAAACACATGAAAAATATTATTTCTTATGCCTCCGGTGGACGCCTCTTTTTGCTTCTTGTGCGCTTCTTGCCTTGCTTTTTGTGCGCTTCTTGCTTGTCTCTTTCTGTGCGCTTCGGGCTGCCTCTGGCGGGCGGGGATAGCACCCCCGCGGGTGCGTACCATTGCGCTTTTGGCTTAGAGATTGCATCTCTAAGATTATAAAGAGCAAGGAGTTGCCGCAAATAAATTTGCACAACTCCCTGCTCTTTATAATTTTTAAATGCCTTTGGCATTTAAACCCAAATCGAGGTTCACCTCGCTGATGTGGTGGTGGCAACCGCAGGTTGACACAGAGATATCTATTCTGAAAAGTAATGAAAGTTGGGCGTGTAAGAGATGTGAACCTCGCTGATGTGGTGGTGGCAACCGAAGGTTGACACAGAGATATCTACTCTGAGGAGCTTATGAAAGTAAACTTTCATAAGCTCCTCAGAGTAGATATCTCGCGAGGGGCAAAGCCCCCACCACATCAGTGCAACACAAAAGTCAAAAACGACAGTTTTTGGATCCAAGCTCAGCTTGGTGCCGCGCGGCACGAGCGCGATGAGCAAGTCTTATCAAGCATCAACCCCAGGCAAAGACTCCACCACATCAGTGCAGCACAAAAGTCAAAAACGACAATTTTTGGATCCAAGCTTAGCTTGGTGCCGCGCGGCATGAGCGCGATAAGCAAGCTTTACCAAGCAACACTACGTTAAATTACTATCCACTAATTAAAGAGAATAGATTTATAGTTAGTCGCTTTTGTTGTAGTTGTTGAGAACTTCACCTCTTGGGTCGGAGTTACTTTATGAGAACTCTGTGAGGTGTAATACTCCTCTTCCTCCTCATCCTCTTCACCTGTTGTAAATTCGAGTTTAACGATTTTACTTGCAGGTTGTGCCGTCAATATATCGATACCAAAGGCATACATTACATAATCTGTAAGTGGCTCAAGGTCTGAAAATGAGCTATATTGAGTATCCCCGCTATAGCTGACTTCATTTAGAATATCGGCAAAAGAGTACATGACAGTAAAGGCATAATCATTAAAATATTTCAAGTCGTTGATTATTCGCTCTTCGTCGGTAGCAATAGCATTGAAGCTCTCGGCTGTGACAACCATTGGGAAGTAGCGCATAGATTTGTCGTTACGATCAACGCTAAACATGCAGAAGTTGCCACCGATACCAAACACATTGATCTCACCAAAATCAACATCGGGTATCGTAACTTCAGTTGGCACCTGAAGCACTAAGCTTGGTTCGCCAGTAGTTACGAAGCGAGTGTTATATAGTTCACCTGTGGAGCCGTTATATTTATCGTAGCTAAAGGCAACCAACATATAGTCAGTTCCCGATTTTAGGCTTGATATCTGAGTTGCTAAGGTATCATTTGTGACAAACTCTTCGATATACTCTCCGTGATAGTTTATGAAATTGGTGATAATCTGCTCGTCGGTTTTATCCTTAACTACCTCCCACTCCACTATCGAGAAGAAGTAATCGACACCAGGTATAGAGGGGGTATATGTCACATCTACAGATCCTTCTGTTACATTCTCTGCGCTAATCTCAAAGCTGACCTCAGGTGTTTCAGCGGTGCAGAATAGAGGGGTCGAGATGACATCTGTGGTTCTTGCTCCTTGGTCATCGACACCAACTGCAGCCATGTAGTACTCCGTATTTGCGACAACTAACCATTTGGTATCCTCGTGAAGGCTGAAGTCAGCATCACCATTAAAGATATACATATTGTCGACAACACTAAAATCTGTGCCGTAGTTCTCCAACTCCTCGGTCAACATAAGTTCCATAAAGGCTACCTTGTCGCCATCAAGTAGACTATCAATCACCATCTTAGATATTGGTGCTACATAGTAGTTCCCCTCCCAGCCATTTGCATCTACTCTTACACGTGCATCGTTGTAGGTGACGTCAGAAACTGTAATTTCACCAAGTCCCGTAGGGCTCTTTTTTTCGGCGAGTGTAGCATCAATATAGTTTACCTCTCCATATAATTTATTGGTAGCGTCAATTCCGAATGCAAAAATTGTGTAGTTTATCCCATTCTCGATCTCGCGGATAGCGGACATCGACACGGTAGCTACTTTGTCGAAAAGTGTTACCTCGGAGTCGGATGCATCTATATCTACGATATCCAATATGCCATTGACTGCAAAGCTCTCATCGCCCAGAAAATCTATATTGAATTGATCCTCGGTGAGGGGGTACACGATATACCTTTCAATTCCTTCGGAGGGGGTAGCTTGGATTTTAATATCGTCTGAGTCGATATCCTCTATCGCAAGCGTCACGATTTGATCGTCGGCGGAGTTACCCTCATTGCCGGTCGTGTTTTCTTTCTTGCAACCTACGACAAGTAGGAGAGTAAGAAGTGGTAATAATAATTTTTTCATAAATTTTATCTGTTGTTTGATTACTCTTCGGGCATGTAGTGAACTATAGGTGTGCCATATTTACCTTCGGCATCTACCGGGATTATTACAATAGGATCTGGTGTAGAGCTGCTATATATTGTTAATGTTGCGGAGGTTGTAAAGTAGCTTGAGAGACCACCAGCATTGATAAGGCTATCACCCCAATCCTCGTTAGACATCTCTCCATCTTCATCACCCATCACATATGAGCTTGAGACGCTTTTCGCGTAGAAGCCAACAGCTCCTTCGAGTAGTGTGGCGTTAACGTCGATGGTTTGACTCCATGTTGACTCCGATGTCACGGTGACTGTATACTCAAGTGTTGCTTTTGAGTCGAATATTGCACCAAGAGTGCTATACTCAACAATCTGCATTTGACCATATCTATCTTGGTCATCTGCTGCCATCACATATAATTTATATGGGGTTTTGTACTTCAGATATTGGATCTCTTGAGTACCCGAACTGCTCCATTTGTGGTATGAATTATCACTTGCAGCATAGGAGAGAAGAGTCTCTTTGGCTTTATCCTCTGTAGTGTCAGCACCTGCATTGTAGTAGTATACTTTTGTTGCACCTGTAGGAATCACTAACTCAACCTCTGTAGATGTTAGTTGTGGATCGAGTCTAATATCAACCTCATAGTTCTCATCGTATTGAAGAGAACTTGTGCTGATCTTTACGCTATTGATATTGCCCAAAAATCCACTCTTGTCGATTGCGATATTGAAAATTGTATATTCGCAATTCTCGGAAAGATTTCGCTCTACTACATTAAGGCTCTCTAAATATTCAGTATCCCCATAGTAGTAGAAAGTTGTAGGATAGTCGCTCGATGCAAACCACGCAGCATCAATATACTCCTCAAGGCTTGTATCTCCAAGCTCTGCTGTTTTCACAATACCTTTGAGTACACCCAAGCAATTACCATCATTTATTAGATCGTAGCTAATTTGGTTTATTGTCTGAGCGCTATCCTCATATCTGTATGTGGCGTTTGCTTGGCTGTGACCAAATTCAAATCCAATTGTAGAGATCTCGAATGTTTGCACCGCACCAAGTATGTTGTTGTATCCTTCCTGCTCGTTCAATGCGATTGGTACATATGATACAGTGTAACTCTCGTTAGCATTCAAGATCGCGAGGTTGCCTAAATTTATATTCTGGCCTCCTTGAGCAATCAGCGCGTCACCATATTGAATAGACTCCATAAGGCTCTCTTCATAATAATTTTTTGTTGCAGAGATTGCATATCCAATTGCATCACAACTACTCATATCCACATCAAAGGTGATAGAGTATGTGCCTGCAATCAAATTCGTGATGGAGACTAAATCAGAGATGTCACCTACAGTTAAGGCAAATATATCTTTGATGCTGACATCCTCATCACTAACGGCGGAGATATTGGCGCTACCTTGGGCAATAGCAGTAACACGACCATTCTGGTCGACTGTAGCAACCTCTTCGTTGTCGGAACTCCATTGAATAGCTCTATTGGTTGCATCCAACGGCAGCACCTCCGCGCTCAATTGAAGCTCTCCTCCTACTGCTATTGTTGAATCCTCTTCGGGGATCTCAATCGACTCAACAGCGATTGTTGCCTGGGTTACAGTAACTAAGCATACACCTTTAAGCTCAGCGCTCTCTTTGCTACTAACGGTGATACTTGCCTGACCAGCGCCAACAGCTTTTACAGTTCCATCTTGATCTACCGTAGCCACATCTTCGTTATTAGAGCTCCACTTAACACCCTTGTTACTTGCATCTTCTGGAAGTATAGTAGCTACAAGTAGCTCTGTGTCACCCTCGATAAGTGAGATGCTCTCTTTGGTGAGGCTCACCGATTCCACCGATACAACATCGGTAAGAACCGTCACAATACATTCGTCTTGGATAGTGCTATTATAGTCGCTGCTAACAGTTATTTTGGCTTCACCAACACTCACAGCAGTTACCAAACCCTCTTGACTAACACTCGCGACATCACTATCACTTGAGCTCCATTTGACATTGAGATTGTCCGCCTCCGCAGGCAAAATCTCAAAACTTAAACTCTTTGTTGCCCCCTTTACAATATCTAATGAATTGACATTTAGAGTGATGCTTTCAACAGCAACATCTACTGTCGTCTCTTGACAACTCACATAAAACAGTGCGGTCAGAATTGGTAATAGAAATAAAAATCTCCTCATAATATTTTATTTAGGTAAATAATTTGGAATTTCCTGGTAAAATAACGTAGTGTAAAACAATATTGTATCATCACCGAATATATACAGTGCTAATACCCTGTAACTGAAATAATAAATATGGTGCGTTGATTGTAATGTGAAAAGAGGCAAAAAGATAATTACATAAATATCTTTTGCCGACAACCATTAACAGCGCAATATTAAGGATAATTGATGACTTATGCAAAAAAAAAGCTATTATTCTGGGCGACCACTCTAAATTATTATTTCTTACTTGCCTCCGGCGGGTGCTTACTTTACTTGCTTGCTGTGCGCTTCGGACTGCTTGCTGTGCGCTTCTCTTGCTTGCTTGCTTTCTGTGCGCTTCTTATTGCCTCCGGCGGGCGGGGATAGCACCCCCGCGGGTGCGTATCATTGCGCTTTGGGCTTAGAGATTGCATCTCTAAAATTATAAAGATCAAAGAGTTGTCGCAAATAAATTTGCACAACTCTTTGATCTTTATAATTTTTAAATGCCTTTGGCATTTAAACCCAAATCGAGGTTCACCTCGCTGATGTGGTGGTGGCAACCGCAGGTTGACACAGAGAGATCTATTATGAGGAGTGTTGAAAATTCATTTTCAAAAGCTCATCATAATAGATGTCTCGCTTGGGGCAAAGCCCCACCACATCAGCGCAACACAAAAAAGTCAAAAAAGAAGTTTTTCGATCCAAGCTCAGCTTGGTGCCGCGCGGCACGAGCGCGATAAGCAGTTTTTTTTCGTGCGTTTGCCCTGAAACATCCACCTCATTATTTCCTAAATATTAATATTTGTCTTATCTTTGTACGAACAAACAAATAAAATTCAAACATAATTTAGATGAATAGATTCAGATTGTTAAGAAGAGTTATTGGCACCCTCTTCTTACTTGCAGCAACGCTGCTTTTTCTGGACTTTACGGGGACCATTCACCAATACTTCGGTTGGGTCGCCAAGGTTCAATTTCTGCCTGCGTTATTAGCCCTGCATGTTGGTGTAGTTGTAGCACTTGTTGCGCTAACCCTAATCTTTGGGCGTCTCTACTGCTCTGTAATCTGCCCATTGGGACTCTTCCAAGATGTGATATCGCGATTTGCATCGCTCTCTAACAAAAAGCGAAAATTCAACTATACGCCCGCTCGCAATATATTGCGTTATAGTGTGTTAATCCTCTTTGCAGCGTCGATCATCGCGGGGGTTGGCTCGCTTGTAGCGCTATTGGCGCCTTATGGTGCTTTTGGGCGTATGGTCTCTACTTTGGGGGCACCTCTATACAAAATGGCAAATAATGTATTGGCTGGTTTCGCTGAGCGCTCTGCAAGCTATGCCTTCTACTCGGTCGATGTAATTTGGGCAAGTACCGCTCTTATTGTGGTGGCGCTTATAACTCTTGGTGTGGTTGGAGTTTTGGCTTGGCGCAATGGTCGAACCTACTGCAATAGTATCTGCCCTGTTGGTACGATACTTGGTTTTTTGTCAAAATTCTCGTTGCTCAAGATACGCTTAGATGAGTCCAAGTGTAATGGCTGTCGCAAATGTGTTCGAAGTTGTAAATCAGCATGTATAACACCCGAGAGTCGTGAAATCGACTATAGTCGTTGTGTAACATGTTTCAACTGTATTGATAGCTGTAATCAGGGGGCTATTAGCTACACTCTGCGCAAATCCAAATCCAACTCAAAGGCTGAGAGTTCAGTAGATGCCTCTAAGCGAAATATGCTCACAGTCTCATCGGCATTGCTCATAACTTCGGCACTCAAAGCCGAAGAGAAGTTGGTTGATGGAGGTCTGGCAGTAATCGAGAAGAAACAGATTCCCGAGCGCGAAACAGCTGTGGTGCCTGCGGGAGCGCTAAGCCTTAGGAACTTCACCTCAAAGTGTGTAGGGTGTCAACTCTGTGTTTCGGTATGCCCCAATGGCGTGCTACGTCCTTCGACCAACCTTATGACTTTTATGCAGCCCGAGATGTCATTCGAGAGCGGCTTCTGCCGCCCGGAGTGTACCAAATGTTCGGATGTATGTCCTGCGGGAGCTATCAACCCAATTGCGCGTGACGAAAAATCGTCGACCCAAATAGGTCATGCTGTATTAATTCGTCAAAACTGTGTGGTTCTCACCGACGGTGTGGAGTGTGGTAGTTGCGCTGCTCACTGCCCTGCTGGAGCTATTTCGATGATTGAAGCCAACGATAAGGAGCTCTATGGCGAGCGTAAAATACCTGTGGTTGATCCTACACGTTGCATAGGTTGCGGCGCATGTGAATATCTATGTCCTGCACGTCCATTTAGTGCAATCTATGTGGAGGGTCACAAACAACACAAAACAATTTAATGCGGAGTGAGTATGTCAAAAAATAGTAAAAACAATATAGATCGTCGCGACTTCCTCAAACTTGTAGGAGGTGCGGCAGCAGTTACAACTTTGGCAAGTTGTGGTGTTAAGAGTGAGCCAAAGAGTGGAGAGCCAAAAAGAACAGCTCAGAGTGGAGAGAGCAAGGGTATGGAGTATAGAGTCTCCTCGACTACAGGCGACAAGATATCGCTACTTGGTTACGGCTGTATGCGTTGGCCAAAGCTTGAGACCCCTGCCGCCGATGGCAATATCATCGACCAAGAGGCAGTAAACGACTTGGTTGATTATGCTATGGAGCATGGTGTTAACTACTTCGACACAGCGCCAACATATATGCAGGGTTGGTCCGAGCCTGTGATGGGTGTAGCATTGAGCCGCCACCCTCGCGATAGTTACTACATCACTACCAAACTATCAAATTTTAGCCCTACCACATGGAGCAAGGAGGAGTCTATCAAGATGTACAAAAAATCATTTGTCAATCTTAAGGTGGAGTATATCGACTATCTACTGCTCCACTCGGTAGGTTCTGGCGACTGGGAGCGCTTCAAGACTCGTTATATCGACAATGGAATTTTGGATTACCTTATTGAGGAGCGTGCGAAGGGCAACATCCGTAACTTAGGGTTCTCATTCCATGGCGACATCAAAGTATTCGACACTCTGCTTGCCGACCACGACAAATATAAATGGGACTTTGTACAAATCCAGCTCAACTACGTAGATTGGCAACATGCTGATCCTAAGCGCAATGTAAATGCCGAATATCTCTACGATGAGCTATCAAAGCGTGACATTGGAGTTATTGTTATGGAGCCACTCCTGGGTGGTCGTTTAGCCTCGCTTCCTGCACACCTCTCGAAGCGTCTACTTGCGGAGCGTCCCGATGATTCGATTGCTTCGTGGGCATTCCGCTATGCTGGAACCTTCCCAAAGATACTTACCGTGTTGAGTGGTATGACATATTTGGAGCATCTTCAAGATAATATCGATACCTATAGCTCATTTGAACCTATCACCCAGAGCGAGGATAAGATGTTGATGGAGGTTGCCGAGATGCTTATGAAGTACCCAATGGTTGCATGTACAGCATGTCAATATTGCATGCCTTGCCCCTACGGCTTAGATATTCCTGCAATATTTAGCCACTACAACAAATGTATCAACGAGGGTAATTACCCTGTGTCGACTCAAGATGAAAACTATGCCGCCGAGCGTCGTGCATTCCTTATTGGCTACGACCGTTCAGTTCCAAAGTTGCGCCAAGCAGATCACTGCATAGGATGCAATAAGTGTGTTTCGCACTGCCCCCAAAAAATAGATATCCCAGCCGAGATGAAGCGAGTTAACAGCTATGTGGAGTCGCTCAAGCAGGATAAATTTTAGAATTTTGTAGATTTTGATGGAGAACGACAAGCTGTCAGCAACTTTTTGGGATCATCTCGACGAACTCAGAGGTGTAATCATCCGCATCGCAGTAGCAGTGGTGGTGGTGGCGGCAGCTGCCTTTAGCTTTAAGGATCAAATATTTGCCATAATCTTCGCTCCTCAGAGTAGCGATTTTGTGACCTACACTCTCTTTGAGGGCTTTAGCTCCCTCTTTAGTGGCGGCGATGGCAGTGTCGAAAACTTCTCTATCGAGGTTATCAACACACAACTAACACAACAATTTACCACCCACATCACCGTCTCGGTGTGGGTGGGTATCTTGCTGGTTTTTCCATATATCCTCTTCGAACTCTTCCGTTTTGTGTCACCTGCCCTCTACTCACACGAGCGAAACTACGCCTTTTGGGTTGTAAGTTGGGGCTACGTCATGTTTCTGATGGGTGTGGCTCTAAGCTACTTTATGGTTTTTCCACTCACCTTTAGATTTCTGGCGACCTACCAGGTGAGTGGCAACGTAGCAAATTTAATCGAATTAAACTCCTATATCGGTACCTTGATGACACTCTCGGTGATGATGGGTTTGGTCTTTGAGCTGCCCATCCTCTGTTGGTTCTTCGCAAAGTTAGGTTTTATTTCAGCTCAACTTATGCGCTCTGCGCGACGTTATGCCGTAATTGCGCTGCTTGTTATAGCAGCGCTTATTACCCCAACGGCAGATGCTGTCACCATGTTGCTTGTGGCAGCACCCATGTATCTTCTCTACGAGGCGAGCATACTTATTGTGGCACTAACCACACGTCGCCCCCAATAAAATTTCTATTTGTTTAGCAACAGCGAATTGATAGCCTCTTTGAGCTCCGCCTTTGGCATAGCTCCTTGAGCCATTGATGGTTTTCCTTCCATTGGCACAAAAAGCAGAGTGGGAATGGAGCGAATATTAAATGCCTGAGACAACTCCTGCTCCTCCTCAGTATTGATCTTATAGATGTATATCTCGCCTGCATACTCTTCGGCTAACTCCTCTAAGATAGGAGCTATAGCCTTGCATGGTCCGCACCACGAAGCATAAAAATCTATCAGAGCAGGTTTGTCTCCCTCGTATTTTAGCTCATCGCTATTTGTTTCGTAGTTGAAAACTCTCTTTAAAAACTCCTCCTTTGTCAAATGTATCGTTGTCATCTTCTTCTCGTTTTTATCCTCTGCCAACGCTGGAGCTACTCCAAGGATTGTAGCAAAGAGTGTTAATACTAATAGTTTTTGTAAAAAATTCATAATCGCATTGTTAAGTTCTACAAAGTAACTACAATTATTGGGCAATTCCTAATTTTATCGAGTTATTTTCAGGGTAAACGCACGAAAAAAAACTGCTTATCGCGCTCATGCCGCGCGGGCACCAAGCTTAAGCTTGGATCCAAAAACTGTCGTTTTTGACTTTTTTTGTTGCTCTGATGTGGTGGGGCTTTGCCCCCAGCGAGATATCTATTCTGTGGGGCTTATGAAAGTAAACTTTCAACTCCCCTCAGAATAGATATCTCTGTGTCAACCTGCGGTTGCCACCACCACTTCAGCGAGGTGAACCTCGATTTTGGTTTAAATGCCGTAGGCATTTAAAAAATTGTAAAGCGCAAGAAGGTATGCACCCGCGGGGGTGCTATCCACGCCCGCCGGAGGCATAAGAGATAATATGTTTCATGCGTTTTTCCTGGAGTTATTTTCGAGCGTTTGTCCTGTTTGAATTTCAATAAGCTATCTGGATATTGCTAAAAAAAGAGTATCTTTGTCCAAAATTTTAATAAAATGAAGCAAGAGGATAACCAATTTTTGTGTGATTACGAGGAGCGTCTAACACATACCTTAGTACGTCAACTTACAGATGCCTCTCTTTTGGAGGGGGAGCTATTGGCAGTTGAGGAGTTAGAACAAAAGTGGGATTCGTCGGCTGCCGAGTATATGGCGGCAGCAGTGCCACAAATCAATGAATACCCAGCAGCAGCAATCGCATGGGCAGCATATATGGGTCTTGGACTCTCAGTTCTGTGGGATACAGCATGGGAGAAGTTCTCTGATATGGAAGATCTCTATACACCTATCGCAGCGCCACGAGGTTTCGATGAGATGGATGAGTATGTAGTGGAGGAGATGTTAGGTTACACCCTTGAGAGTGAGGAGGCTACC
Organism: Rikenellaceae bacterium; assembly: GCA_044433965.1. Classification (GTDB taxonomy): domain Bacteria; phylum Bacteroidota; class Bacteroidia; order Bacteroidales; family Rikenellaceae; genus Alistipes. The sequence goes on along the minus strand of JAWXTF010000015.1, from coordinate 714 downwards.
AAGCTCGAAAATGCAATGCGTGCAGCTGCCACCACAGCGCTTACCATGATCCGCAAGGAGAGTATCGAGGCTCAAAGCGTAATGGCATTCTATATCTTTGCACGCTCGGCAAAGGTCTTTTTCCGTGTAGGTGTTGCCGTGGGACTCCGCCTACTTGGCTACCGCTACCACAAAAGTGGCGTGGCGGTCAATTAATTGAGCCTACTGAAAGAGGGGTTCTTTAGAGCTTATAGTTGAAACTACGCTCAGGGTAAAGATGCGAAGAAGCCTGCTTATCGCGCTCATGCCGCGCGGCACCAAGCTTGAGCTTGGATCCAAAAACTTCGTTTTTGACTTTTTTTTGTTGCGATGATGTGGTGTGGGGCTTTGCATGGGGTTGATGCTTGATAAAGCTTGCTTATCGCGCTCGTTCCGCGCGGCACCAAGCTTAAGCTTGGATCCAAAAACTTCGTTTTTGACTTTTTTGTTGCGCTGATGTGGTGGGGGCTTTGCCCCAAGCGAGACATCTATTATGATGAGCTTTTGAAAATTCATTTTCAACGCTCCTCATAATAGATATCTCTGTGTCAACCTTCGGTTTCCACCACCACATCAGCGAGGTGAACCTCGATTTGGGTTTAAATGCCATAGGCATTTAATAAATTATAAAGACCAAAGAGTTGTGCAAATATATTTGCGTCAACTCTTTGATCTTTATAATCTTAGAGATGCAAT